>JAOTTD010000042.1 GCA_029864565.1 Thermoplasmata archaeon | reverse complement strand
GACCGTCCATGCATTCCTCTTCGATGTCGCGACCAGGCGAATATCGACAGATTGGGAACACGACGAGTACAAATGGATCCGCCCAGATGAGCTTGCTCAATACAATACTGTGCCCGGGCTCGGCGTTGTAGCGAAGAGGCTGCTGGACGAGTCTATCCCATGATGGTGTAGTCTACCTCTCTCTCGAGCAGGTTCAGCTGGTGGCTCTCAAGCGTGGAACGGTTCACGGCCATCAGCAGAATCGACTGGTTTATCGCAACCTGGTCCCTCAGCGACTGGATCAGTCTCAGAACCGTGATGAAGTTGTTGTTTGTGATGAGATACTCCAGACCATCGAGGAGAACGATTCCGCCATTCTCCTGTGACAGGAACTGCTCGAGCGACAGGCTGAGTTTCTCGAGGTCCTTCGGTCGTATGGTGCTGTCCCTTCCCACATTCGACAGCCATATGATAGGCACATCCTTCAGGTCGAACTTCGAGCGGATCTTTGCAGGATAGTTGCGCGTGATGCAGTACCCCTTGACCCCCTTCTTCAAAGTGTCTATGAAGAGCTTGTAGGAGGTCTCTGGCTTGTCCTCTTCCACAAGGTATGAGAAGGAACGTTCCAGCTCGCGAACCTGTGCAACATCCACGGGCGGAGTAGATAGTGGTTCGGCAGTCGGGGTTGCGGCTCCCTCTTCCGCTGTCTTTCCTTCCTTGACAGGCGCTCCAGCGTCCTGAGTGACGGCCTGGGTTGCCGGAGCCTGCGCAGGGACGGCCTCCTTCACTTCGCCCTGATGAATGGCGTCGTATACCCTCTTGGCCTCGATCCTCGAGACTCCATCCACGTTGGATAGGTCGTCCTGGCTTGCCGCCTTCAAGGCGTCAATCGAATCGAAGCCCGCATCGAAGAGTCTCAAGGCTTTGTCAGTCGATATGCCCTGCACCTCAGTCAGCACCCTGAGGGTGTCTTTCATCTTCAACGAAGTTACTCCGAGGACGAATCCTTCACCCGCGACATTCCATTCGACGACATAGTCTCCTTTGGAGCCTTCCACGGTTGACAGCCGCCTCGCTCGAGTCTCCCTCGATATGTGGTCCTTCCAGGTGTCGATTGCGCTTGCGAGCTTCGGGGAGCATTCAACCTCGACGCGAATGTACTCTTCGACATCGAGCTTCATGTCCTTCCTCATCTGCTGGATGCGCCTGATGAGCTCTCGCGCGAACCCCTCCGCCTCCAACGCGGGGGTCTCCTCCAGGTCGAGGTAGACTATTCCGTCGCTGAATTCGGCACTGACCACGTCCGGCGGCAGCGTGGATGTGAACGACACCATGTTGGGCAGGATCTTAACGAGTTGGCCTTCTATCCCAAGAGAATACTCCCCCTTGTCCACACCTGCCTTGACGGCCTTGGCGGGGCGGTTCTTTAGGAGTACCGCGATCTTGCTAGACCATTGACGGTATACCTTTCCGATCGCGTTCGGGTTCGGGACTACGCTGAGCATCATCTCGTCCCATTCCTCTTCGACTGGCACCATCTGGAGGCTCTTGATATTGTTCTGCGCGAGAAGCGGCAGCTTGAGCCTCTGCAGAAGGTCTGAGGTCTCGTCTGTGCGGGTCTTCACCACTATGCGCTTAACCGGCCATCTAAGGTTCACGTTCGAATCCTGGCGAATCCTAGCAACTATCTCGGATATCTCCCTGACGAGGTCCATTCCCTGCTCCAATCCCGCGTCTATCCAGTCAGGGTTGAATGATGGCCATCGGACCATGTGCACGCTCTCCTCGCTCCTGTCGAGGTTCGTATGTATGGCCTCGGAGATATGTGGGGTCATAGGTGCCAGGAGCACAGAGCAGGTCGACAGCGCCTCGTGGAGTATCTTGAATGCCACTATCTTATCGATATCCTCGCCTTCCTTCCACAGGCGGTCCCTCACGAGCTTCACGTACCATCTGGAGAGATCCTCGAGGACGAAATCCTCGATTGCCCTTGCGGTCTTGTGAACCTCGTACGATTCCATAGAACTCGTAGCGTCTCGTTTCAACGCCTCAAGCCTCGAAACCATCCACAGGTCCTCTGCTTTCATGGAGTCCCTAAGCTGGTCCAACTTCCTGCTGGAGGGGTCGAATCTATCGATCGACATGTACAGTGCTGAGAACTTGTACACATTCCAGAGGATGTTGAGGGTGCGGTTCGCAGCTTTGACTCCTTCCTCCTGAAATAATACGTCCTCCCACGGGGCGTTGGCCTTCATAAGGTAGAACCTCAAGGAGTCCGCGCCTAGGGTGTTGACCACGTTGACAGGGCCGATGGCGGTCCCTTCGCTCTTGGACATAGCCTCGCCTTCGGGATTGAACGCCCAGCCATGCATCAGCACGGAGTTGTACGGGGAACGGCCGAACGCGAGCACTCCAGTCACGAGTTGTGAGTAGAACCACCCACGTGTCTGGTCGTGAGCTTCCGTGATCCACTCGCTCGGCCACCACTTCTCGAACTCCGCCTTCTCGGCGGGATAGCCCAAAGACGCCCAGGAGCACACTCCAGCATCGAGCCAAACATCCAACACGTCCGGCACACGGTTCATCACCTGGCCGCACTTGTCGCATTTGAAGGTGAGTCTGTCGATCCAAGGACGATGAACATCCATGCCTTCGACATAGCCCTCCGCCTCCCTCAGCTCATCGAGCGAAGACACGACGCGAGTGTTGCCGCAGCTGCACCTCCAGATGGGTATCGGCGTGCCCCAGAATCGCTGCCTGCTGATGCACCAGTCACGAGCGTTTGAAATCCAGTCGTTCTGACGGTTTGCCCCTGCCCAGTCCGGATACCACGCGACTTTGGCATTCGCCTCTACCAGCTCGTCCTTGAAGTCCGTGACCTTGAGGAACCATTGGTCAGTGACTCTGTAGATTATCGGCTTCTTGCATCGCCAGCAATGGCCGTATCTATGGGTGACAGTTCCCTCATGGAACAAGGCTCCCTTCTCCACGAGTTGAACCATGACAGAATCGTTGGCATCCCTGACGTTCTTCCCGGCAAGTTCCTCACCGACCTCATCGGTGTATCTCCCGCTCTCATCGACAGGGCAGAACGGCTCCAGGTCGTACTCCGCGCCTATCTCGAAGTCTTCTGGGCCATGGCCCGGGGCTATGTGTACTACTCCGGTGCTTTCGTTCGTGACCGTCTTCGAGGGCAGGATAGCGTGAGCCCATTCATTGGTGACCTGCTGCTGATAGGGTACCATGTCCTTGAATGGGTGAGTGTAATGAAGTCCAACGAGTTCCGCCCCCTTCAAGGTCTGGAGTATCTCGGCGTCCTCTATCTTGGCGAGTTCGACGAGCTCGTCGACCTTGTCCTCCACCACGACAAGCAATTCCTCTGTTGTCCCTCTGCGCACCTTTATTCGCGCATAAGTGAAGTCGGGATGAACCGCTGCGGCAAGATTGCCTGGTATCGTCCAAGGGGTGGTGGTCCAGATGAGCAGGTACTCTCCCGGAGATTCGACCAGCGGAAACTTGACGTAGATCGAAGGGTCTGTTTCGTCCCAGTACTCGATCTCGGCCTCGGCGAGCGCAGTCTCGCATCGAGGGCACCAAGGGAGCACTCGAAGGTCGATGGTGAGCAGCCCCTTGTCGTAGGCCTGTTTTATCGTCCACCACACAGACGCGATGTACGACGGATCGACAGTCAGGTATGGCTTGTCCCAGTCCATCCAGACTCCGAGAAGCTTGAACTCCTCCGTCATCTTCTCCTTGAACCTGAGAGCGAAATCGCGACAGGTCTCGACGAACCGTTCCATTCCCTGTTCTTCGATCTCCTTCTTGCTCTTGATATTCATCGATTGCTCGACCTTGACCTCGATCGGGAGGCCGTGCATATCGTAGCCTGGTTGGTCACGTACGTTCAGGCCCTGCATCCTTCTGAAGCGCAGTATGCAGTCCTTGAGCACCTTGTTCCAAGCGGTCCCGATATGGATCGAACCAGTGGTGTATGGCGGACCGTCCAATATGTAGTACGCTTTCCCTGACTCGGAGGCCTTCTTGACCTTCTCATACGTCCGAGTGCGCTCCCACATCATCCGGATGTCCTTCTCTAACTGGACGGGGGAGTAGTTCTCGTCCACTTGGCGCATAATCCATCTTCCATAGACCATATTGATGGCAGGTATTTTAAAGATAGTGCGCAGATAATCATCGCTGCGAAGTTCTGGGTGAGGCACTTGCGGCCTCGGATTAGCCCCATGAGTCCAGGCAACTCTGCGATTTGGAGGACGTTGTCCTGTGCACTCTGGACAACACTGAATCCACCCTGTCAACCGAGAAGCCGTGCCTGTCGCAGAGGATCCTTCTTACGCCCTCATCGTCAGCTTCAGACCACTTTAGAGAGTACTGCTCGGTGACATCGGGCTCGAGGAAAACCTTCCTGACCTCGGAGAAATCCTCTGGCACATCCGCCCTTTTCGCAACAGCCACTTCCTCGAGGGATCCCAGCTCCCTTATGATCTTCAATGCGCGCTTCGGGCCGATACCGTGCACCCCTTTGTTGAAGTCAGTCCCGATTAGGATGCTCATGTCCACAAGCTGCTGCCTCGTCAGCTGGAGTCCATCAAGGACCCTGCGAAGCTCGACGAGTTCAGGTTCCACATCGACCGTTCTGCCGCTCCCAGTCTTCCTCTTCCTGGAAAGGGTCAGGTTCCTCACCAGCGTGGGCGTGCCGAATAGCAGGCTGTCGAAGTCCTGTGATGCGCCCGCCCAAACATCCCCTTTCATCGCCATGAGGCCTATCTGCGCTTCACCCTCGCTCGGTGCCACCAACCACGGTATGCCCATTGAATCCAGAAGCGATTTCGTCTCCGATATCATGTCGTCGTCCAGGCGAGTCGACTGAGACGCCTTGGTCAGCGCCTTCTTAAGGTCTCCCGCCTCCACCGCAGCCTTCCATTCGCGCTCAGCAGTCTCTCTCGCCTTCCTACGAATTTCCAGGGTCCGTTCCTTCAGTTTTGGCGGCTTGCCATCGAAGACGAACGCCGGTCTGACACCGAGCTCGAGCAACGCCCCGCTCCTGTGGAACATTCCGGAAAGGTGCGAGGTGACCCTTCCGTTCCGGTCCTTCAGTGGCGTCCCGTCCGGTTGGCGAATCGTTGTCAGGAACTGGTACAGTGTGTTGAACGCGTCGATTGCGACAGCCTTGCCGTTGAGGTCCGCGAGGCGCAATGGTGCCCCGTGGACGAGGGCAGATATATCCACACCCATGGTGCTTGGGCTAGAGGCATGACAATTAGATATTTCATTCGGACGTGCAGTGGATGTCGGGGTGCTACTGCTCTGATTCCGCCTCGACTGGGAGGTATAGGATCATGAATGCGATGCCCGTCCACGACCCACACAGGATGAATAGGAACGCGTTGGCATGGTAAACGATGCCCAGCACAAAGAGTAGAGCAGGTAGGACGAACGTCACGAAGAAGACGAGCGGGTGTTCGCCTATCCTGAAAGCCATGGTATCCAGCCCTTGAACACAAACACTGATATTAATGCTTTGACTCGGCTCCCGAGTTCCTGAGGGTCCTTATCGCCTCTCTTGCGTTCTCGGACTTGAACACATAAGTGCCCGCTGCCAATATGTCCGCTCCCGCCTTCGAGGCGGCACAGGCCGTGTCCCCATTTATTCCCCCATCGATCTCAACAGGAACCTCCAGCCCGCGCCTTGTCAGCTCCTCCTTGACGACTGCTATCTTCGGTAGCACCTCAGGCATGAAGGACTGCCCGCCGAAGCCTGGGTTCACGGACATGATCAATACGAGATCCACCTGGTCCAGATACTCGAACGCTTGCTCCACCGGTGTCGGCGGGTTCACTGCCAGACCGACCCTGCATCCAGAGTCGCGTATAGTCCTCAGCGTTCCGCGGAGGTCTTCTTGCTCTGCCTCGATGTGGATCTCGATGATATCTGACCCGCTCTCAGCGAATGCGGCGATATGTCTCTCAGGGTGGGAGATCATCAGGTGCGCGATGAACGGTAGCTTCGAGTATTCCCTTAGGCTCCTGACCACCGGGGGTCCTATGGTGATGTTCGGGACGAAGAAGCCGTCCATGACATCGATGTGTATGTAATCCGCTCCTGCCTCGCTGACCCTGCGTACCTCCTCTCCGAGCTTCGCGAAGTCAGCGGCGAGTATTGATGGGGCTACCTTTGGCATCATTGGCGAGAAGGACTGAGCCAATATTATGACTTTTGGTCTGGTGGGAACGAGACGCGGGCAAACGGTTTTAATCCCGGAACCATCTTACTTGATGCGTATGGCTTCCTCGAGACATGCCTCTGAAAAGAAGCGGACCTGTGATGCCACCGACTGCAACAAGGAGGCGAGCAGGTCGGTCAGTGGAAAGAAGGTCGATAAGGCGGGAATGTCCCTGTCATCCGACCCTGCTAAGAGCGCGCATTTGTGCAAGGACCACTACCGGGAGTTCAAGAAGAAGACTAAGAAGGACAGGACCTTGGAGCGTCTAGATTGGTGACCCTATCCGACTCCGGAAACGGTCGCTGGCAAAAGTAGCATATACGAGCGCATGATTCGTGACCATGCGGCCGCAGGTCATCCAGCTGCTGTCGAGCGCGGGCACGTTCGGCCCGATAATTCTCGTCCCCATCATTCTTGCTGAAGACTTCGGGGCATCGAAGGGCTTCATCGGCATCGTCGTAGGGGTATTCGCCGCTGCGAGCTTTTTCTCTAGCTACGCGTGCGGCCGAGCAGCTGACATCTACGGCAGGCGCGTGATTATGCTGCTGGGGCTGAGTCTGAGCGGCGTGGTGACGCTGCTCCACATCGCGACGCTCTGGCTCGATTCCGTGTTGTTGTTCGTTCTTGTTCGGGTCTTGCTGGGATTCGCCGCTGGCATGTTCCCAGCGGCGTTGCTCGCCTATGCCTATGAGACGAACAACAAAATGGGCAAGTTCAGCTCGTGGGGCGCAGCGGGTTGGGGATTGGGGAGCCTCGGCATAGGAATGTTCGGCACATTGTATGACTGGGCCTTCTTGTATTGTGCCATCATACTGTTCGCCTCATTCGGCGTTGCGCTCACGCTTCCCTTCCCGCGAGAGAGAAGAATCCACGTGCCGAGATTCCCGGTAGCCCTCATACGAAAGAACGTCGCGGTATACGCCTCCATGCTGATACGACATACAGGGGCGAACATGATCTGGGTAACCTATCCATTGTTCCTAATGAGCATCGGGGCGGAAGGGGTCATGATAGGAGCGGTGTACGCGGTCAACGCTTTCAGCCAGTTCTTCATAATGAACTACATCGACCGGTTCAACCCTTCCTTGCTCGTCGCCTTCGGCATTGGAGCCTCGGCGGTCACGTTCGCGCTGTTCGCAATGACGACTCATTACTGGGAGATCATACCCGCTCAAGTGCTGCTAGCTAGTTCGTGGGCATGCCTGTACGTTGGCAGCTTGAGGTATGTGATGGAGAAGAGCGACGAGAAGGCCACCGCGACAGGGCTTCTCGCAGGGTCCATGAGCCTATCAGGTATCATAGGACCGTTGATTGGCGGATTCACCGCGGCCATAATCGGTTTCCGAGGCGCAATGCTCGTAGCTTCCGGGATGGCTATTTTAGCTTTGGCGGTCTTCTTGTATGAGTTGGTTGCGTCGGGTGAGATTTATCGTCTGAAGAGACTTACAAGGTTGAGAAGATGAAGATCGTATTCCTTGGGACGGGTGGGACTTATCCATCCAAAATCAGAAATGTCTCTTCGCTCGCGGTACAGGTCGGACCTGACGTCGTCATGTTTGACTGTGGAGAGGGGACCCAAAGACAGTTGATGCACTCCCCCGTGTCGTTCATGCGCATAAGGGCGATATTCATATCGCACCTTCATGCGGACCACTTCCTCGGACTGGCAGGGCTGATCCAAAGCATGAGCCTGAACGGCCGGACCGAGAGGCTGCTGGTCTTCGGTCCTCGAGGAACCAAGGACACTGTGACGGCGATGCTCGATTTGGGCTACTTCAAGAGTCAATTCGATGTTGATGCCAAGGACATTGGCTCAGGAGCTTCAGTCGATTTCGACGCGTTCGCTGTCGAGACGGTCAGGTCGTCACACACGATACCTTCTCTCGCGTACGCGATACAGGAGAAGTCACGTCCTGGGAGGTTCAATCTCGAGCGAGCCAAGAGCCTCGGAGTGCCCGAAGGACCGATGTACAGAGCCCTCCAAGAGGGCTCCTCGGTCACTGTGGATGGCAAGGTCGTGGTCCCGGGAGATGTGATGGGGAAAGAACGGCCGGGCCTGAGAATGGTGTATAGCGGAGACACGAGGCCGTGCGAGGCGGTCGCCAAGCTCGCGACTGGCGCAGACGCCCTCGTACACGATTCGACCCTCGACTCGAGCCATTCAGAGTTGGCAGCCGAATTCGGTCATTCGACGGCCGCGGAGGCGGCTGAATTGGCAAAAGCGGCCAACGTCAAGAGGCTCTACCTCGTTCACATAAGCCCAAGGTACGACGACTGCAAAGCCCTGGAGGCCGAGGCTAGGCGCATCTTCCCGGATTCCATCGTCGCCAATGATCTCGATGTGGTCGAAATTCGCTATAGGTAAGTCAAATTGGTCAGATGAATTGGCCCGCAGCGAATTTAGCGGATGACTTGTGACTGCGGGGATGGCCTGGCTAGGAGTGTTGTCTGCAGACCAGGACTGCCACCCTGGCTCATTTCCGTATCACGACATACAGTGGAGTCGCTTGGATACACTTTTATAGCGGTCTTCGATTCCAGGCATGTCCAGAAAAGGGACAGGCATAGGTTCTTATGCCTCGTCTCGCTTCAGGGATTGACCGAAACGACAACGGTAGTTGTTGAGGGGGAATTGAACCATGGCCTTATTGGAGGTCAAAGGGCTCAGGACTTATTTCAAGACTCAGGAAGGCACGTTGAAAGCAGTGGATGGCGTCGACTTTACGGTTGAGAAGGGGCACGCCATGGGATTGGCTGGAGAATCTGGCTGCGGCAAGACGACTGCCGCCCTCTCCATAATGAAGCTTCTGCCCGCGAATGGCTACATAGCTGGAGGCAAGATCAACTTCATGGGCCAGGACATGGCGAGGGTCACAGGCGAGAAGCTCAGGGCGATCCGGTGGCGCGATATTTCCATCGTGTTCCAGGGAGCAATGAACGCACTGAATCCCGTGAAGCGCGTTGGTGACCAGATTGCCGAACCCATACTGCTCCACGAGGACGTCGATGACGAAGTCGCAATGAAGAGGGTCAAGGAACTCTTCGAGCTCGTCGGTATCAGTCCGAACAGGATCAGAGATTATCCCCATGAGTTCAGCGGCGGCATGAGACAGAGAGTCATGATCGCCATGGCTCTTGCGTGCAAGCCAAGGCTCGTCATAGCAGATGAGCCCACGACCGCCCTCGACGTTATGATTCAAGCTCAGATACTGCAGCTCATGAAGAGTCTCCAGCAGGAACTGGAGCTCGCGATGATCATAATTTCCCACGACCTATCGGTCCTTGCGGAGACCTGCGAGACGTTATGCATCATGTATGCTGGCAAGATCGTCGAGAGGGCGGATTCGGTAGAGGTCTTCAGGAACCCGCAACACCCGTATACAAAAGGGCTGATTGGAGCCTTCCCGAACATCAAGGGAGATAAGACCATGCCCGCATCAATCTCCGGGAACCCTCCGAACCTCATAGAGGCTCCGGAAGGATGCAGGTTCGCGGACCGATGTTACATGGCCAAGGAGATCTGCAGCAAAGAAGAGCCACCGCTGATCGGAGTGCGCCCGAACCACTTCGCTGCGTGTCACTTCGTCAAGGGGGTGTGATTGGAGATGGCTAATGATATCGTATCGGTGAAGGATCTTGAGGTATGGTTCCCCGTTAGGCGGGGGTTCGTCGAGAGTCTTCTGTCAGAGGAGCAGAAGTTCGTCAAGGCCGTCGACGGAGTCACATTCAGCATCAAGCAAAGGGAGATATTCTGTCTCGTTGGCGAGTCGGGCTGCGGCAAGACCACAACGGGAAAGGCGATACTGAGACTCGTCGAGCCGACGTACGGAGATGTCGCATACTACGGACCGGGCAAGGACGAACTCCTGAAGGAGATGGTCGAATCGACCACCACCAAGCGGAAGAGGGCCGCAGCCAGGGTGTACGTTGCGGACCCAGAAAAGTGGGCTGAATTCGTACAGATCGATGATATCGCCGACATCAAGAGAGCGAAGGATGTGATGGGCGAGAAGGCGCTCGCGGTGATACTGAAACGCGCAAACATCAAACCGGAAGGGAATGACCTGGACTTGGCTGGCGTCAAGAATGACGCTGACAGGAAGACGCTACGACCCTTCGTAAAGAAGATGATAGCCGACGTCAGGAAAGCGAAGGTTGCGGTTGGCCAGGATAAGCTCACAGAGATACTGAAACGCGCAAAGATCGAGCCAGACGGGGATGACCTGGACATATCAGGCATCAAGAATGCCGCGGACAAGAAGGCACTTCAGCCCTTCGTGAAGAAGGAGATCGTCGACATCAAGAGAGCGAAGGATGTGATGGGCGAGAAAGCGCTCGCGGTGATACTGAAACGCGCAAAGACCGAACCGCATGGCGACGACCTGAACATGGCTGGCGTCAAGAATGACGCTGACAGGAAGACGCTACAACCCTTCGTGAAGAAGGTGAAGTCGAACTGGGTGATGATGAGCAAGGTGCCGAGTGACAGGAAGAATGAGGTGCTGGAAGCCGGGGCCATCAACGTCCGAACCCTTAGCAAACACAACATGAAGGCCATGAGACAGAAGCTACAGATCATCTTCCAAGACCCGTATGAGTCGCTCAACCCGAAGCAGTCGATATACGACATCATCGCCGAGCCTTTGGTGGTCAACGGAATAGGTGTCAACGAGGCGGACCGTGAAGCGAGAGTGACAAAAGCCCTCGAAGATTCTGGCCTGAGACCCCCAAAGAACTTCATGTGGAGGTATCCACACGAAGTGTCCGGAGGACAACGGCAGAGGGTCGGCGTCGCAGGCGCTCTCGTGCTGGACCCTGACTTCCTGGTTGCGGACGAGCCCGTATCGATGTTGGACGTTTCCATAAGGTCGGAGATACTGAAGCTTATGCTTGACCTAAGGGAGAAGAAAGGACTTTCATTCCTTTTCATCACGCACGATCTCGGTGTGGCATACGTGTTCAGCGACAGAATCGGGATAATGTACCTGGGCAAGATTGTCGAGCTTGGCCCGACGGAGAAGGTCATCAAGAGCCCGCAGCACCCTTACACAAAGGCGCTCATATCGGTCGTGCCAACGCCTGATCCGAAGGACCGAACC
>JAOTTD010000063.1 GCA_029864565.1 Thermoplasmata archaeon | reverse complement strand
ACCGCCTATGCCCTTGCCGCTCACGAGTATGTCTGGCTCTGTGCCTGGCCAGTGCTCCACGCACCACATCTTGCCCGTCCTCCCGGCGCCAGTCTGTATCTCGTCGTCTATGTAGACGACGCCGTGCTTCTTGCATATCTTTGAGACTTTGGGATAGAACTCCTTGGGAGGGACGATGAAGCCACCCTCCCCAGCTATCGGTTCGCCTATCAGCGACGAGACCTTTCCCTCGAACTGCGGCGATGACCAAGTCTCGTCTATCTTGTCTGCACAGGCGACTCCGCAGGATGGATAAATCATTTTGAACGGGCATCGGTAACAGTACGCGAACTCGACCTTGTATGTCTCCGGGAGCGGACCATAGCCGGCTTTGTAAGGCATCTCTTTGGCCGTCAACGCGAGAGCCATCATTGTCCTCCCATGGAAACCGTGGTTGAACGAGAAGGCGGCTGCCTTCTTGTTGTAGTGTCTCGATATCTTGACCGAGTTCTCGACCGCCTCCGCGCCCGCGTTGAACAGAACTGACTTAGTCAGGCCGGACCCGGGAGCGACCTCAGCAATCTTCTCCGCCACGCGAAGGTAGCTCTCATAAGGGGTCACCTGGAAGCAAGTATGTATGAACTTCTCCGCCTGGGTCTTTATGGCCGCCTCGACCGCAGCGGGGCGATGGCCGATGTTGGTGACGCCTATGCCACTGCCCATGTCGATAAAGACATTGCCGTCGATATCCGAAAGGAGCGATCCCTCCGCCTTCTCGATGTAGACTGGCGCGACGATTCCAACGCCCTTCGCAATCAGCCGTTCTCTCATCTTTCCCAGTTCCGCGGATTTGGGACCTGGAACATCTGATGTCTTGATTGAAGCATATTTTGCCGACATACGAACCCCTCGAAACCTGTGCAACTTATGCGATGTCCTTTCGTGGATGGTTGAATCAATAGATATTTGTTTAGCAACACACGGAAATAGGAGCTCTTAAGCCATGCGCGCGCACCGGACTAAGAAACGCTAGCGCGCGGGCGCGACAGTGTCGTCGTCCCGATGCAGATTGGCGAGATCAGACTCCACTGATCTGATCTCGAGCCTGATTCGCTCAAGCGTCTTTGCGTCAGCGGATTCCTTGAGCCGTAGCATGAGGAACAGTCCGGCCACGATCAGAGGTGCAAGGCTGCTCTTCACTGCGACCATTAGAAACGCTGTCATCGTAAGCAGAACTCGGTCGTTGAGGCTTCTAAGGCGCATGCTTATGACCAATACGGCGAAGACCATCGCCGCGCTGACCATGGAGTAGTACTCACTCTCGTGCAATATCTCGCTGAGAACCGTGCCACCGACCGATGTGCCCTCGCGCAACGTCTCGCTGGCATGGAAGAAGACTGCCGCGTCGAGCACCGTGGATATGCCAAAAGGCAGCATCAGGAGAAGCGCTATCCCGGCGCCACAAGCCGTCGCGACGACCACGTCGCCCAGCCGCCTCCAGTCTCGCATTTTCAATCCAAGCTGTAGCTCGAAAAGTATCAGCACCACAAGCGGGATTCCTGCGAAGATCTTGGTCATAGTGGCAAGTGCCATGATGAGAATAGCTAGTGCTCCTGGATGCCACTGGACTCGTCCGTACACGAACATAGACAGGACCATCAACAGGAGCGTGAGTGAGGCGTTGTCAAACGAGTAGAACAACATGACTACCCCGGCTATCGGCGCATAGACGACCCAATCGACCTTCAACATGCCTCTGAGGATCACGAAAGCGATTCCAGACAGGACCAGGTTCGTCAGCACGAACCATACTGGTGAACCGATCCAGCCAAGGGCCTCATTGAATCCAACGTAAACGAACAAATCTAGGGGGAGATAGTTGTAGGGACCCAGCGTCCATAGCACATTGGGCGCGTACTTGCCCTGGAATCGCGGAACAACGAATTCTTCGTATGGGTTTATACCCATTGGATAGCTGTCGACAGCTGCCTGCACGGCCTCGTCTATGTCATGGATTCTATCGAAATAATCGAAATTGACGATGAAGATGACCGCGAAGAGGACGAACCCAATCCAGGAGGCTGCCGAGACGACGAGAATGTGCCGCTTGAAAAGTGTAGCCAAGCGTCCGAAGTAGTTGCAACGTATGCCCAGCACCCATATCAGGATGATTGAGACGAGTATCCCGGTGAAGAATAGGTCTATCAATCGGAACACCTGCCCAGTGGCTCGCCTCCTCTCCCAGCCTGTCGGATCCACGGATTTCTAATGTACACTGTCCGACGGTGTTACAATCGGCGACGGCTATAATAATGTTCCTCACACGATGGTTGGCACATCGATCAGTAATATCCCGCAACCGCAGTGGAGGAATCGCGGCTCTTCTTCTCCGCGTCCTTGTGCAGGACCTTCAGCTGGGCCTCGAGCCTCTCTGCCTCCTTGCACAGAGGTTCCACGTTCAGGCTCAGGTGCATTATCATCTGGTCGATGGCGGTGAGTATCAATGCAGCGGCCCTCGCATCGGCCATATCTGGCCTTGCCTCAGCAAGCAAGGTTATCACATCCACACCGCGCCTGCGGCCCTCGTTGAGCAGAACGCCGGCTGTGCCGGATATGACTCCTTCGGTGAAGGGTTCGTAATCGGCCGTCTTCAGCATCTTCTCGGCACTATCTGTGCTGGCGATGCCGTAGACCGAGACCTCGCGCACCTCGGGGACCTCATCATCGGCCTCATCCCCCTCCACTATCAATCCGCCCGCGGATATGATCAAGCTGCATTTCTGCTGTTCCGCGAAATCGATTATCGCCCTGCCGAGAGGCCTCAACAGGGCCGCGGACGGCTGCAGCTCTGTGGAGAAGACGACTACCTGCTGTTCGCCAGGCTTGAGATTGGGTCTCGCGTACACCCTCGCTGGACCGAGCGGCTCAGAGTCGCGTATGAGCGACACCGTCGGGAACAGGTTCGAGTCCATTACGGCGATGTACTCCATCTTGAGAAGCGCTATGAGGTAGCTCGCGACTATGGAACTGACGAGCCCGACGCTAGGAAAGCCGTCTATGATGACCGCATTCCTGAGATCCATCTTCTTGAGTTCGACAATCTCGATCTCTTCCATCTTGAACGGAGGAAGGTATGAAGAATAATGTCCTTAAAGCGTTCGCATGACGGGTATGCGGTCTCGGGCGGCGCTCTCGCCCAAATAGCATGTCGAACCAAGGTTTTATACGAGGGGGACTTATCTGTCATCCGGCCAGGTGGGCCGGTGGCTTAGTCCGGATATAGCACTGGCCTTCTATGGTTCACTCGTTGAACCGAGGACAGCCAGTGGTCTCGGGTTCGAAAGGCGCCGTGGCGTCCGAAATTCCCGACCGGCCCGCTGCGCCCCATCAAAAGGCATATAAAAAGGAAGCGATGTACGCCCAAATAGTCGCAAAGGGAGTCTGACTCATGAAAAGAAGTTCTCGAGCGTGGAAAAAGCGTGGAAAGCAGCGCTGGAAGTGGCGCAAGAAGAAGATGAGAAGGCGCAAGAGAGCTCAGAAGCTCCGAAAGAAGTAGAGGCTTCCTTGCGAAGGTGCACAACCGGGGGTATGGGGTAGTCTGGTATCCTAACGGGCTCCAGTTATGGGAATGATTTCCGTTGGGTTTGCTGACCAGTGATGAGTAACTGGAGCGATGACCCATGTCTGAACGCGT
>JAOTTD010000062.1 GCA_029864565.1 Thermoplasmata archaeon | reverse complement strand
TGACGTTCGATACGTCCAACGCGGTGTATGAGTCCGCTGGATACTCGTATTCAACCGATTCCGTGTATTCGTAGTGTCCATTGTCATCGATTTCATCCAGGACTTGGCGGAATAACAGATATGTCCCTACAGAGCCAACGAGTACCACAGCAACTACGGCGATCACAATGATCGCGACTGTCGTGCTCTCCAATCCCTTCCTTTTTGGCGGATTGCCCTGACCTTCCTGCATGCCTACCCCTTCTCTGAGCCCTTGGAATCCCTTACATCGCTATTATAGCCTTCGATTTCACCTGGTTTTCTCGAACCGGATTCTCCCTTAGCCTGGCCCATCCTACCGATATCAAGATGATACCCAGGAAGACGACACCGAGAATCATCCAAATAATATGAGAGAGATGAGGGCGGGCACAATCGCGAGAAATGGGATGACATCGAAAAGCGAGTAAGAGGTGTTCCTCGAATCGAGGGAGGCAGAATTCGTTACTGCAGCCTCATACATGGTTCTCTCAATGATTTCATAGAAGATGGGCTCGGAACCTATCGTCTTAGGGATGAAACTGAAGCTCACATCGCCCGTGGGATGAGGCCATAGGGTTGGAAGGCGAAGAAGACGCTGAGAAGGAGTTTAGCTCGGACCTAAACAAGCCCGATTGAAAAATAGCCAGACGTCTCGCTTTAAAGTCGGCTCAAGGCCAAGAAACCCATACGGGTCCGCCCAACGGGTGCCGGTCCATGTTGTCGACGTTCTCCTGACCTGCTGCCTAGAGGGAAGGAGGGACAACGTTGAACTCGATCCATGGAGCGCCGTGGTACAGCAGGTCACCGTCTCGAGGGTTTTCAAAGTCATAAGGACCGTTGACCGTCAGAACCTTGCTGATCTCGTCGTAGTCCCACACGGCGTCGCCGAGCATGCAGTACCCCAGGTCCATCTCGCCGATGTACCGAATGGCGTCATACGCACTTGAATCCCCATTCCACAGTGAGACCATGGCATATGACGGAAGGGGTTCACCGTAATATCCGACCACGTCTGTGCCCTGCGGAAACTCGACCACAAGCCTCCCATAGACTGGCAGATTGAACGCCCAAGGGGCGACCTCGTATGGAATCTCCCCGGAATATGACGGGTCTCCGCAGTTCCAGCTCTGATATGTGAAGCCTACATAGGGATCATAGTCCGATGGATGGGAGCTGACAGAGGGCATGTAATCCAGCCCAATCGGCTCCCACACCCATGCGCACATTGCGTTGTCGCCGGGACTGGTCTCATTCGCCTTGACGCAGTGAAGACTCCACTGCGCGACAGCGTCAAGGTAGAAGTCGCAGTCGTCCTCACGGCAGTCTACGACCATCGTAATATCCTCCATGTACGGCTGGTGCACAGAGAGTTGACTGGCGAGCAGCCATCTCGTCATTAGCGCCTCGTAGCCCCAGCTGGTGAAGAAGATCTTGAGCGTGACGAAGTGGCTATTTTCCTCGAGATCCATCATTGTTACTACCTCATCAAGATACCAATCGTAACCACACCAGATATCGTAGACGTCGTTACCCTGCCAGTTCATCCAAGCGCTCCAGGCGGACCTATACGTATCGCAGTTCGCAGTCCACCAATCCGACGGAGTCTCCAACTGGCCCATACCCAGCCATTCCTCTGCAGCTTCTCGGTTCATAGTGACGTTTATGAGTGTCACCGTGACCCATCCGTCGTTGTACGGGCCTGTAAGATACGGATCAAAGTCAGGGTTCCAATCAGGGTTGGAGCTCCATGTGGGTATAACATAATCAGTCCAAAACGCTTGGTGAGCGTACTGACAATAAGTCTCGATAGTCGCCTCAGCACCGGCAATAGCCCCTGTTCCCATTACGGGCATGAACACGGGATTATGAACATCTGCGTTCGGCAGATTAACGCCTTCCACGTTCCAGCGGTACGGGGCGTATATTATCCCCTTGTCGGAGAACCCGTTTGGATCGACGGGTCCTTCGGAGTTGGACAAGTACGCAACGCTGCCAGGGTCCGATGTCAGCAGACGTTCGGTATCCCACACGGTATCGAGTCTCACATCCCACCACGGACCCGGAGGTTCGCCGAACATGTCGTGGACCGTCCATGTAATCTCGGGGGAATTGAGTGGCTGTTCCCCCACTTGCCATTGGTATCTGTACCTTTCATCTTCACTCATCAAGGTAATGGGTTCACAGGCAAGACAAGGTGAGACAGTTATGGTCGCCATCAGCCCGGCGACGAAGATTCCCACTAATACTCTCTTCATGTTTGTTCCTCCTCCCCTCGAACCACCCTCGAGGAATGAAGATAACGGCGTTTTTGCATATTAATTCATTCCTGAGTCAGTATGCTCAGAAATCACCAAGAGTTGGAGAGATGTCCACGAGCGAGAAGAGCGTCTGAGAAGCAGTGAAGCTCGGTGCCAATTCCTCATGATAGAATCGACCCAGTCGTCCGGGTTTGCAGGTCGCACGACCTGAGCCTCCGATTCCACGAGGAAAGGCAATGAAAAGGCTTATATCCCGGTACAAAAACCCTCTGATTGAGAATCAGCCAGGCGTTCCGTTTCAAAGTCGGCTCAACACACTGGAGAATGCATTAAGTGAGCGGAAGCGAATCAGCTGGAGATATGACGACGATGAAGCATGGTCTCGCCGAGGTCAACGGGGCGCAAATCTACTACGAGATACGAGGTTCCGGACCGCCCCTCCTGCTGATCATGGGCCTTACAGGCGACGCAGGATGGTTCGAGCCGCTCGCTGAGCTCCTCGCCGAGCAGTTCACGGTCGTTACGTATGATCGCCGCGCGAACTCGCGAAGCCCGCGTCCAGATGGCTGGACGTCGACTTCGATTGCGGAGCAGGCGGATGATGCGGCGGGGTTGCTGTCCACTTTGCGCCTAGGTCCAGCCATCGTCTTCGGCAACAGTTTCGGAGCGATGATCTTGCTCGAACTCATCGTTCGCCACCCGCGATCAGTCCGGGGAGCGGTCGCGCACGAGCCGCCGCTCATGCCGCTTCTTTATCAGGCTCATGACCTCGCAGACTTCTGGAAAGCCAAGGTAGCGAAGGGAGGCCCCCTCAACGCACTGAGAGAGTTCACAGAGATGAAAGAGGACGGAGCTATCAAAGGTCTGGACCCGAGCATGATGCGACGCGCTTTCGACAACGCGGACGTCATCTTCTCTGTCGAGATGCCGGTGATCATCTCCTATAAGCCCAACACAGAAGCTCTTGGGGAATCCAAGGTCCCCATCATGGTAGCGGCGGGTGAAGAGACAGCTATGCACTTGTTTTGCGCATCCAAATGGCTCGCGACACAACTGAAGACCGATTTACACATGCTTCCGAGCGGGCACGTCGGCTATGTTGACCAGCCCAGAGAATTCGCGACGGCACTTCTCTCCCTCGTTGAGAAATTACGCTGACGCGCCCTCTCATCAGGAATTTCCTCTCTATAATCAGCTATGCATCCGGGTTCACAGCCATCTCATCGTGAGAAGATGAAATCAACAGGGAGAGGCTATTCTAGTGCTTGACGAGTAATCGTGCCTCAATAGAACCTGTGAGGGCGTGCTACTGAATCGGAGCACAAACACATATCAGTACGCCTCGCTGCCTGGGTCTGAGATTGCCCATGTTCCGGGGAACCCTTGCCAGCGTATATCTGCGATGAATGCTCGGTACGAAGCCAAAGACTATAAGCGGCTGCGCTGTAGCTTGAATTGGA
>JAOTTD010000061.1 GCA_029864565.1 Thermoplasmata archaeon | reverse complement strand
CGTGAATTACACTATAGTCCTTGTGCTGACGAACGTGACCGACTACAACTTCACAGTGGAACAGAACACGATAGACTGGACGGAGACGCAGAATCTGACCCCGTACTCAGGCATCGCGCAGGACTTCACTCTGGACCACCTCGACTACTACAATCAGACCTTCGACTTCAACGTCTCCGCAGAGGGGGATTGGAAGCTCCAGTTCCTGCTATACATCGACGGGCAGGAGATGACTCAGGACTCCTATCGTGAAGTGCACCTGTGGCTCGTCGTCAGTACAGTCGAGTGACGACTCCCAAAGCGCATCTGGGATGAGCGAGAAATAGCGAGTCCGAGCGGGCCGATGCTCACATTTGTACGGTCGATGTTAAATATCCGGCTCATTTTGGCTCAGAGCAGGCTCAGAGGAAGGCGAGATGAACAACAAGAAGTTCGCGATAATCGGCGGCGGCAACATGGGCGTGGCCCTTGCGAAGGGCATAATCCAGACGAAATGGGCGGACCCAAAGCGAATAATGATAGCCGAGCCGCTGAAGGACAAACACGAAGAGCTCAAAGGAATCGCGAAGGGCGTCAGAGTGTCATCCTCGAACCTCGAGGCGGCGAAGTTCGCCGATGTCATCGTACTATCGATCAAGCCTCAGATCATGCTCCGCGTGATCGACGAGATCAAACCCGCACTGAAGAACAGCAACAAGCTGCTGATATCCGTCGCCGCGGGCATCACGACCGCTCAGATGGAGAAGAAAGCGGGAGGCAAGATACGCGTCATCAGGGCAATGCCGAACATAGCCGCAGTCGTCAGAGAGGCGGCGACCGCTATCTGTCCCGGCAGCTACGCGAAGGATAACGACATGGCCGTGGCTGGGCATATCTTCGAGTCCGTCGGTATCGTCGTGTATGTGGAGGAATACCTCATGGATGCGGTCACTGGCTTGAGCGGCACGGGACCGATGTACGTCTTCCAGATCCTCGAGGGACTCTCCGACGCTGGTGTGAAGGCGGGGCTGTCTAGGCATACCGCGAACATCTTAGCGATTCAGACGCTGATAGGCTCGTCCAAGCTCATACAGGAGACGAAGGAGCACCCGGCGAAGCTCAAGGACCTCGTCACCTCCCCGGGCGGCACTGCTATAAGCGCGCTGCACTCGCTCGAGAAGAACGGACTCAAAGCGCTCCTGATTGACGCGGTCGAAGTAGCAGCGAAGCGTTCGAGTGAACTGAGCGCGGACCACAAGGGATGATCGACCTCTGTTAGTCACGATTCTTTTTCGAGTGAACGCAGCCTCTCGATGGCGATCCTGAACCCCTCGCCGTCGTTGGCATGGCCGTTCCACACTTCGGCAAGGATAGGCACATTCACATCACGCAAGAACGACAGATCCACATCCCCATCGCCAATCTGCAATCCCTCCTTGTCCGGAGCCTTCGCATCAGACGCGTGGATATGCGCGACCTTATCGCCGAATGTGTCCATGAATCGCCCGCAATAGCCCGGGTCTCCATCGGGAACCGAAAGGAAGCCATGACAGGTATCCAGCGTGAACCCCTCGACCATTCCCTCGAAACGAGTCATGTCCTCGATCGACACGCAAGTGTTCGACATGAAGCGCTCCCGCTTCCTGTACCAGTAGTACCAAGGCATGTTCTCGAGCAGCAGCCTTCTTGGTTCCAGGTCGGTCAGAGACCGGACGAGTGACGACTCGAGTTCAGCCTTGTCTCTCACCGACGGACGGATACCGCCCGGATGGATGACCACTGGGACATCTCCCAACAAGGCGGCCACTTCCCTCGTAATCCTCACAATCCTCACAGAGGCGGTCCTTATGGCCTCATCTTCGGAGGACAAGTCCACCATCGTCTCTGTACCGTTCAAGTCCATGAATTCCTGCACATGGACATACTGAACGGGATGATTGGCGCTGGCCGCGGCCTGGGCTACATCTGCAACGCCGCGATCGAGATCCCTGCTGAACAGAAGCATCTCTGAGAAGTCCGAGTCTAGCACCTTGAGGAACCGGCAGTCGTCAGGTGATACCATGATACCGAGATTCATTCAGGCCAACTCACTACATCTATGCTTCGACCGCGACCTTCGATCGCTTCGAATACGCCATGAGCATGATGATGCCGAGGCCCACCGCAAACCACAATGTGCACACACGCACGAGTATGACGGCGAAGGAGGCCGCGGAAGCGTCCACAGAGAGCATCAACAGGAGGGCGATCATCGTGGCCTCCGTCGTGCCCATCCCACCCGGCATCATGCTGACGGCGCCGACGACTGAGGCGAACGAGTAGACGAAGACGCATTCCATCAATCCGATGTCAGATGAGCATGCCACAAGTATCAGGTAGAAGGCCACGCATTCCGCACCCCATGCGATGAAGCCGAACGAAGTCCCCATAGCCAAGTTCCTCCCGGCCAACAGGTTCCTCGCGTCCGTCAGCGCCCTCTCCACGACTGTGCCGAGCTTCTTCAACAGTCGCCTGGATTTCAGAAAAGACACGAACCTCTCACTGGTGCGAGGAACGGACAATGTCAACAGTATCGCCACGACTACTGCGACCACGATGGAGAACGGCAGCAGGCCATAAGGAAAGACGATGAATCCGATGCCGACCAGGAAGAGCACGCCTGTCAGATCGGTCATCCGTTCGGCGAACACAACGGCGATACCGCGCTCGAATGGTGCGCCTCTCTCCATCCGCAGCAGCAGCGCCTTGAGCGCCTCCCCGGCCTTCGCCGGGGTGATGGACATGGACAGTCCTGCGAGGAATAACCAGTAGCTCCGAGCCCTCGGGATCCCAAGGTCTATCCCTTGAAGGAAGGAATGCCATCGCTCGGCTCTAACCAGGTAGTTCGCCATGATAAGGATCATGACGGGAATAAGGTAGACCCAGTCGAATAAACGGAAGGCGTCAGCGACTTCATCTATATCGGACAGGACAATGATGACGAAGTAGAACACCATTGCGACTGCCATTATCCCCAGTATCCTGCGGATGTTCATGACTTTCAATGGACCACCCTGCGAAATGCCTTCATCATCTTGGTCTGCAAGTGAACAACTGCCGGACTTCTTCTGCAAGCTCTGCTGGCGCCATCAAGGCTCCTCATGAAATCTTCAGGAGTGTCAATCGAGTCCAGTTCGACCCACGCCCTTCCCACCTCCAGCGAAGTGTGGGCGTCGCTGCCCACAATCTCCGGCAAGGAGCGCGCCTTCGCGAAGGCCCTCGCCAGGTCATTGTCCCCGCCTCTCACGACTCTCGAATTGAACACCTCGATGATGTCCGCCTTTGCGCAAATCTCCTCGGACATAACCGCCTCCTTGCGGAGCGAATCGAATGGATGTGGTATGACAACCAAGCCACCTTGAGACCTGATACGATCCATGACTTCCATGGCCGAGTCCCTTGGAACGTGCTCCGAGAGGAACAAACCGATGACGTCACCTTGATCTGACGATATCTCCTCGCCGACTATCGTGGGAAATTCCTTCGAGAGCTCCACCGCGCTTCGGATGTCGTCGTGGTCTGTGATGGCAACCGCCCCGATGCCCCTCCTTCTCGCCACCTTCGCTATCGTCGAGGGTTTGAGCGACGAATGGCCTGAGCGCATCGTGTGCACGTGCGGGTCCACTCTCAAGACTCAACCTCCGAATATCGGTCCCGGTTCAGGAGCGAGGTAGAGTACTGCAACGGCCACCGACGTCCAGCATACCACGTTGATGAGCGTCGGTACATCCCTGAATATCATCTCGGGTTCGCCACCCTCGCTGGCGATATGGACTAGGAACATGTACCTGAGAAGGCCGTAAATCGCG
>JAOTTD010000041.1 GCA_029864565.1 Thermoplasmata archaeon | reverse complement strand
CGGCTCATCGGCGCGTCGTTCTTCATGGGCGTCGTCGCAGCCGCATACTGGTACATCCTCATCCTGTACCTCGACGCGCTGGAGTTTGGGTCCGTGGAGATTGGACTCATACTCGGCATCGGGGCAATCGTCGGAATCGTCTCGCTTTTGTTCTCCGGGGTCCTCGCCGATAGGTTCGGCAGGAAGAAGCTCCTTTTGCTCGGCCTCGCGGGAGACGTGATCGGCCTCACCCTGTTCCTCTCAGAGAAGAACTTCGCGGTTTTCGTGCTGGCGTCGTCAATCGCCAACTTCAGCGCGTCGATCATCTCGCCCTCGCTCATGGCGCTCCTCGCCGGAAAGACGACCACGTCGAGGGTGAAGTACCTGTTCGGCCTCCAGTCGTTCTCGAATCAGATGGGTATGACCATCGCAGCCCTCGCCGGCATGTTCCTGCCTGGCCAGATAGACGTCGATGCGTCGACCGCCTACTGGTACGTCATCTGCGCGAGCGTGATCCTCGGCGTCGCCCCGATAGTACTCACGGCGTTCACCAAGGACGAGCGCGACGATGGCTCCGATGCAATCACCTTCCGAGGAATTGTGCGCTCGTTCGACTCCAGGGTCAAGAAGATATTCGTAATGTACTCGATTCAGAACGTGTTCATAGGTCTTGGTGCAGGCATACTAGTGCCGTGGTTTCCGCTCATATTCAAGGAGGGCATGGCCGCATCCGACACCGAGCTCGCAATCATATTCGCGTTGTCCAACCTTGCCATCGCGCTGGGATGGTTCATCGTTCCCAAGTTCGCCGAGTTCAGGGGCAGCGTGATGCTGATCACGGTCTGCCAGTTCGCCTCGATAGGCGTCATGATGGCGATACCGTACGCGCCGTTCCTGGCACTGGCGGCGGTGTTCTACATCCTCAGGAACTTGCTGATGTTGGTGCCGATACCCGTCCTCAACGCGTACCTGATGAACATCATCCCCGCGAACATACGCGCCACGTTCTTCGCGCTGACCGCCATATCGTGGACGATACCGTTCGCATTCGCGGAGAGCGTCTCCGGATATCTGTGGGCCGACGATTACACGAGGGTCCTGCCGTTCTTCGTTTGCAGCTTCCTGTACGTGGTCGCCACCGCAATATTCTACCTCTACTTCAGAACCATATCCGAGCCGGTGGACGCCCCGATGTCCGTCAGAGACACGGGCAAGATGATCTGAATCTCACAGCCCTGCAGCGCTGTTGCTGGCATCGCACTCGCGCTCATGCTACAATCGTCTTCCGCCTCGGAGTTCGAAATGGCTCACTCGCTCGAGACGATCAGGCGGCCGGCGGTCAGCCCCTTCTCTGCCTCTGGCGTTGGCGCCTCAGGTTCGGCGGCCTGGCCCTTTAGCCTCAGGGCTTCCTCGAGGAGTCTCGAAAGCCATTCCTCCTCCCAATAGCGGATCCTGGCATCATAACACATGGATTCCCCTGGCATAGTCTCGACCTCCGAGTGGTTATATACTATGTCTCTGGCATTATTTCAATGTTATTCGAAGAAATGTGGGCAAATGACCAATCATATGCACATATTGTACACATATGACCGTTTCTGTCGACTGCTCATCCCGCTCTCATGCAAGATATATATTCAGACGCGCGTTACGCCAAGACTGATGAGGGCCGGCGTGAAGAAGAACGAGGCTTTCGAGCTGGACGATACTGACCGAGACATACTGAGGAGCCTCAACGAGAACGCGCGCAAGAGCTTCAGGGACATCGCGAGGGAGTTGGACATCTCGCTGACGACTGTCTCCAACAGGGTCAAGATGCTCGAGAGGGCGGGCGTCATAAAGGGATACATACCGGTTCTGGACGCGTCCGCACTCGGGTATGACATAAACGCCATCATTGGCGTCAAGGTCATCCACGGAAAGATCGTCGAGACCGAGCAGGACCTCGCCAAGGACCCGGCAGTCTACGCGGTGTTCGATTCCACAGGGGATTGGGACGCCATCATAATGGCGCGGTTCCAGAGCCGTGCGGAGCTTAACGACTACGTCAAGAGGGCCCTCGACCACCCGAACGTCGACAAGACCTACACCCAGGTCGTCCTGAACATCACGAAGGACGAGAAGCGCGTACCCGTTTGATCTCCGATCTCGGCTCCTTTTCAATCGGTCTTACTGACCACGCAGTTCAATTTATGTATCGAGGCAGGGATTCAGGTACTGACCAACTCAGTAGAGGTGTGTCGGGGAAGGGACATGGGAGCGGTCCGTCGGGGAATCTTCGTGTTCGCCATAGCATCAGTTGCGGCGCTGTCGCTGTCATCGATAGCGTTCACGGCTGACGCGTCCGATGACGCGATCAATGTGATGTTCTGGTTCGATCCGCCGAAGCAGGCGTACTGCCCGGAGGAGAACTTCACCATCATGGTCTCCGTGACGAACGCGCTGCCGTCCGGCGATTACGTCTATGAACTCAAGGTGACCAACGTCTCTGTCCACTTCTCATGGATGGCTCCGAACGAGTACTGCTGGAGGAATGTGTCCAACGAATCTTCTTGGCTCAACCCTGACGGGCCCGCCTCGGAGACTTACGAGCTCGGCATGTGCGTTCCGGACGAGGCGGTATCGGCGACATACAGCTACAGTTTCAGGATCGAGTATCTAAGGCACTCTTGGTACGGCGATATACCAGACGTCTGGGGGACTGACGAAACCTACAGGGACTTCGTTGTGAGCGCCGAATTGGAGGTCTCGGCGGAGGGAGACAAGGTCGACCTATCCCCATACCTCGTGTTCGTTGCCGTGGTCCTCTCAATCGGTGCTATCGGGGCGGTGGCGTACCAGAAGTATGCTGGAGCCGGTGCGGCCTCTGGACCGGCACGGACGAGCGGGTTTGCGAGAGAGGAGAGCTACCCTGCGATCGGGCCGATGCCGGGAGAGCACTTCCCCGTCGAGATCGGCTTCCTCTACCTGGTCAAGGAGAAGAGGCCCAGGGTCGCCTTCGATATGTTCAACGAGGCGGTCAGCCACGGCGCGAAGGGCATGCTGGTCGCAAGAGAGCACCCGAACCGACTGAGGCGCTCCCACGACTTCCAGGCTGAGAAGATACTGTGGCTGACGAGGAGAACTGGTGTCGACCACATAGATCCCACCGAGCTCAGCCTGCTGAACCTCAAGATCACGAAGTTCGTCGAGAGCACTGACAGGGCGGTGGTGCTTGTCGAGGGGCTGGAATACACGATCACCCAGAACGATTTCGAGAGCGTCCTGAGGTTCGTTAACCATCTCCACGACTTCGTCCTAATACACGATTGCGCCGTCATACTCGTCATCGACCCGCGCGTGCTCACCACGAGGGAGCTGGCGCTCTTGGAAAGAGCTGCCAAGATCGTGGAGCCCTTCGAGGAGCACGAAGCGCCTCTGGAATCCGCTGCGGGAGAGGGGTCTGGATAGGCTTCGCGAAGGCGGGAGTCAGTATCCACAAAGTTCTAAATGAGCGAAGGCCTTCTCGGACACTGCCTAGGCGCGGCAAGCGCCGGGTGCCGAGAGGGATTTCGCTCGCAGGTTCGCGGGCGTCGCGGTCGTAGCAGACTGCGCATGCAAGCCATCTGAGTGTCGGGGTTCATACGGAGTCTCGTGCGGGGGAGGAGAGACCAGTGGATGCGTTGACAGCAGCTGCGATGCGAAGGGTTGACCGGACAGCGGGCACCATAATCATCGCCATGACGCTGTGTCTCGGCGGCACCTGGGGAGCGCTTCTCTACGCTACAAGCCAGGCTAGCGCTGACGACGCATCGTGGTCGCCCTGTCCTTCGATGCTTTATCCCAGGGCTTGGCCTGAGGTCGTGGTGCTCCCGAACGGCGACATATTCGTGATCGGCGGTTACTCCATCTCTGGACCCACCGCGACGACCGAGGTCTTCGACGTTAGCGAGAAGCAGTGGAAGGCCGGGCCTACCATGGCCGTCAAGAGGGTTGGACATACCGCCACCCTCCTGAACGACGGCACTGTGCTGGTCACAGGTGGAGAGACCGGGGGCGGCACAACGGACAATGCGGAGGTAATCGACCTGGGCAAGAGCGCCTGCCAGGCGCTGCCAGATATGTTCTCTGCAAGATCGGGCCACGCCGCAGTCAGGCTTTCGAGCGGCGACGTCCTCGTGGTAGGAGGGACTGATTGGATCACTGGGGCATGGTCTCATGCCGAGATATACGACCCTGAAACGCACTCATGGGTCCCTGGAGGCATTATGGATCATGCGCGCGTCTTGCTCTCAGTACAGCTGCTCGAGAACGGTGAGGCGATTGCCATAGGCGGAGATTCCGCAGGCACCAGCGAGCTGTTCGATCCATCCACGGGTGAATGGCACGGCGAATCCGCCATGTCGAAGAGGAGGTTCGACTCCGCTTCTATAGTCTTGGCTTCGGGCCACGTGCTCGTCGCGGGCGGCGTCGACTCCGGGGCCGTACTGAGGTCCGCGGAGATGTACGACCCAGAGACGAACATATGGTTCTCTGCGGGTAGCATGCTGTCGCAGAGAGCTCAGTTCACGCTTTCATTGCTGCCTGACGGAAGGGTGCTCGCTGCCGGCTCCTACAGCGCGGAGCTGGGAACGACCAGCTCTACTGAACTGTTCTGCCAATGCAATATGGCTTGGAGCACGACGACACCGATGGCGAAGTCGAGGGGCGCGCACGGCGCGGCCGCGTTGCCGACTGGCAATATCCTGATGATAGGAGGGATGAGCGGCGACAGTGCGACGGCGTCGGCGGAGGAATACACTCCCCCGTCATCGCTGCCCGAACCGCCGCCACCGCCTCCGCCACCCCCATACTGCCAGCCCAAGGACATCCTGCCGTTTGTCCTGGAGGTGGCGTCGCAGATGCCGGGACACTCTTTCCACGGCCTCGTCGCCAAGGTGCTCATCGCGCAGGTGTACTACGAGAGTGCTATGATCGAGGACTGCCTTCACATACTAGATTCATTCTACAACGAGGTAAGAGCGTTCCTGCTCAACGGACACGTCGACGAGGAAGGCATCGCCTCGCTATACGCAGCGTACGCGGCCGTCGTGGAATGTCTAGGAGGTACGCCCCTGCCCGAGATACCTTGATTCATGTCTACTAGTGAGTATCAGGCGCGTAGGGCGCGCGCAAAGCCGGCGCGAAACGGGCGTTTAGAGACGGGCATGTCTGACGCTATTTATCGGAGCCAGCGCGTGTGCGTCTGACGAAAATGTTTAAAATAGTAGGTAGCCTATATGGTAATCGCTCGCAAGAATGTCGAGCAGAATAGAGGAGGTGAGCGAATCAGGCTAAACAAGCGTGCATTAGCCACGGCTGCTGCCGCCGCGGTACTCATTATGTGTATCGCGCTGGTGGTGTCGTTGATTGGCGGCGATGACAAGCCAGATATCACGACCGATCTGCCAGACGAGCAGCTGCCAGACTCAAATCCTGACGAAGGTGTTGACGACGGTTCCGACGACGAGAGCTCTTCTGAAGATGAGGGAACCGATGATGACGACCAGTCGAACGATGACGGCGATGATGACGAAGCCGGAGACGAGGACGATGACGACAAGGATCAAGAGGACCCATCGGACCCTCCTGAGGACCTGACACCGCCCCATAGACACAGACACGCGAACCAGGACGGGGAGCTGGTCATGGCCAATGCTCCGGATACCCAGTGCTCCCAGCAGCAGGACGAGGTGCAGAGAGAGGCCACCACGGTTGGAAACGAATGTCCCAACGGTGAGAGTATGGGCTCCGATGCCAACGGGCCGGCTGATGAGGACATAGCCGCCGACGACGAAGGTCAGGGAGAAGAACAACACCAGGAACAGGAATCTGCGTCGCAAGAGGCTACTGGCAACACGAACCGAAACAGCTAATAATGGAGCGTGTTTGGAGACAGGATAAGAAGTATACGATGGAAAGGATTGGGACTGAGGATCGCGCTCGCCCCCTTGGTGATTGCGAACGATCATCTCATGAAAAGCCGAGACAGTCTGAATGCCTCGTTCCTTTCCGCGTAAACGGACGCCCTGTTGCCCAGACGCCCATTCCAAACCTTTTCTCGTTTCCGAATTTTCCCATGTTTCTTGACCAGCCGTGGCTATGGAAGATATTGGCCCGGTCGTCAAGTGGGCTGGTGCGGAGCCTTGGCAAGTGGTTGGACGATTACCTTCGCCGTCTTCCAGTACCCCGTGAGATAGTAGTCATAGGTGCCGACCCTGTGGAACGTGACGCTCCAGTAATCGCCTGGCGCGACCAGTAGGCCGCTGCCGAACAGCCCGTCGGGATGCTCACCCGACTGGTCGAGACGCCCGCTCTTGACCGCCACGCCCGGCGGTGGCGCCCAAGCCCTGTTGACCCAGACTATCTTCGTCCCCTCGACAACCGTCACCACGGGCGGGACGAGTTTGTCGCCCACGATGTCGACATAACTCTCGAACCTCGGAGGTGGCGGTGGAGGTGGCGGCAGGTGGGCGGTCCCGTACGCCTGCTGATACTGGCTCAGGCTCCCGTGAGTCTGCGCGGGCCGAGATTGGGCCATCGGTTGTTGCGCCTGTACCGATGTCCTCTGTACGGCTCGGCGGCGCTTTGGGCGGGCCGCAGCGATGATTATCGGTATCGCTATGAGCACCGCCAGGATTATCAGGAAGTTTACCAGCCCCATGTCCTCCATTATGAAGTCCTGAACGTCCTCTAGGAGCTGCATGAATATGTTGTCCGGCGGCGCCTCGTGAACGGGCAGGGCGAGTACCTCGGACTCGTAATCCGACCCGTCGACAGTGGCGAACGCCTGCAGATACATCGTTCCGTTGCTGGGGAGCGCCGGAAGGTCATCGACGGTGAAGACCTGCCACGTGGAGCCGGAGAAGCTCATCGTGGGAGTGTCTATCGTGCTGACAGTCTCACCCCACATCAGGGTGGTGTCCTCGATCTCGCCCGGGTCGCCTCCGCTCACCATCCAGGATATAGAGTAGGTCGAGTTCGGCTCCACGAACTCCGGATACTCTGTTATCGTCACCCTTGGGGAAGAGACCTGCTCGACAGCATCGAAAGCGTTTACGATGCCCCATCCCGTCGTCGGGTCGTACCCGGTCTGCGCTATATCAGTGGCTGTCGCGTTGATTGTCTCGCCTATCTCAACTGTAGTCAACGCGGGGTTGACAGAAAGCATGAGCGCCGCAACACCCGCCACATGCGGTGCGGCAGCGGAAGTGCCAGACAAGTACTGATATCCGCCACCGCCCTGGGTTGAGTATATCGACACGCCCGGTGCCATCACGTCCAGGTTCGCGCCGTAGTTGCTGAAGCTCGCCCTTCGGTCGCTGGAATCGGTCGCACCGACTGCTATCACCGCGCTATACGCGGCCGGATAGCTCACGACACTCGTGCCGTCATTGCCCGCAGCTGCGACCATCACGACCCCGGCTTCCTTGGCGTCGTTGACCTCCCGTCGGAGCGATGTGGATTCTCCGTCCACTCCGAGACTCATGACGATCATGTCTGCGTGGGCCTGCTCAACTGCCCACGCTATGCCACTGGCGACCATCGCGTCCGTGCCCTCCCCGCTCTCGTTCATGACCTTGACCGCGACCAACTGGATCTGGGCGAGTCCCGCCATTCCCTCGGCGTTGTTCGTGACCGCGCCCACTATGCCTGCGACGTGGGTGCCGTGGTAAGTGTATATATTGGGTTGCCAGTCGCCCGAATCGTCGTATCCATGTATGTTGTCGTCCATGGGATACCAGTTGTCGTCAATGAAGTTGTAGCCGTGGTAGCCATTTGCGTTGGACCACATGTTCGCTTCGAGGTCAGGATGATTCCAGTCTATGCCAGTGTCGAGGATTGCAACCACGACGTCGTGCGTGCCCAGACCTATGTCCCACGCTTCGTACGCGTCCACTGTTCCGAGCGCCCATTGGTAGGTGGTGCCGGGGTCGGTGGGGGTCAGAGTCGAGCGTACCTTCCTCTCCGACGAGATGCTCAGCACGCCTTCGATGGAGGCGATCTCGAGCGACAATGCCTCTGCGTCGCCTTTGGAGTCGAGCGTGATTATCTTCGCTAGCTCGCTGTGAAACGGCACGTCGATATCTCTCTCCGCGGCGAAGGCCATCAACGAATCGAACGAGAGCGAATCCGACACCTCGACCACGAGGTTGGAGATGCTATCCGTGACGTGCAAGACCGGCAGCGGCGCCTCTGGTGAGACCTGATAGTCGGCAGCCCCGCCGACGCTTGGCAGGATCGAGAGGAGCATCGCGGTCGCTGTGAGAAGCACGACAATGACCCGCGATGGAGCGCTGTGTCCCTTCAATGAATCACCCTATTAGTAGGCCAACATCTATGTTCCGATGGCTTCAGTGTACTGCCGAACAAGCGCAGGTATACAATCAAGTCGTTCCAGCTGATAAATAAGTTTCCCAGTCATTATCTGTTTCGATGGATTGCCGATGCAGTCGCAAAGCGCACACAACGTTCTTAAAAGGCAAAGCATGTCGGGCTCCTGATGGATTTCCTCGAGGCGCTGTTGCTCGGCGTCGTCCAGGGGCTGACCGAGTGGCTGCCAGTGTCGAGCTCAGGCCACCTGGTAATCGCACAGGAGCTGCTCGGCATGGACGCCGGCGAGCACCTGCTATTCGACCTCATGGTGCATCTCGGCACCGTGTTGGCGGTCTGCGTCTATTTCCGTAAGGAACTCTTCAGCATACTCCTGGCGGCTCTGACGAAAAGGGATTGCGGCCCCAGGAGGGACGAGCTGAGGCGTCTGGGACTCATGATACTCATCGGCACGATACCCATAGCGGTCGTCGGGTTGATCCTCACGCAGGAAGTGGAGAGGGTGTTCACCGTGCGCATGGTGGGCGCCGCGTTGATAGTCAACGCCTTCGTGCTGGTTGTTGCTGAGAGGAGGGCGTCCAACGCGAGGAGCAACGCGGGGCTAGTCGACGCCATCGTGATAGGGGTTCTCCAGGCAGTCGCCATCATACCCGGCATTTCTAGGAGTGGTCTCACCATATCGGGAGGATTGCTGAGGGGGATAGAGAGGGAGGCAGCGGCGACCTTCGCGTTCCTGCTGTCGGTGCCGGCGCTCTTGGGCGCGTTCGCCCTCGGCGTCGTCTCGCTGGACTCGCACGACACCGAGGTTGCGATGATGATCGTCGGGCTGGCGTCGGCTTTCGTTGTGGGGGTGGTGGCGATAGAGTTCCTGTTGAAGGCCGTCAAAGCCGGAAAACTGTGGATCTTCGGGGCGTACTGTCTCATCCTCGGCGTGATCGCCCTGTCATTGTGAGCTGCCCTCCGACCGCTCACTCCTCGTCGAGCGCCTTCTGTATCTCGATCGCGTACTCGATCTTCTTGCGCTCGCCTTCCTTCCTCCTCTGCCTCTGGTGGCGATACACGAACGCCAACGCGACGGCTATGACGCCAGCGACTACGGCGATCTCCCTCCAATATTGCTCCAGGATGCCCTCTCTGTCGACGGCGTCGAACACCCACGGGTCGGTGCCGCGCACGTACTCTTCCAGGTTCGAGAAGCCGTCTTCGTCGGGGTCCCAGCTAGGTGAGTATGAGAAGTCGTTGAAGTGCTTCACCTCCCACCAGTCGGGTATGCCGTCGGAGTCCACATCCGCGACGGAGTATACGGCAGTGAAATTCACCCCTGTGTTGCCGTCGTTGTCCGTGACAGAGAGGCGTATCTTGTAGAGGCCGGTCATGACGAACTGGTACGATGTCGTCGCCTCTGTCAAGTACTCGACGGTGTCTGCGTACTCCAAAGTCCAAAGCCATGATTCGATGTACCCGTCAGGGTCACGAGATTCCACGGCGCTGAGAGTGCGGGTCGTTCCGTTGGAAACGATATCAGGCAGTTCGTATATCACAGCGTTCGGAGCCTCCCCCACTTGCGATGTTGACGCGCGCAGCTCTGGCTCGGACGTTTCCGTCGGGGCGGCGAACATGAACGTCAATGCTGAAAAGGATGCTACGGCGAAAAGGGCCAACAGGCAAAGCGCCACCCAACCTCGACGGAATACGGACATCACGAACTCACCTCGCGACACCAAACGCCCGCCGTTACGCCGAGACGAGACACGCGGTCCCATGCATGCGCGCGGCAGATCGCATCCATATGCGTGTGCTGCAGACGTGCGTGGCATTGCCGATAGATGTGTCGGCCAGATATATCATTTTCCATACCGGAGTAGTACAACCCTAGAACGGTATTTGGCTCATGAAATCTGGTCGCGCGTGAGTGCGCGCGCATGCCATATCATGCACCGCGGTCAATACGGCGCGCTACAGAAAAGACTAAGTTTGAAAAACCTCATCCGAAATCTGCGGTACTCACGTCGTACCTAATGTGATCAGAGCTGGGCGGTTCCGATAAATGGTACCAGAGAGAAAGAAGCTGTTTGGTTGCCCGTCGTGTGGGTTCAGAGTCGCAGGCACGGAGGACGCGTGCCCGAGGTGTGGCGCGAAGTTCGGTGCTGAGGCCCGGTTCGAGTGCCCGTTCTGTGGGGAAATCGTCACTCCGATCACGAAAGAGTGCCCCATCTGCCACATATCGTACGACGATTTCGTCTCCAGGGCCGAGACGCGCGTGACGGACGAGAGCATCGACTCCCTACTTACGGAGATCATAGAGATCGAATCGAAGAAGGTAAAGGAGGAGGCGAAGAAGCTCAGCTGTCCGAAGTGCTCATGGATGGTTGATGGTACGGAGGATAAATGTCCCCGGTGCGGAACCACCTTCATGGACTTGGTCGCGTACCAATGCCCAGTCTGCGCCTCCCTTGTTCCCTACGACGCCGAAAGCTGCGAGGATTGCAGAGCCATCTTCGTGGAGGAGGCCATCTGCGAGGAAGGAGCCGCAATTGAGATTACGGCGAAGGCTGCGCCAGAACCGACATCCGCGGCGGAAGAGTCTGCGGCCGCGCCTGGACCTGAGCCTGAACCTGAGAAAGTCGAGACACCACCCATGAAAGCTCCTGAGGAGGCAGCGAAAGAGAGCGCGCCGGCGGCAGAGGTGCGGGCAGAGCGGCGAAGGAAGGTCCGCCGCAGGAAGCTCAAGGCGAAGGCACAGCCGTAGGCCTGATCTGCATGTGACGGAGAGGTTGCGACGGCGTTCGCCGAAAGCGCCGTACTGCATTCGGCACAAGGATTATCAGCGCGAGGACCGATGGGTAACGCCGTTAATCTGATTGGGTCGTCTGCCCGGGCAAACACCTCCAGGAGGACCAGACATGCCAGAACGAGGAAAAAGGTTCCCCCGACCCACAAAATCCCTCGATTGCCTCGGGCTTTACTGCCCTGAACCGGTGTTCCGCACCAGGGAGGAGATATCCAAGGTGCCCACCGGACACGTCTTGGAGGTCCTGGCGGACGACCCTGCTTCTGATTCAGATATTCGCAGCTGGGCGAAGCACGCAGGACACGAGGTCATCCTGGTCGAGCAGATCGACGGGGGACTGAGATTTCTTATAAGGCGCGGGACGTAACAGATTTGGAGGAATTGGTGGTCAAATGGCAAAGAAGATATTGTACGTTCAGACATCTGGACCGGACAGCCCGGAGAGGCTGTATTCACCTTTCGTGCTGGCTAGCACTGCTAGGGCTATGGGCATAGAGGCGATCGTCTACTTCCTCGGCAAGGGCATACTGGTTGTCAAGAAGGGCGAGCCGCAGAAGGTCCAAGTTGGGATCTTCCCAACGCTGAAGGAGGTCATGGACCAGGCCGTGGCGAATGGCGTCGAGATCATGATATGCTCCCAGAGCGCCCAGCTGTTCGGCGCCAAGGTTGCGCCCGAGGAGTTCGAACAGCCATCCAAGATGGTCGGCGCTGCCACGCTCAACGACCTCGCACTCGAG
>JAOTTD010000019.1 GCA_029864565.1 Thermoplasmata archaeon | reverse complement strand
AGACCGTCGAGGTCAAGAAGGGGCAATACCTCAGGACAAGGATCGGCCAGGAACGCGAGAAGATGGGGCCGCACATGATCAGGATGACCAAGGGCGCCCTCCCGGAGTACATCAAGCTGACGCCCTTCCAGGATCTGAGCTGGAGGGTGATGGGAGGTTACGCGTCTTCAAAGGAGGAGGAACGCCAGAGCCTGGATGATGACCTCCTGAGGGCGCACATGAAGATCAGGCCAGAGGAGTACTACGCATACGTCATGATGGCCACGGTCGTGATGGCTATAGTCGGCATATGCGTCGGCATCGGGGTCGGAATCGTCTTCATGGGACTCATCGGGGTTTCCATGTTGGTCCGGATCATGGTCGCCGTACTGGCGATATTCCTGCTCCCGATAATGACTTACTTCATGTTGCTTGGTTCACCAGCGTCTAGAGCCAAAGCCCGGGCCCGAGACATAGACAGGAGGCTCGCGGCCGCGATGAGCTTCATATCGGCGATGGCGTCAGCTGATGTCAACATCGACGTGATATTCAAGGAGCTGTCAAGGCAGAAGGTCTACGGCGAGATATCTGCAGAGGCGGCTTGGATCACCAGGGACACGGAGCTGCTGGGATCCGATATCCTGTCGGCCATCAAGGGCGCAGCGAAACGGTCGCCTTCGGCGAAGTTCCAGGATTTCCTGCAGGGCGTGATTACCACATCCACCTCCGGCGGGCAGCTGAAGCCGTACTTCCTGCTGAAGGCCGAGGAATACCAGAAGGAGAACAAGCTCGCCCTCAAGTCCCAGATGGAGACACTCGGGATGTTGGCGGAATCGTTCGTCACGGTTGTCGTCGCGTTCCCGCTGTTCCTCGTGCTCATAATGGCGATCATGGCCATCGTCGGTGGGGGCGATTCGAGTTTCATGGTAATGATGCTGTACGTCGTCGTGCTCTTGATGATACCGATGTCGCAGTTCGGGTTCATATTCGTCATATGGAACATGTCAAAGGAGAGTGCCGTATAGATGTCTCCTGAGGCGAAGAGCAAGAAGGAGGCAGGCAAGGAGAAGGCCATGAAGCAGCTCCTTGGCTCATCGGAGCAGGCGGACCGCACGAAGACCGTGCTGGTGGTTTCCGTGGCACTCGTGGCTATGTTCTCATTCATGGCGGCACTCGATTTCATGGAAAGCCTTAACCTGCCGCTCGACCCCATCGATTACGTGATTTTCGCGATGCTGGCGTTCTTCGGCCCGTATGGCTTCTACGTTAGCACCAAGGAAAAGCACATACAGGAGATCGAAACGCGTCTCCCGGACTTCCTGCGAGACGTGGCAGAGGCCGGCAGGTTCGGAATGACCCTGGCCGACTCGATAGTGGTCGCGTCGTCAGGGAGGTACGGCAGGCTGACGCCCGAGATCAAGAAGATGGCCGCCCAGATAGAGTGGGGCGTGCCTGCCTCGGAGGCGGTCCAGCTGCTCTCCGAAAGGGTGAAGACGCCTCTCGTGAACAGAATGGCCTCAATCATCCGCAAGGCGAACGACGCCGGCGGCAACGTTGCGGACGTCCTCAGTATGGTCTCCCGCGACGCGAAGGAGACCATCCTCACCCAGGAGGAGAGGAGCGTGACGATGTCCACTTACGTCATGGTCGTGTACATCTCCTTCTTCGTGTTCATAGCCACGATAATCATACTGCAGTCGCAATTCCTCCCCAAAATGGAGGAGGCCGGCCAGACCGTCAGCGAGCAGGCGGAGGAGCAGGGGCTCAGCGAGATACCAGGGGTCAACATACAGGTCTCCATCATCCCAGAGGTTTCGTTCGTGTTCCTGCTGTCAGTCATAGTCCACGCTGCGGGTGATGGCATCCTGGCGGGAGTTATACAGAGGGGCAGCATTCCGATTGGCATGAGACATAGTTTCATCATGCTCGTGGCGGGGTTCCTGACCCTGAGACTGATGTTTGCGTGATTCCGATGACCGAAACTGAGCAACCCATTGACACAAGAGGCGAGGCGGCCGAGGACGAAACGAAGGAGAAGGACGAACAGGCGCGGGGACGCGCGGGCATCATGTCGTCCTACTATGGGTTCCTCCGCAGGTTCAAGGCCAGGCCCGTGAAAATCACCATATCGACCAGTGAGGCCAGAACGGACATGAGCCAGATCACGGAGATACCGAAGATAACGGAACCCAACATAGACGAGGTCGAGATCCTGCCGGTCAAGAAGAACTACTCCTACGTCCGGATAAGGTACGATAACATCGCCAACGAGTACACCTACGAGGTCATCGAGCCCAAGCTCACTGCCGACGAGACGGACGTCCTCGAACTGCTGAAGGACCTGCTGGTCGCGTCGGTGGAGCGGATGACCGGGGAGCGAGAGGAGAACCGCGAGAAGTATCTCCGACGCATGACCGAGGAGCTCATGGCAAAACTCAACATCACCCTTCACCCGATATCCAAGGAAAGGGTGATGTACTACATCCTCAGGGACTTCATGGGTTACAGGGCCATCGACGTAATGATGATCGAGCCCAATGTGGAGGACTGTTCGTGCGACGGCGTAGGCGTGCCATTGTATATCTACCACCGGAAGTACGGCTCCATAAGGTCCACTCTCAGGTTCGACGACGAAGAGGAACTTGACGGCTTCGTTGTCTGGCTGGCGCAGAGGTGCGGCAAGCACATATCGGTTGCGAGCCCGCTTCTCGACGCGACCATACCCGACGGTTCCAGGCTTCAGGCCACACTGGGTAAACACGTCACCAAGCGTGGTTCTTCGTTCACGATCAGACGGTTCAAGGAGAACCCGTTCACCCCCCTTGACCTGCTCAAGTTCAAGACGATGAGCACCGAGATGATGGCGTACCTTTGGCTCAGCATAGAGCACGGGCAATCCATGCTCGTCTGTGGCGGGACCGCGAGCGGCAAGACGACGACATTGAACGCGGTTCTGCTGTTCATACCTCCACAAATGAAGATCGTGTCGATCGAGGACACGCGCGAGTTGAACCTCCCACACGAGAACTGGGTGCCGGGGCTCACGAGGGAGGGCTTCGGAGGCAAGAGCGCCATAACCGGCAAGGCCTCGGGAGAGATAGACATGTTCGACCTTTTGACCGCAGCCATGAGGCAGCGGCCCCAGTATCTGATGGTGGGAGAGGTCAGAGGCAAGGAGGCGTATGTCGTGTTCCAGGCCATGGCCACCGGCAAGACCTGTTACTCCACCTTCCACGCTGAGGACGTCCAAGCGATGGTCCACAGGATGGAGAACGACCCGATCAACCTCCCGAGGGCGTTGGTCACAGCGCTGAACATAGTGTTGTTGCAGGCGCAGGTGAAGGTAGGCACCAAGATGACGCGACGGGTGAAATCGCTGACCGAGATCGTGGGCATCGATCCAGAGACCAACGAACTCATAACGAACTCCGTGTACTCGTGGAATCCCGCGGACGACACCTTCAACTACAGCGGCCACAGCTACGTTTACGAGAAGGTCAGGATGGCCAGGAACTGGGCACCCAGGGAGATGGAGCGCGAAATCAAGAGACGCGTCGACATCCTGGAATACATCAAGAAGACTGGCATCGACAACCATCGAAAGGTCGCCACGATCATCTCCGCGTACTACAAGGACCCGGAGAAGGTCATGAAAGAGGTCCGGGCGAAGCTCGCGGAAGGCAAGGAAGGCCTGCCGCCAGTGTGATCGACTTCTGCAGACACAGAGAAGATGGCAAATGATCGGATGGGGCCGTCTGCGCCCGACCCGCGCTGCATGCCGTCACCTCGTAACGAGGTGTAGTATCTGACTATCCGATGAAGCATGAAGCTCGTCTGAAGACCATCGCAAGCGGGCACCTGTCGATCGAACGTTCAGACGCCCGCCCCCATAATGGCACATTTCAGCGAATAATCCCAGATGGGAAGACGAGAGTTGGCGATCGCGGGGCGTGAAGACAGGAAAATTGGAGGAAATGGTTTGATGTCGACCGCTCGCAGCGGCCGACGTCTCACGATTCGCCCTGGTCGTCCTTGTCCACAGGCGTCCGGATGATCTTCTTCGGGACGACTTTGCGGTCTATCGGCCTTCTAACGACCATTTTCGGCGCCGCGGCGGCTCCGCCCTCCGGAGGTTTCCTGGGCGGAACCTGTGCCGGCTGCTCCGGGGCCTCCCCTTCAGGCAGCGCCTCAGGTGCGGCGGTTTCCTCAGCGGGGGCGAATATCGTGCCGCACTTGTGACATACCGTCGCCTCACGTGGGTTCAGGGTTCCGCAGACCGTGCAAGGCACAGGGCCTTCCTTGCGCTTCTCCTCCTCCTTTGCGAGCCAGTCCTCGAAGCTCACGTAGGTGGGCTGTGCCTTCCACCACTCCTCGAAGCGCTTCTCGCTGAACTTCTTGCCAAGCTCTTCCTTCGCGAGCTCCCTGTACTCAGAGGCCATGGAGTCGTACTCGGCGCGCATGCGGTCCAGGTAGTCGAGGTCCTCACCCTCGGGCTCACCAACGAACTTGACGCCGCAGTTCGGGCATTCTGTCGCGCTAGACGGGACCCACTGGCCGCATTCCGAGCACTTCATCGTGCCCGCCTCGAACTCGACACCGCACTTCGGACACCTCTTGCTTGCTGCGGGTATGAACGAACCGCATTCACCACATTCAACTAGCTTCCCGAGGCCGTACACGTAGGTGTACAGCGTGAATCCAACCACTACTGCCACGATTACAGCTATCACGATGATCCAGATGAGCAGCGGTATTCCGCCGCCGCCGGCTTCACCGCTTATGCTGAATGCTTCGGAGTGGTATGTCTCGTCCTGTATGATGACACCAAGAGTGTACTGTCCGCTCGTGAGGCCCTCGGGTATGTTGATGGTCGATGCCAGAGCGCCACTGGCGTCTGTGCTCAGGGGACCCTGGACGGTGTTCGGTATCTGGATTCCAGACGAATCGTACAGTGCGACCATGACGTCTGGCAATTCCTTGACGGCTGTTTCGTCATCCTCGTAACTGACCGTTACGGACACGACTATCAATCCGCCCGTCTCGTACTCCGTTGATTCTGGGAAGACGCCGACGCTGACCTCAAGCGCCTCCACGACGAAGTCTATTGCCGCGATATTGTTGGTCTCGTTCGATTCGTCGATGACGTCGTTCGGATCGACATCGGCCCAAATCGAGTACGTGTCTGGCGTCGTGAGGTTGATCATCCAGTCGATGGTCACCAAAGTCATGTTGTCGGCAGCCACCTCGGTTATCATCACCGTTTCGATAGTGTATGTCGTTATGCTCGACGTGTCAATGCCGATGATCATCGAGACATCCTGCGCAGCCCTTGAACCGAGGTTCTCGACTTCCACGGTTATCTGCACAACCCTGCCGAACATCTGCTCGGTAACCTGGTTGCCGTCGTATGCGATTGAAATGCCGCTGTCGGCGACATACAGATCCGGGCGAACATCCGTCACGGTCAACGTGCCGCTGACTCTGTTGTTGTCGTAACTCTGCTCCATATACGACTCGGAGGGGTTGGCCACAAGCCAGATGACGATGTCCGTGTCATCGACCACCATCGGCGCTAGGTATGTGAACTCAGCGACGCCGACGTTCATGCCTTCGCTGAACGTGCCCAGGACCGTCGTCACCATGATCGGGTCGCCAACGACCTCAGCGAGGTACATCCCCACAATGGGGTTCGTCACCGGTGCGGGCTCCAGGTTCCTTATCGTCGCCCGAACCACGACACTGTCGCCTCCGGCGACCGTTGAAAGTCCAGAGACGAACTGGAACTCGGTGAGCTGCAGGTCAGGATAATCGTATACCTGTGCCTCGAACGATACGTTGTTGTCGGTGAACTCGCTCTCCGGAATAGACCGGTTCTCGTTCACCAGCACCGATATTATCTGGGTTCCTGTGTCCTCAGGCGTCCATGTAACAGACGCGGTCACGAGTTGACCAGGTACTATCGTCTCGATCGTGTCTGTCCCAATCAGGAACTCCGGGGCCACTAGGTCGATCGACACGTTGTAGAAAGTCACGGGCACGTTGTAAGCGGTGTTCGTTCCGTCGTTGTACACTTTCGCGTACACGACGCATTCCGAATCCACCACGGGGGACGCGGGTGTCGTGCCCACTCCGTAATCGACCATGACCTGCAAATCGGGCAGGTTCTGAACGGTCACAAAGCAATAGCCTATCGCGGGCGCGTCGTCGATCTCATTGATCTCATCCGCCTGGTCGATGACGACCTTTATCGTGTGCTCATCCGGATCCAGCGGGTATCCCGCTATCCAAGGAGTCGTCACGTTCGCGGTCGTTCCTGGCAGAACCTTCGAGTACACGACAGATTCGAACAGCACATCGTCGTCGTAGAAGTCAACGCTGACGGCATAAGCCACCGACACACCGGTGTTCTCCACCTGCGCGGTTATCATCGCTTCCTGCTCGTTGAGTGGTGACTCGGGGGTACAGAATACCCCGGTCATGCTGTCTATCTCGAGATCGGGCAACGCCGTGCTGATCGTCAGAAGGGCGTATGTGGCGTTCATGCCCAAAGGCTCCGTATAGGGCGACACGCCAACCGATATCTCCTGGTCGGACTCATAGGCGACGGAGTCGTACCAGTATGTCGCGTTGACCCGGTAGTTGCCAACGAACGTCGATCCGGACGCAGTCAATATGCTTCCAAGTGAGTTGAGTCTGGCCACACCGGATGAGTCCGAAACGGCCGTGGCCCAGAACGTCTGGTTCACGAAGAACCTCGCGAACACGTCGACGCCCGGGAGTGGCTTGGAGTTGCCGTCCCAAATCGTCACGTGTATCCAACGGTAGATGAGCGCAACTGCATCATCTTCGACCTCTATCGACGGGACGCTGGTGTTGGTGAACGATCCCAGAGTGCTGCCCGATAGGACTGGAGATGCGCTCAACACACAGTCGTATATCTCCATCTTCGCCAGCGAGTTCCACGAGGTCGTTATGTCGCCTCTCGTCATCGTTGAGTCGACGAGCAGAATCGTGGCGTCCTCCCTCGCGTAGATGCTGATGCCATCCATCTCCGAGTTGACGACCTCGAGCGTGCCGTGACCCTGAACCACTATGTCTATAGGCAGTTCGCTTGTCACAACCGCGTTCTCGAACCTGAGCACACCGTAGCCATCGACGTATATGGTCCGCTCGTTGGCGTAATCCTGCACCAGGAGGAACTGTGAGTCGAGTATGGTAAGCTCGCCGTCGGATGCGACTATGACATCTCCGGCGTGATAGTAGCTCATGTCCTCTATGACAAGTGTCGTGACGAGCTCATCGTCCTCGGTCAGATACGGCACGACGAGCCATTTCGATATGTCCGGACTCGGAACGGATATGCCGATTATCTCTACCTTGAGGCTCTCGTGCTGGTCGCCTGACTCCATCGCTGGATACGGCGTGAATGAGAAGGCCTCCGCGGAGCTGTAGGTAACCGCGTCAATCACGGCACTGCCCGTGAATTCGTATGTGCCGACGAACCATGAGTTGGACGAATCATCGCTTATGTCTGTGAGGTAGGGTATCACGGCTTTGCCGTCGGCCTTTGTCGTCATGAATGTCTCGGCCGTCTCGCCCATGTAGTCTAACACGTCCGCCTCAGGGGCGGCAGAGATGCCGGCAGATGTATAGTAGAACGCCTCCTGGCCCTCGAGCGTTGTCCCACCAGTGAAGACTGCGCTGAACGTCACTTCAGAGATGGGTGTCCCGTCCCCATCTGCAACGACTGGGACTCCGTACTCGTCGGCGACGGTGGCGTTCAGCCATCTGTATACATACACGTTACCACCGACGGAGAACACGACCCAGAGGCTCTCGAACTGGACGGTGTCTCCACCGCCGTTGACGAATTCCAGGTCCATTGTGCGGAGGGCACCTACATTGCCAATGAGTGCTGGGTTGAGGGTGGCAGTGGCGACTATGCCTGGAGCGTCTCCTGTAGCTGGCAGGATAGTCGTTGGCGTGTAGCTTCCGACGCCATCCAGACAGTACCCGACCGCGTTGGCTGTTGTGTACGAGGATCCGACGGAATACTTGGCGATCAGCGTCGCCGAGTTGATCAATGTCCCATCGGCCAAACCGCCGACGTCCCATGTATCCATCGCCATCACCTGACCATTGTCGACTGCATACAGCCACGAATCAACCAACTCGAGTGCGCCGACATCCTCGCCGACGGTAGTGTCGTCAGGCTCGCGTGTGGCGGTAGGATAGGCGGGGTCCACGCCTGGGCTCGATACCACATATGCGGGAACCCGTTCGGCTGGGTTGCCCTCATAGGCCTCGAAGTACGTTCCGTACAGGTACGACTGCGAGTTGTCGTTGACCTCGAGCATGTTGTGGACAGTCCAATCGCCGGGCACGAAGTCCACTCCGATGTAGCTGTTGACTGAAAGGAGTGTCGAATCGCCGTTGAGTGTCAGGTTGGACGCCGACGGGGCACCTTCTGGCAGAGCGTCTATCGTCGAGTCGAAGAGCTTCAACGTGGAATCGGTCACGACCATGGTCGGGCCGTCGTCAATGGAATCCTCTAGCACTCCGTCCGGATGACCCACGTAGAAATCAGGGATGATCGCATCAGGAAGTTTGGTGACGGTCGAATCGCGCAGGGTCATGACGGCGCCGTCGTCTAGAGTTATCGCACCTGGAAACTCCAGCGCGGAATCGTTGGTCGCGACGACCTCTCCGCCGTCTTCCACGATCAATTGAAGCTGAGCCCACGGGCGGATCTGGTCGGGGTAGGTCGTGAGCATGCCGTGGTCAAGAGTCAGTATGCCGTTGGAACCGACAGTGACGGAGTATCTTGCGTCAAAATTGCTGACGAGGCTGAGACTGCCGTCGATTATCTTCAGTTCTCCATTAGTTATCACTACATTTCCATCAACCAGCTGATCGACGTCCTGAATGACGTACGTCATCCACCCCGTCCCACCATCGATAATCAGGTCGCCGGACGCGGCGGCTCGTTTGCCGACGAGGAATACGCCTGCGAAGGCGGACGCAACGAGAGCAATCACAATCAGCGCAGTCAAAGACCTACTAGCTAGAAAAGGGCCAGCTCTGTCAACCATTAGTTCACCCACCCAGAGTCTGGGATTAGGACGAAGTATGCAGTTCGGGCATATAAAAAGCTATTTGCCGTATTTTCATCCTGAATAAAGGGTTGTCAAAACCCGAACTATCCGAGCTTCTTCTTCATGATTTTCTTGACGAAAATCTGCGGCTTCTTCTCAGCATCGTCTTCGGATTTGTCCGCGGCTTCTCCATCCTCAGCGGCCCTCGCCGCTGCCTCCTTAACCGACGCGCCACAGGCGTAGCACATCTCAGCGTCCTTGCTGATCATGGTGGCGCAGTTGGGGCAGGGCACCTCCTCCTCGGCCTCGGCTTCAGCCGCTTGCTCCTCCTCCGCGGGCTGCTCGTCCGCCTCATTGAGTTTATGTCCGCAGGCGTAGCACATGACAGCGTCCTCGCTGATTATCGTGGCGCAGCTAGGACACGCGATCTCGTCATCGGCCACCTGTGCCTCGACAGCGGTCGGCTTCTCCTCGCCCGCCGCAGGTTTGGCAGCTGCGACCGTTAGCATCTCCTCCTGCCTGCGCAGGAGTTTCCGCGCGTCCTCGGCGAGCTTCTCGCGGTCCCTCCTCAATGACTCCTCTTCCTCGATAAGCCCGCGCTCGCGCGCTATGACCGCGTCCCTCCGCGAGATTGCCTCTTCCATGAGCCTCTGCATGCCCTCCTCCGACGCCTTCAGCTGCTCCTCCCTGTCGAGTAACGACTTGCGCCTGCCAGACAGCTCGGCCATCTGCGTGGACAGCTCATCAAACTTCTCGGAGTAATCCTTCTGCTTCGACTCGGCAGCTTCAATCGCAGCCTGAAGCTTGCCTTCGCGCTCGTCGGCCGCAGCTATGCGCTCCGAGAGTTGGCCTTCCTTCTCCAAAACCGATGCCTCGCGCCCCTTGAGAGTGCCCTCCGCCTCCGCCAGTTTGGTCTCCCTGCCACGAAACTCCTCCTCCTTCTCCTTGAGGTTCTTGTTCAAGTCTTCGAGCTCCGTGCCCTTCTTCGCTACCTCATCTTTCTGGGTCTGCAGCTCCTCATCCTTCCGCCGAACCTCGGCCTCCTGAGCCTTCAACCTCTTGACCGCGTCCTCGATTATCTGGGAGATTGTCGAGTCTTCCGTCATCGTTCGCCACTTCCGTGTTCTTTTTTAAGAGGGGTTTGAGACCGCGGTTCTGTCGGCTCGGGTGCTCACGCGGCCGACGGGCCCACGGCAGAGCGTTACGTGCTGAGCAGCGGCCCCAGAACCGTCATGCCTGTCTTGCCGACTTCGATTGCGTGACGCTCCATGCTGTGCTCAGCGGCTCTCATCTTCTCAACCTGCAGGAACCTGACTAGCTTCCCCCTCGGCCTGTCGAGGCCGAGCATCAGTATGCCGTCCGCGAGGAATCCCTCGTTGCCGAGCAGCTGGGATTCCCCGTCCAGAGACCGCTCCATGATTATGAACGAATTGAGGTTGTTGTCTCTGAGCATCTTGAAGAAATAGAACATCTTCTTGCGCATGTTCCTCTCGTTCTCCATAAGAGAGTACAGCGCGCCCAACGAATCGAGCACGAACACAGAGAACTTGTCGCCGTGTGTCCGCCTGAACCGCTGGATCATCTTCTCTATGAACAGCACGTAGTCCGTTTGAGCCTCGTCGCCAATGACCTCGTCGATCTGGTCGATCTCCCTGAGGTCCGTCATGTCGGATATCTGCATCTTGGCGGAGACTTTGACGCCCATGCTGTTCATGTTCTTGAGGTGGCTTTCGGCAGTCTCCTCGAGCGTCGCATAAAGGCCGAACTCGTTCTTGTCCCTCAGATACGTGGACATTACCGAATAGCAGAAGCTCGTCTTCATCGAGCCAGGTGGGCCCGTGACCAGCATTATCTTCGGCCGGTCGACATCGTTCTTGAAGACCTTCTCCAACCCTGGAATTGAATCCTTGAACACGCCTAGCCCTCCTTATACGGAAAGTCCATCGCCAATCTCAGTGCGGACTTTCAAAGGAGCGTGAGTTAATTAAAGCTTTGCGGGCCGTTATCATTATTGAGAGGACCACCAGATTGCCGTCTATTCCTTCTCCACATCCTCCTCTGACTCATCATCTGACTCATCATTCGTGGCATCCACATCGGTCAGTTCTTCCTCGTCAGCCACATCGCTGTCCTCCGTCGGAGCCCTCGTAAGCGTCCTAGCAGAATCCAACATCCTCTCTTCTTCATCGATGCCTACCAGCCGAGCGATTGCTGTGATACGGTCCTTGGCCTTCAACCGCATTAGCCTTACACCCAGCGTGGCCCTGCTCTGCAACCTTATGCCGTGAACCGGTATCCGTATGACCATACCGTTGACGCTCGTGAAGATTACCTCATCGTCATCCGAGACCGCTTTGACCGAGATCACGTTGCCGTTCCTCCCACCGATCTTGATGGTTATGACCCCTTTTCCGCCCCTGCGGGTCTTCCTGTACGTTGAGACGAGCGAGCGCTTACCGTATCCGTTCTCAGTCACGGTCAGCAGGTGGTCCTCCGGGCTGACGACGGCCATGCTTACGACCTCGTCCGATTGGCGCAGGGTTACGCCTTTGACGCCGTATGTGGCGCGCCCCGTGGCGCGCACGTCGGTCTCGTTGAACCTTGCCGCGTAGCCCAACTTGGTGGCGAGTACAATCTCCTTCGTGCCATCGGTGATCGCCACGCCTATCAGCTCGTCGTCGTCATCGAGACGCATGGCAATGATGCCCGTCTGCCTCACATGCGAGTAGGCCATCAGCCGGGTTTTCTTTATGACGCCCTTCCGAGTGGCGAAGACAAGGTAGCGGTCCTCGTCGAATGATGTGATCGGTATCTTGCTCATGACGCGCTCGCCCTCCTTGAGATGATCCAGGAGGTTCACGATCGGCTTGCCCTTGGAGTGACGGCCGCCGACTGGTATGCGGTACGCCTTCATCCAGTACCCCATGCCCCGGGTGGAGAAGAACATGACATAGTCGTGAGAGCTGGTGACGAACATGTCGACGACATGGTCCTCGTCCTTCGTGCCCATGCCGACGAGGCCCACGCCTCCGCGCTTCTGCGACACGTACGTGTCCAGGGAGATCCTCTTGATGTACCCCGTCCTGCTCGTGGTGACGAGCACGTCCTCGACTGGTATGAGATCCTCGTAGTCCAGGTCGGCGCCGTGCATCTCGATAGTCGTCCTGCGGCCGTCGCCATACTTCTCCTTTAGCTCGGCGGCCTCATCCTTGATTATCCCGAGAATCTTCTTCTCGTCCTTGAGGGTGGACCTGAAGTCGTCTATCAGTTTCGACGTCGCATCGAAGTCGTCCTTGACCGCTTGCATCTCCATGCCCGTGAGGCGCTGAAGCTGCATCTCGAGGATGGCCTTGGTCTGCACATCAGTCAGGAGGTACTTGCTCATGAGTGCGCCCTTAGCTTCGTCCCTGGTCTTCGACTTGCGGATCATCCTTATGACCTCGTCCAGGTGGTCGAGGGCGATCATCAGGCCTGCGAGTATGTGGGCCTTCTTCTCGGCTTCGCGGAGGCGATACTGTATCCTCCTCCGCACGACATCGAACCTGTGCTCGATGTGGTATTCGAGCATCTCTTTGAGCGAGAGAACCCGCGGCTGGTTGTTCACCAGAGCGAGGTTGATGATGCCGAATGTCGTCTGAAGCTGCGTGTGTGCGAACAGCTGGTTCAAGACGACCTCCTCCATCGCGTCACGCTTGAGGTCGATGACTATCCGGAGGCCTTCCTTGTCGGACTCGTCTCTGAGGTCGGATATGCCTTCGATGCGCTTGCTCTTCACCAGCTCGGCAATCTCCTCCATCAGGTTGGACTTGTTAACCATGTACGGGATCTCTGTCACGATGAGCGAAGCGCGGCCAGTATCTTCGTCCCGCTCGATCGTCGAGCGGGCCCTCACCCTGATGCGCCCCTTGCCTGACGAATACGCCTCCACGATTCCAGCCGCACCGTAGATCACACCGCCTGTCGGGAAGTCGGGGCCCTTCACGATGTCCATGAGATCCTTGAGTTCGGCGTCGCTGCCAGCAATCTGCAAGTCGATCATCAACGAGACGGCGTCGATGACCTCGCAGAGATTGTGCGGCGGTATGTTCGTCGCCATGCCAACTGCTATGCCAGAAGAGCCGTTTATCAGCAGGTTGGGGAGTTTGGACGGCAACACGACGGGCTCCTTCAACGACCCGTCGAAGTTATCCACGAAGTCGACCGTCTCCTCGTCGACATTCTGAAGCATCTCGGCCGCGATCGCCGCGAGCCGGCACTCGGTGTACCTCATTGCGGCCGCGGAGTCGCCGTCTATGCTCCCGAAGTTGCCCTGGCCGTCGATGATTGGGTAGCGCATCGAGAAGCTCTGGGCCATCCTGACGAGAGTGTCGTATATCGCCTTGTCCCCGTGGGGATGGTACTTGCCGAGCACCTCACCGACCACTCTCGCGGACTTCTTGTGCGTCTTGCCGCGGGTGAGGCCCATCTCGTTCATGGCGTAGAGAATGCGTCTGTGGACTGGCTTCAGGCCGTCACTGACATCGGGGAGCGCCCTGCCCACGATAACGCTCATGGCGTAGTCGATGTACGACTTCTTCATCTCGATCTCGATCGGGCGAGGGATGATGCGCGATGCGATTTCCTGTTTCTTCTCGGTCTCGTCCACCATTCGTCCTCACCTACACGTCCAGGACCTCTACCTCTCGGGCGTGCTCGTGGATAAAGCGTCTCCTTGGTTCCACGGCGTCCCCCATGAGGACCTCGAACAGGTCGTTCGCCTCGACGGCGTCCTCGATCATAACCTGCTTCAGTATGCGGCTGTCGATACTCATGGTCGTCTCGCGCAGCTGGTCGGCGTTCATCTCGCCAAGGCCCTTGTACCGCTGGACATCGATCCCCTGGCCCAGCTCCTGGATTGTCTCGTTCAGTTCCTTGTCGGAGAAGAGATACCGCTCGGTTTTGCCCTTCCTGACCCGGTATAGCGGAGGCTGGGCGATGTAGATGTAGCCCTGTCGGATCATCGGCTCCATGTGTCTGAAGAAGAATGTCAGCAGAAGCGTCCTTATGTGGGCGCCGTCAACGTCCGCATCTGTCATGATGCAGATGCGATGGTATCTGGCCTTCGTTATGTCGAACTCGGTATCTATGCCGGTCCCCAATGCTGTGATGATGGTTCTTATCTCTGCGTTCTTCAGCATCTTGTCCAGGCGGGCCTTTTCGACGTTGAGTATCTTGCCCCGGAGTGGCAGTATGGCCTGAAACGACCTGTCCCGGGCCTGCTTGGCGCTTCCGCCTGCGGAATCGCCCTCCACGAGGAATATCTCGCACTTGGACGGATCTTTCTCAGAGCAGTCAGCCAGCTTTCCCGGCAGGTTGCCCGCATCCAACAGGCCCTTCCGCCGGGTCAGTTCCCTCGCCTTCCGTGCGGCCTCCCGCGCCTGAGCGGCCAGTATCGCCTTGCCGATGCTCGCCTGGGCGACCTTAGGATTCTCCTCGAGGAACTCGAACAGCTTCTCGTTCACTGTCGATTCGACAATGCCTCTGATCTCGCTGTTGCCCAGTTTCGTCTTGGTCTGCCCCTCGAACTGAGGCTCCGGCAGTTTGATGCTCAGGACTGCCGTCAGACCCTCCCGGACGTCCTCGCCGCTGAGGGTTTCGCCACCGGGCTTGAGCATGCTGTACTTCTTGGCGTAATCGTTGATCGTCCTGGTCAGCGCGGCCCTGAGACCTACGAGGTGAGATCCGCCCTCGACCGTGTTGATGTTGTTCGCGAACGTGTAGATGCTCTCCACGTAGCTCTCGGTGTACTGCATGCAGAGCTCGACCGTCACCCCGTTCTTCTCCGCCTGGATGTAAATCGGCTTCTCATGGAGGTTCGTCCTGTTCCTGTTGATGTACTGAACGTACTCCACGATGCCGCCGTCGAACTTGTACGTATTGGATTGCTCCGTTCTCTCGTCCACTATAGCTATCTTGAGCCCCCTGTTAAGGAAGGCAATCTCCCTCATCCTGCCAGAGAGCATGTCGAAATCGAAAGTCGTGTCCTCGAATACCTCGGCATCAGGCATGAACACGACGACTGTTCCCGTTTCGCTCGTCGCGCCTACCACCGACACGTCCGTTGTGGGCAGGCCGCGCGCGTACCTCTGGGAATGCACCTTGCCCTGCCTCTTAACCTGGACCTCGAGCCATTCCGAGAGCGCGTTTACGACGCTCAGTCCGACGCCGTGGAGGCCACCAGACACCTTGTACGTCTTCCTGTCGAACTTGCCACCGGAATGGAGCTTCGTCAGCACGAGCTGAAGGGCGTCGACCTTGTATTTCTTGTGAAGGCCAATCGGTATGCCTCTGCCGTTGTCCTCGATGGTGACGCTGCCGTTGGTGTGTATCTTGATGTCGATCTGAGTGCAGTAGCCCGCCATCGCCTCGTCTATGCTGTTGTCGACCACCTCGTAGACGAGATGGTGAAGCCCGTGATAATCAGTGCTGCCTATGTACATGCTAGGGCGTTTTCTGACCGCCTCTAACCCTTCGAGAACCTGGATTCTCTCCGCATCATATGTGCTATCTTCCATCAGATTTCAGCCCCAATAAGACGAGCTCGTCAAATGGTTTTTCTGAGGCGCATCCCATCGAATCTTTCGACGCTTTTTTCGCCCTCTACATGGCCAATGAAACGCCGATATTTAAATGCTTTGAGAGAGACTGCTGGCATACCAGGGAAACCCCCCTCCGTTTCCATTGCAGCGGCAGGGTGCGGCGGGCTCCGCGCTGTCACCGATGGTTTCGACAGATGACGATGGCCTCTGCGCCGCCATTTCGACGGAGCGCTTCGGGGCGGCCTGCGTTGCGGTCGTCGACACCGCCGCGGGCGCATCGCGGCAGGCTCACGGAACCAAGCTAATCGTACTGGATTAACATTGCGCAATCACGTCAATCAAAGGGTTTATACACAGGTTTCGCGTAGGAGCAATCGATACGGAAAGGCGGGTCGGATGAAGATAGAATCTCCAGTGGAAATGAAGGGGGCTGCGGAGGCTGAGGACATCGACCCTGACACCCTTTCCAGGCGCTTGCAGGAAGGCAGGGTTGTAATCCCATTCAACGTCCGCCATGAGGGCGTGGTGCCCAAGGCGATTGGAGAGGGCATGACTGTGAAAGTCAACGCCAACATCGGAACCTCCAGAGACCTGATCGATCCGGACCTGGAGCTCGAGAAGGTGAGAACCGCGGTCGAGTACGGCACGGACGCCATCATGGACTTGAGCACCGGAGGTGACATCGGAGACATACGCAGGAAGGTCCTGGCAGCCTGCAGACTCCCCGTGGGCACGGTGCCCATCTACGAGGCCATATGCCGGTCCGCCGACAGAGGCGGCCCGATGGCGATGACCGAGGACGACCTGTTCGAAGTGATAGAATCCCATGCCCGTGATGGCGTGGACTTCATGACCCTTCACTGCGGCGTGACGAATGATTCCATCGAGGTGCTGATGAGGGCGAATCGCACGACCGGCGTTGTATCGAGAGGAGGTGCTATGCTCGCAGCTTGGATGCACGAGAACGGCGCTGAGAACCCCCTCTACAAGAACTACGACCACCTGCTGGACATCGCGCGTGAATACGGATTCGCCCTGAGCCTCGGCGACGGCCTCAGACCGGGTTCGATATCCGACGCCACGGATGCCCCACAGGTAAAGGAATTGATGATACTGGGTGAGCTGGTCAAACGGGCTCGTGAGGGCGGTGTGCAGGCGATGGTCGAGGGGCCGGGCCATGTGCCGCTGGACCAGATTGAGATGAACGTCCGACTCGAGAAGGCTGTCTGCAATGGCGCCCCGTTCTACGTCCTCGGACCGCTGGTGTGCGATGTGGCCACCGGATACGACCACATCGCTGGCGCGATAGGCGGCGCCCTCGCAGCCTATCACGGTGCGGATTTCCTATGCTATGTCACTCCTTCCGAACACCTGTCCCTGCCGACAATCGACGACGTGAGGGAAGGCGTCGTCGCGAGCCGCATCGCGGCTCACGCCGCCGATGTCGCGCGCGGGAAGAGCCGTGACTGGGACGACGATATGTCCAGGGCGAGGAGAAGTTTCGATTGGGAAAGGATGTTCGACCTCTGCGTCGATCCGAAAAAGGCTAGGGAGTACAGGGAGAGAGCGGGCTCTGGAGATTCCGAGACTTGCACCATGTGCGGTGAGTTCTGCGCGATGAAGATGATCGATAGACTGCTGCGCGGCTGATCGCGCGGTTTTCAGAAGGAAAGCCCGATCGGCAATCTTAGAACGGCCCCGACCACCACCGACACCAAGCCCGCACAGATGGCGCCTATGACGGCGGACATCGCCCCCTCTCCCGTCGACAAGTCGTTCGCCACGCCTATCGCTTTCCCCGCGAGGAAGAGAAGCCATATGAGCCCCATAACCGCGGCGATGAGCAACCCCGCGCCCCACACGATTGCCTGCGTCATCTCGGCGTCGCTCCAATGATCCATCTGATTCAACTCCAGGTCGCTGAACCCCAATGAGAAGATCGCCAGTATGACGAGCGAGACGGACACGAACCACGGGAAACAGTAGCCCGTGAGGATGACCGTAGAACCCCTATCACCTCGGCCGCCGAACAACTCCGCAGCAACGATTGAGGACACGAGCGCGAATATGAGGAAGGAGACGAGGGCGACGATCAGTCCGAGCAATGCCAATAGGACCGCCTCGAAGGCGTCTAAGTACTCCGCCCCTATCACATCGTACATCTCACTAGTGACGAACGCGCTTACCACCGAGTACACGATGGCGGATACCGCGACCAACACCATCGTCCAACGCAAGTCAGTCGATAGGTAGAGGTCGGTGAGCGCTCTCGTGGGCCTGAACGGGATTCTCAGCATAGCGCGCAGGTCGAGCTTCGGCGCGTGCTTGGGCTCGTTGTACAGGCCGGTATAGACGCTCTTTCGACGGTCGCCAGTGCTGTGCGCGTGATACGGTTGGGGGGGCATCTGAACGACCCGTCCGGGTTCCGGCGGCTGGACGATCGCAGCTCCGCACCTGGGACATGTAGAGACCCAGTTGCCGTCGTCCGCGACTCGCAAGTATCCAGACGCGAGAAGGCCGCAGCTCGTGCACCGTATCGACCTCGAGTAAACGACCGAGCCAGCTGCCATTGGTCGGCAATAGGCGGCTCCGTTTATTAGGGTTGCCCAAGAAGCCATCGGCCGGACGAACCGAGTGAAAGGGAGCCACTGGAGGGGTTTGAACCCCCGGCCTGCGGTTTACGAAACCGCCGCTCTATAGCGACGGCGCGAGAAGTGCGCCGTTACCGCTGAGCTACAGTGGCGTTAGGGTATTGGGAAGATGCTCTTCCTAGTTAAGGATTTTCGCGTTGACTGATGCGATCGGTTTCGCACCAGACAAAGTATCCCGAGGCAGTCTTTAATAATGGTCGATAGCATTCATCCGTTGAGAGTCCAGACATGGTTACAGACCTTCGAATCCCAGAGGGCATCGTGGTCCGCACCGCCAAAGGCGGCCCGGAATCACTGAAGGCTATACTCGCGGATTTGAAGCAGTACGGCTTTTCAGGTTATCTCAAGGTGCGTCTCGAGAAGGAGATCATGAGCTCGATAGGCTACGTGGTTGTGGAACACGGGACGCCGACAATGGCAATCTACGAGTTTGAGAAGTCCAAACCGAGGGAGCTAAAGCGCATATACACCGGTGAGAGGTCGCTCCGGTTCATCCTGGAGGACTCTCAGGACAGGGCATCCAACATAGAGATCCATAGCAGGGTATCCAAAGAGGAGTTCGAGCGCAGGTTCCCCGACGCGGTGATCAACCCGGAGAAGGCGCCGGTGAGGACCGCAGAGGAAGTGCGCAAGAAGGCCCCCGCCGCTCCGCAGCCAGAGGAGGAAGAGGCTGAGACATCCGACCCTAACGCCGAGAGGATAGAGCAATGGCGGCGGAAGGGATTCGTCGTCGACACGTTGATCGAAGCGACCGAGAGAGGGCCGAAGGCGCTCGCAGAAGAACTCGAGGCCTTCGAGCGCGACTCCCAGAGGCTGACTCAGTTCGAGGTTGTGCTGAACAACTTCCCCGTTCTGGGGCACGAACAGGAGATAGAGGAGATTAGATCCAAGCTCAACGACCGCTCGAGAATCGCCGAAGTGGAATCGGACATCGAGTTCCTCCAGGATAAGGTCCGCCGGAGGATTCAGAAGCGCAAGGCCGATGAAGCGTCCATAAAGGAAGAGATGGAGAGGAAGAAGCAGGAGGAGAAGGCGGCTGACGTCTACGACCTCATACTGAAGTATCAGGGGGATTCCGAAGAGGGAGAGGTTGAGTCGGAGAACGTCTGCCCGACATGCGGGGAGCTGCTCGACGCCGAGGGCGTGTGCGGTAGATGCAAACAAGAGGAGGCCGCACCTTCGTACGCCAAATCACTCGCTAAAGAGATGAGGTTCGACAACTTCATCGTGGGGCCAAGCTCCAAATTCCCGTTCACAGTGGCAGTGGCGGTCGCGAGCGGCGGACAGGCCCAGTACAACCCACTGCTGATATTCGGTGGCTCCGGCCTCGGCAAGACCCACTTGCTGTTCGCGATTGGCAACAAGGTTAGCGAGGAAGGCGAGGATGCCAAAGTCCTGTACATCCCGTCGGATCGGATAGTTGAGGCGTTCGACAAGGCGAGGAACGAGCCAGGTCGTCTCCGCAGGATACGAGATGACCTGAGAGATGCCGATCTGCTTCTGATCGACGATATGCAATTCCTGGCGGCGAGTCCGATCGCACAGGACGAGCTGGTGAAAGTGATTGACTATCTCGTTGACGAGAGCAAGCAAGTAGTCTTGGCGAGCGATCGCGTGCCTGGCCATGTGCCGGGCATGAGCGACAGGCTCAACGCCAGGATACAGAAGGGACTGACGGCAGACATCCAGCCGCCGGACTCGGATACGAGGATAGCGATCCTGAAGAACAAGGCACAGAGCAAGAAGCTCAAACTGGGAGACGACCTCATCGCCTACATCGCAGACAGGGTGACGACGAATGTGAGGGAGCTCGAGAGCACCCTAAACAAGATAGTCGCGTTCTCCACAATCATGAAGATGGACATCGACCTGAACCTCATATCCGACATACTGAAACCTCTGGCGCCTCTGCAGGAGACTCGCAAGGAAATCATGAAGGAGGTCAAGGTGCTCCCGGGGCACTGCTACCTGATAGAGGAGGAGAAGCCCATGTACAGCAACGTGCTCCTTGCTCGGATGATGAAGGAGGACGATTACCGTGGCCTGGTCATCACCAGGATGAACCCGCGCCGGATACGCGACGAGTTCGAGACCCAGCCCGAGATACTGTGGCTAACCGACAAGGACAGCTCCAGCGAGAAGACCATTCCGCCCTCGCTCGAGATGATCATACACACGATCCAGGGATTCATGGGAGAGAAGAAGCCGGGAATGGTCGTGCTCGATGGAATCCAGTACCTGATAAGCAGCACGAACTTCGATGCAGTTGTCAGGTTCCTCAGGAGCCTGATCGACGAGATGTCGGAATCGACGTGCATACTGGCGCTCTCCCTGAGCCCGGAGACGCTTCTCGAGCAGGAAGTATCGATACTCGAGAGGGAGATGGAGGTCCTGAACCTCACGTGACGGGGGGCTCAGAGCGCCTTTCCCAGCTGCTCCTTGAAGTCGCGCATCTCCTTTAGCGCTTGCTGATAATCCTTGGCCTTCATAAGGGTCCTGGCGGACTTGAGAACTGTAATCATAGGGGTGATGTTCAACCCCTTGGCCTTGACCTCCACGAGCTGATTCCTCGCACGACGTATCTCGTCGTCCATCCTTGGCTCTATTTCAGTATACAGATTCTTCGTTGCGACTCTGACCGCGGCGTCGACAGCATCGAAGTCGTTGGCCTCGAAAGACTTCGTCGCCTCGACTATCTGCATCCTCGCCTCTTTCGTGTTGACGTCTATCATCTCTGAATCAGCGACCAACGCCCGCAGGGTGTTCAGCTTTTGCTTCGATTCGTTGTATCTGCCTGTGATCGGAAGTAGCTCGTTCTTGACTTTGCCAGCGTACACGTAGACCGCCTCGAAGTCGCCGGCGCGGTTGGCCTTCGCCAGTGCGTCCAGGTATGTGCTCGTCCTTGAGACATCTCCACCGAGCGCCTTTGCGACGCCCACCTCCTCCTTGAGGTCGGCCATCAGCAGCTCGACGCTCTCAGTGAGGTTCTTCATTAGCAGATCCCGCGCCTTTGTAACGTTCTCGAAGGCTTGGTCTATCTGTCGCGCCCTGGCAGACATGGCGCCTTCGTCGACGAGCTTCCTGCTCTCGGAGACGTCGACGCCGTTGTCGCTTGCCAGGCGCATGAGCGGCTGCATTTCCGCCGTCATCCGTGCAAGTTGTTTGGCCTTGTGCTTGTCCTTAGCTGGAGGTGCTGCCATAACCGGGGGCGTCTCCTCGGCCAGCTCTCGTCTGACCTCGGTGTGAGCGATCGGCTCCTTGGCGACCGGTTCGTACCTTTCCTCTGGCTCCGCAGGGGCTTGCCCTGGAATCGGTGCTGGCTCGATTCTGGGCTCTTCTCTCCGATGGAGTATCGAATCTGGCTCCTCCTCTTCGCGCACCTGTCTGCGCTTCTTCATCTTGCCGAAGATTGATCCGAACAGTCCTTTCTTGCTAGCTTCCTTGTCGATTTCCTCGGCGGTCTCGGCCGATTCGGGCTCGACGGGCACGTCTGAGACGGGGCGTTCCAGTTCGGGCTTGGGCACTGGCTGTGGCTCATGATCAGTCAATGAAAGTCGCCCGGCTGCGGCGGCTTCTTCCGAATCAACGAACAGCGCGCCGCAACCTGGACAGGATTTCGCGTCGATGTTTACTAGTGAATTGCATGCAGGGCATTGGAACATGTCCGCTCCCTCTTCGGCGAACATGACTCCGCAACTCGGGCACGATGTGGCCGTGGTAGCCACGTTGGAGTTGCACTGCGGGCACTCGAAGTATTCTTTTGCTGGCGCCTCTGCCTCGGCTGTCTCGGGCTGAGACTCAATGATGACTTCTTCCTCTTGTGCAGATGGTTCCACTTCCGCCCTCACCTCGGGCTCGGGCACTCGCTCGGGCTCCGGGGTCGGCTCCGGCTCAGCCGCCAACTGTTCCTCCGGCTCTGCGATGACCGGCTCCGGCTTAGCCTCCGCCTCCACCGCCTGAGCGTCGTCAGTGGGCCCGAAGAACACCTCTTCGAGCTTGTCGTCAAGGGCGTCGTTGGCCTCCTTCTCGTCGGCCCTAGACGGCTCGACCTCGGTCTCGAATATCGCGAGGTCTGTGCCACAGAAGCTGCATTTCTTCGATCCAGGTTCAAGAGGAGAGTCGCATATGGGACATAGCTTCCCTCCCTTTCCGTCGGGCAACTGACAAAGCCTCCTATTATCTGCTGTACGCATCTACGATATGCCTGGATAAATAGTTAACCGTTTTGATTTTCGAGGGTGATGGCGAGTGGACCTCATCCGTAGCCCGCGCGCGAAAGTGTTATTTCCGTCGAACTGCTGACGTGTTCGCTGGGGTTTGAATGCAGATAGAATCGGTTAAGGTCGAGTTCCCGGAAGACACCAACGTAGTGATAGGTCAGAGCCACTTCATCAAGACCGTTGAGGACGTCTACGAAGCGATTGTGGGCACGGTGCCGCAGGCGAGCTTCGGGCTCGCGTTCTGTGAGGCGTCAGGCGCGTGCCTGGTCAGGACCGATGGCAATGACGATGAACTGAAGAAAATCGCAGCGAACATCGCGATGAAAATAGCGGCTGGACACACGTTCATCGTGATAATGAAGAATTGCTACCCAATCAACGTGCTCCCACGCATAAAAGGGATCCAGGAAGTGTGCACCATCTACTGCGCCACTGCCAATCCTCTTGACGTGCTCGTCGTGGACAACGGTCGCGGTAGGGGCATAGTCGGCGTGATAGACGGGGAGAAGCCCAAGGGGATCGAGGGCGAGACGGAAGTTGCCGACAGGAAAGAGCTGCTCAGGAAGTTCGGATACAAGAGGTAAGCAGCGTGAGAAACTCGCCCAGATTGACCCTCGATATCGCCCCGCTAGACCTAGACATGACCCTCGGCTGCGGCCAGACCTTCAGGTGGGAACGAGAGGAGGATGGGTCGTGGACCGGGATCCTTGGCGAATGCGTCGTGTGCCTAGACAACAGTGAGGGACCGTTGACGATTCAAATCCGCCACGGCGGTGAGAGGGCTGGAGGCATGGTTCTTGAGTACCTCAGAGGAGGAGACGACATCAACGCGATCCAAGCGGTTCTGTCGAAGGATCCGGTGCTGTCGAGCGGGTTGGCCCGGTTCATAGGGCTCAGAATCGTGAAGATGCCCCCCTGGGAGTGCATCGTCAGCTTCGTGCTAGCGACCAACTCGAACATCAAGAGGATCACGCGCATGATCAACTCCATTGCGGAGGGTTACGGAGAGAACATCGCGGAAGGGATGTACGCGTTCCCATCGGTCGAAGGACTGAGGAATGCGACCATCGAAGACCTGTCCGGGCGCGGGCTCGGTTACAGGGCGACGTACCTCCATGCGCTCTGCCAGACCGTGGATGAGAGCACGATATCGCGAATGGAGAGGATGGCGTACGAGGATCTGCGGAATGAACTGAAGAAACTCCCAGGTATCGGCGACAAGGTGGCTGATTGCATCTCCTTGTTCGGGTTCGGCCATCTCGGGTCGTTCCCCATAGATGTCTGGGTCGAGAAAGCTCTCGGGAGGCTGTACGGCGTCACTGGATCATATCCCGTGCTCAGGAGGTTCGCTACGGAGCGATTCGGCGCGTTCGCGGGATACGCCCAAGAATACCTGTTCCTGAACGAGCGGTCGCTTGCTCCCGACGGGGCGTGTGCATTCTCATAGATAAGATGTGAGAGTCGCGCCCTCAATGAATATCACGACCCCTTCCACAACCGCCAAGAGACCTATGATCACCATCGACACCTTCCAGCTCACGACTGTCGACGATATCGCCATCAGATCCTCGAAGAAGCGCGTGAGGAAGAAGACGATCCCGCCGACCACGAAGAATATTATCAGCAGCACCTTCCACTCCTCGACTCCAAGCACCTCTGACGGGAGCGATATCGAGGCGATATAGGCCGCTGCAGCTCCTGCAAGTAGCCCGAATATTCCGGACCACGGTACCCCCTTCAACGGCTTCAAGAAGAGGCACAGCGCCAACAGCGCCATGACGGCTAATGAGAAGTTGGCTATAGTGCCCTCCAAGGCGGCAGAGACACATACAACGGCAACGCCTATACCTATAACAAATGCGACGATCGTGCCAATCTCATCGACGACGGAATCGTCCCTGCGTCCGTAGGCCGCCACGAAAAGGGCCATAAGCCCTCCGACTACAAGGGCCGTCTCAGGGTACGGCTCGCTGCCAAGGGCGGATAAATCAACCATGTCAGGCAGTAGAGCTTGCCGCAGCCAATTAATGTTTGCACGATCGGAAGCTCACCCCATGCCCGGGTGGCTCTTCTCGTAGAACTCCACTAGCTCCCAGTCAGGCACGTCCGAAGCAAGGCTGGCTTTCGCCCTCTTGCCAATCAAGTGAGCGTATTCCTCGATTATGCTGAGGCATTCTGGGCCTCCGTCGACATCGCCCACCCCCAAGACGCCGTCGCGAAGCTTACCATCAAACGACCCGATTTTGTTCGGGCCGTCGAACACGATGAAACGGCCTCCTGCGGGAGCGATATCTCTGAATGATGCGCGGAGGTAATGGTACAGGTTGTCCTCTGGCGACAGGACGAATCCTTGCCCGAAGGAGGAGTCTCCGAGTTGGGAGTATGCTCCCTTCGACGCCCAATACATCGTGGCCGATCCGCGCAGGAGGTGGCCCTTCACGAGTTGGCCGCGCTCCTCCAATCGACTCAGAATTCTTCGAAGTTCCCTCATACGCAGGCCACGCCCGAGCAGAAGGCCCAATGACTCGGCGCAGATAATGCCGTAGATGTCGAACATCCTCCTCACTATGGCCAGCCACGCACCATCTCTGGCGAAACGCCTCCTCTTAGCGAGGACGTACGAGGATGGCCCGTCCATGTACACGTGCGAGGAATTGTACAGCGCCTTGAGGGCTACCAACGACTCTTCCGGCCCGACGGGAGACAATGCGAGAAGCCTGTCCCGCTTGACGCTGCGCTGGTCGCCGATTATGCGCATCATGAGCTTCTCCTCATCGGTCAGTGCTTTCCAACGCGCCGCCCTGCACAACCCAGCATCCTCAGGGCGAATGTAACCTACTCGATCTGGAATGAGATAGCCTTTCACCACCTCGCCGTCCTTGTACATCGCAGATAGTGGCTTGAACCTCTTGACTCGGAGCATAGCCTCAACGTCTGACCGCAGGCCGCCGTAGCGTTCGAGCGCATCCCCCATGTCTGTGAGCCTGTGGGACGGAGAAAGGTTCTGGTTTGTGAAGACCACTGACAATAGGTCGCTTCGCTCGAAGCAGCCTGTGACGATGGCACCCTTCACCAGCATGCCGTTGGATTCCGAGAACCCTCTCGTTGTGAACTCCGCCTTGGCGTCTTCGTCAAGTTCTGCGATGTCTGCGCCGAGGGCGTTGTTCACGCGCAGCACGTCGATCCCCAGCATTTCGTAGAACTTCATCGACTCGCCCAATGCATCCACCAACCCGCCGAGAAGCGATCGGTCCTGCAACTGGATGTCCCTGACATCCAAAGCGGAAGCCATGAGCCAGCTCTCCACCATGCCCACCATGTCGTTGCCGCTCACGACGGGATAGATCCACCCTTCGCCGTAAGTGGCGGCTATCTCTGGCCATCGGTCACTGAGGAATGGGTCGTAGAGCGACAGAATGCGGATCGGCTGTTCGTCTTCTCGCCCTCCGGTCACGGCCTCAAGCTGCTCCATCTCATCAGGGAGCATGTACATCTCGACCTTGTCGAGGCCGACTCTTATCATGACGGCCCCCGCGTCTAAGAGCATGCGCCTTGCCTGGATCTCCTCGACGTCGAGATGAGTTGATGCCTGATAGGCCGTGATTGGCCCATGGCCCCGGAGGAGGTGCGAGACCACCTTCATGCAGGCGCCTTCGGCCACGGGCTCGGTCGTGCACAACGTGTACACGTTCCGAGAACTCCAGTGCTCTGCCTCGTCGAAATCCCTCAGCATGAACCCCTTCCGGTCCACGGAGTCGAATGACTCGCGCATTAGGTCGCCAGGGATGCCGGCATTATCTGCGATCTCGGCATAGGCTCCGCCCCCCATCCTCTCCAGGGCGGCCAGGACCGCGCGCTCGTACTTGTTTATGCGGCCTTCCCTGTATACAGCGAGATAGTGCGCGACGTCTTCTGCCAGGACGTACCTGACCCGCCCTCTGACGAAGCGGCCGAGCAGTATCGCTCCTTTCCTTCTCAGTTCGTAGAAGTCCTCGATGTCAAAGCCGCTGACCCGCTGGGCGATGTCGTATGCCATCCCGGCGCTGCCGAACTTGTGGAAGTAGTCCTCTATCGAATCCAGAGGCTCGAACTGCTTCCTCTCCTTGAACGCCCGCACAGCTTCGCGGTCGAACACCTTCTCCCCGCTCCACGACAGGCGTAGGTAGTCCCTTGTCAGCATGAACTGCAGCTGCTCGCCGACTACGAACTGGCCGGAGACGACCGCGTCCTTCGCCGTGAGAGCTTCGAGCGCGCTCCTAGCATCTGTTTCCGACACGCCCACCTCATAGGCGATGTCCTCGAGGGCCATGGGGGCGCGATAAGCAAGATGCCGCCTGATTGCTTCCGCGACCTTCTGCGCCCTGCCGTCACAACCGCGCTCCACCGATCTGTACCGCGGAACGCCGTTTCGGATGTCGATACGGCACACCTGGTTCGCGGACTCAAGCCGCCTTACCCTTTCCCGTAGCTTCCGCTCAGGCACGCGCAGCATCTTCGCTAGCTCGCCGACGCTCGAATCGTGTTTGCCCAACTCGTCCAAGACTCGCCTGTCGACCGTCAGCAGCTCGATCTCTCTGCGGTGTATACTGACATAGAGGTCGTGATGGTCCGCGTGCACGTAGACGTCCTCGCCCATCCACACGGACCGAGCCTTTCCTGTGTGGAGCGCTTCGACGGCCCATCCGTGGAGTTCATCGAAGGACCGGTCCGAGCGAGTGTATATGCTGTCCCCCTTCTCGCGGAAGAGGTTCAACGGGCCGAGCGCGCGCAGGGCAGAGATGAGGTCCTTCTTGGTGCGTATCCGAGGACACTTGTCCTCGAAGTACCTCTCGACTTCCTCCGGGGAGAATCGATATGTAGCAGCCGCTCCGTCTCCCAACGCCCTCTCTATTACCTTCCTATGGAGACTCCTCAGGAGCATGCTCTTGTCCTCCATGAGGACAATGTCCGAAACGCCAAGGAGAATGATGTTGTGAGCGAAAGGCGACGGGACGGATGAGAAAGAATCCTCCTCGACCGCTCGCTCCCCGCGCTCGATACTGAGGAGAACACCTTTTGCGTTCTCCAAATCCATTACCTCGTTGAGTATTTCGTTGAACGTCTCCGTGATCACGGGGAAATTTGTCAGCTCGTGGAGGGCGTCGAGCAGGCGTTGCGACCGCAGCTGCTGTCTGCCAACTGAGAGCTCCTTGCCCTTGTAGTTCCTGAGCACCATGAAGCTCCTTGTCGCGACATGTCTGAATCGCTGTGCGAACAACTCAGAATCGCTGATCGCTCCCCTCAGCCTCTTCTCGAGCGTATCCGACGTGACCAGCTTTGCGAGGCCCTCCAACTCAAACGGCTTGGGCACGGTCAACATGAAACTGTCATCCGAAATCGACACCGTCACATTGGCCTTCACGCGTTCGGACAGTGCCCCCGCGTAGGCCCTGCTCAGAGCGTCGTTCACGCGCCTTCCGAATGGAAAGTGGAATATGGCGCTCCGGTTGCCAGACTGATCGATGTATCCTTCTATCACAAGCCGGGAGTTCGAGGGTATCTTCCCGACGGCCTTCTGCTCTCGGAAGTATTTTATTATCGTGTTCGCGGAACCCTCGTCGACGTGGAATTCCCTCATCAGCCACTTCCTAGTGTCGCCGTCATCATTCGCTCCGAGGCGATCGCCCATCTCCTCCCTGAAGTCCGCAACCATCACGGAGAGGTCGTAGCTCCGAGGCAGCATCTCACCGGTCCACGAAGGCACGGTCGGCTTCCTCCCGCTCGCACTCCTGACAAGCGCCTTCATTCCCTTCGACCGAATGAACTCGTAGCTCCTGCCGCCCAGGACGAATATGTCTCCTTTCGACAGGCGCTCCACGAACTTCTCGGACAGCGAGCCCACCAGGGATCCTCGTTCGGAGAACACTTTGTAGTCCGCTTCTTCCGGAATGGTCCCCTGGTTCAGGTAGTAGATCATATTCGAGCCGCGCTTCCGGCCGAAGGTGCCCTCTTCCTCGTCGTACCATATCTTCGCGTACACGCCCTCGAACTCGCCTTTGCCGCCGAGATACTCCAGGACGCCGACCAGGTCGTCTGTGGTGAGGTCCCTGTAACAATATGAGCCTCTGAACAGGGCGAGCGCCTCACGGACGTCCCACTTGCGTTCGAGGGAGAGGCCTACCACGGCCTGGGAAAGCACATCGAGCGATCTCGTGGGAATGCTCACCCTGTCAATCGCTTTTATGTGGGCAGCCCTGCAGAGAACGGCGCACTCGACGAGGTCGTCGCTTTCGAATACAATGATTCGCCCCTTCGAAGTGCCACCATACTGGTGTCCCGCGCGTCCGACTCGCTGCAGACCCTTAGCTACAGACTTGGGAGAGCCTATCTGGACGACGAGATCAACGGAGCCGATATCTATGCCCAGCTCCAAGGAGGTTGACGACACGACCGCCTTGAGCTCACCGTCCCTGAGACTCTCCTCGACCTCCAGGCGCGTCTCCCGGCTTAGGCTGCCATGGTGAGCGCCTATTCGCTCGAGGCCACGCTCCTTCAGCTTGTAAACGACGCTCTCAGTGCCGCTGCGTGTGTTGGTGAACACCAGGGTAGTGCTGTGCTGTTCGATCATATCCTTCAGCCGATCATACATTTTCGAGTTCACGACCTCGAACGAGAGAGCGGTCATGTCCGCCGTCGGGCATATGACGTTCAGGTCGAGGTCTCTCTGGCCGAGCACCTCGGCAATCTTGACAGGGCGAGGGCTGCCGTTCTCGAAGCCCGCCAGAAACTCGGCGACCTCCGTGATGGGTGCCACCGTCGCTGAGAGGCCTATTCTGACGAGCGGGTCCTTGCAGAATCCCTGAAGACGTTCAAGCGCAATGGAGAGCGAGACGCCGCGTTTCGAATCGCATATCTCGTGTACTTCGTCAACAATCACGTACCGGACGCCCTCGAATCGCTTTCTGAACACGGGTGTCGACAGCACGAGCGACAGCGATTCCGGCGTGGTGATGAATATGTGCGGCGGCCTCCTGGCCTGCTTCTGCCTCTCGCTCTGGAGCGTATCGCCAGTCCTCACCGCGACCCGAATGGCGGGTGGAGTCATTCCCTTGGATTCGAATCGCTGGGAAATCTCCTTGAGGGGGCTGAGAAGGTTCTCGTTGATGTCGTTCGCTAGCGCCTTCAGCGGGGACACATAGACCGCGTATATCCTGTCCTCGAGCCTCCCCTCGTCAGCGAGTAGGGTGAGTTCGTTCACGATCGAAAGGAATGCCGTAAGAGTCTTCCCCGAGCCCGTGGGGGAAGAGACGAGGACGCTCTCCATCCGGTGAATCAGAGGCACCGCCATAGACTGTGCCTCGGTCACCGTCTCGAACTTATCGCTGAACCACTCCGAGATCACAGGATGGAGGAGGCTGAGAACCGCTTCTGTGCCGTTCCTCTCTGTGGTTATAGACGCCATGGTTAAACCGTCAATCCACCTTCGTTATCAGATGTCTGTATTAATACGTTTTCAGACCCGCATTCGGTTGCTGAAAACCGTTCGCTATCAGCTTTCCATCGTCTGTCCCCCAACCCCTTTTTCCTTTCCATTCCTGAGGGCCTTTGCAGAATGGCGTATCTCACGCCCGTGCATTTCTTCTTGAACGGATTCCGGCGATATGCCTTCAGGCCATCATCGAAGGTCGTCTAGCGCAGCTAGACCCTGCCACCAACGATTTGGGCCTTCGATCATGAAATCATTGAGGCACAGGACGTGAATCGACAACGGATGGTGCTCCACCGACTCCACTGGAATCTGCATATAGATTGGTCATGGCCACCCTTCTTTGAATCAGCTGAAGGGGCGAACACAGGCGACGGGGGAAGGATGCCTCCTTGCGACAAATACGCTTTCCGGTTCGGCAACAACCCGAAAAGACGAATCTCGTCTATTCAATAGAAGATATGTGACATCGATTGTCTTATGTTGTAGTAAATCGTATATTCATGCGACGAAATGGAATGGAATGATGTCGATATTCGTTTGGAGAAGCGTGAGCTCAATCAGATAGGAGGAATATCTTGGACACAGTAGGAGATGAGGCCCCTGGCGAGCGATCGGTTATCGTTCTCCTTTGCAGGTGTGAAGGAGAGATCCAGGGCGCGATTGATTTGGAGAGGGTTCGAGATTGCCTACTCACCCACCCTCGGGTTGGTATGGTATCCATACACGACTCTCTGTGCTCCAAAGAAGGGCGATCCCAAATGCGAAAGCTCTGCGACAAACGAGAGGGAGAAAGGGTGGTCATAGGCGCTTGCTCGCCGGAAGTTCCTGAGGACCCACTGAGAGGAGATCTTGAGGAGTCTGGAATAAATGGCTACCTCGTCGAGCAGGTCGATATTCGTGAGCAGTGCGCATGGGTGCATCCCTCTGTTGAACCCGCGACTGCCAAAGCAACTGCGCTGATCAGAGGGGCCATCGACAGGAGCCTGAGACAGGAGCCGCTTGAGGACCTGTCGTTCGACATGGCAGGTGCGGCTCTGATTATCGGTTGCTCAAGGCCGGGAATCCAAGCTGCAATCAAGATCGTCGAGGCGGGATTCCGAGTTTATCTCCTCGACGAAGAGGGCCGTGGACATCCCCCATTGGAGCGTACGCCTGCCAATCAGGATTTTGGCCTCCTTGCAGGACATGAGAATGCAGAGATCCTTCTGAATTGCAGCGTCGAGGCCATAGAGGGGGTTTTCGGGCGACGGCAAGTGAAGGTGCATACAGTAAAGGGACCCGCGGAATTCGAAGTCGGAACGATTCTCGTTGTCATACCACGAGAAGCATTCGCCGAGGACTCCTTCAGCCACTCGTGTCCAGATAACGCGAGTTTGGTCACCGCCGCTGAGTTCGAGAGGCTCCTGACAGAGTTGGAGAGTGGTGTGCAGTCCCTGCGTCTTTTTGATGGTGCGCATCTTAGCAGAATTGGCTTCGTCCAACGCGTGGACGACGATGAGGAAGCCGGGAGGAGTGCCCCCGAGCAGTCCGCATTCGTTGCCCTGGCGATTACACAGGCTCTTAGGCTCAAGAAACTGCGCCCCGACGTGAAGATTGACTTCTACGTGCACGATACCGAAGGCCTTCTCAGGACCAGCAAGGCATTGTCCGACTCAGCCGCAAGGAGCGGCATCAAATTCAGTTCGCTCGCGGCGCCACCTGATATCACGTGCGAGAATGGAAAGCCGCTCGTTAGAGCGAGACTTCTCGGACATGACGGGTCGACAGATATCGAGAGCGACCTGGTTGTTGTGATCGGGGGCCGAAAGGGGCCAGGAATCGCGTCGAAAGCTCTAGAGTTGCTTCACATGGGAGCCGGAGAGGACGGGACCATAAACGATCTCGCGAGGAGGCCAGCTGCAGACCTCAATAGGGGAGTCTTTGTAATCCAGACTTCCGAATCTGAGGAGGACGCCGCCCGGGCGGCAAGTCATGCTGAGTCGGTGGCATCAGCGATGGTCCGAATCATGCGTCAGCGAACCGTGAAGATCCCGAGGCATGTGGCCCGCGTCCAAGAATTCAGGTGCAGAGGTTGTGGCAAATGCGCGAAAGTGTGCGAGCACGGCGCGATAAAGTTGGTCGAGAAGGAAAAAGGGGAACAGATCGCACAGGTAGATGAGCAGCGCTGTGAAAGCTGTGGCCTCTGCAGAGTTGCGTGCTGCAACGGAGCAATGGCACTGCTTGGCTACACCACAACACAGCTTCTTGCTCAGATGCTGGGGGTTATCGAGGAGATGAGCGACTGACAGCAGAACGCTTCGAACCTAAGATAATTGCGTTCGCGTGCTCAGCGAGCGGCTGGGGAGCGCTGCTCTCGGCCGGAAGAGGGAGACACCACTACCCCTCGAATGTTAAGAGCCTGAGAGTTACATGCGCAGGTTCTATCGACCCTGCGCTCTTCATCCAGGCCTTCGAAAACGGAGTAGATGGAGTTGCTGTAATCGGTTGCCGGCTCGAAGAATGTCGCTACAGATTCGGAAACGTCTTCGCCGAGGAGAAGCTGACCCATGTTAGGGGGCTTCTGGAACTTCTTGGGATATCGCCTGACAGAATCATCAGTGAGCGAGTTGCGTCGGCCGACGGGATCAAGCTCGCTGAACGACTGAAAGCCTTCGTCAACGAGATTCGCGAGCTCGGACCCGTGCCCATAATTCCCAGTAAAAGGATGAGGAAGGCCGACAAGGAGTCCGTGGACAAGGAGGTCAAACACCTCGTAGAGGATACGAAAGCCTACAAGTGCGTCGAATGTGGCAAATGCACGGTGGTCTGCCCCATCCCCAAGTTCGAGCCGGAGTTTGCAATGCCGAGGATAGTGGTTCTCAGGTCAATCGAGGGGATGACCGAGCATCTCGCCGACGATCAGGACATCTGGACCTGCACCACCTGCGGGCTGTGCAATTCGCTATGTCCTTTCGACGTGGACTACTGCGGATTCATCCAGGGGTTGAGAGGGCAGGCGAGAGCGTTGGGCAACGACCCCACTTGCTCCCACAGAGGGCTGATTCACTCCGCGACGAGAATAATGGCAAAGACGACGAATGTCCGGCAGGACCGGCTTCGATGGATACCCCCTGATCTGAGCGTCAGCGAGAGGAGCGATGTGTTCTACTTCGTCGGTTGCCTCCCCCACTTCGACACGATTCTGGCGGACAGGAACCTTCGATTGACTGACATCTCAGTGGCCGCTGTTCAACTGATGAACGCAGCAGGAGTGTCTCCTCACATCAGCAGCGAGGAGGTATGCTGCGGGCACGATCTCATCTGGACGGGCGATGAAGAGAACTTCCTGAGGCTAATGGACAAGAACCTGGGGGTCATAAGGAAGAGCGGGGCAGAGAAGGTCGTCTTCTCCTGTCCGGAGTGTTACCGGACTTTCCTGAGGGACTACCAGGAATTCGAGGGGGACCTAGGATTCGAGCTCATGCACATCTCCGAATACCTACAACGTCTCATGGACGACGGAAGGCTCACCTTCCCGAAGAGGGAGTCGGCGACCTCGGTCACCTATCACGACTCGTGCAGGCTAGGGATACACCTAGAAGTCATCGACTCGCCGAGGCGACTGTTTGAGGCAGCGGGCCTGAAAGTAGTCGAGATGGAAAACACAAAGAACAGATCGTACTGCTGCGGCAACTGCGCGTGGACCAACTGCTCATCGACGACGATGAAGATGCAACTGGAGCGGATGAGACAGGCAAAGAGAACAGGGGCAGAATACCTGCTGACCTCGGACCCCAAATGCCAGATACACCTATCCTGCGCGATGAGTGGCGAACTGCCAATCGAGAGGGAACTTGTGGATTTACCTGTCAAGGACATGGCCATAGCCTTGGCTGAAATTCTCAAAGGACAAGACGGATTCAGTGCACGAATCGGGAACTGGGGCGAGAAGGGGCAACCGATGCCTGAACGATAAAGTTTTAAGTGCCGGATAGCTGGCTGGCAATTCGTTTTCAGAATCGCCCCCAAGGCCGATCCGCAGACAACTCTGGAAATGTATTTATCCGGACTCAGTGATTGGAAGCGGGGAGAACCGATGCTTCTCAGGAACCGAGCACTAGAGTCGACCGTCTGCGCCGCTGTCGTTATGCTCGTCACGGTTGCGTTCACGCTGTCCCTCCTGAAAAACCCCGGCGCCGACGAGCTTGGAGCTAGCACGTCATTCGAGGAGTACACTGGATCGATACACGTCAATGTCACGGACAACGCCGGCAGACCCGTTACCGATGCGGAAGTCACTCTTGAAGGCAACCAGAGCTGGTATGCGGACGACGATGGCATGCTGAATATATCTGGT
>JAOTTD010000018.1 GCA_029864565.1 Thermoplasmata archaeon | reverse complement strand
CCGAAGAGAATTTGTGGAGGTAGTCCTCATAAACGACAGACCCCGCAGGAACGACCGTGGTTTCAGCTCCAGGCCGAGGGAGATGCATACTGCGACATGTTCCGACTGCGGTGCCGAGACACAGGTCCCATTCAAGCCGACAGAGGGAAGGCCTGTGTATTGCAGGGAATGTTATCAGAAGCACAGACCGCCGAGACGCTTTTAAGCGCTGCTGGCCCTTCTGATCGATGTTTTCGACGCGCAAACCCTACATTTATGGTTTTAATTATCAATGTGCAGCGTAAGCACCGTCAGATGATTCACACTTGTGCGGGAGAGGGGATTTGAACCCCTGGACTCCTCCGAGACAGAATACCCTATCCGCTGCGATGCGAATCTTAAGTCCTGCGCTTTTGGCCAGGCTTAGCTACTCCCGCGAAGGTCCGAATCCCCGCAATCAGGCTTAACACTTTTCGATGCCGGGCTCAGAATCGGTCGAGTATCTGCTCGAGGGTGGGCTCCCCCATGACTCGAAGGTCGTACTTGACCCTCACGATGCGTTTCTTGACCTTGCTAAGTACCCTTGCAAGATCGATCGGAGTTCCCGAGACGACTATATCGCAATCGGAGGCGTTGATGGTTTCTTCTAGCTCCGCGATCTGCCTGCTCCCATAGCCCATCGCCGGGAGGACCCTCTCCAAGTGACTGTACTTCTCGAAAGTGGCCTTGATCGAGCCGACTGCGAACGGTCTAGGGTCGATGATGTCCTTGGCGCCCGCGTTTTTCGCGGCAATCATGCCTGCCCCGAAGGTCATCTCGCCGTGGGTCACAGTGGGTCCATCCTCGATGACCAGAACCCTCTTGCCTTTGATTGCTGCAGGATCATCGACCGTCAATGGCGATGCGGCTGTGATCACCTTGGCGTTCGGGTTGAGTTCGGCGATTACTCTCTTGACGGCTTTGATCTTATCTGGATCGGCAGTGTCGACCTTATTGATGATGATGACATCCGCCATCCGCATATTGACCTCTCCTGGATGATACGCCTTTCCGTGCCCTGCTCTGTGCGGGTCGGCGACAGTGATGTGCAGGTCAGGGACGTAGAATGGAGTATCGTTGTTTCCGCCGTCCCAAAGAATGACATCAGCCTCTTCTTCCGCCTGGCGGAGGATCTTCTCGTAATCGACGCCCGCATAGACGATTATGCCCTTGTCTATGTGGGGTTCATACTCCTCTCTCTCTTCAATCGTGCATTCGTGCTTGTCGAGGTCTTCATATGTTGCGAACCGTTGGACCGCCTGCTTCTCGAGGTCACCGTACGGCATGGGGTGCCTTATTGCGACGACGCGTATGCCCTTCCCTCTAAGTGCAGATGCCACTGCTCTTGTCGTCTGAGATTTACCAGACCCGGTCCTAACCGCACATATCGCTATGACCGGGACCTTTGATTTCAAGGCCGTCTGATTTGCGCCCATGAGCCTGAAGTCCGCTCCGCAGGCGTTGACCAGTGACGCCTTGTGCATCACTTCGACATGGGGGATGTCCGAGTAGGCGAACACGACTTGCTCGGCCCCGAGCTTCTTGATAAGGCCGGGCAAGTCCGATTCGGGGAAGATGTCGATCCCATTCGGGTACAGCTTGCCCGCAAGGCTCGCGGGATACTTCCTATCTTCGATGTTCGGTATCTGTGTGGCGGTGAACGCCACTACCTCGTAATTGGCATTTTCGCGGAAATAGACATTGAAGTTGTGGAAGTCCCTCCCCGCGGCGCCCATTATGATGACTTTCGCTCGCATGCCCTCATCACCGACTGGCGGGTAGCCCTTGCTCTCTTATATCTTTTTGCCGAGCGATGGAATTGGCGTCCTCTTCGCCAGGGAGGCCTTCAACGGGAAGTCACAGCCCATGCAGAAGCCCTGTGGAAAGTTATTCGTAAGCGTATAGCCATCACCTTTCGATGGCCTATAGAATACCTTCTGACACAGAGGTCGTCAAGGCTATCAAAGATGCCCTTGACAGACACGGCGTCATCAATTCTCAGAGGAAATTGACCGAGCTGGTGCTCCGATCCCTGAGGCGGCACGATTCCGATTACACAGTCAGCGAGGAAAGGGTCAGGAGGCTGGCATTGAGCAACAACCTTGCGACGATCGAGATACGCTGCAAAGACACCAAGGAGAAGACTTTCGCGGGCGCATGCCCCGTTTGTGGAGGCAGGACCGCGAGGATCAAGAACCTCACAGTATACGGTGGCTCTGTTACATCGGGCTACAAATGTAAGGCATGCGGCTACTGGACTGGGCTCAAGAACAGGGTGCCCGTCCTTTACATATTCTCCCCGAAGCCGTGATCGCAGCTCAACATCTTTATGTCGTGGTTCAGCTTATCTAATGCAGCGAGGAGAGACTGATGAAACTCTGGGACTTCGGACGGATGACATCGGGAAGAATCAAGATAAGCCCGAAGGTGGGCGAGCCACTTGGTCTGGTCGACGGGAGCGAAGTGTTCAGTTCGATGTTCAAGTACGAGGCGGGCGGCAAGGAGGCGTACGAGATAGTGCTGTCCCCCTTCGGACCGGAGAACTATAGGGAGATCGCCTACGTCACAATACAAGTCAAGGACGAACCTGGCGCACTGGCACAGGCAGCGCAGTTCCTGAAATCATTGAACGTGGACATCCTGAATTCAGAGACCGTCAGCTCAATCCCCAACGCCGTCATGATTTGGGAGATGCTCGTCGACCTGTCGTTCTACGGCGATTCCTCGTCTCTGAAGCGTGAGTTCGACGAAGCTAAGGCGGCCAAGGATCCGTCGCTCCGCCTCGTGGACTGTCTTGCGGTTGAGAGCTCGAACCTAGCGACGCGGTACACGCAAGGGGCCTCTATGGATTCGGATAGCATCAAAACGAAGGCACTTCGGAAGACAGAGAAGAAGGCGAGCATAATCGAGAATGGCTCCTTTGAGCTGCCAATGGCCTATGTGAATTTCTTGGGGAAGGATTCGGCACCCATTATGCTAATTGGAGACCCCGACGCATGGGTCTTGTCTGCGGTATTCCTGGACGACGACACCAACCTGTGCAAGTTGAAGGTGGATCTGCCAGACCGGCCCGGGGCGCTCCACGATATCATGAAGGTGCTTGGCGAGGAGTCGCTAAATGTTATTGCTGGGTACACGAATGTACTCGTTTATTATGAGCGAATGACAAGCGACCTGGTTGTCGACATGAGGCGGTCTAAAGCGCGAACTTGCGAGGAGCTTCATAATACCCTCGGAGACAAGATATCATCGCTAGGGCCTCAGTTCTCACTCGTCGGTGCCTCCGCCATCTCCTTCTGACGCCGGAGCGTCATGTGACAGATTGTCGATTCCCTGTTTGGAGCTGCATATGTAGGTATTCTCGATCTGGACAAAAGTGACCTCTTCCCCTTCTGACATTGGCGCATCTGTCCAACAGACGAATTTGGGACCGTTCTTGACCTCCAACATGAGCAGGTCCATTGGAAACTCTTGACCTTCGGGAACCACTCCTAGCTTGATATAGACGATGACGTTCGCCTGATTGGGCCAATATGCGACCTTCATGTGCTTGCCGCATCTCGGACACCTAATCCGATTTGCAGTTGTTGCGAACCCGCACCTGCACTTGACCCCTCTCATGGCTCAAGCCTCCGAGGTTCTCACGATGCGACTTCCGCATCGACGATAGATGGACCCAATGACGGTCATGTCGTCACCGGCAACATCGTATTCACTATTTCATGGATATCGTTGTTGAGGCCGTAGCGGCACAGACGGGTGCCCATCGGGCCTCAAGTCCCGGACGAAAGAGTATTAAATGCCAGATAACTATTCGCTGTACATACCAACATACGTGTTGGCCGCTCAGCCGCGAATCCCCCCAGATCCATTAGAGAAGAAAGACTGTCGCGGTTCGGCAGTGCAACGGAGGCCACGCTATTGGACCCCATCGAGGCATCGAGACTCATAATGGATACATATGCCGCCAAGATACTGGTTGCATGTTCACGCAAGCCCAAGCATGCCCTCGAGCTCAGTTCCAAGCTGAACATACCGATCGCGGCGTGTTACAGGCGCATACACGTGCTTGAGAAGGCAGGCCTCCTTAAAGCCGTAGATCGAGCACTGACCCAGCAGGGGAAGAGGATTGTGCTCTATCAGTCCATGCTCAAGAATGCGTACATCTTCTTCGAAGGGGGGAAGCTCAGGGTCCGGTTCCAGATGGTTACCGGCGTGACCCAGGACTTCGGCGGTGAGTGGAAGGAGATCAAGTTGATCGAAGAGGAAGAGGAGGAGGAGGCGGCGCCAGGAGGCCTCCTGAGACCCAGAGAGAGATAGTCCGTAGCTGTCGTTGGAGGAGTTGGATTGTGATGGAAGATAAAACGGATGCAGGTTCGTCGACCTTTCCAAAGGAGATAGTCAGATTCCTTGCGAGCCCTGGAGGACATTCCCTCATATTGAGAGGCATGGCAGGGACTGGCAAGACCACGCTGGCTCTCCAGATGATTGAGGAATTGGCTCAGCTCCAGCAGAGCTACTACATGTCCACGAGGGTTTCAGACCACTCGCTCTTCAACCAGTTCCCATGGCTAATGGACAAGGTCAAGGAGGGAGAGATCCTCAAGGCCCGGAAGAAGCTGAGGAAGAAGGCCGATTCCGAGATGCAGGTGGAGCAGATACTCCTAGGCTTGGCGGCGATCAAGGGCGAGATCAAGGGGGAGAAGGTAAAGGCTCCGAGAGGAGAGCTCCAGAAGCTCGAAGGCAATATCGAATCCGGGGACGAAGAAGGGGCGACCGCCGAGCCGACGGGCGAGGACGAAATCACGGTCACGGTAGGCTCTATGATGCCCGAAATCGAGATGGCCTATGATGTCGTTGACAAAGCACTCCCAGATCGGACGCTTATAATCATCGACAGTATCGACGCTCTCGCTGAGAAGTATGGTGTGCTCCCGTCGAAGCTCATCAACGTCCTTCAGAAGGACCTCGTAGAGGGCTGCGGCACCAACGTGGTCTATGTGTTAGAAACTCCCGATCCGCTCCTGGACTATCTCGGGGACGGCGTCCTGTACCTGTCCCTTGACAGCTCAACAGGACGGAGGATCCGGGAGATGGACCTGTTGAAGTTGAGGGGATGCGAGATCAGGCAGCCAAAGTATGTTTACACCCTGCTGGGCGGCCGCGTCAGGACTTTCGAATACAGCCGGTACAGCAAACCAGAAGACCCGAAACCATTCGATCCGGTTCTGGCAATCGACGACAAGCACATGTCCTCTGGCAATACCGACCTCGACGAGATGCTCGAAGGTGGTCTCAGAAAGGGAACCATTGCACTGATTGAGCTGAGCCCGGGAGTTCCCGTGGTATCATCTGCTCAGATTGAGAACGCGATTATCTGCAATTCCGCTGTGCAAGGTCACGGAGTCGCTTGGATGCCCACTAAGAAGACGGGAGCCGAGACGGCTAGGGAAGAACTCCTGGGATTCCTTTCGCCTGAGGTATTCGACAAGAACGTTCGCATCCTTGAGCCGCACGCGGCGTCTGAGTCGCCCAAGGACTACACCATGACTCTCGAAGGAGGCGATGTGAAGGTCGATATCAAGTGGCAGGATCACCAGTACGCTCTGAGAGACACGAAGCAGCCGTTCCTGTCCGTGATAGGCTTCGATTCGCTCGAATCGATATACGGGCCTGGAGTCCTCGACGGTTTCATGGACTACCTTACTTCGCTGCTGAACAACGATGGTATACTTGTTGCCACAGTGACTCCATCAGTCAGGTCGACTAATAGGCTAGCAGACCTTGCGCACACCCACATTCGCATAGACAAGACTTCGGGCGTGACAATGGTCCGGGGAGATGAACCCTACACTGCACCATACGCCATGGTCGCCCCTGAGCCTGGAGATTTCAGGCCTAAGTTGGTGCCCATACTGTGAGAGACAATCAGTCAGCCAATGACGAGAGCGAAGATTGTCCAGTGAGCAGCGCCAGAGCGGCTCGGCGCAAACCCATATCTTATTGTGCAAATTCAGTGTCTGAAGAGCCGGAGGCCGCTGAACACCATTGAGATGTCATGCTCGTCCGCCGCGGCTATGGCTTCTTCGTCCCTCATAGATCCGCCGGGCTGGATGATGGCGGCCACGCCTACCTTTGCGGCCGCGTCCACGCCGTCCCTGAACGGGAAGAAGGCATCCGACACGAGAATGCTGTCCTTAGCCTCGTCCCCGGCTTTCATACCCGCGATCTTGGCGGAATCCACGCGGCTCATCTGTCCCGCACCAATTCCCACGGTGCGTTCGCCCTTGACCAGTAGGATCGTGTTCGACTTGATATGCCTGCAGACCTTCACCCCGAAGATCATTGCGTCGATCTCTTCCTCGGTGGGGGTCCGCTTCGTGACGACTTTGAGCTTCTCCTTGTCGAGGTCAACATACGGACCGGTTTGGACCAGGAGTCCTCCCTTGACCTTCGCCATCATGAGCCTTCCATCCTCTCGCTTGATTGGTGCGTTGGTTCGAAGGAGTCTGATGTTCTTCTTCTCCTCCAAAAGCTTCTCCGCTTCCGGGGTGTAGCCCGGGGCAATCACTGCCTCGACGAAATGATTCGCAATCTCCTTCGCTGTGTCGATGTCGACTTCGCGGTTGAGACCCACCACGCAGCCGAATGCGCTCACAGAATCGGCTTCATACGCGACCCTGAACGCTTCAGCTATTGTGTCAGCACTTGCCACGCCTGAAGGGTTGGTGTGCTTAATGACCGCCGCAGTCGGCCTGTCGAAATCGGAGACTATTGCGAGAGCGGCGTCGAGATCAAGCACATTGCAGTACGATATCTGCTTGCCGTGCATCTTCTCTGCAGTCGCAACACTGAGTGGAGTCTGATCGAACAGATCTTTGAAGAAAGCGGCCTTCTGGTGAGGGTTCTCACCGTATCTTAGGTCCCCAAGCTTCTCGAAAGATAGCGTCAGGTTCGTCGGGAAGAGTTCGTTCTTTGAGAATTGCCCGCCCAGATACTGAGCTATTGCAGAATCGTACCTCGCGGTCGATCTGAAAGCTTCGAGCGCGAGTTTCTGTCTAGTTTCGAGAGATAGCCTGCAATCGTTGTCTTTCAGTTCCTTGAGTATCTCCGGGTATTGCGCAGGGTTCACCACCACTGCGACTGAAGCATGGTTCTTTGCGGCGGATCGAAGCATGGATGGTCCACCGATGTCAATGTTCTCAACGGCGTCCTCCAGCTTCACGCCTTCCGTGGCGACTGTGGCTTCAAACGGATACAGGTTGACCACGACCATGTCAATGGGTTCTATGCCGTGCTTGCTGATGGCTTCCATATGGTCGGCTTTGTCCCTAACGGCAAGAAGTCCTCCATGGATGACTGGATGGAGCGTCTTCACCCGCCCGTCCAGCATCTCTGGGAACTTCGTCACCTCAGAGACTCCCATGACCGGCACTCCGTTCTTCTCGAGCATCGTTGCAGTTCCACCTGTCGAGAGTATCACGACGCCAAGTTCAGACAGGCCCTTGGCAAAATCTGCAATTCCTGTCTTGTCCGAAACGCTCACAAGCGCTCTCTTCACCTTGCCCATACTATCTACTCCGCTGTGCCAGGACTGCCCGGCCAAAGCACCCCTCCCCTTGCAAGACAAAGGTATGCCACGAGAGTATAGTCTGAGTGGTTATAACGGTTTTCGTGGAGACCCTCAGCCGTCGGAAACCCGCGGATGAACACACCCCGCCCTATTCAGGGAGCCTTCGCGGAAGTCATGTCGTCCAATATGACACGTCTTGCCAGATGGAAAGGTAGGTTGCCGTTCTTGGCTAGCAAGTCATGGAACTTCTTCTTGTTGAATCCACGGCTCGAGGAACGCATCAGTTCGTCCCGGAGGTTATACACCAAATGCTTGCCAATCAAGTACGAGAGGGGGTATCCGGGGGACCTTGAGAATCCCATAACGTCGTCTCTGGCGGCGGACATGGTTGTGTTGGATTCTCTTGCCAGCAGCTCTGTCATATCCTCCAGGGTTGCCTTGCCCGTGTGGAGTTTGACGTCGTAAATCGCCCGGCAGGCCCTCCAGATCCCTGCATCGAGCATCGCCATTGCAGCATCGTCTGTAGCCTCAAACCCTTCATCATACATCATCGTCTCGCAGTAGTGCGCCCAGCCCTCGCCTGTCTCGTACGAAGGCGTCATTGTGTCAGACGAAACGAACATTAGGGAGAGTTGATGCATCCACGGCATGGTGTTCGACAGGACCCCCTGGTGGAAATGGCCAGGATACGCCTCGTGGACCGTGGTGTTGATAATCATCGACCTATTCCAAAGACTCCGAATCTCGGCAGCCTCTCTCGGACGCGTCATGAGATACGCCCCGCTTTGAAGCTCCTCGAACCTCGCAGGCATCATCAGTGCCGCGACAGGCAGCGCAGGTCTAAGGAACTCAGGAGTCTCTACGATCTCTAGAGCCGCTCCGGTGTCGATTGATGCCAGATTGCGTCCGATTATGAAACGCATGGCCTTTCTTGTTTCGTCGACGGTTTCCTGGAGAACCATCTCGAAGGTTTCTCTGCAGTCCTTGCGAAGGGTCTCTGTCACGGTGCGCTCGTCCCCGTCCGGGCTGATTCTCTTGGCTACCGCCCTCCGCTCTTTGGTCAAGTCGGCAAGGTACCCTTCTGCAATCTCGAGTATCCGACTCGGGGTGAGATCGAAACCCCTTATCCTCAACAGTTTCGCTAGCTTCTCCTCTCCCATGGCGAACTCGTCCGTTCCCGACTCGAGAAGGCATGATAGCCAATCGCGATGGCTCTCAAGCGCCTCTGCACTCTTGTCGCAGTTCTCCATGAGTTCTTTGTGGAGATCCTCTGAGATCTTCCCACAGAAGTCGGCCTTCACCGATGATAGGAACGCAGGGTACGCATCACAAGTTTCGATGGATAGGCCGGTCCATGGTCTTACAGCTTGTGCGTCCTTGAAACGTTCCCTGAATTGACTGAGGTACCTTGGCAGCTGGTTAATCCTTGAAGAGACGCCTGCCATCCTGTCCTCGAGCGGCGCGTATTCGCGCCCCAACATCGTGAAGATAGTCCACCCGGGCTGCTCTAGGGCGTCAGGGTACATCCTCCATAATGGATAATCATATAATGCGAATTCCTGGAGTTCGAGAGACATCCTCAAGACTTCAAGCGACACCTGTTGATCCCTCGAAAGGCCCCCTTCTGTCGAGATTTCTTCTGCTTCATGAGTCCAGTCTATCAGCAGCTTAAGATTATCCTGTAATCTCTTGACGCCGCCATGCGGTAGGTGGTGGTCATAAGGGTCGTGCTTCCCCAGCATGGTCGCCATGTCGGGGTTGATTTCTAGTAGCTTCAGAAGCATGCGCTCGTTCAAAGAGTCAAATGCGGGTGATGCCATAGTCTCGCTTAGGGTGAGTGGCGAACTAGTCTATGACTATTGCGCTCTCGCACCCGCCCATCAACAACAGATGTAAGGCCCCAGGAGGAGGCAATGTAGTCAATCATTTCAGGCTCGGCCTTGGAAGCAGCCCCGCCGCATCGACTATGCTGGGCACAATTTCCTCCCACTTTACAGCCATAATGTGGACTCCGTGCACTCCTTTGATGTTCTTGAATGCCTCTATCTGTTCGACGCAGAGCTTGATGCCCTCTTTCTTTGGATCCGAGGCGGTTTTCATGCGGTCGATGATGTGATTGGGCACAATCATGCCAGGCACCTTGTTCTTCATGTACCTCGCGGCGCCCGCGGTCTTCATCGGTATGACTCCTGCCATGATGTGCACTTTCTTGTCCAGGCTTCTGCCCCTGACCTCGTCCATCCACGTCTCGAACATGTCCATATCGAATATCGCCTGAGTCTGCACGAAATCGGCACCAGCGTTGACCTTCTTGGCGAGCCTCATCGCCCTGAACTCGAAAGGTGTCGCAAAGGGGTTCTCAGCACATCCCAAGTACAACTTCGGCGGTTCGTCCTCGATCACGTTCCCGCCGGACTGCAGCCCTTCCGTTCTGAGCTTGTTGAATGTGTAGAGCTCTGACACGGAGTCGAAATCGAACACGCTCTTCGCGGCTTTCTCGTTCCCAAAGGTCTGATGGTCCCCAGTAAGGCAGAGAACGTTCTTCACTCCGATTGCGCTTGCTCCCAACAGGTCGCTCTGAAGGGCGATTCTGTTGCGGTCTCTGCAAGTCATCTGGATTACCGGTTCTAGGCCCTCCCTCATCACGATTGCGGCGCTGGCTATGCTCGAGAGTCTGACGACTGCTGTCTGATTGTCAGTTAGGTTGAAAGCGTCAGCCATTCCCTTCAGCATCCTGGCATGCTGCAGGAGCGGCTCGGGATTCGCTGACTGGGGTGGGCCGATTTCAGCGGTCACAGCGAATTTGCCTGCTTCAAATACCTTTTCCAGGTCGCTGCCAGCCTTCAAATGACCGCCTCCTTCCCCCTCTTCTGGTGTTGCGTCAGCTTTGCGTCCTCTCTGACGATGATTCTGCGGCCGCCGCTGTGGCTCGGTGTCCAATCCTTGGGGGGTCTGACCGCTTCCAAGAGGTCCAACCTGCCCTGAAGCTTGAGTCGCTCGTGGATCGCGTACCATGCGCACTCGATGTCGAGGTTGACTTCGCAATGCCCATCGGATGACCCTCCGCAAGGGCCATTGAGCATGCTCTTGGCGCACCGGGCTATCGGGCATATTCCCCCTGTGGTATGGATTATGCAATCGCCGCATCCAAGGCATTTCTCCGACCACATCCCTTGCTCCTCAGGCACGCCAAACATGGCGGTGTTCAAACCTGGCACGACAACCTTTTCAGGGTACATGTCTGCGATCGTCTGAGCACCCAATGAACAGGACATCGAGAGTATGACGTCGGATGCTAAGATCTTGTCATCGACCTCCTTAACCCATTCCTTCTCGCACTGTCTCTCAAGGACGAAGCCGTCGAACTCCTGCTTCCGTCCTTCCTTTCGGTTCTTCAGCTTCAAGGCGGAGATTAGCATCTTGACTTCCTTCTCCCCGCCGGCAAGGCAGATTGCGACGCAACTTCTGCAGCCTATCACTGTGACTTTATGAAGTTGCGCGATCATCTCTACTATCTCGCCGAGAGGTTTTCGCTCTGCGACTATCATTGCCTATCACCTCTTGGTTCGATGGGGCCAAGGCGCTTGGCAACATCGGTCATCGTTGAGACGATTTCAGGGAACTTCCAGGCCATGGACGAACTCGCGTTGAACATCTCGACCCTTTCAGGCTCGATGCCGACTTGCGAGAGCATGGACTTCACATAATCCACTCTCTTCCTCCCTTCGATCGATCCAGTATCGTAATAGCAGTTCTTCTCGAGACAACCGAGGACAAACACTGCGTCAGCCCCATCCTCCAGAGCTCTGAGGATGTGCATCCCGTCGACCCTTCCAGTGCAAGGCACTCTTACCAGTCTTATACTGGCGTCGTACTGCTTGCCGCTCCTAGCGGCAAGGTTCACGCATTCGATGCCGTGCTTCTCGCAGCAGTATCCGACGACCTTCGGCTCTCTCTCAGCCATCAGAAATCACCTCCTATGTACGAGGCAGTTTCAGTCGACAGTTGGTCGTCTGTGTAATTGTGCAATTCAATAGCCTTGCTTGGGCATATGCCAACACACATGCCACATCCCTGGCACAGCTGTAATTGAATCTCAGCCTTTCCCGCGTTTCCTATGAAAGGTGCCTCAAACGGGCAAGTCCTCACACATGTGAGGCAGGCCGAACACTTGTCGGGTGTGACTTCGGCCACGGAGCCGCCAAACTCCACAATCCCCGTGGAGACAAGCTGGGCAGCGAGAGCTCCCGCGGCCCTTCCCTCCAGCCGGGATATATTCTCTGATCTTGGGAACTGGGCGGATCCGCAGACGAGTACACCAGGCCTCGGAGTGGCTATCGGACCTTTCTGCATGCTTCCTCTCCTGAGGCCTCCGCTCTCAGTCATTGGGATGCGTAGCGCCTCTGAGATTGACACATTGTCTGGGTTGGGAGCGATAGACGCGTAGTACACGCCTCCGTATGGTATCGAAAGCGTTTGCCCTTGAACGGAATCAATGACAACTATCTTGCTCTTGTCTTTGGGGTCGGCATGGGGCGGCCTCTTCTTGTCATATCGTACGAATCGCACGCCGAGGTCAGCGGCGTCCCTGTAGGACAGCTCATCGAGGCCGAGAGCTCGCATCTCCTGGAACAGGAGATAGACTTCCGTTTCGGGAGACTTCTTTCGGATCTCGATCGCGCTTTGAATCGCGTCTTCCCAAGCGAAATCCTGAGCAGAAGTAATGTCCGCCTTCGGGTCCGGCGTGTCGACTATGACCACTCCTTCTCTGGAGATGATGCCTTCGCCAATCTCCTGCACAAGTCGATACAGCGGTTTGGCTCCGCAGGCTTGCACAAGCGGTCCTTTCGCATCGGACCAATCGCCTCCGGATGCGATTACTACCGCCGCGCATTCTAGCGTCTCTCTCTTCTCCCCTGCTTCAATCGTCAGAATGAAATTGCCAGCATGTCCTTTCGCCGAGACTAGTCGCGTCTTTGGCATAACGACGCCCGGAGCCTTCACTTCCTTGTCTGACTTTTCAATCAGTATCGTATGCATTCCCGCTTGCGTAGCCTGCCTCGCGGCTTCCACTCCAGCCACACCGGCGCCGATGATAACCACGTTCTTTGTCCTCATCTTTTCCGAGCTCTTCTGAAGAGGCTCGAGCATCGCCATGCGCGTTATTGCGGCCAGCAGCTTCGACTCGGCTTTGGCTTGAGCGCGAGCAGGATTATCTCTGTGCGGAAGGACGATCTCTCCAACCAGGTCGACGGTCTCCATCAGGAACTCGTTGATCTTCGCCTTCTTCTTGTAAGCTTGGAACAGGGCAGGAGATACATCGCTCTTCGAGCATGGTATGATGAGCATCCTGTCGACCTCCCTGCTCTTGGCCTCCTCGACTATCTGGGCAATTGTCTTTGCGTTGCAGGCATAGTTGACTGCGATAGCCGAGCCAACGTACGGAGCCTCATTGGCCACGCGCAGGAGCTTCTCGACGTCCAGCACATTCGCAGCGCCTGAGCAAACACGGCAGATTACGACTTGTATCCTGCGCTTCAAGCGCTCCCCCCCTTCCGCGCCACGTCTGCTGCAGCCGCCATAGCTCTTGTAACTGTCTCCTCTATGTCCATCGGTTCGGAGGCCGCTCCGAGCACGATGACTCTCGCCCCCTCCTTGGGATTCTCGCATCTGACGAATCCGCATCCGTCCATCGCTAGGTCCAGCGACCGAGCCAATAGATCAGGCGGTGCCCTAGGTCTCATCCCGACAGAGAGGATGACGAGGTCGTACGGTGTTTCTGTAATCTCCGAGTCAGTCTCGTCGGACGTTCTGAGCCAGATGCGGCCATCGTCGCCGAGGAACGCTTGGGATGGCATGCTCCTTATGAGCCGAACCCGTGGGACTTTCTTCTTCTCCACCTTTCTCTTCATGTCGTTTGCCCATTTCTTGAAGTCATCCTGCGGCTCGTACAGAGTTCTCAGATCCATGAAGTAGAAATCGAGGTCCGTATCAGGGTCCCCTTCGATAATGAGCTGAGCTATCTTGGTGCCGTACTTGCAGCAGAATTTCGAGCAATACTCGACGCCAGTCTTCTCGTTGCGAGAGCCGACGCACTGAATAACGGCTATCTTTTTTGGTGAGGTGCCATCGGATGGTCTAACCATGCGTCCTTTCTCATTTAGAATCCTCTCTGCATCTACGCTAGACACGACGTCCGTGATATGCCCATAACCCAGCCTAGGTATCTCTCGTGCATCGATCGGATCCAATCCCGTTGCGAGTATGACGGATGATATATTTCTTGAGACGTTCTTCACCCTGTCATCATAGTTTATCGCATTCGTCGGGCACACCTCGGCGCATTTCTCGCATTTCTGCTTCCTGAAATGCAAGCATTTACCGCGTTCAATCCAGTGAGTGCGCGGATGGCCGCTTCCACAAGGCGCGAAGATGGCTTTACCGTCCACGGGGCATACCTGCGAGCACTTGTCGCAACCTATGCAGCTTTTCGTCACGTATCGCGGGCTCGAACGTATCTTTGCCCTGAATCCATCCTCCTTTTTGTCGATTGAGACCACCTCGGAGCGGAGCATTACCTCCACTCCTGGCATTCTGATGATCTCAGCTGCTCGATCGATGGCAAAACAGACACCGCAGTTCCTGCACTCGGAAATGCCTTTGCATGTCAGTTCCCGAGCCATTCCTCCGAGGGTGTCCCCTCTCTCGACCAACACTACTTCTTCGTTGTCGCTTGCCAGGGTCTGGGCAGCGGTCAAGCCCGCTGGCCCTCCGCCTATCACGAGGACTTTGTTATTCATTATCCTCCCTCCTTCGCGAATCTAATCGTATCTGTGGTCTCGTGCAATCATCGCGCGTGTTGCGTTCGCGGGAATCCAAGCTGCATTCCCGGTATGGTATCAAAAGGAAAGGGTTTGAACTCTCCGGAGAAGCCATCGCAAGGCGCCCGGAGCATGCAACATCGCCAACAGATCAGTTCAGGCCGGTTATGTAGCCGTTGTCGTCGATGTTGATCCTCTCAGCCGCCGGTACCGTCGGGAGGCCAGGCATCGTCATGATCTCTCCCGTCAAAGGCACGAGGAATCCCGCCCCTGCGGCCAGCCTGACCTCTCTGACCGTCAGTACCCAGCCCTTAGGCGCGCCCTTCTTCGCGGGGTCGTCAGTTATCGAAAGCTGAGTCTTGGCCATGCATATCGGGAGTTTGTCGTTCCCTGCGGCCTCAATTGCCTTGATGTCTGTCGGCGCGGTGCCGGTGTACACTACGTCGTCCGCACCGTAGATTTCCGTCGCGATGGTCTTGATCTTGTCCCTGATGGGCGCCTTCTCGTCGTATAAGACCTTGAAGTTGGCCTTTTCCTTCTCAAGGGATTCGAGGATCGCCTCAGCGAGTTCCACGCCGCCTTTGCCACCATCAACGAAGACCTTGGACAGGCCGAACCTAGCGCCCACCTTCTCGCAGTGCTTCTTGATGTGCTCTATCTCCTCTGGCGAGTCCGTCGGGAACTGGTTGATCGCCACGACGACGGGGACTCCGAATTTCTTGATGTTCTCGATGTGCTTGTCTAGGTTCGAGTAACCCTTTTCGAGGAAGTCCGTGTTCGGGTTGCCGATCTCCTTGACATCCATTCCGCCGTGCATCTTCAAAGCTCTAATGCTGGCCACGAGGACCGCCACATCCGGCTTGAGATTGCCCACCCTGCATACGATGTTGAAGAACTTCTCGCCTCCAAGGTCAGCTGCGAACCCTCCCTCGGTTATGACGTAGTCCACCATCTTGAGGGCGTATTTCGTTGCGATTATCGAGCTGTTGCCGTGCGCTATGTTGGCGAACGGCGAGCCATGGATGAGCGCCGGCTGGCCTTCAAGTGTCTGGACGAGTGTTGGATTGATTGCGTCCTTCAGGAGAAGGCACATCGCGCCTATCCCCTTCAGCTTGTCCGCTGTGACCGGCTTGTTGCCGTCACGGGTGTATGCCACAACGATCCTCGAAAGCCTCTTCCTGAGGTCTGCCATGTCATCAGCCAGTGCGAGAATCGCGTTGAGCTCGCTTGCGACGGTAATGTCGAATCCGCTCTCTCGTGGGACTCCACCCTTGCTCCTTCCACCAAGGCCGACCACGATGTCTCTGAGCTCCCTGCAGTTCATGTCGAGAGCCTTCCTGAGGACAATCCTGGTGGGGTCGATGTTCAGTTCGTTCTTCTTCGTGACATGGTTTTCCACCAGTGCGGACAATAGGTTGTGCGCCGTACCGACAGCGTGAATGTCACCTGTGAAATGCAGGTCGATGTCCCACATCGGGTAGACCTGAGAAAGTCCGCCACCCGTCGCGCCTCCCTTGATGCCGAATGTCGGGCCCAGGGAAGGTTCTCTCAATGAGAGCATGACCTTCTTGTTCAACTGTCCGAAGGCCTGACACAGGCCGATTGACGTCACCGTCTTCCCCTCGCCGGCCTTTGTCGCCGTAATTGCGGTGACGAAGATCAACTTGCCGTCCTTGTTCCCGTCAAAGCGCTTCAACACACTCAAAGGTACCTTAGCCTTGTACTTGCCGTAGAAATCAAGGTCGTCACGAGACAGGCCAATCTTCTCGGCGATCTTCTCTATGTGCTGGACTTTCGCATCCTGAGCGATTTCAATGTCTGGCTTCATTGCCATTTTACGTAACCCCCGTTGCCCCCGTAATCGGGAAGTCCTTATAAATCCTTTCGGAGGCTTCTGGGCCAAGACCAGCGGCCGCGAGAAACCTTAAGTAAGCTGCTTGCATCAGCTTCCCAGAGCGTGGTATGATGGTGGCGGAAATCATAAGCGGGAACGAGGTAGCGAAGGCCATGAGGGCCGAGCTGAAGGAAGAGGTGTCGAAGATGAAGTCCTCCGGAGTGACTCCGGGGCTGGTCGTCATCCTTGTGGGCGAGGATCCCGCATCTCAAGTGTACGTCAGGAAGAAAGGCGAGGCGTGCGAGGAAATAGGGATACACTCAGAGACAATCAGGCTTCCTGCGACATCGTCAGAGGATGAGCTGTTGAAACTCATCGACAAATACAATGCCGACCCGAAATTCGATGGCATTTTGGTGCAGCTACCCCTGCCAAAGCAGATAAGCGAGGAGAAAGTGCTGATGAGATTGGACCCGGGAAAGGACGTGGATGGATTCCACCCGGTGAACGTCGGGAAGATGGTCGTTGGCGCGGAATCATACCTTCCGTGCACTCCCGCGGGCATTCAGGAACTCTTGGTTCGAAGTGGCAACGACCCCAAGGGCAAGCATGTCGTGATACTCGGCAGGAGCAACATTGTCGGGAAGCCAATAGCAAACATACTGGTGCAGAAAGCCGCTGGCGCGGACGCCACGGTGACGGTTTGTCACTCCCGCACGAAGGACTTGCCGGCCCTTTCGAGGCAGGCTGATATCCTGATTGCTGCCATGGGCGTGCCGAAGTTCGTCAAGGCGGACATGGTTCGTGACGGAGTCGTCGTAATCGATGTCGGCGTTAACCGGATAGACGACCCGACGACCAAGAGCGGCACGCGCCTGGTTGGTGATGTGGATTTCGACGGTGTGAAGGAGAAGGCGAAAGCGATCACACCAGTTCCTGGAGGTGTTGGACCGATGACTATAACGATGTTGATGAAGAACACGGTTCAGGCTGCCAGAGTGCACCACAACTACGGCCGCTGACCCATCGTCGCGATGAGAGGAGACGCCTCTGAAACCCATTCCAAATTACTCACGGGGCCCGTTTCTAATTTTATTCGGGTTCGATTATTGCCGTTTCGAATACGAATGTCGACGCCTAATGCGCTCGAGGTGCGCCCGATACGGACTGTCAAGTGTCTGAAATCGCCGTTGTTGAAACGAAAAGCCTTAAAAGGCGTTCCAGGATGCACCGGTTGGAATCGTCTTCCAGAGAAACAGCGGCGCCTTAGACCTGAGGTCTAAGGCTTATGTACGCAGATTGGGCTTGGGAGTTCGGGTGATGCGGAGTCTTGCCCTGAGAGCGAGGCTGGCCGAACGAGCGGGGATGGTTCCAGACATCCAAGGCGATGAATACTGCCTGAAAGGCGCACGCGACGCGTCAGGATGATGGAAGTGTGACGAAATGACGGATGAAGACAGCGAATTGATGCATGGCGGGATTGTCAACAAGGATCTCGCGCAATTGAGGTTGAAGCCGAACTTGCGGGGTTATGATGACTTGAGAAAGACGTTCAAGTGGGCCGACGCGGACAAGCTCGTCGAATGGTTCCCGAACGGGAAGATAAACTCAGCGTACAATGTGATCGACCGACACGCGTTGGGCGACAATAAGGACAAGGTCGCGCTCATTTACGACGATGGCGAGGGCACCGTCCAGAAGACCACATTCGAGCAGTTGTACCGCGAGACAAACAAGTTTGCGAACGTTTTGGTGAAGCTTGGCGTGAAGAGGCAGGATAGGGTATTCGTGTTCCTGCAGAGATCGACTGAGCTGTACGTGAGTTTTCTCGGCGCGATCAAAGCGGGCGCAATTGCGAGTCCCATGTTTCCAGCGTTCGGGCCCGATGCCATCAGGGACAGGTTGCTCGACAGCAGCGCCGTCGCGCTCGTTACCGATTCCGAACTGGTGAAGCGAGCCTATCAGGTCAAGAACCAGCTTCCCGACCTCAAACACATAATCGTCGTCGACAAAGCGGATACCGAGGCTGGTGAGATTAGCTACAGAGCCGAGATGGATGCTGCCTCTGATGACTTCGAGACTGTTCACATGGATCCCGAGGAGTTCCAATTCATGCTCTACACCTCAGGCACAACTGGCAAGCCGAAGGGTGTCGTGCACGCTCACAAGGGCATCGTGCAGCAGACCCTTACTTCGAGATGGGTCCTCGATCTGCACGACGAGGATATCTATTGGTGCACAGCCGACCTAGGCTGGATCACTGGAGTCGTCTATGGTTGCCTTGGCCCTTGGTCTTGCGGTGTGACGCAGGTGGGCCTTGGCGGCAGGTTCGGCCCAGACAGATGGTACAAATCGATTCAGGACCACAGGATATCGATTTGGTACACTGCCCCTACCGCTGTGAGGATGCTTATGGCGAAAGGAGACGATCTCCCCGCCAAATACGACTTGACTTCGCTCAGAGTCCTGTACTCCGTTGGGGAGCCGCTTAACCCAGAAGGGGTTACGTGGGCCCTTGATGTGTTCGCCAACAAGCCTTTTCACGACACATGGTGGCAGACGGAGACCGGCAGCATCCTGATTACGAACTTCCCGGAGATGCCCATCAAGCCAGGTTCGATGGGCAAGCCTTTGCCTGGAATAGAAGCCCAAATCGTGGACGAGAACGGCGATGTGTTGCCCGAGGGCGAGGAGGGCAGCTTGGTGATAAGGCCCAGCTGGCCATCGATGATGAGGCAGATCTGGAAGAACGAGCCGAAGTACAACGAGTACATGAGGAACGGCTGGTACTACACTGGTGACACGGCTCAGATTGACAAGGATGGGTACTTCTGGTATGTCGGTAGGGCGGACGATGTAATCAAGACATCCGGAGAGCGAGTTGGCCCGTTCGAGGTCGAGAGCGCTCTGATAGAGCACGAAGCCGTCGCAGAGGCTGGGGTCATAGGCAAACCAGACCAGCTCAGGGGTAACATCATCAAGGCTTTCATCGTGCTCACGCCGGGACACACTGAGTCGGACGAACTCAAGGAGGACATACGGAAGTTCGTGAAGAGCCGGCTCGCGGGCCATGCGTATCCGAGGGAGATCGATATAGTCAAGTCGCTACCGAAGACGAGGAGTGGCAAGATAATGAGAAGACTCCTCAGAGCAAAGGAGCTCGGGCTTCCAATCGGAGACACCTCAACCCTGGAGGACTGAGCAGCAAGGGATGAACGCTCGGGTGTCAGGGAGGGCAGCGTTCCTCCGTGACTGATTTCTTTAATCGGCTCGTGACACCGACGGAGGGAGATCTATGAGGGAAGGCATCGATCCGAAGACGAGGCTTGTGGATGGCAATGCCACGTTCCGGAGGACTACCGATCCGACGGTTCTGCGTCGCCTCTCCAAGTCTCACGAGCCGTTCGTGGCAATCCTCACCTGCTCTGACGCGAGAATCGAACCGACGAAGGTCTTCAGCCTGTCGCTGGGGGACGCTTTCGTCGTCAGAACTGCGGGCAATACCGCTACGGACCCATGCGTCATCGGCAGCCTCGAGTACGCCGTCAAACACCTACAGGTGAAGGCATTGTTGGTGCTCGGACACACCGGCTGCGGGACAATCAAAGCCACTTATGACTGTTGCGAACTGAGCAACCTAGAGTGCGTGCTGCGGGAGATTGAGTCTGCGAAGTCCCGGCTCGGAGTCTCAGAATCGAAGGACCCCACCGCAGTAGCGGTCATCAACGTGCGTATGCAACTAAGAAAGATTATCGATACTAGCCTGATAATCAGAGAAGCAGTGACACAGGACAGACTTGAGGTCTTCGGCGCCGTGCTCAATATCGAGAACGGCGCGGTTGAGTTCGTCTGACTTACCTCAGAACAACGGAAGAGATACGATGCACATTAGAATGAAGAATGAACGTAAGACAGAGGATGCAGAGGGGCGCGTCATGAACCGCTGGATGGTCATTGTAGGCGCGCTTCTGATACAGCTCGCTTTGGGCGCAGTCTACGCCTTCTCGATCTTCACATCCCCCTTGTCCGAATCGCTGGGATATGACTCCAAATCGTTCGCCATCCTTGGGATATTCTCGGCTGCAATTGCGGTCTTCGCAGTGACCATGATCGTCGCGGGGAGAGTGCAGGATCGGAGAGGTCCGAGGCTCGTCGCGACAGTGGGGGGACTGGTGTACGGTGCTGGATACTTGGTGGCGGCATTCTCGACAGAGAGCCTGGCGTTGATGTACCTTTCATACGGAGTGATTGCAGGAATCGGCCTCGGGTTGGGGTACGTCTGCCCTCTGGCAGCCGCCGTGAAGTGGTTCCCCGACAAGCGGGGACTCGTCTCTGGAATCGCCGTCGCGGGGTTCGGCGCAGGCGCCTTCCTGTTCACTCAAATTGGCAAATGGATTATCGACATATCTTCGTCAGGATTGAGCGATGCGTTCCTCTACCTAGGCCTGATATTCCTCGTCATGATCGTTGGAGGGGCACAGCTACTGCGAGACCCCCCGAAAGGATGGTTACCTAAGGGATATGTGCCTCCAGACAACGGCGGGCGGATGAATCACGAGTTCGATTGGCGGGATATGGTTCGGACGCGGCAGTTCTTCATGCTCTTCACCATGTTCCTTCTCTCTGCGACCGCGGGCTTGATGATGATAGCCAACGTCAAGAACCTGGCACAGTACCTGGACCCATCCGGAAGCCTGTTGGTGGTGGCACAGTTCCAGACCATCGCTGGGATGGTTGCGCTCTTCAACGGAGCTGGAAGGATAGCCTGGGGTAAGGTCTCGGACACGCTCGGAAGGGCGAATACCATGAAGGTCATGTTCTTGGTCCAAGCGGTCGTGTTGCTCGGAGCGGCGGGATTCTTCCTTGTACGCCCGTCTGGAGAGATTGTGCAGTTTGCGGGCTTGACTGCTTTGGCGTCCGGTGTAGGATTCACGTTCGGCGGCAACTTCGCCCTGTTTCCATCAACGACCGCTGAATACTTCGGGACAAAGAACATGGGCATGAACTACGGCCTCGTCTTCAACGGATATGGGGCCGCGGGCGTCGTTGGGGGATTGATACCGGGATTCATGGCGAATGCAGAGGACGGCTTCGTCTGGGTATTCGTCGCAATCGCTTTGGCGTCGTTCGCAGCCTTCGGGATTGCCCTCGTAACTCGTCCGCCAGCCAAGGGCTGACTGTGCCGCTCAGATCCGGCTGAGGACGGCTCTGCTGAACTCCAGAAACCACTTCACGCCTTTTCAACACTTGCCGCGCACACTTTGAATTCAGGGATCTGAGCAATCGGGTCGAGTGCGTTGTTCGTCAATCTGTTGGCAGCCGCCTCCACGTAGTGGAACGGTATGAATATCGTACCTGGGCGGATCCAAGGCGTCACCCTTGCGGACAACGTTATCGACCCCCTTCGAGACGATACTCTAACGCTCGCGTCGTCGGATATGCCCAGTGCGCGGGCGTCAACAGGATTGACCTCTACATATGGATTTGGCGCCTCTCGTTGCAGCTTGACGGATCTTCTAGTCATTGTCCCGGTGTGGAAATGGAACAGATTCCTCCCAGTGGTCAAGATGAACGGGAAGTCCTCCGATGTCTCTTCCGCCGGGGGCGTATGTTCGACCGGTGCGAAGACACCCTTTCCTATCTTGAATGACTCAGTGTGGAGGACCTTCGTCCCGGGGTGGTCCTTGGTCGGGCACGGCCACCTGACCATCTCCCTTTCTATCCTCGCGTAATCCACGCCACCATATATGGGCGCGACGGCTGCCATCTCAACCATTATCTGCTCCGGTGACTCGAATTCGAAACCTTCGCTGCCAAGCTTCTTGCCGAGGTCGCAAGCTATCTTCCAGTCTGGCCTTGCATCGCCCGGCGGGTCCGCGGCCTTCCTTACGGCTCTTATTGCCCTGTCAGTTGCAGTGAATGTGCCGTCCTTCTCCGCATAGCAAGCGGCGGGGAGGACGACGTCGGCGAGCTTGGCGGTCTCAGTCGGGAAGATGTCGACCACCGCCAAGAATTCCAGCTTCGATATCGCCGCCTCGACATGGCCCGTGTCGGGATCGGACATCATGGGGTTCTCACCGAATATGAGCATGGCTTTGACGTCTCCCGTCAGGGCTTGGTTGAACGCGCAGGTCAGTGTCATGCCCTTCTTGCCTGGGAGCTTTCCTCCCCAGGCCTTCTCGAACTTTGCGTGAGTCTCGTCGTCTTCCACGCTCTGATAGCCTGGGTAGAGGTTGGGTAGCGCGCCGGCGTCGCAGGCGCCTTGGACGTTGCATTGCCCTCTGAGGGGGTTCACGCCAGTCGACTCTCTGCCAACGTTCCCGGTGATCATTGCCAGGTTTGCCAGCGCCCGCACGAGATTCGTACCGTTGCTGTGCTGTGTTATGCCCATCGCATAGGCTATCATTGCCTTCTCGGCGGAGGCGTAGATCCTAGCGGCCTTCACGAGGTCGTCCTTGGGAATGCCGGCTATCTCCTCCACCTTCTCCGGCGGGTATCCCCTGACGACTTCACGCAGCTCGTCGAAACCGGATGTTCGGCTATCGACGAACTCCTTGTCGTGCAATCCCTCGGATATTATCACGTTTATCATGCCGTTGATCCAAGCGACATCAGTCCCCGACTGCTGCCGCAAGCTCATGGTCGCCACCCGCGAAAGCGGCGTGTCCCGCGGGTCCACGACCACGACCTTCGCCCCCTTCTCTTTCGCCTTGAGGACCCTCGCTCCAATGAGGGGGTGTGCCTCCAGCGTGTTTGAGCCGGTGACCAGTACGCAATCAGCGTTCTCGAACTCAGGGATTGTGTTCGTCATGGCGCCGCTGCCAAACGATTGAAGTAGTCCCGCGACTGTAGACGCGTGACAGAGTCTGGCGCAGTGGTCCACGTTGTTGGTGCCGATCGCCATTCGCGCCAGCTTCTGAAACAGGTAGTTCTCCTCGTTCGTACACTTCGCAGACGCAAGGACCATTATCGAGTCTGTGCCATAGGCAGAGGCTACACGCTTCAGCTCCGACACTATCTTTCCAATTGCCTCGTCCCATGTCGTCTCTGTCAACTGGCCGCCCTTCTTCACCATTGGATGTGTGAGTCTGTCGGGATGGTTGACGAACGCATGGGCATTGTAACCCTTGATGCACAAACTGCCCTTGCTGGTCTCGTCGGTCTTGCAGGGTACAACCCCCACGACCCGCCTATTGGCTACCTGCAAGAAGAAGTTGCAGCCGGTCCCGCAGTACGGGCAAGTTGTGAGTATGTGGTCAACAGACATTCGCATCATCCTCCATCGGGTCGCCCTCGAGAGTGGTGAGCAAAGGACTCCGCCTTTCCGAGTCTCCGCTGACATAGTCAAACAGTTCCTTCATGTCCTGACTGACCATCTTTCTCAGAGAGAGAAGGGGTATGTCGACCGGACAGGACCTCTCGCATTCCCCGCACTCCACACATTTGTCTGCGAGGTGGATTGCCCTTATCAAATGGAATGCCAGACCTGGAGGTATCCCCTTCTCCGGAGTGAATGTCTTGTCTTCGAGCAGACACTCGTCGCAGAAGCATACAGGGCAGTTCAGGGTGCAGCCGAAGCATTTGTTGCACTTACGGAACTGGGCTATCCAGAAGCCAAGCCTGTCGCTGAGGGACATATCGAGCAATCTGGCGACTGACGCGTCATCACCGGAGGGTTCGGCGCACTCACCAAAATCGACGACGCTCGGGCAGGGGTCGGTGCATCTGCACTCCTTGACCTGTTCTGCGCTGCACGCGAGGCCTATGAGATTCAGACGGCTCTGATCCAATAGGTCCCTCTTCACCAGCTCAGCGATGGCCCTCTCATCACACCTTCGAGCGACGACAGCTATCTTGCCTTCTTTGACGAACTTGTTGACCTTTGTGAGTATCATAGCCATCTGATACGGGACATCGACTCTCAATGTCCCTGGTTCGTCTCCCTTCTTGAGAAGCACGGGGGCGACGTTCCCATGCTCATCTCTTGTTGCCAGTAGATAGTCCGCGCCCTTCTCCTCGAAAGCGAGGCGCATGATTTTGTCGGTGACAGCGCTCAGAACCTCACCTCCTTCATGGGATTAGGCCCGAGTTTCTTGACATCCTCGACGAACTCCGTCACAACCTGCTGGAACTTCTCTCCCTCTGCGGCACTGACCCAATCGAGTCTGACTCGTCTGGGGTCTATGCCGACTTTCCCCAGTAGCCGCGCGGCGAGCGGTATGCGCTTCGCCGTCCGATGATTCCCAGTCAGGTAGTGGCAGTCCCCGATGTGGCAGCCCAGGACGAGAACTCCGTCGATGCCCTGGGAGACCGCCTTGAAGATGTACTCCGGCTTGACGCTCGCGCTGCACATTACTCGAACAACATTCACATTCGGAGGCATCTGAAGACGGTTAACCCCCGCGAGGTCTGCCCCCGCGTACGAGCACCAGTTGCAGCAGAATGCCAGTATGTTCGGGTTGAATTCGTTCATTGCGTCCCCTCCGTGGTCGCCCTCACAAGGGCATCGATCATAGCGCCGAGTTGCCTGCTGCTGAACCCCTTTTGCTGTATGGCATCATTGTGACAGGCTGCAACGCAGGTTCCGCAACCCTTGCACTGTGCCTCATTGACTTCGGCCGCTCTGATTCCGTCGCGGTCAGTGATTTCGATCGCATCATACGGGCAGGCTAGGACACAGTTGCCGCAGGCGACGCATTTGTCTGGATTCACCTCCGCTGTGATCGCTTCGATTCGAACCTTGCCTTCGCTGATTGGAATGGATGCCTTTGCGGCCGCCGCCTGCCCTTGCCATATGCACTCCCTTGCGCTGACTGGCCATCTGGCGGATCCGCAAACGAACACTCCGTCTGTGGCGAACTCGACCGGCCTCAGCTTGACATGCGCCTCAAGGAAGAATCCATACTTGTCGCGTGGAACCTTGAGCAGCTTGCTCGTCTCCACTGAGTCGTCGGGTGACACTAGCGGCGTCGCTAGCACGACCATATCCGCATCGAGGTCGATCTTCTCGTCAAGAGTCTCATCGAAGACTTCGACGAAAAGGCCATCTCCTTCGGCCCTAACCTGTGGAGGTTGCTCCAGTGAGTATCTTACGAATCTGACACCCTTGTCGGACGCATTCATGTAGAGAGCCTCAGCGGCAGTGCCACAACTCATGACGTCCCTGTGGAGGATTGTTACGGATGCGTCAGGATCAAGGTCGAGTATGCGCAGAGAGTTCTTCAGCGATGCGTTGCAGCATATCCGAGAGCAGTACTCTCTCCCAGGTTGTCTGCTGCCTGCACAGTTGATTATGACGAAGTTCTTTGCAGTCAACTCCGACTTCGAAAGCATCTTCTCCAGCTCGAGCTGCGTGATAACCTGCGGGTGCTCGCAGAGCCCATATTCCCCCTCGGGCCTGAGCTCGCACGCACCCGTGGCTACTATGATTGCCCCCGCCTCGACCTTCAAGTCTTCGGCTTCATTGCCTATTGTAACCTCGAAGTTACCGATGAATCCCTTGAGTTCCTTGATGCGCGAGTTGAGATGCACGTGGGCCTTAGGAGAGGTCCGAATATCACTCATGAACGCTTCGATCAGACTCTTGGAATCGGTTCCCTCGGGGCCTATTATTGCGACGTCCTTTAACAGTCCGCCCATCCGGTCGGACTTCTCTATGAGATGGGTCTCTATGCCTTGCCCGAGCAACGAGGCAGTCGCGGCCAATCCGGATATGCCCGCTCCGATGACAACGGCTCTGGGGATTACTTTGGACTCTCCCTCTTCTTGAGGTTCTAGCAGCGCCGCCTTGGCCACTCCCATAGCGACGAGTTTCTTGGCCTTCTCAGTGGCCGCTTCAGGCTCCTTGCTGTGAATCCACGAACAGTGCTCTCTGATGTTGACGAATTCAAACAGATACTTGTTGATACCCGCCTGTTCGCATGCTCTTCTGAACAAAGGCTCGTGAGTTCTTGGCGTGCAAGCCGCGACGACAACCCTGTTCAACTCGTTCTCCTCGATGCTCTTCTTTATCGAGCTGAGTCCCTCCTGAGAGCAGGAGTACAGGTTGTGCCCGGCGTGAACAACGCCGGGGAGGGTCTTCGCGAATTCGACTACCTTCTCGACGTCGACCGCAGAAGCTATGTTGTGCCCGCAATGGCATATGAATACGCCGATTCTGATCATGAGTCCTCGCCTCCTTCGATAAGCTCTGCGACGCGAGCCGCCACGGCGGACGCCTGGGAGACAGAGTCGGGTATATCGATTGGGCCGCTTGCGAAGCCGCATACTAGTATTCCCCGGGCAGTGGTGTCCACAGGGTGAGCTAGGTCTGGTGTTTCAAAGAACCCCTCTCCATCGAGTTCGACGTGGAGCATTTGCGACAACAGGACGTTATCAGGGGACGGCACGAGGGCCGGACACAGTACCAGCATGTCGAACTCCTCTGTCTTCGATTCGCCCGCAAGTCCTCTAGTCTCGTAGTTCATGAGGACGCCGCTGTCGCCGTTCACTGGTTGAATCTTAGCCGGTCTCGACCTTATGTATCTCACGCCATAGGTGTCTCTTGCTCTGGACACGAATTCTTGGAAGCCCTTTCCGGTCGCTCTCATGTCCATGTAGAAGATGGCGATATCGACTTCTGGCGCGTGTTCTCTTGCGAGAATCGATTCCTTTGTCGCATACATGCAGCAGACGCTGCTGCAGTAGCTGCGGGTATTGGAGTCGCGAGACCCCACGCATTGGATGAACCCAAGGTTCCTTGGTTCCTTCTCGTCGGAAGGGCGTTGAAGACGGCCGTTTGTGGGACCGGACGCCGAGAGTATTCTCTCCAGCTGAAGCGACGTGATCACGTCCTTGCAGATTCCGAGGCCGTACTCGGGCATGGAGGTGGCATCCATCAGATCGAACCCATTCGCCAAGACGACCGCTGAAGCGTCAATCTCTACCATCGAATCCTCTTGGTCGAAATCGACGGCTTCTGCCTGGCAGGCCTTCTTGCATACGCCGCACTTCTTCTGGGTTATCATTCTGCAATGGTCCTTGTCGATAGTGGCCTTTCTCGGGACCGCCTGCGGGAACGGGATATATACGGCCTTCCGATTGGACAGCCCCTCTTCGAACTCGCTTGTGACCTTGACCGGGCATTTCGCGATGCAGTCTCCGCAGGCCGTACAGCGGCTCGTGTCTATGAACCTGGCCTTTTCGCGTATCCTGACCTTGAAATCAGGAAAAGCGCCATCGACTCCGTCCAGTTCGGAATATGTGTGAAGCACCACGTTTTCGTGATCAGCACAAGAGATCATCTTCGGGGAGAGTATGCACATGGAACAGTCGTTGGTGGGGAAGGTCTTGTCCAGTTGGGCCATGTGCCCTCCTATGGACGGTGACTTCTCCACGACATGCACTTCATATCCTCGGTCAGCGAGGTCCAGGGACGCCTGAATGCCCGCTATCCCTCCGCCGACCACGACAACCTTCTTCTTGTCCATTCAATCTCTCCTCGCACCACTCGCAGACACTCGGTTTTCGTCGAATGGAAAGCCGAGACCTCCACCATCCAGCAGTGAGATTGTCTGCTCACGCAGCCAACTGGATTCACCGGCTTTGCGGACGATATTACGACTTCATAGTTAAAGCCTTCCGAGAATTCTTCCTGGCACACATGCAGATGCTCTTGTCGGGTCGGTTCTTGAGGTTCGCCTTGGCCAAAAGATATATTGTGGTTCCTGGTATTCCGAGACCATCGGAGGTATCGCTTGCTCAGAGAATGCAAAGAACACGGTTACTACAGAGCCGAATATTGTCCCGTATGCGGAGAGGAAGGCCGATTCCTGATGAACGCAGAGGAACTCGACCGTCTCAGCAGAACTCTGGCAGGGGTACTCAGACACTTCCCAGAGCGGTTCGACCTAGAGGTCGACAAATTTGGCTTCGTCGACCTCCGAGAATTCGTGAACGCCATTCAGGCGAAGCAACGAAGATATCACTGGCTCAGACCGCATCACATACTGGCAATAATCGAGACGGATAACAAGGGAAGATACGAGTTTCTGGACGGCAAGATCCGGGCAACATACGCTCACTCCTTCGAGGTGGAGCTCGATCCGAGCCATGTGGGCATACCCGATTCACTGTACTATCCGGCGACCGAGGAAGAGGTAGATATCATTCTGGAGACCGGTATAAAGCCGTCGGACAGGAAGCGCGTGCACCTTAGCAAGACGGTCGGAGACGCGGTGAACGCGGGAAGGGTCCGCACAGAGTCTCCCGTGATTCTCGAGGTGGATGCCAAGGCCGCTTCCGAGGACGGTGTGGTGATCCAGAAAGCAGGGAAGACCGTCTACCTGGCGGAGGAAATCGGCCCGAAATTCCTGAAGAAGATGGATGTTAATCTCAGCGAGTATCCCTCTGACAGACCGCAGCCCGAGGACGAGAAAACTGGAGACGGCGAGGACATGCCCCCAGAGGCCGGAAGCGAGGATCCTAGTAAACCGGAGTGACCGCCTGCCTCAGCTGCCTACTTTCGCCAACCAACGGCTAAACGGCAAATACATCATATAGATACTATACACGCAATGTTCGAACGCGCAGATCGACTCTGGCTGGAACGCGTCGAGGCCTCGCTGCCTTATCACGCCGTGGAGTTCGAGTGGCGCGGGTTCGAGCCCGTTCTGACTTGCAGGAACCGCTCAAGCGATGACCCCTTGAGCCTCGATCTCGGGAGAGTAGACTACGTAATCAGCGGCCATAGGGAATGTGTAGGTCACTACGAAGGGGACCGTTACTTTGCATGCCCTGACCGGGCAGCGGTCTCCAAATTCGTCCAGTGCGCCGCGTGTGCCGAGGAGTTCTTCATACCGCATCAGGAATGCGTGTTCGAACCGAAGTGCGACGGCGATCTCTGCGACATGGACTTCTGCCGAAGGGAGCATGTGGTGTACCTTGCGTTCTACAACAAACGAGTGAAGATAGGCATGAGTTCCAATAGGCGTGTGGACAAACGTCTGGTGGAGCAGGGTGCTGACGCATTTGCGCTCATCGGTTCGTTCCTCTCGAGGAAGAAGGCTCGCACCGCTGAGAAGGAGATATCCGCAAGGCTCAGGATACCGCAGGCCTTCAAACAAGAGGTTTTGTTGGAGAATTTCGCTCGTCCGTTGGATATGAAGGGCATCCAGGGGAATTATGACGCTCTCAGCGCCTCGTTGGAGGCGCAGCCCGGTGTCGCACCTGGCCCCCTCAGATGGCTCGATTCGTATCCGATAGAGCTACCCCTCGAAGTGAAGCCTCGACTCAGGGAGACCCCAGGCAGACACAGGGGCAAAGCAGTCGGAGTCAAGGGAAAGTGGCTAATCTACCGGGCGACTCGGTTGACTGCTCTGAACCTGGCGGACATCCCCTCCCGTTTCGTGGGTGCGGAACTCTTGCCGTGAGCAGTCCGCGAGCGCAAATTAAGAAATAGCACCGGGGCATTCGTCTACCTGGATGGTATGATGAAGATTACTTGGCTAGGGCATGCGGCGTTTCTGATAGAGGGGAGGGACAAGGTGCTAGTGGACCCGTTCCTGACGGGCAATCCAAAAGCCACCATCTCTCCCGACAAGGTTGACTGCGACATCATTTGCGTGACTCACGGCCACGCCGATCACCTTGGCGATGCGGTTGAGATCGCCAGACGCACGGGAGCGGTCGTAGTCAGCATAGTCGAGATGTCGATGTACATAGAACGATGCGACGTCGAGAGCATCGGGTTCAACCTCGGAGGCACAGCGAAGGTCAAGAACACCTCTATTACGATGGTTCCCGCGTTCCATTCTTCTAGTATCGGCGCGCCTGGACTCGAGTTCTCAGCCGCCATGCCAGTGGGCTTGCTCATAGATTCCGAGAAGGTTGTGTATCACGCAGGCGATACGTGCGTGTTCGGAGACATGAAACTCATTGGCAATATGTACAGACCCGAAATAGCTCTGCTGCCTATAGGTGGCTTCTTCACGATGGACCCACGACAGGCCGCGCTTGCGACTTCCCTAGTCAAGCCTGCCTGTGTCATCCCCATGCATTATGGGACCTGGGAACCTATTGAGCAGGATCCAAAGGAGTTCGAGAAACTGGTGAGCGCGTCCTCCCTAGCACGAAAGTCGTGATTCTTGAGCCAGGAGAAACGCTGGAAGTATGATTGGGATGGCTGGCATGACCACTCCGGATGAGATCAGGAAGCGTCATGGAAGCATGTTCGCCAAGCGCCTCATCACATTGGTAGACGAGAAATCGAGCAAGGCCAGATTAGTCGAGGAGTGCTGCGCTCAAGGCCCGGTCGAATGGGACGCCATCAACAGGCTGAGGTCGAGGGGCGTGATAGAACACGTGGAGGTCCAAGGGACAACTCTGATAATGGAAGCTAGGCTTGGCGAGGGCGAGGTCAGGTTCGGGCCCGCTTCCAAGGACACAGGAGGTCAGGCTCTGAAATCTGTCATAGTCAACGATGACAAGGTTGAGACTACCTGGATGGGCCTGGCAGGTGCAAGTGTCGGTGTCGGGGCGTGCCTGCCGCAGGCAGAAGGTGTAGAGAAAGTCGAGTTCCTCAGCGACGAGGAGGTCGGAGGTGCAAGAGCTGTCGAGCTCAAGTTGACCACCCCTTTGCGCCGTCGCCTCGTGATCGGCATCGATGACACTGACACAAAGGAGAAGGGTGCCACATGGGTCTTGGGCCTCAGGTTGGCGCGGGAGATTCCCTACGGCATATTCCTATCGCACAAGATTATACAGCTGAACCCGAACGCACCACAGAAGACGACCAACTGCTCCTCGACCGCCGTATCGTTCGCAGTGCTACCGGGCGAGAAGGACAGGGTCGTCGGATGGGCGAGGGACTTCATATCCGACAATACCTATTCGAAGGAGACAGTCATGGCGGTGTTCGAAGGATTAGACGTTCCGCCGAGATTGACGAAGTTCGGCGCAGAGGCCAAGGAAACCATCCTCTCAACCCATGACGCTGAGCACGCTGCGGACGCTAACAAAGTCAGGCTCGTGGAGATCACCGGATCCCGAGGGGCTATTGGGGCTCTGGCGGCCATCGGTTGTGTGGACCTCGGCCTCTATAGTGCTGGCCTCCCGGAGGATTTCAGACGCACATAGTTTAAATCCAGTTATCATATCTGCGAAGCGGAAGCTGCTTGAATGACGGGCGAGATATCCAGAGCTATCGCATCAACGGCATATCAGACCTACGAGAAGCGCCTTCTGAAGGAGATATCCTCCAGGCCCGTACCTCACCATGTCGCAGTCATAATGGATGGCAACAGAAGGTACGCCAGAGAGTTCGGCCTCATGGTGGCCGAAGGGCACGAGAAGGGGAAGGAGAAGCTGGAGGAGATGATCGAGTGGTGCCTGGAGCTCGGCATCAGGGTGCTCACCGTTTACGCGTTCTCCACAGAGAACGTCACCAGGGAACCCGATGAGATCAACACGCTTATGAGGATGTTCGCCAGAAACTTCGAGAACCTGGCGGAGGACGACCGAGTGCACAAGCACAGGATAAGAGTCCGTGTGTTGGGTCGCAAGGACGTGCTGCCGGAAGATGTGAGGAAGTCCATCGAGCATGCGGAGGAGCGTACGAAGGAATATGAAGAGTACTTCTTCAATATCGCCGTCGGCTACGGCGGCCGTGAAGAGCTTATCCAGGCGGTGAAGAAGATCGCGGGTGAGGTCAAGGACGGGAAGATGAGGCTCGAAGATATCAGCGAGGATACCTTTTACAAGTATCTCTACACATCCGACCTGCCTGACCCAGACCTCATATTGAGAACGTCCGGGGAGGAGCGAATATCCAACTTCCTGTTGTGGCAGTTGGCGTACTCGGAACTCTACTTCTCGGATGTGTACTGGCCCGGGTTCAGGAAGGTAGATTTTCTCAGGGCGGTGCGATCCTACCAGCTGAGGAAGCGGCGGTTCGGCGAATAGCGGTTTTTCGCCTTTTTTGACGATTCTAGGTGCGCAATCAGCATTTTGCCATACGAAAAGCATGCGTCATTGGCTTATTTCTGTATGAATTCCGTTAAATTGAAGTACTGAACCTCTCTATCAGAGTCCGGTAAGAGACATGACTTTGCCCTCTATCATGGAACATCCGTGTGAGATATACGAGAGATGGAAGGGTCTCGACCTGAAGCTTCTGCCGATAGACAAGACCGATATCAGGATTCTCTGCGAGCTTAGGGAGAACTCCAGGACGAGCAACTCTGAGATCGCCAAGAAACTGGGAGTGACCGAGGCGACCGTCCGGAGGAGGATCAAGAACCTTATAGACAAGGGAATCATACTGCGGTTCTCGATTCACCTGGACTATCGGCTGATAGAGAACACCGTGAAGGCCTACATCCACGTCAAATCACTCAGCGAGAAGCTAGATGAGGTCGTTGAACACATAACAAATCACAACAGGGTCGTCGCTGTCTATCGTGTGACCGGAGAATACGACCTCCTCGTCGTCGCTCTCTTCGTGGGCATGACCGAACTGCAGGAGTTCATCGACGCATTCCTCAAGATGGACGGTATCAAGGAAACGGACACTCAGATTGTAATGAGCGCATACAAAGGGGTTCCTTGGACGGGTATATGAGTGAGACTGTCGAACAAGTCATAAGCGAGCTAAGGTCCAGGGCCAACCCGAAGAACGTCGAGGGGATGGCGCGTTTCGGCATCAGCTCGGAGAACACCCTCGGCATCTCGGTGACCGAGCTCAGAAAGGTCGCTAAGCGCCTTGGCAAGGATCATTCATTGGCATTGGAGCTCTGGGCTTCGGGGATACACGAGGCGAGGATCCTCGCGGCCATAATCGATGAACCAGCAAGGGTCACCACGGAGCAGATGGAGGACTGGGCCGAGGCTTTCGACTCGTGGGATGTCTGCGATCAGGCAACGACCTGTCTCTTCGACAGGACGCCATACGCGTTCGATAAGGCTGTGGAATGGAGCCGCAGGAACGAGGAGTTCGTGAAGCGGGCGGGGTTCGCGATGATGGCCGGCCTATCGGTTCATGACAAGACCGCTTCCGATGACGTATTCGTCGCCCTCCTCGAGCATGTGAAAAGGGAATCACTCGACGACCGGAGGTACGTTAAGAAGGCGGTCAATTGGTCGCTCAGGCAGATTGGGAAGAGGAACCTTCGGTTGAACCGGGAAGCCATCCAGGTAGCGGTCGAGATATCGAAGATGGATTCGCGAGCTGCGAGATGGATCGCATCGGACGCCCTTCGCGAATTGAGGGGCGAAGCGGTTCAGAAGCGTCTTCGGGCTAAACTGCCTGTAGCGCCACCTGGACGACGTCCATAGTCTTTATGTTCAGCTCGGCTTTCTTGGCGCCCGCGTTGAGATTGACCTGGCAGAATGGGCAGGATGTGACTATCAGCTCGGCTCCGGCGTCGGCCGCCTCTCTGACCCTATCTGCGGCGATGGACTCGGCCATGTCGTTGAAGGCGGATTTGAAACCGCCTCCCGCGCCACAGCATTGAGCGTCGTCGCGTTCGTGCATCATCTTCACGATCTCGAGGCCAGGGATGGCCTTCAGCACATTCCTGGGGGCGTCGTATACCTTGGCGTGCCTGCCCAGATGGCACGGGTCATGATACGCGACCTTCTTCTTGAACTCCTTTGTGAACTTCAGCCGCTCGTCCTTGATGAGCTTCTCCAGATACTCGGATATATGATATAGTTCGAACGACGGGCTGCCCACGAGTTTGGGGTAATCGTTCTTGATCGTGTTATAGCACCCTGCGCAGGCGCTGACCATCACCTTCCACCCGTGCTTCTCCATCTCACGGACGTTGTGCGGAGCCATCTCCTGCATAACGGGAGCTTTCTGCCCCGTCCGAAGTAGAGGCGACCCGCAGCACCATTCCTCCTCGCCCATGATGGTGAATCTAACCCCAGCCTTGTCGAGGAGTTTCGCGGTTGCCACCGCGAGCGGCTGCATCCGGTAGGCTTCAGTGCAACCTGTGAAGAAGACGACCTCCGGGTCATCTGACAGTTTGATGTCCTTGGGAAGCCAAGCGGGCCTCTTCTCTGCGGGCTCATCGTACGGGTTTCGCTTGCTCACAATCCTCTCAGCGATCTTCTTGTGTGCTTCCATTGGGCCGTATCCCTGAGAGATCAGCCAATCCTTGACTTCCTCCCATAGGTGAGGGAACTCGATTTCCACATGGCAGACATGTTCGCAAGCTCCGCAAGAAGTACACTGGAACAACCGCTGCGTAAGCTTGTCGTCTATCTTCGGCCTGCGTCTCAGGATCCTGTCAACGGGCGTTTGGTGCAGGAGTTGTTTCAGGTAGTAGACCTTTCCACGGGGGGTCGCCGATTCCCAGCCTATGCATTTGTACACTGGGCAAGGATCCCTGCAATATCCGCACTGCAGGCA
>JAOTTD010000002.1 GCA_029864565.1 Thermoplasmata archaeon | reverse complement strand
ATGTCCATCGCGGGCACGAGGCCCTCGGTCTCGTCCATGATGGACTTGGTGTCCATGTCAGGTATCTTCTCGGGGTGCTCGTGGAGCCGTATCTCACCTCTCCTGTGTACCTTCAATATGTGCGCCGCGACGCTGCGGTCGTATTCGGAATCGGGCCTGTCGGTCATTGTGAATATGGCGTCGAACCGAGAGAGCAAAGCTGGTGGGAGGTCAATCTGCTCCGCCATGCTCCGGTTCTCATCGAACCGGCCATACTTGGGGTTGGCCGCGCCCAGGACGGCGCATCTCGACTGCAGGGTCGCGGTGATGCCAGCCTTCGCGACGGAGATTGTCCCCTGCTCGAGGCTCTCGTGTATGCTCGACCGGTCCTGATCGTTCATCTTGTCGAGCTCGTCGATGCATGCGAGGCCTTTGTCTGCAAGCACGAGCGCACCCGCCTCGAGAGTCCATCTGCCCTCGCCAAACTCGTCCTTGACAGCCGCGGCGGTGAGCCCCGCCGCTGAGGACGATTTCCCGGAGGTGTATATCCCCCTCGGGGCGAGGTTCGCCATGTACCTGAGTATCTGCGACTTGGCGGTGCCAGGGTCGCCTATCATGGCGATGTGGATGTCTCCTCTGATGCGGGTGCCATCGTCCATCACCTTGGTGACACCCCCGAACAGCTGAAGGGCGAGCGCCTCCTTCTCCTGGAGATAACCGTAAATCGTGGGCGATATGGACCCGACAATCTTGTCGAGGACTTCCGGAGATTTCGCGAACTCCCTGATCTTCATCTCGTCTTCCGGCGTGATCACGATCTCCTCGTATTCGTGCTCCTCGTATTCGACCGAGTTGATGTCGAGCGTCAAATCGAAGAGCGTCGACTTCGTCTGAGCGCCCTTCTGATGGCTTTTGAGCACGCCGCTCAAGATGAGACGATCCCCTGGGGAGATTCGGCCGGATATGTCGTCCTCTACGAACCCCACCAGACGTTCGGGCTGAGCTCCGCCTCTGAGTCCCTCCGGTGGTTCCTGCAACTCTATCTTCTGCGTATCGACGAACTGCGACTTGTCCGTCAGCAACTTGAATCGAGTCGAGCCGCTCCCTCGGCCGCATCCGCCATCGTCCTTCGAGCATTCCAGTGGCTCCCTGAACTGCATGCCCTCCTGCTCTACAAACAGTCTCGCACCGCATCGCATGCACTCAAATTCCGCCACGGTCACCCTGGGGCGGACCTCGGTCGCCTTCCTCACGAGCCCTTCGACGGAAACGAATGTTTCGAGGTGCTTCGCCCTGAGCTTGCGTATCTCGATCCGCGAATCGCGCGGCAAACCCCTTATGCGGAAGTGTATGTACGGGTTCGTGAGGGCATGGGAAACCATCCTCCGCATGGCCTCCTCTGCTGACTGGACCGACACTGTCGGCTTAGTGAGCGTGTAATTGGCGAGATCGGGATCATGCATCTCGATGTCAGAGAAATTCACGTACAAGCTCCTGACCTCGGGGTAGAAGTCCGCAATCTCGTTTACCTTGTGGCGCATGTCCTGACCGCCGAGAAACTCTTCCCATATGGCAACCAGGTCTTCCGGTGTGTATTCCTTCGGCATCTTCTCTCCCCCGCGTCAAGCCGTCGATGACCGCGTCACCGATTTCCGCCGATTGCAGAAGGGTAACACGAATCGCCTATGTGATACAAAAGGCCTATTGCTCGACGTTCGATTCATCTCCTGCTACAGTTAGGCTTCCGATGGCGTCGTTCTGGAACTTCACGACCTCGGCGCTGGTAGGCGCGGCGCTGTAACCCTCCAGGAGCATTTCGTTTATGTCTATGAACGTCTCCCCCCAACGAAAGTGCGCCATCGTCCTCCGAGCGCGGCCCTTCTCTCCCATTATGTAAAGAGCAGCGGCGACGGCCTCCGCGCTGCACAGGCGTTGCGGTTTGCCGAAGTTGACGGGGTTAGCGGCGACAAGGAACGGAAGCGCCCTGTGTCTCAGGCCCTTCCGGAGCCTGGGAAATCGCTCGAGCCGGTTCCATGAACAATCGACTACCAGTAGGCCGAACTTCTTGACTGCGGCGACATCCTCCCTTGAAAGCGCCTTCGCCGCCTCGGGGTCGAGCACCACTGCTCCGGGTGGTATCTTTCTGACATCACGAGCTATGCGGATCTCCCCCGCTCGAACAAGGCGTGCGGCGGTGCACTTGCGCGGGTCGTCCTCATGATGCATCAGTGCGTAAACCCTTGACTCGCCCATATTGCCTGTCTTGAGGGAAGACGCCCATATTAAGACGTGCCCTCTCCATCGCTCAGCAAAGCATTATTATGCCGCCGGCGCGGATAGAGGGGACGCCACGATGACGAGAGAGTTACCGCTGACCTGATGATGACAGACGGGCGAACCGAGTGGCGACCTCCGCGCTCTGGGCGGCAAAGTTATTATCCCGCTCACAGGCATCAGCTATCCGGTTGATGAGATATGCCTACAGGCTTTGACTACCTCGGACAGGACAAGGCCCTGCAACAGCACTGGCTGAAGAGATTTGTCGCGATTCTGATAGACGCGATCATCATCTATGTACCGACAGTTGTGTTCATTTCCATGATCGGAGGGCGCTACTTGAGCGCGGGCCTGCTGTCCGGAGGAGCGCTGTTCCTCTATTCCAGCCTATTCGACTACGCCGTCGGCGGAACGATCGGCAAGTTGCTGATGCGCATGAAGGCCGTCGCGATGAAGGGGTCGCTGTCGTTCTCCCAGGCATTGATGAGGAACGCGACGAAGGTGTTCGGCCTGCTGCTGCTCCTGGATTGGGTTATAGGCATGGCTGTGGAGACTAAGGACCCCAGGCAGAAGTGGACCGATCAGCTTGCACACACATCGGTTATCGCACACGATCATCCGGGAGGCGTCTGAGTCTGCGGCATCGACCAGACCCAGCCCCTCTTCTCAATCGAGACCTCACCATTGACGAGCCCCCTGTGCATGAGCTTTACCAGGTAGATAACGGTCTGGTCGGGGCAGCGTCTGCCCTCTTGTGAGGCGAAGACCTCGATCTCCTTGGTCGTCAACGGCCCATTTCGTCGAAGTAGATTGACGACGAATTCGTCCGCTTCGCGCTCGCTCATGACATCGGTCTTCTCATCTCTCTCCGGCATGGCCTCGACGACATATGCGGTGGATGGCGTCATAAAGGCTGCGCTAACGCTGGGATGTGAATAAGGAAAAATCGAAGGATCTCGGAAGGGCAGAACCCTCCCGAGTTGTTTCAGTTTGGTTTCAGGCGGCGTTGGACTAGGCTGTCCAGGTCTGAGCGACCATCTGGCCGTCTGTGGGTTCATGCATTATGGTCACTGTGTACGACGTTGCGGACGCAAAGGTACCTGTGATGGTGAAGTAATCACCGTTGTTCACGATACCATTCCCGCCCAGGTCAGTGACGTTCAGGTAGAAGCTCGTGGTGTCGAGCGTCTGAGCGCCAAGCGCCTGCGTCTGCACACCCGTTCCAGTCAGACCCGACTGGGTCGCTGTGCTCCATGTCGCACTGTACGAACCCGTCTGCAGGATCACGGTCACGTCGGTCCAGGTCGTCTCGGCCGTCGGCGCCGTCAACTGCCACTTGTACCCGTCAGGGCTCGTTATGGCCGTCCTCGACGTCAGCTGCACCGATGGGGTGCTGGTTCCACCGGAACCGAAGCCCAGCACCATGACATACAGCACGGCTGCCAGGACGACGGTAATAGCCACCATGAGAATGGTCGCTATGACCGGAGATACTGCTTCGGCATCCTTTCGGAATGCCCAAACTTTCTTCATGTTTTGTCCTCCTGCGAACCTTTCGGTCCGCGTAAGAGAGATTAGCGCTGAGCTTTGTTTATATAGCTTTGCGAGTGATTATCACAAGTGAGCGTGACTTCCATCGTCATATAGCGAAGCGGAACATCTGGCTATGTCGTCAATATCGCGTATCTAAGAAGACTTCGTCTTCTTTCTTTTATAACCGTTTTGACAAATGTCGCTTTCTGTCGAAATTGCGACATCTTTCGAACGTAAATCCTCCCCCATGACGATGTTCAGCTGGGCCCGATGCCCGTCTCGTCGAAGGAGCACGGGACTATGCCCACCATCACCGGCCTGTTCCGAACCTTCTGGACAATCATGTACTTCTTGTACTCATGGCCGACTTTATCCCGGTCCAGCTCGAGTATCACATCCGCGAGGTCTTCGATGCTGCTCTGTATGCGCGAGTCGTGCACCCCCTTGAGCATCGTCATCAGCGTCACGCTCTCCGAGTGTTGCGTGTGGGCCTTGATGGTCCTCATTGCCATCAGTACCTCTGCGCTGTCGTAGTTCTCCAGAAAGAAGTCCAGAGAATTTATCACGACTCTGAAAGGGGAGTCCAGCTTGGATATCTCATATGAGAGGTACGTGAGGAAGTTCTCCTCCTTGTGCATGTCCTTTTCCTCGAACTGCCTGATATCCGCGAGCGTGATGCCCTCCTGTCGGAAGCGGCTTATCTCGAGCTTCTTCGCCAGCACGCTCTCGTAGTACTTTGTGCCGATGTTCACTATTGACAGGTCGGTCCTCCACCCGTACTCGCGCATCACGTTGAGCACGTCCTCGTCCCGCTCGGTCGAAGTGAAGTACGTGACCGCTTCATCCCCTGCAGACGCGAATTGCTTCGCAAAGAATTCCGTGCCTGAGCCAGGCGTGCCCGTGACCAGGACCGTGGAGCCCTTCTGGACGCCTCCTCCGAGATGCTCGTCGAGCGCCTTAACGCCGATGCTGGTGAACTTCATCTCAGTCCTCCTTGGGCCCCGTGCGTATGCCCTGGTCGCACACGAGGCTTACCATGTTGTTTATCTCTGGCGTTGAGTGTTCCTCCACGGAGAGTATGATGGTGTAGACGTCACGGACGCGAAGCCCTGAGACGAGGATATGGAGGAACTCCGACAGTATCCAGTTGTTGTTGTGTATAGCCAGTGAATTGATCGAGTCTATGACGACGACCTTCTCCTTCGCCTCGGACAGGCGGATCAGGTACTCCACCTTCAGCATAACGTTCTCCAACATCGTCGGGCTCTCGACCAGCGTAGTGTGGTCGTCCATATGGCCAGACGAGGCCCCCATCATGATGTGAGATATGCAATCCACGAAGTACACCCGCGAGGTGTCGATGTCCAGTGCCTCCATGACCCGCTTGATGGCCTCGAAGGATATTGTCGACGTCACGTAGATCACATCGGCCTCCTTCTTAGAAGCGAACAGGTCCAGGACGCCTCTCAGCACGTCCAGATAATGGTCCACAGACATCTGCAGGGATATCGCCGAAGAGGGGGGCACCTCGAGCAGTTCTTCCGAGACTCGTTGGGCAACCCGCTTCTCGTTCATGATCTCGTGCTCCCTCCTTTGAGCAGCGGGACCAGGAGCACTCCCTCTGGCGTGAGGTCGAGCACGTATTTCGCCCGCGAGTGCATGGTCCCTCGCATCTTGATGACTTGAAGCGTCCTCAAGAGGTCTCCCCGCCGCTCCATGTTGGCCATGAGAACGATGCCGTCCGATATCGCTTCCTCGACGCCGAACATGGAGTACGCGCTTGACTGAGCGGCTACCTCGCTTACAAGTATGGACGTACAGCCTATGTCCGCCAACGCCTTGCTCAGCTTCAGAATGAAATCCCTGATCTTCTCGGCCGTCTTGAGCTTGTAGCAGACCGAGGTTATCGGGTCGACCACGAGCCTCTTCGTGTTCAGCTCGCGCGCGAGGCTGGCGATGGCGGTGACAAGCAGGTCAATCTCCTCCATGGTCAGTTCCGCCTTGGTCATTCCGAGGCGTTCGTACATCACGGGGAGATCGACAAACACCAGCTTGCCAGATTTGACTAGGTCGTCGCTGAGGAAGTTGTAGGGTATGATGTTGGCCAGCATCTTCTCTGCGTCCTCCGTCACTGAGACGAAAAGGGAGTTCTCGCCCTTTGCAGCTCCGTGTATAAGGAACTCCAGCGCGAGAGATGTCTTGCCGGTCCCACAGCTCCCGGTCAGCAGGACGGTGTTGGACCGCGGGATACCACCATAGAGGACTGTGTCGAAGCCCTCGATGCCGGTCGCGCACCGCGACCTTTCGCCACTCCTCGATGCCATAGCAGTTCGCTGAATGCGGTGATTGGCATATTATGCTTTCTTGTGCGTGCGCTCGGGGACATCCCGGACAGGTTTTAATACGGGAATAGCGGTCTTTCCAGATGATGAAACCCGTCCTTCAGGTCGCTCTCGACCTCATTCATTCGGACAGGGCTCTGGCCATAGCGGCGGAGGCTGTCAAAGGAGGAGCAGACTGGATAGAGGCAGGGACCCCCTTGATCAAGAGTGAAGGGATGGACATGGTCCGCGCGCTGAAGGCCGCGTTTCCAGAGAAGACCATCGTCGCCGACATGAAGACTATAGACGTCGGCGGCATGGAGGTGGAGATCGCGGCCAAGTCGGGTGCAGGTGTTGTGGTGATACTTGGCCTCTCCTCCAATCCTACGGTCACCGAGGCTATTCTGAGTGCACGCCAGTACGGCTCAAAGGTGATGGCCGACCTGTTTAACGTGGCTGACAAGCCCGCAAGGGCGAGACAGCTCGAGAAAATGGGCGTTGACTACATCTGCGTCCATGTTGGCGTAGACGAGCAGATGGTCGGTGGTTCGCCCCTCTCAGAGCTCTCGAGCGTCGCCGAGGCCGTTCGCATACCAGTGGCGGCTGCCGGAGGCATCAATAGCGAGACCGCGGCGGAGGTGGTCAACGCTGGAGCATCCATTGTCATCGTCGGAGGCGCGATAACCAAGGCCAAGGACGCGGCTGAAGCGGCCTCCAAGGTCGTCGAGGCCATGGAAACCGGTGATAAGGTCGTGAGTGAAAGGTTCAAGAAGTACGGGAAGGAAGAGTTGGTCAGGGCGTTCCAGATGGTTTCCGCTCCCAATGTCACTGATGCCCTACACCGGAAAGGCGCCATGAAGGGCATCGTCCCAAGGATGGCGCCTGGCGTCAAGATGGTCGGCAGAGCGCTGACGGTTCAGACCGTGAACGGCGACTGGGCCAAGTCTGTCGAGGCAATCAACCGCGCGAGCGAGGGCGACGTGATCGTTATTGACTCGTGTGGCGGTGACATCGCTGTCTGGGGAGAATTGGCCTCCTGGAGCTGCTTGACTAAGGGCGTCAAGGGCGTCGTCATAGACGGTGCCGTGAGGGATGTGGATTCGATAGTCGAGATGCGATTCCCGTGTTTCTCCAAGCATGTCGCGCCCAACGCTGGGGAGCCGAAGGGCTATGGAGGCATCGGCGAGGAGATCTCCTGCGGGGGAGTCACGGTTCGCACTGGCGATTGGGTCATCGGGGATGAGAGCGGCGTCGTGGTCGTACCTCAGGAGAATGCCGTGGAGGTGGCCAATCGTGCGGTGGACATCATGGAGAGGGAGGAGCGCCTCCGAGAGGAGATCAAGAGGGGCGGCACTCTCTCTGGCATTCTGAAGCTTGAGAAATGGGAGAAGGTCGGATGAGCGCTGGCCTCAGCCGATGAAGCCGGTTTCGTCCGCGAGTCTGTGCAGCTTCTCGATGCGCTTCTTCATAGGCGGGTGCGTCATGAACAGAGCTATGAACCCACCACCCCTGAACGGGTTGACGATGAACATGTTCGAGGTCGCAGGGTTCCCCCGTCTGATCGGGTTCCGCTTGTTGCCTTCCTCGAGCTTCCCAAGGGCACGGGCCAATGCCAACGGACGCTGTATCATCAGAGCGCCCTCTCGGTCGGCCTTGTACTCCCTGTTGCGCGATATCGCAAGCTGAATGAGAAGCGCAGCCAATGGCGCCGTGACCATGACGACGAGCAGCAATAGGATGTTGTCGTTCCCTCGGCGACCCCCGAACATCATGTTGAACCATACCATGCGGGCGGCGAACGAGATCGCACCAGCGATGGTCGCTGCTACGGACATCACGAGGATGTCGCGATTCTTGACGTGCGCCATCTCGTGCGCCAGCACGCCCTCGAGCTCGTCGTCGGTCAGCAGCTTGAGTATGCCTTCTGTCGCGGCAACGACTGCGTTCTTCTTGTTCCTGCCAGTCGCGAACGCGTTCGGGTTGCTCGTAGGGACGATGGCGATCCGCGGCATCGGTAAGTTGCCCTTCATGCAGATCTTGCCAACCAACTCGTGCAGGCGAGGGGCGTCTTCTTTGCTGACAATCTTCGCCTTGTACGACCACAGGACGATCTTGGAGCTGAAGAAGTAGCTGATGATGTTCAGTATGGCTGCAAGCACGAGGAATATTAGCGCTCCCGTGACCCAATTATCATTATACAATCCGCCAATAACGTAGCCAATGGCGGTGAACAGGCCGATCAATAGCATGAACAGCCCTATCGTCCTCAGCGTGGAATGCATGGTTGCCTCTCCCTCTGCGCGTTGTCTTGTCCCATATCTCTCAGATTGTGGTCAAATAAGTATCTTTCGATGCTTCCACCGTATTGATTTGTCGACTTGACGCCGTACGTGTCAGTATGTGGCAAGGTGTAGGCTTTATTGGGAAAGACCGCTTACCACCCTCCCAGCGGACGGGACGTCCGCGTCACAATCGCCGCCGAGTAGGTGTTCGCAATGGAAACATCCGACGACAAGCTCGAAAGAAGGCTATACAGCCACGACCTCGCGCCGCTTCCGAAAGAGATGGACCTGATTTTCAAGACCATGCCAGACCAGGTCATCAGGCCGAAGTACGCCCAGGAAATCGCACAGATGATGGCGAAGGCAGTTTCGACGAAGAAGCCCATAGTGCCTCGTGGAGCGGGCACATGGGGGCTTGGTGGATCCGTTCCCGTACAGGGTGGCTACGTCCTCGACATGACGGCCATGAACAAGATCATCTCAATTGACGAGAAGAACCTCGTCGTGACCGTGCAGCCAGGAATCACTTGGAAGGCCCTGAGCGAAGCGCTCGAGGCCGAGGGGCTATTCCTGCCCTGCTATCCGAGCAGCGCGCCATCTGCAACGCTCGGAGGATGGATAGGCACCGGCGGGACGGGGATAGGCGCCTACAAGTATGGGACTGCAGGCAACATCATAAGGGACCTCGAAGTCGTCCTCCCAACTGGGAAGATCATCCATACGGGCGACAAGTACGTCCCGTCGAGCGGCGGCGGCCCCAACCTGAACTGGCTGTTCGTGGGCTCGGAGGGTATTCTGGGAGTGATAACTGAGGTGACGCTGAGCGTGCTTCCTAAGCCGGAGGTCCTGAGAGCCGTTGCGTATTCGTTCGAAGACCTAGCTGCGTTCACCCCAGCGCTGAGGAAGCTCTCGAGGAGCGATGTTGTGCCCATGCACATCATGTTCGGCGACAGGGCTCACTTCGATTATCTCAGGGCGGCAGGCAAGCATGCTCCCGACGTTGGGTGCATGGTAACGTGCGCGCTCACGGGGGCGAAGGAGAAAGTGGACCTCGATGAGAAGATGCTAGATGATATCATGACCTCGTCCGGTGCGACCAAGATGCCGGCCGACGTTGCCGAGCACGAGTGGTCCGAAAGGAGCTACGAGTTCAGGGTCAGAGAGATGGGCATTGGCGCAATTCCTGGAGAGATACTCGTGCCTATCGAGGGGTTTGACAAGACCCTCGCCGACACGAGGAAACTCGTGCAGAAGATGAAGCTCAAGGGACCAATCATAGGCACGGTCGCTGACAGGAACACGGTCATGCTTATGCCATACTACCTCACGGACGAGCACAACTTCCTCCGGTCGACTGCGGCGATGGGCTTCGGCAAGAAGCTCGGAGACATCGCATTCGAGAACGGCGGCAGGCCCGTTGGCCTCGGGCTTTTCTTCGCTGGCAATCTCAACAAGTACCGCGGGAAGGAGGGTGCTGAGCTCGTCAGGATGATCAAGAACCTCGTGGACCCCGAGGGGATAATGAATCCTGGAAAGGTCGTTGAAACCGGCACACGCTTCGGCATCTCGCTGCCCGCAGCGTTCATGAACTTCGGCATGAACATTATGGCCGGGATGAAGAGGATGATGCCGAGAGACAAGGTCGGAGAGAAAGAGCTGGGCAAGCTGAAGCGATAGTGAACATCCTCTATGCATCGACCTGCCTTGAATCAGAAACCGGTGTGGATCAGCCCTTCAGCAAAGAGGGGTAGGACTTTCTTATCAAGTGTGTGAGTCCCGCGCCTATCGTCCCTCCGAGCGCCACCTGAGCGACGTTGATCGGGACTTCCGCAAGCGCCTTGCCAAATCCGACGTCCAAGAACAGCCACTCCGCCATGAAGTAGGTGGTTATCATGAGGGCGCCACCCGCTGCGATCCCGAGCACGACCGCCCAGTTCTTCCCTCGACCGGAACGAGAAATCAGGCCCGCGACGAAACCTTCCCCCCCCTTCGCGACAAGGGTCACTGGCGCATAAACCCCAGCACCGAGGAGGACATCGGCCGCCGCTGACCCGACACCGCCGCAGATTGCGCCTGCTCGGCAACCGAAGGCTAGGGCGGAGAAGAACACCATGGAGTCGCCCAGATTGAAGTATCCTTTGGTCGGAGAGAACGGAAGATATGACGCGATGGTTATGGCTGCCGTGAGCGCCGCAAGGATGCCATACAAAGCGACGGTTTTAGGCGAGACGAACTTGGCAGGCTCGGGAGACGCCACGGGGCTTGGCTCAGATTCTGCTTGGGATTCCATCTCTATCGGGACGGCTAAACTCTGAAGGCGTACTTAAACCCTCCAGATGGGAAGGTACACAATTATCCTTTGACAAGTCGGGTCCGACGTCTATAGCGGGACTCCAAGCACGAATTTGAAGAATACGGGCACGACGAGCAGAGCGATGACGACGGACAGTGCCGCTGCATCTTGACGCCTCATCTTCGGCTCACGCAGATATGTTCTATCGGCCCTTGCCCCATATGCCCTCGAATGAAGCGCCAGGGACAGCGTGTCGGCGCTTCGCAATGCAGACACGATGGTCGGTACCAGTATCGCGACGTAGTTCCTGGAGCGTTTGAGCAAACTGCCTTTGTCGAGTTCCATGCCACGCGCGCGCTCGGCATCCTTGATCGAGTCGATGGTGGCGCTGAACGTGGGTAGGAAACGGAGCGATATTGCCAAGGCGAGTCCGAAGTCGAACCTCAATCCCATCTTGACAAGTGCGCGAACTAGGTCACGCTGCGATGTTGTAAACATCAAGATGTACCAGACGCACGCGAGACAGCCGACTCTGACGGCTGAAGTGACGCCTCTCCAGACTGCGGGTTCTGTTATCTTGACCGGCCCGAAAGTCGCCCAGACAGGGGTTCCGGACGGATCGAATATCGGCCACAGCACGACTATCAGCACCATGAAGCGTATCACGAACCTCAGTGCGAACCAGGTACGGCTTAGGCTGGCACGCGCGAGGAACAGCAGAATAAATATGAACGCGAGCAAAAGTGTGAGTGAATAGACATTGGAGAGCAGAAAGGCAAGCACGCTCAGAAACAGGACCGCGACAATCTTGACCCTGGCGTCAATCCTATGGAGGAACGTGCCGCCCTCGGAATACAGGTCCACGAACCCGGTCATATTCTGGCACCCCACACCTTCGCCACCTCCTCCGCGAGTTCGTCGACCGTCAACACCTCTGGAGACACGCCGAAATCGCTCAGACGATGTGCAAGCTGGATTGCCGCGGGAGGTATCAGGCCGCTTTCGTGGAGCGCCTCGGGCTCCGAGAACGCCACTCTGGTCCTGCAGTCGAGTACTACATGCCCGTGGGCCATGACCAGGACGCGTTCCGAATGCTCCGCGACCAACCGCATTTCGTGCGTGATCAGGATTATGGTCTTACCCTCTTGGTTCAGGCCATCTAGAGCACGCATCAGCTCCGCAGCCTCGCCGGCGTCCAGGCCTGTAGAGGGCTCGTCCAAGACGAGCACCTCGGGGTCCATGGCGATGACAGAGGCCACCGACACCCTCCTTCGGTCGCCGAGGCTGAGCGATAACGGGGCCTTGTCCTTGAGATGACCTATAGACATGAGGCTCAGGGCGCGATCCGCCTTCTCGACAGCCTTAGCATCGGCGAATCCGAGGTTCTTTGGGCCGAAAAGCACCTCCTCCGCGACAGTCGAACAGAACAGCTGATGGTCGGGGTTCTGGAAGGCATAGCCAACGGTCCGGGACAGAGCCGCCACCGATTCCTTGGCAGCGTCATTTCCTTTGACGAGTACGTGCCCTCGGCTCGGCCTGAGTAGGCCGTTGAGAAGCTTGGCGATCGTTGTCTTGCCAGAGCCGTTTCCGCCCACCAACGCGATGTGCTCGCCCCGCCAGACGTCCAATGTGACGCTATGCAGTGCTTCGGTGCCGTCGTCGTACGAGAAATCTACATTGCGCATAGCCGCGATGGGCCCTTCATCGGCCGTCGGGCATGGTATCAAGGATGTATCACCTCGACTCCCTTCTTGGCACTTAGAACGGTGGATATCTCTCTCGCGACGGCCTCCAGCGTGATGCTATCTATCTTTGGCCCCCCCACTCTCGTGTAAAGAGCTTCGCTGAACTCACAAAGCTGCGGGGGTGGAACGCCTATGAATCGCAGCGCGTTGGGGTCTGCTAACACCTCTTTCGGGCGACCAGTTCGTACAATTCGACCTTCGCTCATCAGCGCTATCCGGTCCGCGAATGCCGCGGCCTCTTCTGCGTCTCGCTCAACCACCAAGACGGTCATGTTATGCTTCTTCTTCAGGTCCGCGAGAAGGGAGTAGAGCTCTATTCTTCCAATGGGGTCGAGTGCGTAAGTGGGTTCGTCGAGAACCAACATCTCTGGGCGCATCGACAGGGCTGCTGCGATCGCCAGCCTCTGCTTCTGACCTCCGGACAGACTCGATGGGGGTCGGTCGTTGCATCCCAGCAAACCCACCGTCTCAAGGGCCCACTCAACGCGTGCTGCTATCTCCTCTCTGTCAATCGCCAGATTTTCAGGGCCGAAGGCGACCTCCTCCTCGGCACTCATGCAGAACAGCTGATTCTCAGGTTCCTGAAACACGATGCCCACCTTGGTCGACAGCGTCGCGACCGAATGTCGGGCTACATCCTTGCCGAAGACCTCCACTTGGCCCTTCAACGAGCATTTGACTACATGTGGTATGAGGCCGTTCGTGAGCATGCAGAGTGTCGACTTCCCCGCTCCGTTCGCACCCAGAAGTAGAACCCACTCGCCTCGGGCGATGTCCAGCGAGACGCTGTCGAGGGAATCGCGATCAGCGTCGGGATAACGGACACTGACATCGCGCATTCGCAGAGCGTTCATCGTGCAACCTTCAAGCCTCGCTCAATTGAGGGGTCCTGTATTAAATCTTTGGAGAATTACGGGTCGGCGCCAGGCGCTCCGTCCAGCTTGCATCAGTTGGGGATGAACTTTGCCTTCTTCCCCTTCCCTATGACCCGGATGCGGCCCTTCTTGCTCAACGAGGCGAGTGCCTTCGTCGCCTGATCATCAGGGAGTCGTGTCGCCCTGAGAATCTGATCCCTTGTTGACCCACTCGGAGCGATTGCGTTGTATACCCTGTCCTCCGCCTCCTCGCCGTTCTCCGCTGGCAGGATGCGGAGCTTCTTCGTCGGTGGAGGCGCGGGCGGCGGCACGAGGCAGTACCTCTCCAAATCTCCGTTCTCCGAGCGCGTGGCGCTGCCCGACGATATGAGGCGCCCGAGCGACAACGTGACCTGCTCTTCTGAGTATCCCGTCGCCATGGCCAGCTCGTCTATCGTCTTCCCGGTTTCGCCCAGCAACGCCAACACCTCCCCGTCGAGCTGGTTCTCGGGCGGGTGCTTGTCGCGGACGACAGACACGTTGTTCAGGTGAGTTCTCAGGAATTCCTTGCTGACCTCTTTGAAATGCTCCGGATCCGTCTCGAGTAGCTTCTCGAGATCCGTGACGTCCAGACCCATCTCCCTCCACCTTCCGATCTTCTTCTTGTACAGATCATTCTTCATCTCTGGCGGCTTGAGGTCGAGCAGAGGGGCGATTGGGCGTGCAGCGCTGTCACCTTCGAGCGGTCGGCTGACGTCTGCCAGGGTAGTCACGGTGTATCTTACACGAGCTCCCTTGAGGGCTCGATGTATTGCCTCCAGTTTGTCGAATAACCGCTCGTCCGGGTTGAGCGTCATCTCGAAATCGAAATCGCCAACAAGGGGCAGTGCTTCGACTCGCTTCATGCGCTCGACCAGCCGCTTGGGAGACTCCCCCTCGCTGCTGAGCATAATCTTGACATATATCTTGTTCATCGTATTCCTGGCGGGGCGCTTGATAGCGCTGCGCCCTTTTTATGGTTTCTGATGCGAAATCAAGGCGTAGCCCAAAGGCAAATGGCGGTTTAATATACGAGTCAGTCAGATTAGCAGCCGCGATGGTTTCGGACGAGTCGAGGAAGTTCGTAGCAAGGCAGTTCGCGCGCCATTACAGAGATTCGCCCCTGGCCATGCCGGACCGTTTCGCAAAGCGGGAATTCGGCTTCATGTTCTTCGACCGTCGTTTCATGATGAGGCACATGGCGTTCCCCAGCAGGGCTGCATTGAAACGCTACCTGGTTGAGAACGTGCCCGCTCATGCCTATTACTCCACAGCGTACTACGAGAAGCCTGACGCCCCTACGATGGGCGAGAAGAAATGGCTTGCAGCAGACCTCCTGTTCGACTTGGACGCAGATCATGTCAGGGGTGCGGAGGACTTGCCATACGAGCATATGTTGGAAAGGGTCAAGAAAGAGGTCGTCCGCCTCCTGGACGAGTTCCTACTGGGCGATCTGGGCTTTGACAACACGGACCTCAAGGTCGTGTTCTCAGGCGGCAGGGGTTACCATGTTCATGTGCACGACCCGAAGGTGTTGAGACTCTCTTCGCATGAACGCCGCGAAATCGTAGATTATGTAACTGGGACTGACTTGGACCTCGACTGGGTCTTCCCCTCCACGCCGTTCGAACAGAGCAGGTACAGGGACCGGACAGGAGTGACTTATCGACGCGCGATGCCAAAGATAGGTGATGGCGGATGGCGTGGGAGAATTCGGAAGGGGGTCGAGGAGTTGCTATCGGAGTTGGAGGACCTCCCAGAGGAGGACGCCAAGAAACGCATCGCAGACGGCCTGTCATCCTCGAAACGCGATATCGGTGCGAAGACGGTTGGTGGCCTGTACGCAGACCTGTTCGCGAAGAGCCGGGGCATAAGCGGAGCGGGCAGGATTCGAAAAGAGGATACCTACGAGGTGTTCTCTGAGAAACGCCACAGCGAGGCGTTTCTGGAACTTGTGAATCTGAGGGTGAGGGGCGATGTGAAAGGGGAGACTGACGAACCAGTCACATCCGACATCCGCAGGCTAATACGCCTGCCATCCTCACTTCATGGCAAGACGGCATTTGAGGTCATCCCCATGACCAGAGACGACCTCGACGACTTCGATCCGTTCGTCGACGCGGTCCCTCGCGCGTTCGAGGAGACGGATGTGGGAGTCTCATGTGAGAAGGCTGTCAGCGTCGAGCTGCGTGGTGAGCGCTTCGAGCTTGACGAGGGGCGCAACAACGTGCCGGCTTATGTCGCAACACACCTCATATGCCGAAACCGGGCGTCGATTGATAGCGGGCACACAAAGTATTTATCAGCAACATGTGTATAAAAGGGGCCGATGCCACTTTCCAGTAAGGTACTGGAGGACTCGATAAGGCTCGCGAAGATCAGGCAGATTAAGTGGGCCCTCTACATCGTCCAAATCATCATGCTGGTGGCTCTAGCAGTGTTGTTGATTTTCGTGATGGGGGACGCGCAGCTCAGGCCCGTTCTATACCTTCCATTGGACTCGTTCGCCGCCATAATGGTCCTTCTCATCCTTGTCATGTGCATCGAGAGTTTCTTCTTCAGAATCATGGAGATTCGGTTTGCCAGAAGCTCTTCTGCCAAGCATCTGATGGCGAAGAATTCGATACGGGGCGCCGTGACGGTAGCCATCGCGGCGGGGGTGGTCGTGGTCATTCTCATGACGCCGCCTGTCCTTTCGGTCATCCAGAACGTGACGAGCAAAACCTCGGTCCTCTCAGCAGAGGAACCCGTCATCTTCTGGTCCAGGGACCCCCTCGCATTCCAAGAGATGGTCGAGGTCAGAGTCACCGCGGTCAACCCCGTCGAGGTCTACCTTGTGGATGGAGGCCTATACGAGGCATTCAATGGCACTCTGAGCCAGATGTTCATCCTGCGACTCAACAAGGACCTGGCGGACTACGAGGTGGATGGCGAAGTGGTGATTGATGTCCCTGAAGCGGAGCATACCCAGTACGTCCTGGTCTTGAACGACGTGGACAATCCCGGTTCGGTGGCGAGCGTGACTATAGTCAGAGACGTCTCCGGAATTTTCACGGGCGTCGTGTCCCTCCTCGCCCTTGCGATAGTCGTCGCCAACATAGCATGGATCGCGTACCTTATGCCAATCGAACGCAAATACTCTCGAGGATCGATCTACAAGTGAGTGTCAGCGTATCGCGCAGCACATGCGTTTCTCGGTTACGCGCCAACCGTTCTCAGCGAGCGACTGCACCGTCCCCTGAGACGGCATCGCGATCCCGTCGATTCCTGCCTTCACCGCTTTCTCCTCCCAGGAGCGGTCGCCTCGTGGCCGCATACACCCGAGCAGGATCCGAGATTGAGGGAGTGCCGCCCGTGCGGCCTTGATGACATCTAAAATGCTGCCACTCGAGGGAGGGGGGACGCATTCGTAAGGTGTGCCCTTTGTCGGCATCAGGGCGATGATGACGAGCGCGTCCGGAGCATGGGGTACGAGCGACCTAATCGCTGCGTACTCGCCAACGACCTGTCCTTCCTCGATGCCCACGCATATATGAGGCGCGATGATCGGCGCTCCGAGATCGCGCAAATCCCCGATGACTGATAGGAAATCCGAGACGTGGGCGTCGATACCCATGGTCTTCTTAATCGCTGAATCGGAACCGAAGACGTCAACGGAGAAGGCGTCGACTCCGGAACTCACCAGTGCCTCGAGCTCGGTTCTTGACATCAGGCCGACATGGGCGTTGACTCGGAGGGTGGTGGCCTCCTTCACTGTGCTTATGGCGTCGGCGAATCTCTGCAGCGGGACCTTACCAGAACCATCGGACCCCCCCGTCAGTAGGAACCCTTCTCCGCCCGCATCAGAGATACGGACTGCTAGCTCTATGAGGGATTCAGGGCCGTCTACGTGTTCCATGCGCCTGAGGAAGACGCCTGAGCAATGCTTGCACATCAGCGCGCACCTGCCCCCAGTGACGGAAACGGCAGGGAAGCACCTACCCGGGAAGTAGCAGTCTATGGCCTTCGTCACGCTAGCCCAATCGGAGGGAGAGGTATGAATACGTATCCGCGGCAACGCCCAACTCATCACGTGCCGCTCCGCGGACTGGCATAAGCTTTATCTGAAGTTTCCTCTCTAGGGGCCTCTGCGGATCAGCATGATGGCTTTCGAAGTCAAAGGACAGTTCAGGATATCCATTAGGGATTGGCAACGTTTTACCATCGAGGTTGCGTCAGAAGACGAGGCGGCAGCTGTCGAGAAGACCTTCTCCCTGATGGGCAGCAGACACCATGTCAAGCGTCAGTTCGTTAGAATAGAAGATGTGAAGGCGCTCAAGCAGGACGAGATAAAGGATAACAGGGTCAAGCACCTCATGGAGGCCGGCAGCTGATGGACGAGAACGAGGCGAGAGAGGCCGCAGCGATGATTGAGACCGCGAGGGCGCAGTTGGAGGCCTTGGCTAGACAACAGGAGATAATCAAGCTCACCATCGACGAGCACAACAGGGCTAAGGACACCATCGGTAGAATATCGGCGGGCGAGCCCGGAGAGGACGTATTGGTCCCCATTGGCGCCGACTCGTTCGTACACGCGAAGATCTCGGACAACAAGAACGCGGTCATTGGCATCGGCGCCAGTGTGTCATTCCAGCATACTCCCGAAAAGGCCGCGAAAGTCATCGATGCGAGGATGGACGAACTGAACCGAGCGTTCAAAAAGATAACCGAACGCATGGAGCAGACAGAGCAGTCCGTGGCGCAGCTTTCTGAGAAGATCCAACGATTCTACGCGCAATCAGAGGCCGAGCAGGGGCGCTGAGGCGGCACATGTTCCGCGCGTTGAGAGACAAGTTGAACGCAGCGTCGACGGCCGCGAAGAAGAAATCGGTCGAGGACATGTCCGAAGTCGTAGGCGACTCCGGGCGGAAGCTTAAGGATGACGCTCTGGATGACATACTGGGGGATCTCGAGCTGGAGCTGTTGCAGGCAGATGTCGCGTTGCCTGTCGCTGAGGAACTCACGAAGAACGTCCGCTCGTTTCTCTCAGGCAAGAGGGTGGACAGGGATTTCAAGCTCGAGGAGGGCATCAACCTCGCGTTCAGATCCGCAGTAAAGAAGGTTATAGCGAGTCACGAGTTCTCGCTGGAAGAAATCGTCAAGACGAAGGACCGGCCCATAGTCATGATGTTCGTTGGGATCAACGGCACTGGGAAGACCACCGCCATTGCCAAGATGGCCCACCGATTCCACAAGGACGGTTACAGCTGCGTCCTAGCCGCAGGAGACACTTTCAGGGCGGGGGCGATCGAGCAGCTCACGCTGCACTCCGAGCGTCTCGGGTGTAAGATCATCAAACACCAAGCCGGGAGCGACCCTGCGGCTGTGGCATACGACGCGATTGAGCATGCGAGGGCGAGGAAGAAGGATTTCGTCTTGATAGATACGGCCGGCAGGATGCAGACCAACAAGAACCTCATGGACGAGATGAAGAAAATCAGACGCGTAGCCAAACCCGACATCGTGTTCTTCGTTGGCGACTCTCTAGCAGGCTCTGATGCAGTCGAACAGGCGCGTAGGTTCGACGAGGCGATTGGCATTGACGCGATAATCCTCACCAAGATAGATGCGGATGCGAAGGGCGGCGCGGCGCTGTCAATCACCGATGCGATAGGCAAACCCGTGGCCTATGTCAGCTTCGGCCAGAGATACGACGAGTTCGGGCGGTTCGATGCGGACTGGATGATTGCTAGGATCTTCGGAGACGACGAGGCGTCTTCTCCGCTAATTGCCTAACCGCCGCCGATGTTTGCGCCAGCGAACATCACCGCGTACACCTTCGCGTCAAACATTAATCCGGATATCTCGACGTACTCGTTGGCGTCGTGACCTGTCCCAGGTATCGTGGACCACGCAACTGCGTCAAGTCCTTCCCGTCTAAAAGGGTTGGCGCAAGTAGCTCCTCCTATTCCTATTGGCTTCGCGTCAAATCCACCGACCGCCGTTATCGCACGCCTGAGACGCTTCACGACCTCGGCATCGGGGGAGGTCTTGCCTGCGGAGACCGAGCGGTCCAGGAAGCTCAACTCGATCTTAGCCCCTGTCGTCTTCTCGTGCTCGCCTGCCACTGCTTTCATCAGGGACATGATGTCCTCGACATCGTAGTCGGGCAGCACGCGGAAGTCACAGGCGAACTCCTGCCTCCCCGGGACCGTATTGATGTTGGGTCCATTGGCTTCACACTTCGAGGGCACGAAAGTGCTCTGTGGAGGGTCGAACAATTCATCGCTCTTGGAGAACTTCGCTCTCAGTTGGTCCATGCAGTCGGCCAAGAACCGGGCCGACACCTCGAAGGCGTTGATGCCGTTGTCGGGCGTGCTTCCATGGGTCTGTCGGCCGACCACCACCACACGGATCCACGCGACGCTCTTCTCAACGACTGCGATTGCTGAACCGTCGGCATACCCATGGTCTGGAACGACAATTAGGTCGTCCTTCTTGAAAATGCCCTTGTTCAGGAGGAAATCGATGCCATGTGTGTTCCCGTACTCCTCATCGGACACAAACGCGAGGCCGATGTTGCACTCCGGGGTCACGCCCGCACGCACGATGGCTGCAAGGCCATAAAGAGATGCTATCAGGTCCTGGCCATTGTCCTCTGCTCCCCTCGCATAGACTCTGCCATCCATCACCTTCGGCTCATATGGGGGGGAGTTCCACGCGCTGAGATCGCCCTCGGGCACGATATCCATATGCGTGACGACCCATATCGTCGTATCCGCCGACCCTTTTACTCTGATCACGATGTTGGGCCTTCGCCCAGAGGGCACGCGCGGGTCTTCGGACTCGTAGAGCTCGACATCATCAAAACCCAGCTGCTTCGCGAGAGACAGTAGAAAATCACCGCGTTCTCCCTCACCAGTGCCCCCGTTCTCCGGGCCGACTGCTTTGATCTTCAACATTTCGCAGAGGGCGTTCACGACTTTGTCCTCATCATCGGCGATGGCCTGTAACATCTGCTGAACATTCATCGACAGCACTCTCCTACGCTGGTCCGTCAGGGGATAACAGCAACCCCGTTATCTGATTTTCGGATGGTCGAAGAGTCAGCTCTCGACCAGCATAGCGACCGCATTCCCCCCGCCTAGGCAGAGCGTCGCAACCCCACGCGTGCAGCCGCGCTTGCGCATTGCGTAGACAAGGGTGGTGAGCACACGCGCACCACTGCACCCAATCGGGTGGCCAATGGCAATGGCTCCGCCATTTACGTTGAATCTGTCCTCGGGCACCCCGAGCGCCTTCATAACCGCGATAGACGCACTAGAGAATGCTTCGTTGTGCTCGAAGAGGTCGATGTCGGAAATCTTCAGGTTGTTCCTCTCCAGCAGTTTCTGCACTGCTGGGATGGGGGCCTCCATGATCAGCTCGGGTTTCATGCCGGCGCTGGTATAGTCGATGACCCTTGCCAGGGGTTTCGCGCTGGCGCTCTCGGCGAACTCCTGGTCAACCACGACGACCGCCGCAGCGCCGTCGTTGATGCTTGACGAGTTCCCTGCCGTGAGGATGCCGTCGTCTCTGAAAACCGGCTTGAGCCTGCCCAGCATCTCTATGGTCGTATCCTCGCGTGGGCCTTCGTCCTCCGCAACTTCCGCAGGGCCCTTCTTCGACTTCACCTCGACAGGGACGACCTCCTCACGGAACGCTCCCGTCTTGATTGCGTTGATGGCTTTCTGATGGCTCCACAGCGAAAACTCATCCGCGGCTTGCCGGGTCACGCCATGCCTCTCGGCCACGATCTCTCCGGTATTACCCATGTGGAAGTCATTGAAGACGTCCCAAAGGCCGTCGCGCACCATCGCGTCAACGAGCTTGGAATCGAACAGTTTGTAGCCGAACCGCGCCTTGTCCAGAAGATATGGGGCGTTGGTCATGTTCTCCATGCCGCCCGCGACGAACACTCGTCCTTTCCCGGCGAGTATCGAGTCCGACGCTAGCATGACCGCTTTGAGGCCTGAGCCGCAGACCTCATTGATTGTTAGCGCTGAAACCTCTGGAGGGAGGTCTCCGTACAGGGCGGCCTGCCGGGCGGGGTTCTGGCCAAGGCCTGCGGAGATCACGTTGCCCATGATGCATTCCTCGACCGCTGTAGGCTCCACGCCTGCCCTCTTGACGGCCTCACGGACGGCCACGGCGCCGAGTTTAGTGGCGCTGATGCCCTTGAAACCCCCTCCGAATCTTCCTATAGGTGTTCTTGCAGCACTGAGAATGACTGGTTGATTCATTGCGGTCGCCTCGCACGCTCGAGAAAGGATGATTTCGCGCTCTATAATAAGTTGTTGATGTTCTCCCTCGTCATCCGCCGTATCGGCTTATAGAGATGTCTCCTGGATGCGACCGGAGGCTCATACCAGCCAGTTGTGACTCCCCGAGGGACTGTGACCGCTTCGGCCGCACTTGCCGGCATGCGTTCGCCGCAGACCTTGCAGCGATACCCCTGCCCGGCCCCCATCGACCCCATCCTCTTGGAGCAGCTTGGGCACACGGGATTGCTGCGCTTAACTCGCATCTCCTGGAGACCGACTATCTGCAACTTCTCCACATTGATGGTGCGCGGTTCCTCGCGAACGGAGCCAAAAACGATTACATGGTCACCGGCGACCAGCTTCCTGGCGACGCCTCTAAGCGAGCCGGAAGGCTCGTAGAATGCTGCGTCGACTTCGTCACCATCGGAGATTCTGATTATGACATGGCCGCCTTCAATCGTAGAGGCTTGGCGGACCACCCTTGCCGATATGCGCACTGACATGCCCGGAGCGAGCTCGTGGATACGCCTCGAGAGGATATGGTCGTCCGTGCCCTGGTTGGTCAGAAACAGCAGCCATGACGAAGGTGCTTCGCCTCGAATCATCTGCCTTGCCTCCAACAACTCCTCTGGCGAGTCTCCCCTAATGCCGAAAAGGACGGGGCAGGGCGACGCTGGGGTGATCGCCACATGCTTCATCTCGTAATCGTAGTTGTTGAACGTGTGGGCCGTGCGCCGGTCCATCTCGACCACGCTCTTTGGGTCGATCGCGCGCGGTGTCCCAACCAGGCTCGTGTCTCTGTATGCAATGACCTCCCAAGTCCGATCCTGCGGGCGCCAGGATGCTGCAGAGGCGGCGCCGATTATCCCGCGGCCGTTCTTGTATTTCTTCCACGAGGCGCCACATTCAGCGAGGCACGCCTCTACATCGGCCAGCTCGACCACGCTCCGTACCGTCTGCCAGTACATCCTGGGTGGAGGCCTGCGGTTCGTGCAGACGATTCCCGGGTTGGTCTTTTCGCACTCGAACTCAGCGACGCGTTCCAGGACTTTCGCGGCAGCGTCCAACATGACGCTGGATAACACGGGCGTACCGCGTTCGAACGACCGCACAGGAGAGCCATCTATCTCGCCACAGACCGTCGCATCTCCGCGCCCCTCCCCAAGAGGGAGACATATCGCTGCGTTCCCGCGGGTTTTCCACGGTATGTTTGGGTTGAGGCGCACCAATCTGGGCAGGCCTATCAGGTCGTAATCTTCCAGCTCCTTCAATATCAGGGTAGCGAGGAAGGTGGTGCACATTCCGTCTGGGGAGTCGGTATCGTCGAACGCTAGGAGGGTTGCTGCCACGAAAGAGCATCGGATGTGCCCCAAAAAAGCGTTGCTATCATTCGAAGGGTGCGACGGCCCATGCCTTCAGGTAGATAGTCATCGTCCTGAGGTCGACAATCAGTGTGCAATCGATGAGGACTCTTGCGTTAGCGTATGGGCTGAGCCACCCCTCGCAGGGCGTTACGCGTATGCGGTGCCCGCTCACGGGATCCACCAGCCAATGGAACCCCTCGTCTCCTTCGGTGGAGATTCTCCCTGATATATTGAACCTGTCGAATTCGAATAGCCGCCAGTGCGCGCTCAGGAACTCGACGCTCATGGTGAATGCTGCCCTTGAGAGAACCTCAACGGCGCTTCTGTCGGCGAACACGGCCGCCCCCGCCGGCTCCAGGGAGGTCGTTCCTTTGGTGAGCACCAGGTCGCCGATGGAGATCTCACCGAGAACGGCCTCTGGCCGTGAAGGCGGGAGGATTACCTGGACCGTCACGCCCGTGACGTGATCTGCGAGCAGAACCGAAGTATATCCTGAGTCGTACAGACGGATGTCTGCCACCACGCCGTAGACTCGTACGGCTGTGCCATCGCCGGCGTTGGCTACCTCCGAGACGCGAAGCAGGGGAGGACTAGCGCAAGACGCGCCCCACAACAGGGTGGCCAGAGACACTGCGAATGCTGCGGCGATTACTCTGGTGTTGGGTCTCATGGTTGCCGCATCGGGACGAGCCCGACGGAGAAATAATGCGCTGCTACAGGTAGCCAGAGCAGCGATTGAGAAATGATTAAGAGGAGACGAGAATTACGGGTACCATCGGTGAGATCATGACGAAGAGCCCGCTCACGGAATACCGGCTCGAGCTGTGTGGTTTACTCTGCACGCTTTCCATCTTCCTGACCATAGTCGGAATCGTGGGGGTTTTCTATCCCGATGGTCTGCCGGGATATCTGGCAGCACTCGAGGACCTCTCCGCCCCGTTCGGCGAGTGGGCGTACTGGCTTTTGCTGATTGGGCCCCTCGTGTTGCTGGGTTCGATATGGTGGTTGTATGATTACATCAAGAAGTCTCGGTCGCTGGAAAGGTTGATGGCGACCCCCAGCAAGGCGAAATTTGTAAGGAACCTAGATGAGATCGAGTATCTCGCATGGTCGTTGCCCCAACGATTCGAGACAAGAGTTATAGAAAAGAAGCGCAAGTTCAACATCAAATGACGCGGTCCGAGAAGAGGGCCCCCTTCGTTTCCTGTGGAACACTATTCGTGCTCTGCGTCGTTCTGATCTACATGGCGAACTGAGGAGATTCTGCCCCCTACCGCGCGGATTTCGACTTGGATTCTATCCAGGAGTCTATCCGAGAACGTCAGTACAAGATGTGTGGAATCAGAAGATGTCGTCTGCTCGACATCAACAAAGTCGTGAAGCGTTGATATTAATGAGAACGCATCGTTAGTCAATGGAAGACGCGCTTCCATTCGACATTTCTTTCCTTCGGATTCCTCAACAATCGTTGTGAGAGTATCGAGGCCTTCGCCGGTTATTGTGGAAACGAAAACGATTTCATAGGGCCTTACTAGGGCCGCTATCTCGTCTTTCGCCTCTGCCATATTAGTCATCGATAGAAGGTCCACTTTGTTCGCAACGACAACGACTTTCTGGCTCTTGATGCGAGGAAGCAGGATCTTGTCGCATGTCGCTACCTTTTCCTGAATGGTTACCAATGGTTCTCCGACGTCCACGACTATCAGTATTAGATCTGAGAGGAATATTTCCTCTAGAGTCGAACTGAAAGCGTTCACAAGGTCCGGTGGGAGATCTTTAATGAAACCAACGGTGTCTGTGAGCAGTACATTCCCAGAGGACCGCATCATCCTTCTGGTCGTAGTCGATAGCGTTGAGAAGAGCCTTCCATCAACTTCAACTTGCGCATCACACAGTGCATTCAGAATGGCCGATTTCCCAGCATTTGTGTAACCTGTTAAGGAGACTAGATAGTATCCTCTATCTCTACGTCTAGTACGTCTGATCTCTCTCTGACGTGAGTGTGTATTGAGCCCCTCTTCAATTCTACGGATATGGCTTCTCGCATGTTCATAGTACACTTCAGTCGCGTATGCGCCACCGCTGAGGAATCCCGGCCTTTCGCCGCTTTTGGCCTTGTGAATCCACTCTCTCAAGAACGGGAGTTCATATCTGAGGGTCGCAAGGGCGACCTGGCTCTTTGCCTCTTCTGTGTGTGCATGTTCAGCGAAGATTCTAAGGATTACCCCCACTCGGTCGATGCATTCCTTCTTGAACAACATCTCCAGAGCATGGTGTTGAGACGGTCTTAGAATGCCATTCACTACAATACTGTCAATATCTTCATTCTTGACGTCGTTGGCAACCTCTTCGATCTTCCCTGGTCCCAAATACGTATTCCTGTGGGGAGAGTCCCGCCTCTGAACTACCTCTCGACTCACCACCACTTCCAATGTCTGCAGGAGAGATCGCATCTCATCGAGGTCTTCGTTGATTGAAATCAAAATAGCCTTTCTCATGGCGACAATTACCAGGTAAACACTAATGACTTAATCAGCCTTTCAGCAAGTTCCATGGGAAACAGGCCCGATGAACCACGACTTCCTTTGGACCTTGAGCACCAGACAATCATACCCCTTGCAGAATCCGCGATTCCATCGGAAATGAAGGGGGCCCTCTTCTGATGTGCGTATAACGACGTCGACGGTCTTTTATTCGTAACCGCCCATTCGCATGCAATGCTGGCTCCCCCGAATCCCCAAAATTTCGAGGCTGCGGAAAAAATGAAATCTGAGGATAATATTAATCCTTAAGTAGCCTCCTTGGCATTCCCCAAATCCCTTAGTTTCATATGGACTGCGCGAGCGCGGCTCCATATGAAGCTCAGGGGGAGGGGAAGAGCTTTTCTTCGTATGCGGGGAACCACGATGCAAGACACGATATTTCAACAGTTCATACGGCCGAAATCGCTGTTCAAAGGCGACAGGGACGTTCTGAGGCCATCCTACATTCCGGACGTACTCCCTCACAGAGAGGAGCAGATCGACCAACTCGCGTCCGTCCTCGTGACGGCTCTGGAAGGGCAGAGGCCCTCCAACATACTTCTATTCGGCAAGACAGGTACTGGCAAGACCGCCACGATCAAGTACGTCGGGAAGGAGCTCGAGCGCGCGACCTCCGGGGCCGGGAATGTGCACTTCGTCTACATGAATTGTGAGATCGTAGACACACAGTACGGAGTCTTGCAGAACCTTGGCAATCTATTCATTCACGATTTCGAGAGCCGAATTCCTTTTACTGGATGGAGTACCGAACGTGTCTACCACATCCTTCGCGAGAAGATCGATGAGACAAGACGGGTGATAATAATCGTCCTCGACGAGATCGACAAGCTCGTTTCCAAGAGCGGTGACGATGTGCTGTATCACCTGTGCAGGATCAACGAAGACTTGAAAAACGCGAAGGTGAGCGTGATAGGCATATCGAACGACCTCAAGTTCACAGAATTCCTGGATCCGCGGGTCCGAAGCTCCTTGAGCGAGGAGAAGATGGTGTTCCCACCCTACAACGCCGAGCAGCTCAGGGACATACTCAGTCAGCGGGCCAAGATCGCCTTCGACGAGAATGTTCTCGAGGCATCCGTGATACCGTTGTGCGCGGCACTCGCCGCGCAGGAGCACGGTGATGCGAGACGCGCCCTCGACCTGTTACGCGTCGCTGCGGAGATCGCGGAACGGCATGGCCTTCCCGCCGTCGCCGAGGGCGACGTGGGCAGGGCGAAGAACAAGATAGAGCTGGACTGCGTCACGGAGGCCGTGAGAACCCTCCCGCTGCAGTCAAAACTCGTACTCATGGGGGTCGTGTTGAACGAGGAGGGCGGCAACGCAAAGCTGACGACTGGCGACTTGTACGAGACCTACAAGGAACTATGTCAGTGCACCTCGGTGGCGATTCTCACCCAGCGCAGAGTCACAGACCTCATATCCGAGCTCGACATGCTCGGCCTCATTCACGCCCGTGTCAAGTCGTTCGGCCGTGGCGGCAGAACGAAAGAGATCGAGCTCAGCGTCCCAAACGAAGAGGCGAAAACGACTCTCCAAGACGACGAGACAATCGGTCAGCTCAAGAACTACAGGCTGCGCTATCAGACTACGCTCATGTGATGTCCTCCGGCGATTCCGGGGTCGGAGCGTCCTCTCCCGAAGATGGTGGGGGCTCCGATGGCGTAGTATCCGGTCCGGCCTGTGCCGACGAGTCCTTCAACCGCTCCCTCTCGTACTCCAATCTCGCCGTTTCGCGTCGCATCGATATCCTCTTTCGGACGCGGTATGTCAAAACCACGTCGATGACGATTGGCACGACGACTATCACTATCATGGATATCCAGAGGTTCCTGACGCTATTCTCCGGGGCCTCGCTCTTGAGAGTGTCCGATAGCCAGAGCTTCAGCAGGCCGAACCACGGTATCTCTCCTCTCGCCTTGCCGACAATCCAGTCCGGGTCAACGGGGGAGTAGGACTCGCGGGACCTCTGGTCTATCCATGTGTTATGGTCTCCTCGAGTGATAAAACCGCTTCGCGGCGTGCCGACCCTGTCGAACTCGCCAAGGATGTAGGCGATGTCGATCGACACCGTTGCGTCTCTGAAACCGTAGTGGAAGATCGATATCCTGCTGGTTAGCCGATCCCAAGAGTCCAACGGATCTGATGCGGACCACTTCTCATCGGGCAGGTCTCGCAGCCCCTCGCATCTGTAACTGTCCCCTCCCGGGTTGGCCTCCAAGTAGACGACCGCTCTGTGTATAATCGGCGTGTCCGTGGAGTCGCCCATCTTGTTGTAGACGACCACGTCGCCGTAATCTCCGTAGGTCCGATGGCCCGTGACGAACCCTTCTACATAGGTCTCGACGTCTTCCGCCGCGTCTATGTCCTTGATGAGGACCATGTCTCCCGTGTCTATGACTCCGATATAGCTCACGTTCTCCTCGCTGTGCATCATGCTCTCGGATTCGATGACTACAAGAGGGGGCCAAAGTCCGGTGTACGCATACATCACGAGAAGAATCGAGACTACGAATGCGAGCGCGATGCCCGCATCTCTGAGAAACTGAACAGCAGGGCTTCGTCGCTTGCGCCGCGGGGGCTCTTCCACAACCTCACTGGTCACGACGCGTAAAGTGGCCGCCCGGTATAAAACTGATACGGTATATCAGGCGGTTAGCGTGTGCTGCGCAGATGACAAAGTGAAGGGGTTTGACAGGGGTTTGAGATCCCGACCGTTTTCAGGCCGTCACATTGCACGGGCAGGTCTCATAGGAGCTGTTGTAGTCGTATGAGTAGTCGTAGTTGTAGTTGTGGGGGCCTGTTCCCTCTCCGGACCACTGCCACGAGTGCTGATGCGCCCACTGATGAAGCGCCTCAAGCCCGACTGCTTCCGCGACAGGCTCCGAGGCGACAGCGGCGCCCGCGACTCCGACGACCGCAACGGCTGCGATAACTGCTAGCAGCGCATAGGTTTTCATGTTTCGTTTCCCTCCTTCATAGCGCCCCTCTGCACAGCGGCTTCTGTACCCGGGGCATCTTGTGTATACGTTGGGTTGAAAGGGTATATGGAACTACGCTGAAAAGTGCCTCCAGGCTTTTCACGTGGGTGAAAAGTGAGCTGAAAACCCCCCTCTCAGACATCCTCCACGGATATCTTGACCCTGTTCGTCGAACCGTGCCTATCCTTGGTGATGACGCCCTTCTCCTGGAGCCGATCCAAGACCCTAGAGACCTTGGCATTGGACATCTTTGTACTCTTGATGAGGTCCTTCTGCAGGGCCGCGCCGCCGGCGTCCATGATCGCCTTGAACATGATCCGCTCGTCGCCGGTCAGGAGCCGCAGTATGATGTAGGTCTCCCGCTTCACGTCGTCGGGCGAGGTCTCGGCGGCGTCTTCGGCATCCTCAGGGTCCATCGGTACAACCGCATCCGGCTCACTCACCGTGCCCGGGTCAATAGTCCTCTCTGCCGGAGGCGGTGGGGGCAATGGTCTCATGGACGGCGGCAGGGGCTCGTACTCCTCCCTCAGCAGGATGAACATGACCGCGATCGCGATAAGAAACGAGGACACGACCATTACCGCGAGGTTCGTCGAGGTATAGACATGCTTGTCACCCATTCCCGGAGTCGTCGTGTCGTCCGCGACTGGCTCCTGCGCGAAGAGGAGGGAGTAGCTCAATAGTATGATTGCTATGGCTGCTAACACGGCCGCCGCGACCTTCGTCCATTTAGCCATCGTGATTCTCCCGGCACCCTGGGCGCTCGAGCGAATTAAACACCGCTGGGATATATCTATCCTTCCCAGACTGACTCCTTCACAGCTCCACAGAGGCGCAACTTAAAGAGGGGAAGCATCATTTCCGCCAGAGGAGACTGATCATTGTGGCCGAAGACCACAACAGGCGCATATCGAAGGACCGGTACTTCATGAACATAGCCATCGAGGTGTCCCGCAGGAGCACATGCACGCGGAGACAGATCGGGGCGTTGATCGTGAGTGATGTCGGGGAGATCAAGAGCACCGGATACAATGGCAACCCTCGCGGACTCCCACACTGTGAGGAGATGGGCTGCATAAGGGACAAGATGAACATCCCGTCCGGGACGCGTCTCGAGACGTGCACCGCCGTGCACGCAGAGCAGAACGCCCTCATGCAGGCGGGCACCAACGCGCGGAGCTCGACCTTGTACTCGACCATCGTCCCATGCCCGATCTGCGCGCGCATGATTCTCAACGCGCAGGTATCACGGGTCGTTTACATAGGCGACTACTCGGACCTGTCCGGGCTGGAGCTGCTCGAACAGGCCGGCGTCGCGGTGACACGTATGGATGCCAAGGAGTTCGAGGAGCGACTCTCGAGATAGACGTCGCCCGCTATGGCGTCACATCGCTTTCGCCTGGCTATGCGCGTGTTTGCCTACTTCGTTCGGGTGATGGGGGCGTAGCCGTACATCTTCATGGTGTAGGAGTAAGCCATGATCACCAGATCCCAACCTGAGTCTGTTACGAAGTCAAGTCCTACCTCATTGTAGACCCGTTCGTCGGCGTCCCAGTAGGCCTGGAACACACCTATAGACGGGCACACGAATACGCCAAGGCCGGTCGCTATGCCCCTGAACCTCCAGCTGGCCCAATTGTGCACGATGGCGTCATCGGCCGCGGCGACTATGGCGTCGCAAGCCTCGGCGACGTCGGGGCGACTGTCCCGGAGGCTGTCACCTAGGGTCGTGAACATCACGATGATGTCCGGATAGTACCAGGTCCCCATGGTGTTCATCCATAACGACGCGTCCGCGTAAATCGAGGCGGTCTTGAACGGCATCCCGATCGCGTTGTCCTTCGGGAGCACGACGTCTCTGAAATCGCAGAACGCGGCTTTCAGTGGGTCAAGCGCCTTGAGGTCCACGACCGAGAGCGCTGCGAAATCCTGCATGTACGGATAGAGTGTCTGCAGCGTGTGCAGCGGCGCGGAATACCATGCGCCATAGTCGTCCACCAGCTTACAGGCGAGGTCGCGCGGCGATATGTCCGGGTTCGTCGTGAACCCTGACATGAGCGCGATGTAGTTCTGGCCGTCGAACGGCACGCCCATCTGTGAGGCCACTAAGTAGGAGGCCAACTCCCTGAGCTCGTAGGCGATCTCCACCGTCCCGAGGGTGCAGGCATCGAGAGAGATGATGTCGATGCTCCCGCCAGAAGTCTCCAGGCCCGTTCGTATGCCGTTCCCGAGATCGTCTATGGACATCCACTTCTTCAAGACATCAGAATCGGGCACGCCCTCGTCCGAACAGAGGCCGAGGTAGCCGTTCCCGTGATTCTGAACCATCAGCATGAAGTTGTCCGCTGCGAGGATGGGTTCCGTGAGTGCGTAGTCCACGAACGATGCCAAGGTCTCGGGCGACGCCGAGTCGATCTCTTCGAAGCTCGCACGCTCAATCCATCCCTCCTCGGTCAATGTGCTGATGTTGGCCGGAAGCTCGAGCCTGTCGATGAACACACACAGCGCAACGTCGTCCCTGTTTTTGAGCTCGTCTATCCAAAGGTCGACGAAGTATTCTGTGTATTCGTCCAGATTGTTGTCGCTGGCCCAGTACATCGCGATGGTCCACTTCCTCGGGTTGTCCAAGGGCTCGTAGTCCTCTGCATCACTCTGAAGATCCTCATCGTACGCGTTCGCCGTCGCCACCGCGACAAACGCCGTCGCACCCAACAGCGCGCACATGGCGATGACGCCAAACGCCCTGATGGGCGATAATCTGCCTTCACTTTGCTCCACCATAATTGCTCCTCCCGGCAGAAGAGGCCCCCGATTCGACCCCGTGACTCCCTCTTCCGATGTGGGGCGAAGGCCCCCGACGCTAAATAAACCTTACAGGTCAGTACTCTTGCAATGAGCATTTCTGCGCATCTGATGCATCTGCTTTCAAGACGCGCCGCTCAGCACGCGACATCTTCGACGGCGTCGCCGAAGCGCGGTGGTGATAAATCGCATCGGATGCACGGCACGACGGGCCCGTCCGGCCGCCATCCAGACGCGCCGGTGCGATGTGTTGCGCATGCCCGGTTTTCTAGCAGCCTATTTATATCCTGACGGCATGCGCAGGAGGGGGGCAATCCGAGATGAGCAAGGCCGCCATCCTTAACCAGATTCGTGAGGCTGAGGAGAAGGTCGAGGCCGTGATCAAGCAGGCCGAGGAGAAGAGGCGTTCACTCCAGGCCGAAGGAAAGCGTCGCGCGCTTGAGAAGGTCGAAGCCGCCGAAGCCTCGATGATGAAAGATATCGAGACCCGACGTGCGAGCGCGAGGGCACAAGTCGAGGCACGTAAGAACAAGGTCCTCGAGGAAGGCCAGCGACGCGCCGAGGCGTTGGAGTCAAACGCGACGCGCAGCGCGGTCAAGGTCAAGTCGTACGTGCTCGCAGAGTTCGAGAGGGCAGCTGATGCTTAGACCCGAGAAGATGACCCGGGTAGTCGTCGTCGGCGCGATCGACAGCCTCGGCGTGACGATCGAGAGGCTATACGAGCTCGGGGTATTGCACCTCATAGACTTCACGACCCAGGACGATGATTTCAAGATCGGGCAACCGCTCCCCCGGGCGTCAGCGGCGTCGCAGAAGCTGCTGAAGCTCAGGGCGATGATTCGTTCGTTGGAGATAGACGAGCACAAACCCTCGGAGCGGCTGCAGGTCCGCGAGATTGAGGACAAGCTGGACCAAGCACTAGTGACCATGGATCTCAACATCTCCGGCAAGGTCGAGTCCAAGCAGAAGATACAGGCGCTCATACGCGAGAAGGATGCAGAGATACGCGCGCTGGAACCGTTCGCGTCGTTCGGACTCAGCGTCGGCGACTTCAAGGAATACGGCAATGTGGCAGTCTTCGTCGGCATATGTCGGACGGACCCCGAGGGGACCATCCTGCAGAAGGCAGGCGACCACGAACTCTTCAAGGCGGAGAACCCTGGTGGCTTCGCCGTGGCGCTCTTCGCCAGGATGGAATCGCAGGTCGATGTGGGGCGCATATTGGCGGACCATGGCTTCCAGGAAGTCAAGTTACCGGACGTGGATGGAAAGATAGACGAGATAGTCGCCAGAAACCGAAGGGAGATCAAAGAGGTCGAGGGCGACCTCAGAAGAATCGAGGCCGAGCTCGACGATTCGCGCAGGCATTTCGCAGACCTTATCGTGGCGTCAGAGGAGCATCTCGCGATTGAGGTGAAGAAAGCGGAGACGCCACTCCACATCGCGACGAGCGCACATTCGTTCGTCATGGATGGCTGGATGCCGTCCGCCCGCGCCAAGGAGATACACGACGGTTTGGACAGGACGTGCTGTGGGCTGGCGTTTGTTGAGGCGCTCCCCGAGGAGAAGGAGGACGAGCCACCGGTGAAGCTGCGCAACCCGTATATCATGAAGCCGTTCGAGTTCTTTCTGAGCCTCGTCTCGACCCCGAAGTACAAGGAGGTCGACCCGACGTTCATGCTGTTCATCACATTCCCTCTGTTCTTCGGCTTCATGATTGGGGACCTGGGCTTCGGCGCAGGGCTCTTTCTCCTTGGGCTGACGCTGCGGCTGAAGTTCAAGGAGTCCCCGGACCTCTCGCGTCTCGGCTCCATCATACTCGCAGGCGGTCTGGTGGCGAGCATATTCGGGCTGTTCGTGTTCGCCGAGGCGTTCGGCGTGCCGTTCCACCCGCCGGCGGAGGTGCACGACGAGTACTCGTGGGAGTCTGTCGCGAACATACCAATCCACCCAGTGCTGGACAAGATGCACGATATCAAGGAGCTGTTGGCGATATCGATACTCGCCGGATGGCTTCATCTGACCGTGGGGTTCTCCCTCGGCTTCATCAACCATTTCGGTCACAACAGCAAACATGCGTTCGCGAAGGTCGCGTGGTTGCTCATACTGTTCGGCATGTTCGCCGAGATGATGCTCATCGCTGGCAATGCCGCCTGGACGAGCGAGTTCGTGAACTCGACCGTGCTCGCCCCGCTTCCAGACATCACGACGGCGATCGCCGGGATAACCGTCTCCATACCCGCGGTGGTGTTCATCCTCGTGGGCGTTGTCGCGCTACCGTTCACCGAGGGCGCGATGGCGTTGTCCGAGGTGGTCGGATTGTTCACGAACCTCGTGTCCTATACGAGATTGGCCGCGTTGGCGGTCGGCAAGGGTGCGATGGCATTGGCGTTCAACTCGATGTTGCTCCCGTTGGTGTTCGACAGCGGCAACGTGGCGTTCATCGTGCTCGGGGCACTGGCGCTGTTCGTCACTCAGATGTTCTTCGTGTTCTTCCTCGGGGCGTTGTCCGCGGGGATTCAGGCAATCAGGTTGAATTACGTGGAGTTCTTCCTCAAGTTCTTCGAGGGGGGCGGAACGGATTTCGAACCCCTGAGTTACGAGAGGAAGCATTCGATCGCAGAAACAAGAAAGCAGGAGGCGTAGTGAGATGGATATAGGAACTGGTTTGGCGCTGCTCGGAGCGGGCGTCGCGATAGGTGTCGCGGGCCTGGGCACGGGCGTGGCGCAAGGACAGGTTGGCGCGGCGGCAGTCGGCGCGACTGCGGAGAACCCAAAGATGTTCGGTAAGGGAATGATCCTGATGGTGCTTCCCGAGACCATAGTGATATTGGGGTTCGTCGTCGCGTTCCTGCTGATGAACGCGGAATGATCAGGACCGGATAAGAGGTCGAACCGCAAGTCGCTGCAGAGCAGAGAGCGTGAGTTCCATGGGCTTGGAGAAGTTGGTAGAAGACATCCTCCGGAAGGGGGACGAGCGTGCGAAGGAGATCATCAGCCAGGGCGAGGCCGAGAGGGATGAGCGCATCAAGCTGGCCGATAAGGACATCTCCGAGAAGCGCGTGCTGGCGGAGAAGCGTCTCGAATCGCAGGTATCACAGATGGAGCAGCACGAGCTCTCGAGCGCGGAACTCGAGTCTCGCAAGATGCTGCTCGCCGCGCAGCGGGAGGTCTTGGAGGACCTCAGGGAGCGCATCCTGGTCGAGCTGAGCGATTATCCGGAGGACAAGCGCCGTGCGCTGTACACCAAACTATTCGCGAATGCGAAGTCCGTCCTCGGAGACTGTTACGTCTACTCCAACAAAGCCGACGAGGGCACGCTCAAGCCCCCGTCAGGGATCACGAAGGCCGGCATGATAGACTGCAGCGGCGGCCTCGTGTTCGAGAGCAAGGACCGCAGCGTGCGGTTGGACTACCGGTTCGAAACGTTGCTGGAGGAAGTTTGGAGCAAGAGGATGAATGAGATATTCTCTCAGCTCTTCGGGTGAGGTTTCGTATGAGGCTGTTCGGACAGAAGGGCAACTACGCATATGCATGCGCGCGTGTCAAAGCGCGGAAGCAGTTCCTGCTGTCGAGGGAGATCTACTCAAGGCTATTGGTCATGGACGTGCACGAGATAGGCCGGTTCCTGGGGGAGACTCAGTACCGGGAGGAGATGACACATTACGCCTCTGGGCACTCAGGGGCCGACCTCATAGAGGTCGCCGTGACAAGGAACCTCGCCACAACCTACTCAGCCATCCTCAGCTTCACGACGGGCAACCTGAGGGAGATGGTCGGCAACTACCTCCGCAGGTGGGACACCTTCAACGTCAAGACAATACTGAGGGGAAAATTCTCCGATGCGCCCGAGGACGAGATCATCGACACGCTCGTGCCCGCGGGCGCGTTCTCCGAGACATACCTCCGGTCGCTCGTCGGCATGGAGTCAGTCAGGGCTGTAATGGAGGAGCTGTCTAAACACCCCTCTCTGAGAATCACTCCGGAGGTCGAGAGGGAAGTGGTCGAGTCGGGCAAGCTCGCACCGTTCGAGGACCATCTCGACATGATGCTGTACTACGATCTCCTCGATGTCATCGATCCCACGAGCAACGCGACCGCGCTGCTGAGGGACTTCGTGCGCCGCGAAATCGACGTAACGAATCTCAAGGTGCTGCTCAAGCTGAAGGTCGAGGATTTGGCCGAGGAGAAGATACAGAAGTACCTCATCCCAGGGGGGATGGAGTTCGGCCTGGACAAGCTACGTTCGCTAGCACAGGCCGAGGGCATCGACCAGATATTCGAGGCGCTAGAGAAGTCGTCGATGTACGACGACATCAAAGCGAGCATGGAGCGGTTCAAGGAGGACGGAAAGCTGTCGGGGCTCACCATAGCCCTCGACAAGGCGCTCGTGCGGACCGCGGAGAAGTTCGGCAGGTTCTACCCGCTATCCGTGCTCCCGATTCTCGACTACATGATTCGTAAGAAGATCGAGGTGGACAACATCAGGATAATCGCCCGCTGCAAGGCGACGGGCCTGCCGAACGAAGTGATAGAACAGCTGTTGGTGATGTGAGATGGAGATAGCGGTCGTCGGGTCTGAGGAATTCGTCGTCGGGTTCAGGCTCGCCGGCATCAAAAAGGTCTACGGCGTGCCGCCCGATCGGCTGCAGGACACGATTTCCGAACTGATGGAGCAGAAGGATGTGGGCATATTGGCGGTCAACTCGGAGGACCTCGCGGGACTGCCGCAACAACTGATGGACAGGATGATGAGCAGCGTCGACCCAGTCGTCATCCCCGTCGGCGTGGACGAGGGGGATATGCGGGCGAAGGTGAGAAGGGCGATGGGAATCGACCTTTACAAGAGCAAGTGATGTAGGAGGAGCGGATCCATATGGTGGAACAGGGCAAGGGAAAGATCGTAAGGGTAGCCGGACCAGTCGTCACCGCGGAGGGCATATCTCCGAGGATGTACGACGTCGTCCTCGTCGGAGATCTCAGCCTGATGGGCGAGGTCATCAAGCTCGTGGGCGACAGGTCCATCATACAGGTCTACGAGGACACATCGGGCATACGTCCCGGGGAGCCGGTGAGCAACACGGGCGAGCCGCTGCAGGTGGAACTCGGGCCAGGACTGCTCTCCAGCATCTACGACGGTGTGCAGAGGCCGCTCCCCGTCCTGATGGAGAAGCAGGGCGATTTCGTGTCCCGAGGCGTCACCGCCCCAGGGCTGGACCGCGAGAAGAAGTGGAAGTTCAAGCCGACCGTCAAGCAGGGGGACGAGCTCCAGGGTGGCATGGTTATCGGCGAGGTGCCCGAGGGCAACCTGGTGCACAAGGTCATGCTACCTCCGAAGGTCCGCGGAAAGGTGAAGTCGATATCCGCTGGCGAATTCACGGTCGAGGAAGCCATCGGTGAACTGGATTCCGGCCACAAACTTAGGATGATGCAGAAGTGGCCCGTCAGGACGGCGAGGCCGTACGCCGAGAAGCTGCTGCCGGACATCCCGTTGGTCACTGGCCAGAGGGTGCTTGACACGCTCTTCCCGTTGGCGAAGGGTGGCACGGCCGCCATCCCGGGCGGGTTCGGAACCGGCAAGACGGTCACCTCGCAACAGCTGTCCAAGTGGAGCGATGCCCACATCGTCATCTACGTGGGCTGCGGCGAGCGCGGCAACGAGATGACCGAGGTGCTCACATCGTTCCCCGAGCTCGAAGACCCAAGGACGGGCAAGCCGTTGATGGGCCGGACAACGCTGATAGCCAACACGTCGAACATGCCGGTGGCGGCACGAGAGGCGTCGGTCTACACGGGCATTACGGTGGCGGAGTACTACAGGGACATGGGATACGATGTGTCGCTCATGGCAGACTCGACATCGAGGTGGGCAGAGGCGATGAGGGAGATATCTTCTCGTCTGGAGGAGATGCCCGGCGAAGAGGGTTATCCCGCGTATCTGGCGTCGAGGCTGTCGGAGTTCTACGAGAGATGCGGCAGGGTGAAGACGCTCGCAGGACCAACGGGGTCGATATCCGTCATCGGTGCGGTCTCCCCGTCCGGAGGAGACTTCAGCGAACCGGTCACTCAGAACACCCTGAGGATAGTCAAGGTGTTCTGGGCGCTCGACTCGAAACTGAGGGAGAGGAGGCACTTCCCGGCGATCAACTGGCTCACATCCTATTCGCTGTACAGCCCCATCCTCGAGGAATGGTACCGTAAGAACGTCGCGGAGGACTGGGGCGCCCTGAGATTGTGGGCGATGGAGACACTGCAGCAGGAATCCGAGCTGCAGGAGATAGTCCAACTGGTCGGCGCGGACGCGCTGCCAGAGGAGCAGAGGCTCACGCTCGATGTCGCGAGGATGATCCGCGAGTTCTTCCTCCAGCAGAGCGCGTACCACCCCGTCGACACGTACAGCCCGCTCAAGCGGCAGTACGAGTACATGAACGCGATTCGGAAGTACTCCGAGCTCGCCAAGAAGGCCGTGTCACTGGAGGTATCGTTGGAGAAGGTCCAGACGCTGAAGTGCAGGGTAGACCTGGGCAAGCTCAAGTTCGAAGAGGAGATGGACAAGGGCCTGAAAGCCATCGCGGGACAGATGGAGACGGAGTTCTCCGGGCTGGGGGTGTGACGCATGACCAAGGAGTATCACACGATCTGCCAGATCGCCGGTCCGCTCGTGTTCGTGGAGAAGACCGAGCCTGTGGCGTACGGCGAGCTCGTCAGTATAGCGCTTCCCGACGGCTCCACTAAGAGGGGGCAGGTGCTCGACACATCCGAGGAACTGGTCGTCGTGCAGGTGTTCGAGGGAACCGGGGGCATCGACAACGCCTCAGGCGTGAAGTTCCTGGGAGAGACGTTGAAGATGCCAGTGTCGAAGGACATGCTCGGCAGGATTCTCTCCGGCTCGGGTGACCCGCTCGACAAGGGCCCGCCGATAATACCCGAGAAGCGGCTGGAGATCATCGGTGCGGCGATAAACCCATACGCCCGAGACAATCCGAGGGAGTTCATCCAGACAGGCATATCGTCGATCGATGGGATGAACACGCTCGTCAGGGGACAGAAACTCCCGATATTCTCCGGCTCGGGCCTGCCGCACAACGACATCGCGCTTCAGATAGCCCGACAGGCCAAGGTGCTCGGCGAGAAGGAGGACTTCGCGGTCGTCTTCGGCGCCATGGGCATAACGAGCGAGGAGGCGCAGTACTTCATGAAGGACTTCGAGAGGACGGGCGCGCTCAAGCGCGCCGTCGTGTTCCTCAACCTCGCGGACGACCCGGCCATCGAGAGGCTGCTTACGCCGAAGTTGGCGCTCACGACGGCCGAGTACCTGGCGTTCGACCTCGGCATGCACGTGCTCGTCATCCTGACGGACCTCACAAACTACTGCGAGGCGCTCAGGCAAATAGGGGCTGCAAGGGAGGAGGTTCCCGCGCGACGTGGATACCCTGGATACATGTACACCGACCTGGCGAACATGTACGAGCGTGCCGGCAGAATCAAGAACAAGCGAGGGTCGATCACTCAGTTCCCAATCCTCTCCATGCCTGGGGATGATATCACGCACCCGATACCGGACCTGACGGGCTATATCACGGAGGGGCAGATAGTAGCGTCGAGGGAGCTGCACAGGAAGGGCATATTCCCGCCCGTGGCGGTCGAGAGGTCGCTCTCCAGGCTGATGGGCCAGGGCATAGGCGAGGGCCACACCAGGGAGGACCATCGCGCGGTGTCCGACCAGCTGTACGCCGCCTACGCCGAGGGCAGGGACCTCCGAGGGCTCGTCGCGATCGTCGGCAAGGAGGCCCTTTCCGAGAGGGACAGGAAGTTCCTTGATTTCGCCGACTCCTTCGAGGGCAGGTTCGTGAGACAGGACATGAACGAGGACAGGACGATCGACCAGACACTGGATCTGGCATGGGAGCTCCTGTCGACGTTGCCGATCGACTCGCTCACGAAGATAGATCGCAAGCTGATCGAGAAGTACCATCCATCGACGAAGAAGTGAGGTAGGATGCCGATAAGAGAAGTCCAGCCGACCCGCTCAGAGCTGCTCGAAGTCACCAGGAAGATCAGGTTGACCAAGAACGGCCACAAGATTCTGAAACTGAAGAGGGACGGCCTGATCCTCGAGTTCTTCGAGATCCTCGACAGAGCAAAGGACCTGAGGACAGAGATAGCCAAGCAATACAGGGACGCGTCTGAGAAGATAGCGGTGGCGAACGCGGTGGATGGTGCCATCGCCGTGCGCTCAGCAGCATACGCCCTCACCATCCATCCGGAGATACAGCTCAAGATACGCAACCTGATGGGTGTGGTTGTCCCGGAGATTACGTCGTCTAGGATCATCGCTCCGCTTGACGAGCGAGGCTACGGCGTCATCGGCACCTCCCCACGGATAGACGAGGCCGCGGACGCGTACGAGCGGTTGGTGGAGACGGTCGTGAAGGCGGCCGAGCTCGAGACGACCATGAAGAAATTGCTCGACGAGATCGAGAGGACCAAGCGCAGGGTCAACGCGCTGGAGTTCAAGATGTTGCCTGAGCTCGAGGAGATCGAGCGATTCATCCGATTCCGTCTGGAGGAGATGGAGCGGGACAACATCTTCAGGCTCAAGAAGATCAAGAAGAAGAAGGCCGCGAGGAAAGCCGAGGCGTGATCCTGTGAAGCTCGAGGAACTGCTCAGAGACAGGTCGAAGCTCCTCTGGATAGTGTGGATAGCGTTCTGGTCGAGTATCGTCCTGATCGCGATAGGGTTCTACTACATAATCCAGGATCTCCTCGGCTGATGAATCACGATGAGAACGACTCCACCCAGCAGTCGCCAGTGCCAAGGTGAACCATGGGCACCTTGGCGGGATCCGGCATCTGGTTGTGCATCCGTTGGAATGCCGTTTGCGACTGCCACGCGGAGGCATTTATGAGCTTGATGCCTCTGTACTCGTCGAGCTTGCACACATGTACGTGCCCTGTCACGAAGATGTCGGGGACGATGTTGATGACGAGGTAGTCCTTCTGTTCGGGGGCTAACGGCGTCTTGTCGCCGTACACGGGCGCGAGGTGCCTCCGCTTGAGCATCTCTTTCATCGCCTCCTCGGGATTCGTGTAGTTGAGATGACGCGCTCCAGAGTTGAAGTCGTCGATGCTCTTTCCGTGATATGCCAGGATCGTGCGACCTTCGATTTCCAGATAGCATGGATTCCCGACGAACTTGACGGCGGGGTCGAACAGGCTCGTGATGTCGTTCGATAACGCGGGTTGTGGCTCCGCCAGGCGGACAGCGTCATGGTTTCCGGGCATCATGACCACCTGTATCCAGTCAGGAAAATCCTTGATGGCTTCGGAAAGCGCGGCATACTGCGCGTACACGTCGTCTATTCGGAGCTCGTCCTCTTGCCCAGGATATATGCCAATGCCGTCAACGAGGTCTCCAGGCATGACTATGTAGCCTATGTCCTTGGCGACGGGATCCTTCCTGAGCCACCCGACGAGCCTGCTCCACTCCTTGTCAAGGAACGTGTTGCTGCCGATGTGGACATCAGATACGAACGCGACGACCGATTCCGACCCGTTGGGCGTGATGCCGCTCGTCAGCGGCACGTCCGGTCTGATGATGTCTTTAGCTATGACTATCTTGCCGTCCTTGCTGAACGACCCGACGACCCCGAGAACCTCGTCCTTGAAGATCGCCTCATTTCCCCTGATTGAGTTCTTGAGGACAAGGACCTGTATCTTGTCGGTTTCGTCTTCCATCTCGATCAGAGTGTGGCCGTTCTTCGTGGACCGCGAATCGTTGACGATGCCAGCGAACCTGAGGTCCCGCTCGAGCTTGCGCGCCCTGGCAATGGGCATCAACCCCGCAAGTTCCCTCCTCTTGGACAGCATCTTCTTGAGCGTCGAGTAGCGGTCCTTGAAGAGCTTGGCGAAGTCGATCACATTGCCTACGCAGGTCGAGTTGCCGGTTATGTCCTTCAGCACCTTCACACCGCGCGTTGGCGCAGGCAGTCGGCTGGCCCCTACAGACGTGGTGCGTGCGGTGTCGCGATCATGCCCTCTTCGCGCAGAATTCTCAACACTGGCGGGGTCCGCGCAGGCGTATCTTGCGATGTCTTCCTTCGTGAGCACCAACGGTCGGTTCCCCGAGTCTTTGATGATTCGCTCAGCGCATTCCTCGGCGTCACGCAATCCCATCAGAATCTCGATGGCACTCGGGTCGAGTAGGATGCCCTTCTCGCCAAACGTGTTGAGAAAGCTCTTCTTCATCTTCGCCGAATCTATCGCGGACGAGTTTAAATATCTTTGCGAATCCGTCCAGCGCACAAGTACGTACGACTCGCTTATTCGTTGTTCAATGCTTTGTCCTTGTCGCGGCGCCACGGGCGGAGATTCGTCGCTCTGAGAAAAGGTCATGGAGAAGAAAGGGGTTTGCTGCGCTCTCTCTCGGAAACCCCAGATTGCAGATTAGATTTCAGCCAGAATCTCGGTCTCGAGTCCGGTTGGGCCCACCATTCCGTGAGAAAAGGCCGTATGGGCGGAATGCATGTAACATCTTTATCTTCGCAAGGTCATCTTGAGACCTGAGGAAGCGGCTTGGAAGATGAAGTTCGTAGACATCGTTTCCGAGCGCAACATGTAACCACATTCATAAGGGTGGGCGAGCGCGGGCGTGTGCTGGCGGCGGCACCAGGAATCATCCTACTGTATTCCATTAGTCTGGTACTCATTTACCATCTGAAGCTGTCGGGGTGGGTGAACTCTGCGGCATGGTTCACGGCATCGATATGGGCCGGTTGTGCGATTGCCCTTCTCGGTTTGATGGCTTACAGATACCCTCTGAGCCGCCTGAAGAACACGGGAGGCCTAGCCTCAGTCATACTTGTCTCCGTGTCCTCAATCTACATTACTACAGTCTGGCTCGTTATGTGGTTCTGGGATGAACTTGACTGGCGATACGACATAGACCTCTTCTTTCTTCCAGCCATGACAATAGGTCTCGTTCAGGGCACAGTCACAGTAATCGAATGGAACCGATTGGAGGGGAGAAGGGGCGCTTGGCGAATCCTCTCGATAGCCACAGCCATCCCAGCCTACCTGATTTCATTCTTCCTCGTCCTATTCTGGTAGGAGGCTTTATGAGAACTGAGAGTGGAACCAGGAAGCACAGGGCATTCAGAGCTTTGGCTGCAATGGGAATCGCCGCAGTTTTGTGGCTCACGATTTATTCGCTCGGCATAAGCGATGCGCGCACATACCACCATACGCCCTCAGCAGTGTATTCGAAATACACCGTGACAAACGGCGTTCAGGTAAACATCGTGGTGATTACGGACTATGAGGTGCCATGGAACGACGTTACGGTGCGGCTGACGGACGACACCAACTTCGCCGAGTGGAGCCCTCGGACAAGGGACCTGGACGATGGTTCGTGGGCATCGGTGAACCTTACGTCTACGGGAGCGACAGCTCTCGGCGATATTGACGTGTACTGTTGGGCGTTTGACAGAGTCGGAGACGGCTACGTGAGTGGCAAGGACTACATTCAAGTCTTCACTGAGGCCGGAGCTACAGGCCTTTCGACAGAGACAACGTACAGACTGGTTCTGATATTCGAGCCGACGGGCGGGGAAATAGGCGCCGGGATAACCTTCACGGGCCAATCGTAGGGGTTATCAGAAAAATGAAAGAGGTTTGGGGGACGGACGAGATGGACCAGGGAACGCTTCAAGTGGTACGGTTTCACGTCGCGAGAACGCAAGGTTAAATATCTTTGCGAATCCGTCCAGCGCACAAGTACGTACGACTCGCTTATTCGTTGTTCAATGCTTTGTCCTTTTCGCGGCGCCACGGGCGGAGATTCGTCGCTCTGAGAAAAGGCCATATGGGCGGAATGCCAGGGAAAGAATCATAACAGATAAGGCATAATCTCATGAAGTCGATGAAGGTAAGACTGAATGCTCTCTGTCTGGCGGGTGCTTTAGCTGCCGTCGCTGCAATGTACTCAGATTGGATACTCCGAACCTTCGCGTACACAGATTTCTACGGCATGCCCGTCAGTTTCAGTGTCGGCTGGAATCTAATGGATGCGATTGGATCGTTTGGAGCCACAATTCAATCGTCAGAGGGCTTCACTCCCATAGACCAAGGCTCTGGTTTCTGGGGGCCTGCAATTCTCTTTCTTGCAGGCACCATTACCGCCGTCTTAACACCATTGGGCGGCGTAGTCCAGCTCACTGCGGTCGCTCTGTTCTTCCGAGCCTTCGAGTTGAGCGGCAATGAAATGTTCTCTCCTGGAGTAGGCCTGTATCTTGGCCTCGTGGCCGCTGCCGTGACCCTCACAAGCATCGTAGTTAACGTCGGTTTGACATATGATTCCGGTCTGAAATACGACATTGAGCCGGTGAAGCGCTCATGTAGACTCCTCACCATCCTTCCCGGAGACCGGTGATTCGATTGGCCACGACTGGCTATTCCCCGTTGATTGAAATCAGAAAAAGGATGCCTGGCTCGGAGAGGTGTCAAATCCCCTCTCCCGCACAATCTCCGTTGAGAAAAGGCAATAGGGTCCTCTGAGAGAAGCCCTTAAGCCATCAAGAGCGATTCGGACTTCGAGCATGGCGTTCTGACGGATACGCAGTGGTTCAATTGAACGAGAGAACGGCGAAGTTGGCCTTCAAGCTTGTACCTTTCGTGACTCTTCTGATAGCAGGGGCGATAATGCTACTGTTCGCATCATTGTGCTTTTTGAGAGGTGGCGAAAGGGTGTTTGAGCCGTACTTGGGAACTGCTGGCATCGTAGCTGTCATGGTGGGATTCATCGGAATCCTCATGATTGCGCTCACTAAGTGAAGGGCATTCCCCGTTTGATTGAAATCAGAAAAAGGGAAGGGGTTTGGGGGACGGACGAGAAGGATCGGGGAACGCTTCAACTGGCTCTGTTTTACGTCGCGAGAACGCACAGTTAAATATCTTTTCGGGCATGGCTGGCTCATGTGCGACATCCAGCTCGCCGCCGACGTGTTCCCAACGGAGGACCGGGCCAAGGTCGCAGCCGCAATCACCCGACTGTTCCCGGATGCGACCATCGAGGGTGAGGGCCACATCATTGGGCGCTCCAGCAGCGTCGATACATTCTCAGAGCAGCTCGCGAAGCAGAAGATACGCGCCGCCGCTAGGAAGCTGCTCCTGAGGAGCGTCAATGAGTCGGAGGTGTGTTTCCGGCTGAACAAACAGGTCGCAACGGTTGGGAAAGTATCGTTCTCTCAAGAGAACCATCCACTCGGCGACATTCACATCGTGATACGCTCGGATGACATTCATGGGCTGATAGACACCATCGCCCCCTCGTTCAAGGGGGCCAGTTTGTGATCGGTGTTGCTTCCCCGGCATTCTGTTTCTCCCAGTTCGAGGAAGCGCTCGAGGCAATCTCGAAACGCTTCAGCCTCTGGGAGGTCCTCATCGAAGGCGAACACCGACTGGATGTAGCCAAGGACGCGATGCAATACGCCTCGGACTCATACGATATGAGTTTCCAGGTCCATGCGCCGATGAGTGATGTGAACATCGGGAGCGTCTATGAGCCGATGAGGGCGGTGGCGGTCAAGGAAATCGTGGGTGCGATAGAGGCCTGTCGCGAACTCGGCGCATCTCTAATCACCGTGCACCCTGGATTCATCCATGGTATTGCGTTCCTGGCAAAGGACAAGGTCGTGGTTCAGACTAAGCGGTCGCTGGCGGAGCTGGCCCCGGTTGCCGCTGACAACTCCGTCAATCTGGCAGTCGAGAATATGCCTAAGGGCATCAACGCCACATGCATAACCGCAAAGGAATTGATCGAAGTGATTGCGGGACCCAATCTGGGCGTTTGCTTCGATATGGGCCATGCGAACACTGCGGGGCAGATTGATGATTTTCTCAGGCACGCCGAGCTGATTCTAAACGTGCATCTGCATAACAACGATGGCACATGGGACCAACACAACGCGATCGACGAAGGCACCGCGGACGTCGCAGCTGTCTTGGATTCGATAGACCGCAGCGGATACAGCGGGAACTACATCATCGAAGCCAACGATTTGGAGAGTGCCGTTGGCAGCAAGGATACGCTCACTAGGTTACTAGAACTGTCTGCCACATCGTAGACACCGCAGCCCTCCGTCGTGCCAGCGCGCCTCCCCAGAGCCGCAGGTCGGGCAGACAAAGAATCCCTGTCCCACGCCCGCGGTCGGATGCCACTGAGCATATCCAGGAGGTTGCGCATACGCCTGCCCAGCGAAGGGCGGTCGTGATGGCGGCGTTCCTGATAGAGTCGGCGCTGCCTCATCCAAGTACCTCTTCTTGGTGATGAATTCCGCTATCCTGATTGTGAAGTAGACCGTAAACCCTAAGCCCAGACCGAGCCAGAGGATCACTCCTAGTGCGACCATGAGCTGCAGTGAGAGGGAGCCATCGAATATCGCCAACGGCATCGAGAGATAGTCGAACGAGAAGTGGAGGATAATCGCAGAGGCGAGACCATGCTTTAGGAACATGTATCCGAATGCCACACCCGCCACGCCAGCCGGGAATACCTTCCACGAGCCCCAGCCCTCGAAGTGCGCGAAGCCGAAGACGGTAGCGGAGATGACTACCAGTGTCGCCTGAGCCCACTCGATCGGGATGTCGCCGCCAAGCACGTATTTGTGCGTGGGCTTAAGGCCACGTCGCTGTAGCAAGTCGACGGCGATCAGCGGGAGACCGATGAGAAGAACTCTAGCGATAATCTCCTCCCATACCGATGCGTTCGCAAGGATGAAAAGCAACTCCCAATCCTCCATGTCTTCGACCGGGCTGATCGGCGTGTTCCCTGTCGCAGTTATGAAGATGACTATGAATGTGTTGATGAAGAGCACCGCGAACATAAGGGCGCACATGTCGAAGAACGGGCTGTGGGCTCTCGCTGTGCCCTTCATTGTGATCTCGCTGAAGAACTGTCGGTGACTCTTCAGCACGAGCCAAGTGGCCGATAGGATGATCGCCCCCACCAGAAACAGGTACCACGCGTATAGAAGCGATCCAGAAATCGTCACCAGCGGCAAAAGCCCGAGCAACGCGATATACAGAGTGTACGAATGGCTGCCTATCTCGGGACCAACGATCCCGACTCCGTAGACGAGTACGAGAAGACACAACGCTAGGTACACTGCGAAAGTCAGCATGAATCCAGCTGTTACGGCGCGCGTGATGGTTCGCCACTTCATCGGTGGCTTGGTGGGGCGGATGTAGTATCCGTGTGTATAGGGTTGCTGATATCCCCCGTGAGGCGGCCACCGCTGCGACTGATCTTCTGCGATTGAAGGTTTCAGTGCTCCGCACATTGGACAGTAGGTTCCGCGCGCAGGTATCCAAACGCCGCAGCGCTTGCATATTTCGTCTCTCGAGTCGTCAGGTCCAGAGGGGTCTGGTGGATGCACGGCGACGGACTACCGATTGCAGCGTATATTACGGTATCCCCTTGGTGGATTGATGAGCAGTTCTGTTCGGTTCTCGAAACGGACCCCGCCTCCGACAACGACAATCGGGGTAGCGACCGCCGCTCATGTCACCTCGCCTATTTCCGAACGAATCTCACCGTCAACCACGCCTCACCGCACGCCACCCCAAGCCGCTGCCATAAACAGTGTGAACGTCTGGATTCCCCATATTTGAACGTTTTACGAACTTTTATATTGGCAAAGTATTATTAACGATAACCCTTGCGCGGAGGCCTCGACATGGACGATCAGCAGGATGCAAAAGTACGCTTTGAAACAATGAGTTCCGAGAAAATGCCCTTTGGCAAGAACAACTTCCTGGAAGTCGCTAGGAAGAAGGCCATAACCGATGAGGGAGTTAGTGAGTTCATTTCCGTCTCCCGCGGCTATTATCTGCCAGATGGCAGCGAGAAGTACAAGAAATCGATAACGATCCCCGACGACCCCGCCATAAAGAGTTTCGTCACCGAGAGGATAGCCAAGCTTTGATTCGGCGGAGAGGCACTCCGTTGGATAAGCGGTCAGCTGCGGCGGTTAATCAGCATCTCGAGATAGGTCTCCTTCACTTCGTCCCCGAGCGGTAGCTCGTTCCGCGCCGACTCGAGCAACTTCTCGGCCTTCGCAACATCCTCGGTGATCAGTTCGAGCTCGACGAACTGGCCAAGGCCTTCGACCTCGTCGACATCAACTCTCAGTTTGTCAATGAGATAGGACACCCTTCGCTTCCTTACTGTCATCAGCTCGGAGAACCCCAGTCTCTCGAGGATCCTGCTCGCCGAGAGTGCGTCGCTAACAGTCATTGACACCTCCTCCCTGGCCTTGTTCGAGGAAGACGTCATGCGCGGCCCTTTGTAGGTGAGTTCCACCGAATCACGATACTTTCTCAGCCTGACAACTTCATCGGTGCTGCCAAAATCCCTGCTAAAATGTCTGAAGTACAAGTCTTCCACGGTCTCTTCGGACAGTTTCTCGGCTCCTAACTTCCTGAGGGCGTCAATGACTGTGTCATTGTCTGACGACCTGAACTTGGCCTCAACTTCGAGCACGACAGACCCTTAGCCAATCCAAGTAGATTAAACTGCCTGGCAATGGTGCTCGCCTGAAGACACCAAAAGATATAAGTCCCGACTTGAAGATTGATGGCAACCTCGCTGATAGGTGGTGTTCATGGAACAACCGGAACGCGCAATCAAGATTCGAAAGGACGAACTCGTGGATATCAAAGGCCTCTACGAGACAGTTATGACATTCGCTTCTCACGGTATGTTCTACAGAAGCGGCAGGATCATGGGCGACAGAATCGTCAAGGCGGCAGGCTCGGACTTCGCCCGCGTCCGTGAGGTTCTGATAAGCGAAGGATGGGTGACGGACATCGATTTCGACGGCGATGTCGTGACCGTGTCAGGCTCGATAGAGTCCTCTAGCTCCGATGCTCCTGCCTGTCACATATTGAGGGGCGTAATCGCAAGGTTCTTCGAGGAGAGGACCGGCAAGGACGTCTACTGTCACGAGCGGAAGTGCCTCTCCAAGGGCGACGAGAAGTGCGTTTTCGTGATAGACACGGAGGTGCTCTGAATTGACTCGGAAGACCACGGGCATCCCCGGCCTCGATAGTATGTTGCAGAACGGCTTTCCATTCCCGTCAGCGATACTGGTAGCGGGCGAGCCAGGGACGGGCAAGACCACCCTTGCGGTGCAGAGCCTTTTCCACGGCGCACGCGAGGGTGAGAAGGGTCTGTACATCACAGCGATATCTGAGCCGCAGTGGCTGGTCCAGAAGTTCCTGTCGTCGTTCTCGTTCTACGACCAGCAGGTCGTCGAGAAGGGCATGGTCAACTTCATCGACCTCGGGCCCAGCATAGCCAAGAACCCGAGCGACATGCTCGAAGTCATCAAGAAGAAGATAGAGCAGTATCAGCCCGACAGGATAGTCATCGACCCAATCACCCCCATGACGGACCTGCTCCAATGGAGGGGGGAAACGAGGGAGTTCATGCACGAGCTATTCGCGTATCTCAAGGCGTTTAACAGCCTCGTTATGATCACCGCGGAGATGTCGTACGACGACATCTCGCACAGCCAGGAATCTTACATGGTGGACGGTGTCATCGTGCTCTCGTATCCCGAGGAGGAGAAGGTCAGGCGGAAGTTTCTCGAGGTGCTCAAGATGAGAGGGACGAAGCACACGACCGGTCGGCAGCTAATCGACATCACCGATGAAGGGTTGGCGGTACAGGCCGGGCTGAGGTAAGACGGAACATGACCGGCGACAAAACCCACGTTCTCAAAGAGGGGACATCCTATCTCTTCACAGACGACGGCGTGGATGGGGCGTACGGCGGATTCAGGAACCTATTAGCAGAAGGCAGAAGAGGCCTGATAGTTACACGAACTCACCCCAGCCGGGTACAACAGGCCCACGCGTTGGACTGCCCCATCATGTGGATTGCGAAGAGCACCAAAGCTTCGAGCGGAGTCATGAGCCTAGAGCCGACCCGCCTGATGAAGATACACAGCACCATCTCGGATTTCATCAAGGCGACGAAGGGTTCAGTGGTGCTCCTGGATGGACTCGAATACCTGATAACCGAGAACGGGTTCTCCTCGGTCATGAAGGCCATACAACTGACGAACGAGGAGGTCGCAATGAACGACGCCTTTCTGTTGGTGCCCATTGACCCGAGGACGCTGGAGACTCAGCAGCTGGGCTACTTGGAGAGGGAGTTCACACTGCCCGACGAGAACGCCAGGCGAATCAGGTTCAGATGAGTCAGACCACTTGATGCTCTACTTTTTCTATCAGCTAGTCGCTTATCCAGTCATATGTCCATTGACACACGGCTGGGACGCGTTCACGTGATCACTGGGCCTGGCAAGGGGAAGACGACCGCAGCCTTCGGCCTAGCCATGCGCGCTGCGGGGCACGGCCTTAAGGTCTGTATAGTCCAATTCATGAAGACGGGAGAGATCACTGGCGAGGTTATCGCTGCTGAGCAGTTCAAGAAGATCCGCGTCGCCCAGTTCGGAACGGGGCGATTCATTGGTGGCAACACGGTTACCGACGAGGACATAAGGAGCGCCAAGAAGGCGTTGAAACACGCATTCGGCCAGGCCACGAAAGGCAAGTGCGACCTCCTTATAATGGATGAGGTCAACGTCGCCGTGTTCTTCGGACTCATCGCCCCGAAGGATGTGATAGACGTCCTGGAATCGCGGTCCGAGGGCGTGGAGGTCGTCCTGACAGGACGTAACGCCCCAGACGAATTCATTCAATACGCCGACTACGTCTCGTTCATCGACACGATCAAGCATCCGTTCGAAAAGGGTGAGACCGGGAGAAAGGGCATCGAATGGTGAGCACGTCACACGGTCTTGTCCTTCAGGAACATGAGGTACATGATCTCTTCTGAGGTGAATACCGATGTCCTCTTCAGCCCGTCGATGTCTCCATCTCTGAGGAGCCGCAGCAATCTCGGCTGGCCCCTGCTCATAAGATAGATCCTCCTGAAAGCCTCTGGCTCTATGTTCGAGTTCCTAAGGAGCTTCTTCGCGCTCGCCTCATCTATGCCTCTCATTCGCAGCTCCCACACGATCCCCGATTCCACATGCTTCTTCTGATAGAACCAGTTGTAAGCTGGGGTGTCCTCCCTGGCGGTGACTATGATCTTGGTCTCTCCCAGAGAGGCTACCATTTCCGAGAAGAACTCCACGACCTCCTCCCCCACCGAGTGATAGTCATCAAACACGAGTAGCATGTCAGGCAGCGATAGTGCGGATTCCAAGTCGGTCACCCCATGCCCCGTCTCGTTCGCGAACGAGATGATTGCCGATTCGAGATCGTCAGTATCTGTGCGGCCACTCACGTTCCGCCATAGGACATCCAACGCATCGTGCGCTTCAACGAACTCGCGGACGAGGCTGGTTGCGCCGAAGCCTTGGCCACTCAGAACCACCATTACGCGCGCGTTCGACCCGAGGAACGAATCGAGCAAGCTCATCTCTTCCGCGCGTCCGAAGAACTCCCCCCTTGGGGGCGCCCCATCAATGTCTCTGATTCGGGCGCGCTTCCTGTCGGACAGCTCGACGACCCCGTCCCTCATCTGCGAGAGAAGGCCAAAGGCTCCGCGCTTCCCGACGGCGTCCTCCAGGGCCACCCCCTTCATCTCGGTCAGTTTGCCATTCTGCATGACGACGATCGTCGACTTGCGGGCTTCTTCCCATATCGTCTCTGCCTTTCGAAACCCCTCGGATGTGACCGCGTACACGCTCATCCTCCGGTCCCTGCCGGCGACACGCCCCCTGAATTCCTCTACCATGCCTTCCCGCATCAGAGTCTTCACGGCCCGGGGAACATGAGTTCTCGAGATTCCCACTCCGTCTGCGATTCCTACCTGAGTGCTCTCAGCGGGATACTCCTCTGGAGGCGTGTCCGTGGCGAATCTAGAAAGGTGGAGTAACACCCGGTCGTTTACACTCAGCTGGCCCGGCATCATTTCGCGAAATGCCCGTGTCGTTATTTAATCGTGCTGGTTTTAGGCGGTGCCAGCAACCATCGGGTGCCGTTCGTGAACCGCTTGCTGGTAGCTGGTAATGACCGCAACATGTTTAAATACGCACCAGACCGATGGATTGCACGATAGCAGAGTTATCCATCTCCCCGGAGGATGAACTCGATGAATTTCGAGCGATGCAAGAAAGGTATTGGGTCGAACAGGCGCGGTGTTTCGGAAGTCGTTGGTAACATTTTGATCCTCATGATCACGGTGATACTGTTCAGCGCCATTGTGGCCTACGTTAACCAAATACCCGTTCCCGAGATGTCCACGAAGGCGGACTTCGCAGCGACCGTGTCATTCGAGACCAGCGGAACTACTACGGCCTATCTCACGGTCACGCATGCTGGCGGCGTGGTTCTGGAGGCAACGGACACGGCGGTCTTCATCCAGGCAGGCACAACAACGCAATATTATAAGCTCTCAGAAGATGAGGACTTCCCCTACACCCGATGGTCGACTGGGTCTGACTGGGCGAAGAGCTTCTCTGTTCCATCAGAATCGACCGAGATTATTGTCACCGTCATCGATCTAGCCAAGGACTCCGCCGTATGGACTAGCCAGGTGAGTGGCGGGTCGGGCGGAACTCCCCCAATCGTACTCCAAAGGTATGTGGACTCCAACAACGCCTCCCCCTCCGCCGACCCGATCAAGGCCGGCGATGTCTTCTCGTTCTTCGTAAAGGTGACTGACCTCGACAACGACCTGGATAGCAGTACGAGCGGCGTGTACATCGATTCGTCCGAGCTGCCGAGCGGCTCCGAGATCGACACGTATGAAGAGAGCACGACAGACGGGTGGTTCAGATTCGACTTCGGCCTAATTACTGAGAATGTCTCGAATATTGATGGCAAGATGATTAAGATACACGCGTGGGACGACGCCGGCCATGAGACGATCTCGAGTTACGTGGTGTCTGTCACCGTGCTCCCATTCGACATAGACTACTATCAGATCAACGAGGCCTTCGAGGGCGGCCTCCCCAGCTACATCACGTGGATGAATGACGGGCAGGGCTTCGGGATTTACGAGGAGAACGTCTCCTCAGGCTTGGCGGACGTCGATGCCCCGACAACGTCCTTCGACAAGGATGAGCTAGTGTTCATACGTGTTGCGAGTCTAAGACTAGCGAACATTTTCGGCGTAAACTCTGTGACGTTGACGGACACCAGAACCGGCATCAACTATGTTCCTGCATACACCAACGGCAGCACTGCCTCAGAACCGTTCTATCCGTACACGTCCTCTGGAGGCGCGTTCATCTACGAATGCCAGTTCTCCACGGAGGGTCTGCCTCCAAGCGCCTATTCGCTCGCAATCACCCTCAAGAGCTCGGGCGGTGCGATTGCGGTCTTCCAGACCGTGAAGGGAATAACCATCTCAGAGGCGGGGTCGCCAATCACCTTCGTGCCTGCCATTTGGGTTTATGACAGCGATGATCGAGACACCGAATGGGGGACGAAGACGCATCCTTTTGATCTTCTGGATCCCGACAGGAGCCGTGTGTATGTTAGCGTCCTTGTTCAGGATGCCACTGACGTCCCAACGTTGCCTTCTGTGGACGACATTAGAGTAACTGATATGCGAGGGGATACCCAGCTTCACGGCACTCCGCCTTCGGGAACAATGCTGAGCGTCTGGAACGATAATCCCGATCCCCCCTACCAGCAGACTTACGAGTTTGATATAGATCTGAGGGTGAATAATGGCGATCAGTGGATAGGCGGAACCAACGCATATACGCTCAAGATCTCGAGATTCTCAGATGCCAATGAGGGAGTCTATTCTCTCTCGACCATGATTTACGTGCGCGCGAGCACAGCCAAAGCGGATTTCATCGTGGGTGCGGCGGGATTCATGACCGGCACATCGAACTTCGTAAATCCCTCGTATATGTACTACATCGAGAACAACAACTTCTTCACCAAGCGGACGATGTATGACTACGCCAACGCACCGAGCGCCGCTGACAACTATGCCGTTAGCGGACTCGCTCTTGGCGATATCGACGGCGATGGCGACAAGGATGTCTTGATGGGGCAGTACAACAGCCATAATCTGTACTACCTCGAGAACAGCCTGAACACTTTCGGCGCTTGGCAGGAAGCGTCCGAGATTACGCGGCCTAGCGCGGACGACACAAGCGCAGATATCAATTGGATCGCCACTGGCGATATCGACGGCGACGGAGACGTCGATTTCGCTTATAGCACTCACAATGAAGGTGGGAGCGTGGGCCGGACGGTCGTCGTATACAACAACACGTATGGAGCGACAGGATACCTCTGGGATCCAGCCGGCGCAGCTCCTCGCTACAACGACACCCATGACGGTGTTCGCAAGATTGCCCTCGAGGACATGACCAGCGACGGAAGAGATGACCTCATTGTGCTCGCTGAAGGACGAGTATGGATCTATGATCTCCTGCAGTGGGATTCGAGTTCCACGGTCGCCGTAATACCGGGATGGGGAGTTGCCCCGGGAAACACTAACATCCTGGACTTCGACATTGCAGATGTCAACGGCGACGGTTACTTGGACGTCGTGACCGTCGACTCTACCTCGTCATCGAACTACAAGGGAGTGCGCGTGTGGTACTACGTCGTGAATGAATCTCCCTATGAAGTGCAATTGACGGGCGTTTCAGCGGAGCCGAGTGCAGGCAGCGCTCCGTCCAATCTGATAGAGTACACCACCGCACCATATGGTAACGCATTGGAGCTGCGGGAGAACTCCGGTGCGGAACCGACGCCGTTGGGGAAGCTGGACGTCAACATGACCACGGACACCCTCACAGATGAGACCTACCAGCAGCTAAAGATCAGAGCGAAAGTCTCCGCCACTGGCGGCGCTGCAGCGGAAAGCTTCTACATATGGTACTCAATCGACGGCACTATGTTCACTCCGCTGATTTATGTGCCTGCTTCGCAGGACGAATATGTAAATTTCACGCGTCCGTTGCCCTCATCAGTGGCAGGCAATGAGCTGACCATCAGAATAACAGATTCTTTGACCACCGAGAATAGCGCGGCCGTCGTCGAAACCCTCCATTTGGACTATCTCGCGATTATCACCGGCACATTCGGCAGCTATGCCCCTCAATCCGTCATTGAAGACTACGCCGTGGGCTGGCAATGCGTGGCTGCTGGCAATATCAACGGCTTACCAGGTGTCGGTGGCGACCTCGGCCTTGAGGTCGTGGTCGCGAAGGACGGGAGCTGGATGACTTACAATCGCACGGGATCCAGCCCGGAGGAGGAATGGGCGGCCTTGACTGGTTGGGCGGACGGCGATAGCACATTCTACGCCAGGGGAGACACAATGATCGACCTTCACAGCTCGATGGCGAGCGACGAGAACCCCATAAAGGAGCTGTTGACGTTCTCGTCTCCGCGACTCTTCAAGGTCGTCGACGTGAATGGTGACGGCTACGACGACGTCGTTGTTGCCAACAGAACCATCTCTCTAATCACTTCGCAGGTGGCTTTGCACCTGAACATGCACGGATGTGACAACTGCGAGTGGCTGTACTACGTTGTCAAGGACATTGCCGGTGACTACACCATAGTCGATGTGCGCGGTGGCATGACTTGGCTCGCAGTCGACGATCTGTCGTCTACGTGAAGCTTAATCGGATGCCCCATCGAGGCTCAAACTCCAAAACCCCTACCCTTTGCTCTTGCTATAGGCTGTCAGCGGCCGAGTGGTGTGACAGCCCCTCTTCCACTAGGTTTGAAACATCTTGCGCTCTCTCATATTCCACTATCGCCAGCAGTCGTCTCGCATCCTCGGATACCCTCAACAGCTGCTTGGCAATCCAAGACGCTCGCTCACTCTCGATCCGTTTGAAGCCGCTCATGTTGTTGAACGCGCGGTCGACTCTGAGCACATACTCCTCTGGAGTGTCGGCAGCGAACAGTTTTCTGCGCAGGTACCAAGTCCTCGTGGAGTTCCTGAACAGTGCGGCCCCCGATATCGTGGCGCAGTACAGCTCGGTATAGGCGATCTCGTCGATGTCTATCGGAATCAAAGGTATGCCTTCGGAGTCAGCCGTCTCTATGGCCGCTACATAACATGGTGGCGGGGCAGCAACCTTGCCAAACCTGCTCAGTCCGGAGATATAGATCTCATCGTATCTCGACAATTCTGGCTCGTAATCCTTCGGGAGGTTTCGAATTCCCTCAACTTCCTCTCTAGAAAGAGATATGGCGACCGCATCGGGCTTCACCTTGGAGAACGCTTCGGCAACCTCCCCTATCTCGGACACAAGGCCCCTTATGACGGGTAGCACATGTATCTCAGAACCGCCATTCGAGAAGGTCTTGACCTCCCTCACGCCTTTGGCCTCCTCTCTCGTCGGGCTATGAGTTTCATGAGGTCTTCCGAATGGTCTGCTCTCCTCAACTCGTCCTTCGACACGAGCGGCGTGCCCTCTATGGCCTTTACGCGGCTGTCTCGCTGGATGATTATGACCGATTTCTTCTCGGTCACCCTGGAGAGATTGCCAACGACCCTCGCCTTCCTCTCGACCAAACGGTCGTCTCCTCCTATGCCTGTCAGAAGCAGCTCCTCCTCGCGGGCGAACGCGTCGAACGGGCAACGTCTCGTGGGCATAACCAGGTATCCGATCTCGCGGAGCATGTCGAAAATCTCATTGTTGGCGTCGCTGATCACCTCCAACTCCCTGATGTTCGCCGCCATCTCCGTTGTGAACTCGAAAGGGTCAAGCGGGATGACAATCGGCTCGTCCAGGAACTCCTCTATCCGGGCGGCGATCTCGACCATTGCTCCCATGCCAGACTCGTACATCTGGATGGCTTTTCGGGAGACTCCAGCTGCCTCGGCAAGGGTCCCGAGAGATATGCTCTTTGCCTCGCGGACGCTTCGCAAGGTCTCGCCGTCTATGCGCACGTACAGTCCGCCTGGAGCGGCGTACACCAGTGGCGGCACGCCCTCCATCATGAGGGTCTCGAAGGAGCGCTCGGACACTATCGGCAGCCCGAAGCGCGTGTATAGTATGCCGTCGTCCAGCTCCGCGGCGCTCGAGTGCAGCCCAACGATGATAGGACTGGCTCCAAGTGCGGAAGAGAGAACGCGCAGGTCGTCCGCGTCACCCTGCGACAGCGAGTCTATGTTGGAGAGCATCTTGAGGACGAGGAGCTGATTGTCCCTCCTTGCGATGACGTCAAAGCTCACGCTTCGGATGTTGTGCGGCTCCGTCAGGAAGAACCCGCACTTCGCCAGGTCGTCCCTGACCCTCAGGATAAGCTGCTCCCTAGTCGCCGTTGCAGCCCGTTTCTTAGTATTTGTCTTCTGCATGATCTTCAATCAGTCCGAGTCCCATCCCGCTACCGGTACATCGAGTTGGGGCTGAGTCGCTCGTACTTCCTCAGTTCGCTTTCGTTCATCGGCTGCACGTTCTCCATAGCTTTCTCAAAGTATTTCATTTCGACTTTGACATCATCTATGCTCTCCCCGTCAGCATCCCCGCCACCAAGCACGAAATCGCGTATGGCGAGCATCACCGCCTCGTTGGCAACGGCACCTATCTCGGCACCCGTGAAGTTCGTCATCCTTGCGGCGAGCTTGTCAAGGTCAACATCGTCCGCGATCGGCTTGCCCTTAGTGTGTATCCTGAGTATCTCCTTCCTCGCTTCCAGCTCCGGCGGCGGAGTGTATACCAATCTGTCGAACCGCCCTGGGCGGAGCAGCGCAGGGTCGATGATATCGGGGCGATTTGTCGCCGCGATGACAACTACGTTGTGTAGAGCCTCCAGCCCATCCATTTCCGTAAGGAGCTGGCTGATGACTCTTTCAGTGACACCAGAATCCGACGACGTGCCTCTGACAGGCGCGATCGCATCGATTTCGTCCAGGAATATCACGCACGGGGCCGCCTGCCGGGCCTTCCTGAAGGTTTCCCTCACGGCCTTCTCCGACTCGCCGACCCATTTCGACAGGAACTCTGGACCCTTGACGCTTATGAAGTTCGCTTGGCTCTCAGTAGCAACCGCCTTTGCCAACAGGGTCTTGCCAGTTCCCGGAGGACCGTAGAGGAGCACACCCTTGGGCGGGATCGCGTTCATGTGTCTGTACAATCCAGCGTATCTCAGGGGCCACTCTACCGTCTCCATCAGCTCCTGCTTGGGTCCTTCGAGACCTCCGATGTCCTCCCACTTGATGTTGGGGCTTTCGAGCAGCACTTCCCTCAGGGTTGAGGGCTGCATCTCCCTGTAGGCGCCCATCAGATTGTCCATCGTAACCTTGAGGCTATTCAACACCTCTGCCGGGATCGTCTCCTCTTCCAGGTCTATTGTCGGCAGTATGATCCTCAGAGCGCGCATAGCGCCCTCTCTCGCGAGAGATGCCAAGTCTGCACCTACATAGCCGTGGGTCATCGCAGCCAATTGTGGGAGGTCGACATCGTCTGCCAGGGGCATTCCGCGCGTGTGTATCTGAAGTATCTCGAGGCGCCCCTCTCTGTCCGGTATGCCTATCTCTATCTCCCTGTCGAATCTGCCAGGCCTCCTAAGCGCGGGGTCGAGTGCGTTTGGCCTGTTCGTCGCGGCGATGACTATCACCTTGCCGCGCCCCTCGAGGCCGTCCATTATTGCCAGGAGTTGGGCGACGACGCGCCTCTCGGTCTCGCCTGTGACCTCGTCGCGCTTGGGCGCAATCGAGTCAACCTCGTCGATGAATATGATGCTGGGGGCGTTCTCCGCCGCCTCCTTGAATATCTCACGTAACCGCTCCTCGCTCTCGCCGTAGAACTTGCTCATTATCTCCGGCCCGCCTATCGACTGGAAGTTCGCGCTCGTCTCTGATGCCACGGCCTTCGCGAGCAAAGTCTTGCCCGTGCCTGGCGGGCCGTGAAGGAGCACGCCCTTGGGGGCGTCCACACCGAGCTTCTCGAACAGCTCTGGATGCCTGAGGGGGAGCTCTATCATCTCCCTCACCTTATCCACCTCGTCGGAGAGCCCTCCGATGTCCTCATAAGCCACCTTCGGGCCTTTGGCCAACTCCTCCTTGGCAGGCTTCTCGCTGAGCTTTATCTTGGTGAAATTCTGAATGACCACCGCTTCGGCGCTGGGCTGATGGCTCTGCACGACGAGGTCGAATTTCCTGCCCATGATGTTGACTTCGAGGAGGTCCCCCTTTGCGACCGGCCTCCCCTCAAGGATCTGGGTGAGGTACTCCTCTCCTCCGAGTATCTTCACGGGCTGTGTGGGCGCCAGGGTCACCTTCGTCGCTGGTTTCGGCGTGATCTTTCTTATGCCAACCTTGTCGTCCAGGCCTGCTCCGGCGTTCTTGCGTATCGTGCCGTCAATTCTTATCGTCCCGCGGTTCTCGTCCTCCGGGTATCCATCAAAGACGGTCACCGCGGTGTTCCTCGAGCCCTCTATAAGAACGACGTCTCCCTGGGTGAGCCCGAGGATCTTCATCAGTGCAGGGTCTATCCTGGCTACGCCCTTCCCGTCATCCGCGGATTTCGCCTGTACGACCCTGAGAATCTTATCCTTCTTCGACATTTGAAGCACCGACATTCTCGTGATTGTGGCCCCGCCGATTGTCCGGTGGGGCCGGTGAATGGTTTGCTGAAACGTTTTTCCCTCGCATCGAACCGTTTTCCGGGCCAATCGCGGCTTCTACTTCACCTCGACCTTCTTGGTCTTCTTCTCAGGAGGGGCTGCCTTGGGGACCCTCACAGTGAGAACGCCGTCGTCCAGTTGGGCATCCACTTTCTCAGGGATGATCTTCTCGGGGAATGGGAGGGACCTGTGGAAGCGAGCGTAATGGCGCTCCCTCCTGACGAACCCGGTCTCTTTGTCCTCCTCTTCCTTCTCCGAACTCGCCTCTCCCGATATCTCTATGGCGTTCTCCGTGACCTCGATGCTGAGTTCCTCCTTCTTTATCCCAGGGACCTCCGCTTTCAACACGTACGACTCCCCGTCGTCCGTGATGTCGACAAGGGGCTGTCTGATCAATGCCCCCTGCCCGGTCTTCGGGGGCACAAACAAGGTCTCCCAGTCCGTCCTGAAATCATCAAATATCCTGTCCATGTCATTCAACATGGTCAAAGGGTCGGACCAAAGCGGCCCCCAGCGGTTCCTGGGAGCGAGCTCATCTCGCCTATCTCTTCTTCGTATCATCTCTCAAACCTCCATCGCTTCGTTCCATTGCGTGGGCGCGTGCGCCCAAACCCCAAATATGTTAGCGCTTCTATATGAATATTACGCTTAACTCGTAAGGCAGCGAAAGGGGCGGAACCATCCTGCTACTGTAATAACCATCGAGCGCCATACGCTCGTCCGATGTCAGGATTCCTTGCGGGGGATGAGGTTACGATCTCCGACCCAGCCGAAGCAAGCCAGATACACAACAAGGGCTATTTCGGCGTGCCTCAGAGCGGAGGCGGCCTGAAGCTCAGCCTCATGGAGGCTACTTATTTGGTGGACAGCGGGAGGTTGGAAGTCGCATCCAAGCGCGGAACTTTGACAGCGGGAGACCTCTTACGGATCGCGCACAAGACCAAGGTGGGCTTCGAGATACAATACCTGGTGTATCGCGAGCTGAGGCAACGGGGCTACATCGTCAAGATGGGCCAGCCCCCGCTCGACTTCAGGGTCTTCCCCCGGGGAGGCGCGCCGAACAAGACCGCGAGCAAGTGGTGGGTCGCCGCGATATCCGAGCGCTCCACGTTCGACCTGGGAGACTTGCTGGACAACATAGACCGTGCGAGCCAGATTCGGAAGAGGCTGCTGCTCGCGGTCGTCGACGAGGAGAGCGACGTCACGTACTATGAAGTCCGAAGACAGTCGCCCGCTGGCAGGCTCAAGAAGCTCAAGCTCGGCCGCGAAGCCCAGGGCGTCGTGATGGCCGACAGGGTCATAATCACCGACAAGACAGATTCCGATACACTCCGGCAGGATCACTGCTTCGGCAAGATGATTGGCAATCTGCTCCAACTTTCCCTGATAGAGGCCGTGTTTCTCGTGGAGCATGGAACGCTCAAGGTCAAGGACGGTAAGACCAACAGGGCAGTGGGCCTTGAGACTCTGAAGAGGAGGGCTAGGAAACTCCAGCCGGATTTCGACCTGCGCCTGAGGGCATTCAAGGACCTCAAGGGCAAGGGGCTGATAGTCAAGACGGGTTTCAAGTACGGCTCCCACTTCAGGGCGTACGAGGGCGACCCAGACAGGAACCACGCGAAGTTCCTGGTGCACGCGGTTCCGGAACACTACAAGGCCATGTGGCCTGAGGTCAGCAGGGCGGTGCGACTCGCTCACGGCGTGAGGAAGGATATCTTGCTCGGCCGCGTATCATCAGATGATGTGGAGTACGTCAGCCTCACTCGCCACAGGCCGTGAGGACACTATATCCTCGTCTCCCCACCAGGTTTGTACAGCTCCCGTCTCCATTCGACGACTTTGTAGTTCTCACAATACTCGTCTATCGTGTCCCTGTACTTCATCGGCGGGAGGATGCCCCTGCAGCGCGTGCCGAAGTGATCGCAATCATAGCATGATACCATGACACTGAGCTACGTCTCCCAGGGTATTAATCGTTACTCTGGGAGTCCAGAGTCAAGTCCATCAAAGCAGCTTCGGCGCCATCTCTACAAGCCTGTTAGCGTAGCCCCACTCGTTATCGTACCACGAGAGAATCTTGCCGAACCGTCCATTGCCGCCTATAACCAACGTCAGCTCAGCATCTATTATGGCCGAATGCGGGTTGCCCACGACGTCCGACGAGACTATCGGTTCCTCGCAGACTTCCATGATGCCATTCATCGGCCCTGAGGCCGCCTTCTTGAGAGCTGCGTTCAACGCGTCCGCAGACAGCTCCTCCTCTGTCGTGAAACTGAGATCGGTCACCGAACCCACCGGCGTGGGGACCCTCATCGCGAAGCCATTCAGCTTGCCTGCCAGCCGCGGTATCACCATGCCGATGGCCTTCGCCGCGCCTGTGCTTGTTGGTATGATCGATAGGGCTGCCGCCCTACCCCTTCGGAAATCCTTGTGAGGTAGGTCGACCAGGCGCTGGTCGCCTGTGTATGCATGTATCGTCGTCATCATCCCCTCGACCATCGAGAAGTTGTCGTCGATGACCTTTGCCGGGGGTGCGAGGCTGTTGGTCGTGCATGAGGCGTTCGAGACCACGTCGTGTTTCGAGCGGTCGTATGCCTCCATGTTGACCCCGAGTACCAGGGTTGCGTCGCAGTCCTTGGACGGGGCTGATATGATCACCTTCTTCGCGCCGCCGGCCATGTGCGCCGCTGCCTTAGCCCTTGCCGTGAACAGCCCAGTCGACTCTATGACGACATCGACGCCATGCCTGCTCCACGGGATCTCCGCGGGGTCTCTCTTCTGCATCACCGAGACTTCGCGGTCACCGATGTGGATGGAATCTCCCTCAGCCTTGACCTCAGCATCGAGCTTCCCATATACCGTGTCCCATTTCAGCAGGTAAGCGAGTGAGTCAACGGGCGCTATGTCGTTTATCGCCACAATCTCGATGTCCTTTCCGTAGCCGGGCTTCTGCATGGCGGCTCTGAAGACATTCCGCCCGATTCTGCCAAAACCGTTTATCCCGATTTTCATACGCGCGTCCCCAATACGTGGAATATTCGTGCCACTTAAATAGCTGTCCCTCGTGGAAACACCATCTACCTGTTGAAATCGAACCCCCTTGGACTATTAGATTGCCTGCGGAAAATATTTAATAGCGCTGACTCTTTCAACTAACGGGGAATTTGGCAATGGGTGAATATATTCTCGATAAGCGACAGCTGGAGCGTTCTGCTGTCGCTGCAATAGTTGTGCTGTGTTTGATTGCTGCCGCGTTGATACCCGCTGGCTCGAGCCGCGCTGATCCTTACGACGCGACCGACGACCCCGTCATGTGCGTGACAGGTCAGACGGAGGCAGCTGGGGCTGGAAGATGCATCGCGTTTCTGGACATCAACCATGACGGGGTAGGCGACCTCGTCGTTGGTTCTCCTGGCGATTCCTCAGGAGGGCTTGGCGCAGGCAAGGTATTGATATACCTCGGAGACGAGACAGTGCCGGGCCCTGACGTCGAAATAGCCGGGTCTGAAGGCGAAGGGTTTGGATTCTCCGTTGCCAGGGCAGGAGACGTCAACGCCGATGGTATAGATGATCTGATTATAGGTGCTCCTGATAACGATTCGGCCGGTCTGGATGCCGGTGCCGTATACGTCATCCTGGGATCGGATGACGTCGACGATTTGCCAGACAGATCCTACGACGCCGACATCATCATCGAAGGCGAGCTCGAAAGAGGCCAACTGGGATACTCCGTCTCGACCGCTGGTGATGCCAACATGGATGGCTCCGACGACGTGATCGTGGGAGCACCCTTCGCAGAGGGGGGAGCGGTCTATCTCCTGTACGGCGGAGATTCCATGGGCGAAGCGCTGGACAAAACATTCACTGGATCAAGTGAAGGCGACCAATTCGGTTTCTCAGTGGCTGGCGGGGTCAACCTGGATGGTAATCCGCTGCCAGACATCGCCGTGGGCGCCCCTGGTAGTGGTGATGATAACACAGGAGAAGTCAGGGTCATTCTGAACCCCTCGAAGGCGGTTCCAAAGGAGTCCATTCTGGAGGGATCTGCGGAAAAAGACAGATTCGGCACGTCTGTAGCGGTCCTTGACTACAACGGGGACATCTACGGCGACGTAGGCGTCGGCGCTCCATACGCGGCAAGCGTGGGCGAGGTATCGCTCTACTACGGTTCCTCCACGTCAGGGAAGTTCGACAAGAATGTCGACGTTACATTCTCTCTCGGCCAGCCGGGCGACATGTTCGGAGTGTCCATTGCTGGCGGCGACCCTAGGACAGACAACATCGGTGATCTCGTGGTCGGAGCGCCTATGAACGATACTGCAGCCAATAACGCAGGGCGGGCGTATGTCTTCTACGGCAACTCCACCGCCGACTCCGTGCCGGACGTGATCGTCGACGGCACCGAAGCCGATTCCTGGTTCGGATTGAGTGTGTCTTCAGGAGGTAATGAGTCGGCCGACTACAACGATGACGACGCTGCCGATTTCGCCGTGGGCGCACCGCGATGCGGTGAGAACAACGAAGGAGCGGCGTACTTGTATCTCGGCATCCTGGTCATCGTGCCAGCCAACCCGATCATCTGGGGTTACGTGCTAGATGAGGTCGACAGGGGAGGGCTGAGCGACGCCCTGGTCACAATGGAGAGCCTCGCATACTCGGATAGTGTGAGGACAACTGCAAACGGGAGCTATGGCGTTACCACCCCGGTATCTCTGCCTCCGGGCACTTACTGGATCAATGCGTCATGCTCCGGCTACATCATGCAAAGCAAGCAGCGAGATTTGGCTTCGGACACGCGAGTCAACGTTAGCTTCGATATGGAAAGATGGCCAGTAGTGCAGGGGGTCATAAGCGACGGAAACACGACCGGCCCCCTCCCCCTCGAGGATGCCCTCGTGGAGGTCAGAGACTCCTCGGATACGCTCCTGGGTGAGATAACCACGGACTCGACGGGTGAGTACTACTTCGTGCTGGAGGTTGAGGGTGCCTGGTCCCCTTATGAGGACGACATAACAATAACCGCTACGAAGGAATACTACTTCGACGGTGAGAAAACACTCAAAGTCGCAGGCAGCGACGATCTGTGGGGAAACCTAACTCTGAACCACTATCCGATACTGATAGTAAGCATCAATGACACCAAAGATGACCCAATCGAAGGGGTGGATGTGTCAGTATCGATTGACGGCAAACTGCTGGAGACCGGTGAGACCGACGAGACCGGTCAGACAATGATAATGGTCCCGGGCGAGGGGTCTGCATATGTGAATTCCTCCAAGTTGGGATACGTCGCCAATAGCAGTGTGGTTGACCTGGCCGCCAACGAGCTCGAGGAACTGCACGAAGTGATGGACGCGCAACCGTCCATATCCGGCACCATCAAGGATTCTCTGTTCTTGTCTCCCGTCTTCGGAGCAGTCATCGACCTGTTCGAGGCCGGTTCGACCGACGTCCTTGAGAGTGAGACATCCAACAGCTATGGCTCATACAACTTCGACGTTGCCGAGGAAGGGATGTACGATTTGAGAGTGACTGCCGCCGGATACATCCGGGAGTACAGGACGTCCGTGGAGGTCGTTGCCGATGTGACGACGACAGAGAACTTCTGGCTCGATATTGACACATTATCACCGACTTCAGAGATATCCGATCCGCAGCCAGGGATTCAGTGCTCGACGCCCGAGGTCACCGTCTATGCTAACGCCACAGACCCAGACGGAAACGACATCCGGGAGGTGGCCCTCTATTACAGCCATGGAGGCAAGCCATACACTTTGTGGGGCGATGCTGACTCTGAGGAGCCGTATGTGTTCATATTCAACGCCTCAGAGGCACACGATGCCGGAATCTACGAGTTCTACACAATCGCAGTCGACTGGGCTGGGAACGTGGAGACGACACCGACATCGAATGACACCTGGATAATAATGAGCTACAGCATGCCTGAGTCTGAAGTCAGCGCCATTGATCCGTTTCAGAGCACAGAAACCTTCACTGTAGAGGCGTCAGCCTCGGACCCGTTCGGCGTTGATTACGTCGAGCTGTGGTACAGCTACGATGGGGGAGCTTTCGTACTTCACGATCAGGATGCCACGTCCCCTTACGCATGGGAGTTCTCGGCAACTGACGGCGACGGAGAGTATGCCTTCTACAGCATACTTGTGAACGGCATAGGTCAGGTCGAACCGCCGCCGGATGAGGCAGATGCGATGACGGTGGTCGACACCATCGCCCCGACGGTCTCTATAACTTCCCCGGTCGACGGCACGATCACCGATTCTGAGGAAGTGACGGTGGAGTACACGACGGATGGCACTGGAACCAACGTCGTATCTGTCGAGAGACGCGTAGACGGAGGCTCCTGGGAATCTGCGGATGCGACTTCCACCGTCGTGTCGTCGTTGGACGAAGGGGCCCATACAGTCGAGATTCGCGTGACTGATGAGGCTGGACACACCGCGATCGACAGCGTGGAATTCGTCGTGAACCTGGGTCTGCCTGAGATCACCATTACCTCTCCCGCTGACGGCGCAGTCTTGAACATAGATTCCGTCACGGTCGAATGGACGTTGTCTGATCAAGATGCATCGGTCGATGCCAGACTCGACGAAGGCGAGTGGCAGGCAGTCACTGGCGATTCAGTGACTTTCAGCGACTTGGACGACGGGGAACACACGGTGGACGTGAGGGCTACGAACCTCGCAGACAACTCGGCGACGGACTCCGTCACATTCACGGTCTCGACCGACACAACGGCCCCCGTCGTGTCGATAACGTCGCCGGCGAATGGCACTAGCCTGAATTCGTCCTCGGTCACCGTGACCTGGACTGCCTCGGATGGCGCAGGAAGCGGGATAGCACTCATGGAGATCAAGCTCGATTCAGGGGCATGGACTGCGGTCACGAGCAACTTGCGACAGTTCATCGAGCTTGCCCAGGGGTCGCACAATGTGTCCGTGCGGGTGACTGACAACGCAGACAACGTTGCTACGGCCAGCGTGACCTTCATGGTCGATACGGCGAATCCGACGCTAAGCATAACCTCGCCTCAGGATGGTTGGGAGACGAGCGATCAGTCGGTCACGATAGAGTGGACCTGTTCCGATGCCGGATGTGGCATCGACCGCATCGAGGTGTGTATCGACGGCGGATCGTATTTCTCCGTCGGGACGGCATCTGAGTGCGCGTTCAGCGATCTCGAAGCTGGAGAACATACGGTCGAAGTGCGTGCCTACGACAAGGCTGGAAACACCGGTGAGGCGGCCGTCACCTTCACCGTAGCCGAAGACGGTGGAGGAATCAGCGCTTTGGTGATCGCTGGCATTGTGCTTGTGATCATCGTGCTCGCAGCCTTGGCTGTGATGCTAATGCGCCGGAAGAAGGCCCCCGCGCCGCCCGTCGAGTAGGTATGGAGCGGAGAGCGCTTGCGCTCTTTCAAACCCCTTAAACGCCTTAATTTTTCAAACCAATGAGGTCAAAGCTGCACTTCTATGCCTAGTTTCTCGGTCAGCTCCTTGTACCGGTTCCTGATGGTGACCTCTGTGACGCCAGCAACATCGGCCACCTCTCTCTGGGTCCGTCTCTCGTTGCAGAGTATCGACGATATGTATATCGCCGCGGCGGCCACGCCGGTCGGCCCCCTGCCAGAGGTCAGCTCCTTCTTGGCGGCGTCCTTCAATATCTCGGTCGCCTTGGACTGGACCTCGCCTGACAGCTTCAGCTCGGAGCAGAACCTCGAGACGTAATCCTGAGGCTTGGTCGGCATCAGCTTGAGCTTGAGCTCCCTGGTCATGAACCTGTAAGTCCTGCCGATCTCCTTCCTTCCCACTCGTGAGGAGTTCGCCACCTCGTCCAGGGTCCTCGGAACATTGCACTGCCTGCACGCCGCATACAACGAAGCAGCGACGACGCCTTCGATGCTCCTCCCCCTGATGAGGTTCTTGTTGACCGCCTTACGGTATGTCATCGCGGCGGTCTCCCGCACGTTGCGCGGGAGCCCCATCGAAGAGGCCATGCGGTCGAGCTCGCTGAGCGCGAACGCAAGGTTCCGCTCGGTCGCATTCGATACCCTGATCCTGCGCTGCCACTTCCTGAGTCTGTAGAGCTGAGCTCTGTTGCGGGTCGGGATGCTCTTCCCGTAGGAGTCCTTGTTCTTCCACGATATCTCCGTGGACAGGCCCTTGTCGTGTATCGTGTAAGTCATCGGAGCGCCCGTACGAGCCCTCTTCTCTCCCTGCTCGACGTCGAAAGCCCTCCATTCCGGACCCTGGTCGATGAGCTGGTCGTCGAGGACTATGCCACAATCCTCGCACACGAGTTCTCCACGTTCGTAGTCTCTGACAAGATGGGCGCTGTTGCATTCAGGGCATCTTTCGATCTGCTCTGTCTCTTCTCTTACCTTTGGCATGGTCCCCCTCTTCTAGCACATAGACTTCCTTGCCTAGGATGGCAATGGTCTTCATGTCTCTCTCGGGTTGAATGGCGACGTACGGCGAGCGAACAGGGCCGAAAACCCTGGTCACTCTGCCCATGGTCACCTTCAAGTTGTCACGCACAATTGCACCGTTCTTCGGTGCGAATCTAGCCCTCACAATGAGCTTTCCGTCGTGGGAGATATCCTGCACGACTCCAAGAAGCTTCAACTCGCTCACCGAATCATATTTATATTTTGTGCTCAGCGCCCTATATGTGATGTTATATATAAGGTTTTTCTCAATCTATTTAAGTGTTGGGCATCAATTTCCCCCAACGTAAGCCTCGACCGTCCGCGGACGAGGCATTCGCGATGGTGACTGTCATGACAAAAATCCCCAAGACTCATCCACGGCGCGAATCTCTCGAGCTGCGCGAACGGCTAGTGGACGGCTTCGCAAGCGGGATTGTTGCACCGCATGGGCTGATCGCTCATGGAAGAGGCGAGATGTTCTACTATCTCCTTGGAGAGCGCACTGTGAAGCATGCGCGGGTCGCAGCGAGAGCGGCTGCGACGACGCTGATTGTGGCGAAGCAGCCGGTCATCTCAGTGAACGGGAACGTCGCGGCGCTGTGCCCGCGAGCCATCGCGGACCTGTCCAAGGCGATTCCTGCTAAGATCGAGATAGGGCTGTTCCACAGGTCGGATGAGCGACTATCCAAGATACAGGCCGCACTGGAGCGCGAGGGAGTGTCGCAGGTGCTCGGCTTTCTCCCGGACGAGAGGATACCTGGGTTGGAGGGCGCGAGGGGGCTGTGCACTCGGGAGGGTATCTACTCTGCCGATGCGGTCCTCGTGGCGCTCGAAGACGGCGACCGTGCAGAAGCTCTCGTGGGCATGGGCAAGAAGGTCGTAGCGGTCGACCTCAACCCTCTTTCGAGGACCGCCCGGTCGGCGACCGTGACCGTCGTGGACGAGGTCACCAAGGCTTTGCCCCTGATTACTGGCTGTGTGGAGGAACTCAAAGGCGACACGACTGAGATGGATAGGGCGCTGGAGAGGTACGACAGGGATGAGAACCTCCGCGCCGTCATGCGGCTGATGGCCTCCAATTTGGAGCAATTAGGGACCGAACCCGGCTCTCAGTAGCCATGCAACATCTTTTTCTTAGCGCAATGTACTCCGTTGCTCAGGTACGATGCCGTCGAACGAGTTGCTCGATAAGGGCGTGAAGAGGATTGAATGGGCCAGGACGCACATGCCAGTCCTAGCCAAGATAAGGGAACGCATGGTAAAGGAACAGGCCTTCGAGGGATTGAAGGTCGGCATGGCCCTGCACACGGAGGCCAAAACAGCCGTGCTCGCGCTTACTATCCAGGAGGCCGGTGCCGAGGTCCGATTGACGGGATGCAACCCACTCTCGACGGACGACTCGGTGGCGCTCGCGCTCAACAAGAAGTACGGGTTGGAGACGTATGCTAAGAGGGGGCAGTCCCAGAAGGATTACTACATCTCGCTAAACCGAGTGCTTGACATGAAGCCGGATTATGTCATAGACGATGGTGCCGATCTCATATTCCTACTGCACACGAAGCGTAAGGAACTCCTACCCACAGTGAAGGGGGGTAACGAGGAGACGACCACCGGGGTTATGAGGATAAGGGCAATGGCTCAGGAAGGTTCCCTCAAATTCCCAGTGATGTCCGTTAACGACGCGTACATGAAGTACATGTTCGACAACAGGTATGGGACCGGCCAATCGACTATGGATGGCATCATGGCCGCGACGAACCTCGTTATCGCGGGCAAGAACTTCGTGGTCGCAGGCTACGGATGGTGCGGGAAGGGGATAACCATGCGCGCCAAGGGAATGGGGGCCGACGTGACGGTTTGCGAGGTGGATCCCATACGAGCCATCGAGGCGCGGTTGGACGGTTTCGCCGTCAAACCGATCGCAGAGGCCCTGAAGGAGGCGGACATGGTTGTCTCAGCCACTGGCTGCAAGGACGTAGTCACCGCGAAACACCTGCGCAATGTCAAGGACGGATGCGTCCTGGCCAACTCGGGGCATTTCGACAACGAGATATCGAAAGCAGGGCTCAGAGAGCTGTCCAAGAAGCGCAGGAAGGTGAGGGATTCCGTGCACGAGTACCAGTTGAAGAACGGGAAGAGGGTGTACCTGCTGGCGGACGGGCGGCTCGTGAACCTGGCTGCCGGCCAGGGACACCCTGCCGAGATAATGGACATGAGCTTCGCCATTCAGGCGCTGTGTCTCGAGTACATGGCATTCAGCGCCCGCTCGTTGGAGCCGGACGTTTACGACGTGCCAGATCATATAGACGAGCAGGTTGCGAGGATCAAGCTGAAAACGATGGGACTGGAGATAGACCAGCTCTCCGATTCTCAGAAGAAGTATATGAGGGAATGGAGAGAAGGTACCTGAGAGGCGCACGATAGCGCCCAGTTCCGAAAACCGCTTGCGTTCTTAAGCCAGTGCGATTGCGAGCCACGGGGCACAAGGGGGCAGATTTTTCAAGTACGGTGGAAGCGATACGGGTTTACGGATGTGAGGTGCGTGCGCAAGAGCAATTTCCTGGGGATTTACGGTCATGCGGCGGTGGACATCATCTATTCCTCCGACAGTTTCCCGCAGCCCAACACCTGTGTTGAATTGGTCGACCGGCAGGAGTTCTTCGGTGGCACGGGAGCGAACCTCGCGAGGATGGCCGCTGCGCTCGACGTCAAGACTGCTTTGGCTAGCCATGTAGGGGACGATTTCCCCAACAAGTTCAAGGACGCCCTGAACGAAGTCGGCGTCGATACGACGGATGTCATCAAGGTCCGCGGCCAGAGGACCTCGTACATCATCATGATATCTGACGCTGAGCACAATCAGATAGGCTTCGTGGACCAGGGGGCGGTGCGCCTGCAGGACAAGCAGCCACTCAGGACGCACACGGTCGACTCCTCGAAGTTCGTCCACATCGGAACCGGTCGGCCTGCATATATGCTGAAGGTGGCGAAGCGGGCGAGATGGCGGAAGAAGATGGTATGTTTCGACCCCGCCCAGGAGATACACTACGTTTACGACCCTGAGACGTTCAAGCAGATGCTCGAGTACTCCCATGTGCTATTCATGAACTCATCCGAGCTGGAGAGGGCGAAATCGTATCTGAACCTCGAGGACGACCGAGAGCTCCTGTCATACGTGAGCCTGATAGTCAACACACTGGGCAGTGACGGCAGCAGAATCATCACGGATGACGACGAGGTTATAGTCGGCGCAATCGCTCCTGACATAGTGGTCGATACCACCGGGGCGGGAGACGGCTTCAGGGCGGGATTCTACGCAGGTCTCAGCCGCGGCCTACCTGTCGAGGAGTGCGCATGGGTGGGCGCCTCCGTGGCGTCGTTCGTCGTGGAGAGCGTCGGGGCGCAGAGCGCGCTTCCGACGTGGGAGATGGTCCAAAGGCGCGCCGCCCGGAGGAAGAACGTCTAGGCGTGCGCGTGCGAAGTCCAAACGGATTCATGGCCATTTGAGGTCAAATCATCCATAAAGCCAGCCCCGAAAGCTTTATGACAGGACATCCCATTATTGGGGTTTGGTGAGACCAAATGGCCGTGGGTTTTATACTCATAAGCACTGCGCCGGCAAAAGAGCACGAGGTCTACAACGAGCTCCTGAAGGTTAAGGAGGTCGTCGAGCTGCATCCGCTGTTCGGAGAATACGACCTGATCGCCAAGATCGAGGCAGAGGACTTCAACCTGCTTGGGCAAGTGGTTGTCGACAAGGTCCGCTCGATCGCCGGAGTGATTGACACAAAGACGCTGACAGGTATAAAGTTCTGAGTCGCAGGTCGTGGTTGGTGGATTCGGTGGAGTTAATTGAGTTTCTGACAGTGATTGTCCTCGTGTTTGCTCTGTTCATGCTTCTCGCAGGCGTGTTTACGGCGTACTTTGGAAGCGGCAAGAGCAGAATGATCGGCGTAATCCTGGTCGCAATCGGGCTCGCAGTCGGCGTGCTGTGGGTCGTGATGGGATTGGATTCCGTCAATGTCTTAGAGGTCAATCTTGGCAAGGTGATATGGGACGCGTTCCTGTACATCCTCGCGGGCGTCATAGGCGCCGTTCTTGCGATCGGGATGTTCCTCCTCGCGATTATGAAGTCGTGAGCGCGCAAACCTTTTTCTACAAACTCCACCTCTCACCTCTTCGATGAGTATCCAGATAGTTCTAGGCAGCAAGAGCGACCTAAAGGTGGCGGAGAAAGCCACCGCGGTGTTGAAGGAGCTGGGTGTGAAGTACAAGTTGAGCATCGCCAGCGCCCACAGAACCCCGGAGCTGGTCGACAAGCTCGTCTCCGAGGCAGAGGCCGAGGTGTTCATTGCGATAGCCGGTCTGTCAGCCGCTCTCCCAGGCGTCATAGCGGCGCGGACCAACCGTCCGGTAATAGGCGTGCCTGTCAGCGGGACGTTGAATCTGGATGCGATCTTGTCGGTCGTGCAGATGCCCCCAGGCATTCCTGTCGCAGCGGTCGGGCTCGATAGGGGAGAGAACGCCGCCCTGCTAGCGGCGCAGATACTCTCGCTCAAGGATGAGCGGATTTTGGACGCGCTCGAAGGGTATAGGCATAAGCTGAAGGACAAGGTGGCCACGGACTCCAGGGAAGTTGATGGTTAGATGTTCGACCCGGAGAGGTTCATCGACGATCAGATGCAAAAGCTGCGTGAGACCATCAAGGGCAAGGCGATAATCGCAGCCTCGGGGGGCGTGGACAGCACGGTGTGCGCCGCCATCGTAAGCAAGGCCATAGGCGACCGGCTGCTGGCCGTGTATGTCGACACCGGGTTCATGAGAAAGGGCGAGACCAAAGCCGTCGACGGCATGCTGAGGCGGCTGGGAGTCAACCACATCACCGTCGATGCCAGTGATGAGTATTTCGAGGCGCTCAAGGGAGTCGTCGACCCTGAGAAGAAGCGTAAGATCATCGGTGAGAAGTTCATACGCGTCTTCGAGAGGGAGGCGAAAAAGTCGGGCGTCGAGTATCTCGTCCAGGGAACGATCGCCCCTGACTGGATTGAGAGCGGCGGCGGCCTCAGAGACGTGATAAAGTCGCATCACAACGTTGGCGGCCTCCCAATCGACATGAACATGAAGCTCGTCGAGCCCCTTCGAGACCTGTACAAGGACGAGGTTAGGAAAGTCGCCCGTGCGTTGAAGATCGAGGTCGCCGAGAGACAGCCGTTCCCAGGCCCCGCACTCGCCATCAGGGTGATGGGGGAGCCGACCCGCGAAGCTGTCGACATCGTCAGGGAAGCCTGTGCGATTGTCGAAGAGGAGATCGAGAAGGCCGCTGCGGCCGGCAAGATGGATATGCCCTGGCAATACTTCGCCGTGCTGCTCCCGGTCAAGAGCGTCGGCGTTCAGGGAGATGTCAGAGCTTATGGTTACACCGTCGCGGTGAGGGCGGTGGAGTCATTGGACGCGATGTCCGCAGCGTACATGAAGATTCCTCATGATGTGCTTGAGACGATATCCCGCAGAATTACCAACACTATGAGGGACAGGGTCAATAGAGTCGTCTACGACATAACGGACAAACCTCCAGCCACTATTGAGTGGGAGTAGGCGCGGCTCAGCAGAGGCTTTATACTCCTGCAATATTCCCTCCTGCATGCGAGTTTTGGTGGTCGACAACGGTGGCCAATGGACCCATCGTGAGTGGCGCGTGCTGCGTGATCTCGGGGCGGAAACAGAGATTGTCTCGAACAGGAAGCCGGTCGACGCCATGGTCGCGGACGGGCTCGTGCTTTCGGGCGGATCTCCAAGAGTAGGATTGGATGGCGAGGCCATGGGGATGTGCGGCGGTTATCTGGACAACCTGGATATGCCCATACTCGGCATATGCGCCGGCCATCAGTTCATGGCCATACATATGGGCGGGAAGGCCGAACCGTCAGCCACACCTGAGTTCGGGAAGACGCTGATAAGCGTCGTCGACGAGGATGATCTCTTCAAGGGCCTGCCGGAATCGTTCATAGCATGGGAGTCACACAACGATGAGGTGACCGTCCTCCCGCCGGGATTCAAACTGCTCGCGAACTCAGAGACTTGCCCCGTTCAAGCGATGCGACACGAATCACGGCCGCTATTCGGCCTTCAATTCCATCCTGAGGTCGAGCACACGGACAACGGCTATGAGATATTCCAGGCATTTCTAGACGTGTGCGAAGCGTACAAGAAGGGCTGAGCGATGAATCAGTCGATCAAAGAGGTGCTGATTGAGGCTGCAAGGACGCGGCAACGCAAGGAGCCTATCGAGAGAGCGGTCGGCCGCGCTGTAAGGCGCAGAGGTATGGATTATCAGTTCTACATCACAGCGATGTCGAACCTGAGGGAGATGGCTTCCTCGAAGAAGATCAAGATTGAAGATGCCCTCAAGACGCTAGAGGAAGACGAGGAGAGCTAGTGCCAGCATAATCAATACAATTCCCACGGCGACAGCGAGCATCGCATAGGCGATCCGCGCGCTTGAGCCGAAGGCTATGGGTATAGGACCTATGAGGACGACTCCGCCGATTTTCGAGCCCTTCCTGTTGTCTGCCTGACCGGCGCCATCAAGACTGGAATCACGGTGGTTATGCACCAATCCGAAAGGCATCGCGGCCATCAACAGGAAGCCAGATAGTGTCCCCGCCACGACGAGCGCGACGCCAACCAAGAACGACAGACTGGAGCCGGAGAGGACTGGGAAGATTACCACCAGCGACACGTCGGTCTCGCCGCTGGCCACAGAAATAGCCACCAATGATAGGCCGGCTGCGAGCAAGGCTATCGGACCTAACGATACCAATCGCATCTCAAGCACGTTCCGCGAGTCCTTCGAACACTCTGGTGCGCTGCAATATCGTATCGGTGAGGCTAATTAGTTTGCGCACCCTTCATGCTGTGCTCAGAAGCCTTTTATCACGGCCCGACAATCACTGTCGAAGGTACCGGGATGACCACTCTGAAGGACCATCTTGTTCAGATACTCGAATCCAAGCAGTTCGAGGTGGAGGAGAGAGACGGCTACTTGTACGGCCAGCGCGAAGACGTCTCAGTTGTCATCATGGCTGCCAGCCACCTGATTGCAGATGACATCGACGATTTTATCCGAAATGTGAAGAACTTCTCCGGAAGGAAGGTCGTAGCTTCACTCTCCAAGATTGACGATCGCGTGCAGAAGCACCTTCAGGTTAGGGGCATCTATTATTGGGGCAGGGAGGAGATGGAGCACGAGATTGGCACGTTGCACCTCCGCAGCGAGTCCAAGGAGGATGACGGCAGCCTCTTGGACGAAGTGATCTCAGACGAGATGCCACAGGTGCTCACTGAGCCACCAGAGCAGTCCGTGCCAATCATTATCGAGAGCACCGAGGAGCGTTCCGAGCAGATCGTAAAACCGACAATCACCCTCGAAGACGTCAAGTACATCGCTCGACACGAGGTGCAAGGATACAGATTCGACCTCGAATTGATCCCGCATTTCCTGTTCCACTACGTCCTGAACATCGACGAGAATCAACAGAGAGCGGGCATTGTGGCCGTGAACGCAATGACCGAACACGTGGAGACTTGGCGATGGGGCTTCGAACTCGTGGATGCCATCGACGCACCAAGCTCGAAGAGGGAGCCGACCGTCGAGGAGGATAGAGCGTTGGATATGGCGCGCGAAGTCGTGTCGAAAGAGTACCGGTCATACGTTGAGACCGTCCGAGATTACGGCCACTCCGAGGTCATCGAGAGGTCCCGCTCGCACGAGAACGCAATCGTGATAGAGCCGAAGGGGCTGGTCTATCTGCCTGTCTGGTGTGTCGAAGGCAAGGGGGGCGCGCTGCTCATCAACTCGTCAAGTGGAAAGATAATAAGCGAGCATCTCCACGGGCCAGAGTCTAAGCGAGGTTGAGCTTCTTGAACCTCTCGAGTATTCCGAGCCAATGCGAGCCTCTCCAGTAGATTTTGCCGCACGCCTCGCATCTCCAGAACTTGTCGTTGCTCTCCAAGGCGCCCTCGGGCACCTGCTCCGAGACCTCATCCTTCGCCACGTCCGCGAGGTCTCCGTTGCACGCGGAGCATCTGATTGCTTCTTCGTCAAACAACAGGCCGTGGTCGCCACACACAAGTCTCAGCTGCGAGTCCAAATCGTCATGCTCAACGTACGTCGCGCCTGGTCGATTCGCTAGCTCTTTGTCTCGGGTCAGTATATGACGATTCTCTGTGGATGCAAGGCGGGCTATCTCATCATCGTCCAGGTGCTTTCCATAGGTGGTGTCGTAACCGAGCATCCGCAACCATCGTGCGAGCGACCCGAGCATGCTGTCTGCCACGAATCGAGGGCGGTCGTCAGTGTCAGTCACTTTACCACCTCATATTCAACTAGAACACCGTCTCCGACAACCTCGGCATTCCGGAGCCGCAGCTCAACGACTTCATTCATGGCTGACGCGCCAGTCCCGCCAGCAGGCGTTGGCGAAGAATCGCCGCCTATGACCATACTGCCTATGAAGATGAGCATCTCGTCCGCAAGGCGCGTCTTCAGGAACGACCATATGACCTCCGCACCCCCCTCGACGAGCATCGACCGAATCCCCCTCTCTTCGAGCATTAGCGCGAGCCGCTGGATGTCTATCCTGCCGCTCCCGCACCGAATGGTCTCAGCGTTCGGGAATTCCTTGGTGCATTCCTCGGCGGTCACGATAACGGTCTTCGCTTCCCCGTTCAGCACCTTCGCGTGCGGAGGCGTGCGGCCTCTTGAATCCAGCACGATTCGGATGGGGTTCTGAGGATTGTGGACATACTTCTCCTTGACCGTCAGTTTCGGATCGTCCGTCAGCACCGTACCTATACCGACTAGTATCGCATCGACCGAATTCCTCATCTCATGAACGCGCTTCTTGTCGGGTTCGTTGGAGATATCGGTCTGCTTGCGGCTGTTCAGGGCGATTTTGCCATCCGCCGACATGGCGCAGTTGATGGTTATCTTCAAGTGTACCGTTCCCCAGCATCACAATAGTTACTAAGAAGCTTTCTGATGAACCCCACGTCAGTCAGTGTTCCCTGGTAATCCAGACGCGGGCTGCAATCGATTATTTGTCAGTCTGCCAAGACTTATATGTCGACTACCACATTCGGGCAATCCATGGATATCGGGGATATCAGCATCCATGAGCTGAAGCGCGTGGATCTCAAGGGTGCCACGATAATCGATGGCTTTCCGAGCGTAGGTCTTGTAAGCTCGATTGCCGCCAATTATCTAATCAAGGTGCTGAACCTGGAACACGTCGGCATCATGGATTCCGAGTACTTCCCGACCGTGTCCCTCATACGCGACTCCAAGCCCCTAAGCCCTGTGAGGATCTACGCTGGTGAGAAGGGCAGGAGGGGGGACCGGATAGTGGCCTTCATATCGGAGTTCCAGCCGCCGGCTTCGCTGATACGCCCGATTGCCCATTCGCTCGTGAAATGGGCGATTGAGCAGCGGTGCAAGATGATCGTTTCGCCAGAGGGTCTGGTCGTCGACCCCGAGCTCAGGGATACCGCGGACATCAGCGATGTGGTGTTCGGCATTGCGAGTACGCCAGGCGCTCGCGAGCTGCTGAAAGAGAACAATATCCGCACCTTCGAGGAGGGCGTCATTTCCGGCGTTGCGGGCGTGTTGCTCAACGAGGGGCGAAAGCGCGATTTCAATGTGGTCACCCTGCTAGCGGAAGCACACCCAGATTTTCCCGACGCGAAGGCCGCCGCGCTGGTCCTCGAGGCCATAGACCGAATCCTGCTCGGGATCGAGTTCGACGCCAAGCCCCTGTTCGAGGAGTCGCAGCGGATTGAAGACCATATCAGGGAGATACAGAAGCAGGCGGTTGTCAGGAAGGACAGCAAGGAAGCGCCGCGTCCATCTATGTACGGCTAGTCGATCGCCAATTCGACTGAACCGTCGTCATTCTCAATCACGGTGAATCGCCGGTCTAGGAGTTGCTCTATCACTGCTATGTTGGTTTTGGCGTGCCTCGTCATCTTTTCGGCGACAACAACCGACGGCCCGCGCGCCAAGGCCATGTACAGAAGCACCTGGTCTAGCATGTGCATGTCGACCGTCGCGGCTGACTCGACAGTCTCCAAAAGGTCGGACGCGCACGACTCGCCGAGAGCCTCCGCCCTCACCCCCCTCTGGCCAAGGGCCGACTGGCCAATCAAGGATTGGCCGCGATCAGCTTCTAGGAAGATTCCCGCTCCGGTGCTGCGTCCGCGTCTAACATCAGGTTCGATTTCAGCCCCGCCCATTGGTATGAGCTTCCTCATGGCAGCATGTCGCATCCGGCTAACGACGTGTTCTGGGAGGTTCTGAGAATAGGCTATTCCTTTGATGCGAGTAGGCGAACATCGTTCATTCAGGCTCACTCCCAGTAACCCCCCGGAGGGAACGACCTCGATGCGAACCTCACCGCCTCCTTCGGGATAGAATCCCCTTGAGATGAGTTCCGCAGAGCATCGGAGTCCGAACCTCTCTGCAATGGGGACATGGACTCTCAGCAAATGGTCTATCGGCGGGGCCCATTTCACGTCCGTCCCGCCCGTGACGACCATATCCACCTTGCTTTTGGACAGCGCTGCAGGCAGCAGGCAGCTCAGCACCACCAACGAGATGCTGCCAGCCGTTCCAATATCGAATATGTATCCACCACCCAGCAGTGCTCCTGGGCGGAATCGGATTTCTTGAGCACCTATGCAAAGCCCTTCCACCGTCGCGTCGCAAAGCGCGGCGACCGCCTCGACACTCGTAACATGCTGGGGCGACAGGCCAGGCTTGGGCCTGCCCGCTCTTATCTTAACCACCCGCACAGGTTGTTGTGTCACCGCGGAAAGCGCAATGGACGTCCGGAGCACCTGTCCCCCGCCTTCACCCAATGACCCGTCTATCTCAATCATCGTCCGCACATCCGCGGCTTCCGATCCATTTCCTCATCATGCCCGATATGAAGAACGCGATCATCAACACTACTGCGAGGAATATCAATGCTGCGGCGAAATACAGCAGCCACATTGGAGCTGTCTCGTTTCCACTTATGACGATGATAGCAAGGCCCGTACTCTCCGCGATGAACGCCCCGAACCCCAACGCGAAAGAATACAGCCCCATCGTCGCGCCGTAGCAGTCCTCGCTCGAGGAGTCCGCCATAAGCGCAAGGGCAGCGGGTACGAAGGCCCCGACGCCAACTCCTAACAATGCGAGCGGGATGAGCCCTGCGATGTGGAACACAATCTCGTCGTCCACCTTGGTGTATATCGAATCTGAGAAGAAGAGTGCCATGATTATTATGCCGAGGATGCAGAAGACGCCGTATGCCATGACCGGGATCCTTCCGACGATATCCGAGACCTTCCCCCAGAATGGCTGAAACAGCCCCAGGGCCACGCCAGCCGCCCCGAACATCAGTCCTATCGTGCTGCCGCTGATGTCCTCGCTGAGCATGATTCTGGGAAGATAGGTGATTGCCAGGCCGAGGAGCGTCGCTATTATGAGCCAGATCGGGAACATCAGTCTCACCTCACGTACCTTGAACACCTTCTTCAGGTTGTGCCAAGCCATCAGGCTTTCGGACTTGACTCGTACCTTCTCCTTCTTGACGAGGAGCTGGAGCATCAGCGCGGATGTGATCAGCAGCCCTGCTATCAGTACGAACCCGGCTTTCGCCCCGACGAGGTCTATAAGAAACCCTCCGGCGACAGCGCCGATGATGTACCCGAGGAATGTTGCGTAGTCGAACCACCCCATTTGTCGTCCGCGGTCACACGACTCGGCGTGGTCTGCGATCATCGCGATGGCCGGGGCAACCGTCGCAGCCGCGCCTATGCCGTGTATGCCGTGCATCCCTGCTAAGTACCATACGTTGTTGGACAGGGTGTACAGCAGGACAATCGACGCGGCGAGCGTGGTGCCGAGCACGATGATGGGCTTTCTGCCGGTTCTGTCGCTGAGTATGCCGAAGTAGTTAGCTGTCAGCATCTCAGCCAGCGGATACGGCACGGCTATGATCGCGACATTGAGGAGCCCTTCGTAATCGGTCTCGCTTGGGACATACTTCGCAATCAGAAGCAGGAGCGCGCCGAAGGCGACCCTCAGGAAGAAGGTGGATAGGTACAGCACCTTCAGATGCCATGGCGTTCTGATGCCTCTGCCTCTGAAGATGCTAGACATCGTTGGTCTGGCAGATGCTCGAATTACTTAATATTTGTGGAACTGTCAGGCGCTCACGAGGCCGCCGCCCGCAACCTTTCTGGCAATCCTCAGATGGCTTTATATATCGACCTCTCATAGACGAAGAACGACTCCGATATGGCTCTTGAAGCAATCAACATCGTGACGTTGATACTGTCGCTTCTGTTGATACTCATAAGCTGCGAGATCTTCACGAACGGCATCGAATGGCTGGGCTGCAGGCTCGGTCTCGCCGAGTCGGCCACTGGCAGCATTCTTGCCGCTGTCGGCACAGCGCTGCCAGAGACGATAGTCCCCATAATCGCCATCTTCTACGGAAGCGAGGCGGAGGGCCATGAGATTGGCGAGGGCGCCATTCTTGGCGCTCCCTTCATGCTTGGAACACTAGCCATGTTCATAGGTGGCATTGCCGTGCTGCTCGCGTACAAGCGGGGCAAGAGAACCAGCACCAGGTTGCATATGGACTCTGTTCACGCACTTCGTGACCTGAAATTCTTCATGATGGCGTACACGCTCGCTCTCGTCGCAGGGCTCTGGGGGATGCAGTCCGAATTGAACCTTAGAGGGGGCAATTATGCAATCGCTCTAATGCTTATCATATCCTATGTGATATACGTCCGCCGGACACTAAGGGACGAGACGACCATTCTGGAAAGCAGCTGCCCGACTCTTCATCTGACGAGGCTCACGGGAATATCCACTGCAGGCGCCCGCGGCATGGCACTAATATCTCTGCAGGTCATCGCGTCACTTATCGGAATCATCGCAGGAGCGAAGGTGTTCGTCGACGGGATCGAAACGGTCTCGTATTCGATTGGCGTTCCAGCGATGATTCTGGCGTTCCTAGTCGCTCCGATTGCGACGGAGTTGCCGGAGAAGTTCAACAGCTTCATATGGTATTGGCGGTCCAAGGACGTCCTCGCGCTCGGCAACATTACGGGCGCCATGGTATTCCAGAGCTGCATTCCTGTCACCATCGGGCTTTTGTTCACAGATTGGACACTCGCACCGATCAACGTAGCGAGCATCGTAGTCGCGCTTGGGGCCTCCGCATGGATATATTACTGCGTGAAGTACAAGGGATACCTTAGCTACAAGACGATGCTTGCGTCAGGAACCCTGTATCTCTCTTACATAGTGCTTCTATTCGTTTTCGGGCATTCGTGAGCGGAGCAGCGTAGCTGCTCTGCGGAAACACTGGCCAGCTTACTCAGTGAAAAAGGTATAAGTACGGACGATTGCCATTAACGCCGCGGATGGGATGACGCCGATTCTTCGAGCAAGTAGGTGACATCATCTTCCTTAAGACGGGATGGGGTCGAAGATATGGTCACGGAAGCCGAGCTGCTATTTCAGCTTGGAGCGATTCTTCTGCTAGCGTTCCTAGCGGCGACCATGGCAGGCCGAGCCAACCAATCCGTCATGGTCGGCTACATAGTGCTAGGTATCTTCATAGGTCCCAAGATGACCTTTGAGCTGTTCGGCGTGGAGTATCACGGCCTGATTAGCGACACCAGCCTCGTCGAGGTGCTGTCGTTCATGGGCCTTATCATGCTGATGTTCTTCGTCGGGCTCGAATTCTCCTTCTCCAAGCTCAAGAAGACAAAGACCCCCGCTATAATTCTGGCCATCATTGATACCAGCATCGGCCTCTTCGTGGGCTTCTTGTTCGCGTCGTACCTCGGATGGCCGCTGATAGACTCGATATTCCTCGCAGGCGTCATAGCGATGAGCAGCACGAGCGTCGCTATGAAAATCCTGTTCGACCTAAAGAGAATGTCGAGCCCCGAAGTCGAGTTCCTGATAGGGCTCGTCGTCGTCGAGACGTTCATTGCCATGCTCATACTCGCCGTGGCGAGCGGCATGATAATCGAACCGGAGACGAACGCCGTCGCCTACGGCCAACTATTGCTGGGGATGGCGGCGTTCTATGGGTTCTTCGTCTGGGTTGCCATGTGGGCGGTCCCGAGGGTCGTGGCCTTCTTCAACAGGATCGACAATGACGAGCTGTTCATATTGTTCGCCCTGGGGATAGTCTTCCTCACGGCAGGCGTCGCGTCACTCTTGAACGTCCCGCCGATCATAGGGGCCTTTTTCATAGGCATGATCCTGGCAGAGAGCAAGGTCTCGGCAAGAATACAATCGAAGCTCGAGTCGTTCAAGGACGCGTTTGTGGCGATATTCTTCACGTCGTTCGGCATGATGATTGACCCGGCTATGTTCGACACCGTCATCTGGATGGTCCTGCTAGCTATGCCGATAATAGTCTTCTACGAGACGATTGTCATCTCCGCCGTATCCTACTTCATCGGCTTCTCGGCGAAGGCCGCTTCCACTATCGGCACGAGCATGTGTGGGAGAGGGGTCGAGTCGATACTATACGCCAGCGTGGGTAGTGAGGTCAGGGGAGCAACGATGGGCGCTCAGCTCAACCCTTTCGCGGGCGCACTTTGCTTCGGCATGAGCGCCGTCGCGCCGTTCATGGTCAAGAACTCCGTCAGGTTCGCCAACGGCTTGTCTCGCATAGTGCCGAGGCATATGCAGTTCTCTGGAGCCGTGGTGTCCAGGACGCTTGGTAAGGTGGTGATGCCTTCATCCCTGAAGATGTTCAAAGGAACCAGAATGACGGGCATGCTGCTGTTTGCCTTCGTGCTCGTTTCCGCCGCGGTATTGATGACCGACTCGATGCTGCACATCGCCTTCCTCGCCGTCGATGGTGTCATCGCGGGCGCGCTTTACTTCGTGATACGGTACGAGGTGGCTGAGATAGTGCGCCATGTCAACTACAACAACATCGGCGTTGGAGTGAATGACAGAACCCCCATCGTCAACCTGATCACGAGGATGATATTCGGAGCACTAGTGTCGGTCATGCTGATAGTCTCGACCTGGAACTATGTCTGGCAATTGAGCGTGGTCGTCGCAATTGCCTACGGGATACTCGCCGCTGCACTCACCAACTGGGCCTATAAGAAACTCTACATCGAGGGGTTCGAGATACCAACCAAGGTGTATTCGTTCTCCAAGCAGATTGACGAGCCAACCAACCAAGGTGATGATCTTCCCGATGTGCCAAAGCCCGTTTACGGTGTCTTGAAGACCATTTCAGAAGACACACGTTTGTAGAGCGCAATTGCTATATGAATCGGATCGAATGACTTAGCCCGTGACATCCGCTGCGATGATTCGGACCAGCCTCGCATGCGCTCCTATCGGATGCGCCCTCTTCATCGTTCTTTTCATAGTCGCTACCTCAAAGGATCCCGAATACGTAATCTTCGAGAGCTACCTCAGCGATCTCGGCGTAGGCCCTGGCGCTTGGGCGTTCAACTCCGCCGTGATATCCGCAGGGTGCTTACTCGTGGCGTTTGCCGTCGGAGGTTTCGCCTCCTACTTCGGTGCGAACAACCTGATGAAGACGGGAGACGCACTGTTGGCGCTCTCAGGCGTGTTCCTTGCTGGTGTTGGCGTCTTCACGGAAGATGCTGGTGACGCCCATCTGGTTGTCTCGTACGCGTTCTTCGTGACTGCTTTTCTCTCATTCGGTGTGTTTGCCACTGCGCGATTCATCGTCAGGCGGTCACTGGCGGATCCGGTCCTGCTTGTCAATGCAGTCTCCTTTACGACGGGGGTTGTCGTCGTGGCCATGTGCGGGCCAGAACCCTTTGCGGAAACGATAGCCGTATTCAGTCTGCTAGCCTGGGGTGCCGTGGTCTCAGCGTTGCTGTTCATCGAGGGCAGGCGTCCTGCGAACCTGGCAACGACATAGGGCGTCCCGTAAAAGGCTTTTAAGGGACGGTGTTGTTTCGAAGTCCACATCGAGGGCGTAGCGCGCAAACGCGCGGAGGCCGAGAATATGTCAGCAAGGGAGTACATTGAGATTGAGAAGACTTACGGGGCGCACAACTACCATCCGCTCCCGGTTGTGATATCGAAGGCGAAGGGTGTATGGGTCTGGGATGTCGATGGCAAGAAATACATCGACATGCTGAGTTCGTACTCGGCGATCAACCAAGGTCATCTTCATCCCAGGATAGTGAAGGCGGCCACTGAGCAACTCGAGAGAGTGTCCCTCACTTCGAGGGCATTCTCGAACGACCGGATGGGGCCGTTCCTGAAGAAGCTCTGCAACCTCAGCGGTATGGAGATGGCTCTTCCGATGAATACTGGCGCCGAGGCGGTCGAGACCGCCATCAAGCTGGCTAGGCGTTGGGGCTATCAGAAGAAGGGCATTCCAGAAAATGAGGGCGAAATTGTTGTCTGCGCAGGCAATTTCCACGGAAGGACGACAACGATCATCAGCTTCTCGTCGGACGAAGACTCCAAGAAGGGTTTCGGACCGTTCACGCCAGGTTTCGTCACGATTCCGTACAACGACATAATGGCGTTCGAGAAGGCGATTAACCCGAGCACGATAGGCATACTCGTTGAGCCCATCCAAGGAGAGGCTGGGATAAACGTCCCGTCACCAGACTACTTGAAGGAATTGAAGCGCATATGCAGCGAGAAGGGCATCCTGCTCATCCTCGACGAGATTCAAACGGGATTCGCACGAACAGGCAAGATGTTCGCGTTCGAGCACGAAGGCATCAAGCCCGACATCCTCTGCGTCGGCAAGGCACTGGGAGGCGGATTGTATCCTGTATCGGCTGCGCTTTCATCACGCGAAATCCTCTCGGTGTTCACTCCAGGCTCACATGGCAGCACGTTTGGCGGTAACCCGCTAGCATGCGCCATTGCCGATGCCGCCCTCGACGTGCTCGTGGAGGAGAAGCTAGCTGAGCGATCGGCCAGAATGGGCGCATACTTCGTCAAGAAGCTGGAGGAGATTGGCTGCCCTGAGGTAAGGGAGATACGTGCGAAGGGCTTGCTGATAGGGGTTGAGTTCAGGCTCGGTCCAGGTGAAACCGTTCGACCCGTGTGTCAGAAGCTGATGGAGGAAGGAGTCCTGGCAAAGGACACGCACGACAAGACCATAAGGTTCGCGCCTCCGCTGACCATCACGGAGGAAGAGGTCGATTGGGCGATCGACCGAATCAAGAAGGTCTTCGAGGGCTGCCGTGTGAAACCGAACCCTCGGCCCGCAACGGCACAATGCACTTGTTCTTGTCCGTCGATGCAGAACTGGAGATAGGTATGCAGACGGCTCGAAAGGGTAATGTAACGATTCTGCGGCTCGAACATGGCGAGGATATTCTCGAATCGGTGCTCCTGGGTGCAGGAAACGAAGGGTCAACGACGGTGCTGACCGCGGGGCTCGGGATGATATCGGACTTCGAGCTTGGATACTTCGATAGCGGAAAGTACATCACGAAGTCGTTCACGGAAGCACACGAGTTGCTTTCCATGCAGGGATCCGTGGCAGTCGATGGTGATCCGAGACTCCATGTCCATGTCACGGTGGCAGACAAGTCTCACGCAGCATATGGGGGCCACCTTCTGCGAGGCAAGGTCTGGATGAGCAACGAGATATGCCTTCTCAGGATCGAGGGTCTCGGCTCGAGCAGACAGTTCGACCCTGTGAAGAAAGTGGGCGTTCTGCAGCTTGAAACGTGAACAAATGCTTCCGACTGTCCTCAATTCTTGAGTGCGGCCGCCAGCAACGCCACTCTCTTGCCCAGTTCGTGGCAAAATTCGATCTCATCGCCACTGGGCGCCTCGATCGCCGTTGCTCCGTAGTGCTTGTCGTCGTGTCTGCCCTGGACTATCATTCCATGGATGAGCAGCGCCTGCAGCATGGCCAACAAGGCGGTCTCAGCGCCGCAAGCCGTTCCGCCTGAGCTGGTGAACGCTCCTCCAACTTTGCCCTTCAGTTTGCCGTGGATGTTGAAGGTCTTGTCTATCAGCTCCTTCATCTTGCCTGACATGCTTCCATAGTACGTCGGCGATCCAAGGATGATCGCATCGGCAGCGAGAAGGTCGTCGAGCTTCGCCTTGTCGACATTGACCACAGAAGCGGTCACTTTCTCCACTCCTCGCGCTCCTTCCGCCACCGCGTCAGCCATTCTTTCGGTGTTGCCAGTCCTGGAATCATATACTATCAGTACCTCTACCATTCACATCATCTCCAGACTCTTCAGAATAGGATTCTCTCCGTAAGCACGACCTTTCCATCCTTCGTCGGAACGCCCTCTCGTTCAACATGCCTTCTCCTTGCAGATGCAGCAGTCTTCTCGCCTCCGAAACCACCGTCCGACTTGACCACTCGATGGCAAGGCACAACCGGGTACAGAGGATTCTTGTGGAGCGCGTTCGCCACGGCCCTCTGCGCCTTGGGTCTGTCTATGGCTCTGGCGACTCTGCTGTAAGTGCTAACCTTCCCCTTCGGTATCTTGAACGTCGCTAGATATACTCCTCTCTCGAACTCCGACCAGCCCTTTAGATACTCCTTGACGTCTTGCTCCGTCTTAACGTCCGATTTCCTCAACGCAATCGCCCTCCTGTTTCGAAACTGCAGCAGGGATATATGGAGGCGAGTTTTAGATATCTTTCGACGGCTTGGTGAAAGTAATCACCCTTATCGGGCAATGCAACGCACGCCGCAGCCCGAGGTACTTGGGCACTCCATCACGCGGAGCCATACTTTACTCTCTCGTCAATCATTTGGCGTCCGTGGTGTAGACATGAAGACGATTAGACCACGACCGTTCTGAGCTTCTTGATCGCGACCATGACCGCGCCAGATATGTGTAGTGTGATCGTTTAATAGGGGCCGTTAGCTTGGACCGCTATTCTCTACCTCACAAGATTCAAGAGCACCTCCTCGCGCAGCACCGCTGAGGCCGTGACGGAATCCCTTGTTCGTGAGTTGATGAGCGCTAATATCAGGTTGAGCGAGTTGGCAATGGCTTCGAAGTGAGATTGGGCAAGAGCACGGGATTGGCTGTCAGAGTCAAATCCAATGGTCGGAGATGTCAGATCTCATACGGCCTGAAGCCCCATCCGAGGAGGACAGCGCAGATGGTCGTGCTGGTCCCGAGCCCAGACAATTGCCTTCTTCTTGCTGGTTTGCCGCCTCTCGAAGAACATAAGGTTTGGCGGAGAAACGCTCAAGGATGTTGCTGGACGCATGAGGACGCAGTCGTTAAAGCGCGACAAGGGAGCCTGGCACCATGTGGCGTCGGATGTGAATTCTTATATATTCGCGAGGTTCGTGCAGCGGATTAAAATAGTCACTACAGGAGGTTCTATATGTCAGTGATTCCAGATGCTGGCCTTCATGGGCTTGCCGATGACCAGACGCTCGTAAGCGGCGGCTCCGTTGCCGCCGACGCATGCCCGCTCGATGCGCGGAAAGTTACCGTGCGTTTCGGTCAGGTGACAGCCCTCGACGGCTTTACAGCAAGTATACCGCGAGGAACCGTCGGCCTCCTGGGTCCGAACGGAGCAGGAAAGAGCACCTTCATCAAAGCCTCTCTCGGTCTTCTACAACCAGAAAGCGGGTCCATATATGTCGGCGGCTTGGACTCGCGGTCACAAAGCCTGCAGATTAGAGACGATGTTGGATACATGCCAGAGCATGACTGTCTCCTGTCGTCTGTGAACGCCGTGGAGTTCGTCACGTATCTGGCGCAGATATCTGGAATGGCGTCTCGCGATTCGATGCAGAGGAGCCACGAGGTCTTGGACTTCGTCGGGATAGGTGAGGAGCGATACCGCCTGATCAAGTCATATTCCACGGGTATGAAGCAGAGGGTCAAACTTGCGCAGGCAATCGTCCATGACCCTGCGCTGCTCTTTCTCGACGAGCCCACGAGCGGCATGGACCCGCAGGGACGGGAGGAGATGCTCGACCTCATCAGGAGGATAGGTTCCTCTGAGAAGACGGTCATTGTGTCGTCTCACATACTCCAAGAGGTCGAGCGTGTCTGCGACTACATCGTCATAATCAGCAGCGGGAAGCTCATCCGCGCCGGAGAGACGCGCGTCCTTGTGGCAGGCGAGGAGGACGTCCAGACACTGACGTTGAGAGGCGATCATGGAGCCATTGCGAGCTACATACAAGCCCTTGGCACAGTCTGCAAGATCATGGAGAGGGGAGATGAGAGTGACCGACAGGTATCCTTGCTAGTCAGCGGATGCGGAGACGGAAAAGCCGTCTTCCGATTGGCGATCGAGTGCGGCGTCCAAATCAGGAATTATCGGCCAGAGAAACTCGATCTCGAGGAGGTCTTCCTGAGATCGTTCAAGGGAGGTTCCAATAATGGGGATTAGTCCCATCCAGTATCGCCCTTGGAAGGGAGCGAGGAGCGCTCAGAATCTGCGAGTGTACGTCATACTCAGAAGCGTGTTCAAGCACGGGCTGAAATCGACGGGAGTGAAGATACTGCTGATCCTTGGGGTCTTCTTCGTGTTCTCATTCCAGCTGACCTCCGTGGTTTTCTCTCCACATGAAAGGCTCGAGGCCGATGAGATGAGATCGAATCTCGACGCCATCGTTCTTGGCATTTTCGCCGTGTTGCTCGCCGCGGTCGTGACTTCAGACCTTATATCGGAGGACCTGTCCAGCAACTCATTCGTTCTGTACTTCAGCAGGGCGCTTAAAGCGAGGGATTACCTCGCAGGAAAAGCCGTTGGCGCACTCCTAATCATGAGTCTCATGTGCGCGATTCCTCCCTTGCTCATAGCGGTTATTGGGACCGTGACTCAGAGCGGTGACGATTACTGGTACAGCTTGAAGGTGATTGGGCGGACCGCCCTGGCCGGGGCACTTGCAACGGTGTTCTTCGTGCCCTACGGCATCATGATGTCTTCGTTTACTAGGAGGAAGAGCTACGCAGCGGTCGGCACGTTCATGTCGTTCTTCGTCTTGACGATAATCGCGAGCGTGTTCTCGGAGTTCGCGTCAGCGCCAGAATGGTCTGTGATCAGCCCGTTTGATTCATTGGCCTTCTCATTTGACTGGATATTCGGCGTGGCACTCGAACCCGGCGTAGACAAAGGCGCGCTTGCCGCCTTCCTGGCACTGTTCATCATAGTGCCAGCAGTCGTTGTGTATGTGAAGATCACGAGACAGGCGGTGGGCAAATGATCGAAGCTGAAACTGGGTCAGGTTCTGTGATGGTCGCCGAATCCCTCGGCAAATGGTACGGCGAGGTCATAGGCCTGAACAACTTCAATCTGGAGATCAAGCCGGGCATAACCGGGGTGGTGGGTCCGAACGGATCCGGGAAGAGCACGCTCTTCAAACTCATGCTTGGTTTGATCAAGCCGAACACGGGGCGGATTTCGGTATTCGGGCAGGTGCCATGGGCCAACTCGCAGCTGCACTCGGAAATCGGTTTCTGCCCTGATTACGAGTCTCTCCCATCGGATTCGACAGGGAGGGAGTTTCTGTCTCTGATCGGCCATCTTCATGCGATGGAAGGAACAACTCTCTCCAAGCGTATTGAGGAGGTCGCGTCACTCGTCGAGATGAGCCGCGCAATGGACAGGAAGACGGGAGGGTACAGCAAGGGAATGAAGCAGAGGATGAAGATTGCGGGAGCACTCGTTCACGACCCACAGCTGTTGATACTCGACGAACCTTTGAGCGGAACGGATCCGATCGTCCGGAAGGAGCTAATTGACCTGACCAAGCGTTTGAACAAGGAACATAACCACGACGTGATCGTCAGCTCACATGTCCTGTTCGAGATTGAGCGGATGACTCATGATGTGGCCTTGATGTACAAGGGACGAACGGTAGCTACTGGAGATATTTCCGAGATCAGGACCCTTATCGACAAACACCCTCACAATATCGTAATCGAGGGGCACGGAATCGCGGCTCTTGCCAAGGCGCTCCTCGACGAGGATTACACTGTGTCAGTTGCGTTCAACGAGGATAGGAGCGGCATCACCGTTCAGGTCTCTAAGCCCGAGGACTTCTTCAACGGACTGCCTGCTCTTATCGGCGAAGCCAACTGTAGTGTGAGCAGCATGTACAGTCAGGATGACAACCTGGAAGCGATCTTCAAGTACCTGGTAGGTCGGTGAAATCATGAATCTGAAGAATGCTGTAAATGGGATATACGCGCTAACAAGTCACTCTCTCAAAGGTTTGCTGCTCAGCAGGAAGGCGGTCATAACACTCATTGTGTTGTTGTTCGTGGTTGCTGTCATGGGCTACGCCGGAGCCCAGGATGTGGACGCTCTCCCGGATGGCGCCAACCTGATGGACGCCCTGATCCTCTTCTTCTTCATGCCCGTGATGGCGATGATTTTCGGCTCGTCCCTCATCCGTGACGAGATTGACAACAAGAGCATAACGCACGTGGCCACAGCGCCTTTGGACCGCGTGTTCGCGTACATCGGATACTACTTGCCGTTGGCTCTGGCCGTCTCGGTATCGATGATAGCGATAACAACTGCCGGATTTCTGAGTTTCTTCCTGCAGCATGGCGTCAATGGAGCCGCCCTTGAAGTATACTCGGAGTTCACTGCCCTCGTTGTCATCGGCTCGTTCGTCTACTCGTCACTGTTTTTGGCGACAAGCGTTCTGTTCAAGAAGCCAGTGTTCTTCGGACTCTTCTACGCGTTCATTTGGGAGGGGTTCATCGGGTCGATTCCGGGCGCGATTCAGAAGGCCTCCATCAAGCATTATCTGAGAAGCATCGGGTCTGAGTGGATCGAGCATGGGGATATCAGCGAATTCGATGCATCGGGCTTCGGCGGGTCAGCGGCGGTGTTGTTGGGGCTGACGATATTCTTCCTCGTGTTCGGAGCCTACTTGTTCAGGGAGAAGGAGATCTGTTGACCGCTCAAAACCTTTCGGAGTGAAGTAAAGGGAAAGGGTTGAAGTGGTCTGCTCGCCCAAGTGTGCCATACAAGGCCAGGCTAAACGAACTTGCTGAGCCGGGCATCATTCTCCACGTGCCGAAGCCCTTGTCTCGCCCAGTTTGAGTATTGGCTCTTCGATTTCTTCTTCGACCCTTGAGCCGGGCTTTTCACAGAAGCCCCTCGTTCGTTCCTCAATAGTCATGGTCCTTTCACCGGTCTCCCTGATTCTGAACGACGTATCTCGCAGATCGCCACTTATAGAATGGACTTCAGTAGGGGGACCTTGCGAAGCACAAATCCTGCCAAAAGATAGATGATTGGCAGGCTGCACAATGCAAGCACGAGAAATTTCAGTATGACTGGCGCACTTACGGGATGTAACAATATGCCTATGCCGACGACAACTGGCGCGTGAAATACATAGACTGCAAACGAATTGTCAGAAAGATACTTCGAGACCCGTCCTTGCCGGTTGAATCTTTCCCTATAAAGGAATATCAATGAAACGATCACTGCAACGCAGTAGAACTCCACCCACATAGCGAATGCGAAGGATTGCCAGTGCAATCCTCCGAAGTACGCGTCCGTACCTGTCTCTTCCTCCAATGCACCCCCTGCGACAGTAAGTATCGGAAAAACCGCAACCACCAACACTAGCAGAATCAGATTCCAGAATCGAGCCATTCTTTTCTCAATCCCCAGCAACCAGTCGTTGCTGTGTGCCAAGACTCCCAACACGAATAGGACGATATACTGCGGAAAGAAGCACAGCTGCATGTTCCATACGTCCGTCCCTATTGGATGCCAAAGCCTGACGATGAACGAAGCGAACCCCATGAGAAATACAACAAGCAGCAAGTGCCATTGCCTCAGTCTTTTCTTCTCATGCAACTCCCTGGTATCTCCAAGAGACATGAATCCGACCCAAGCGAGGGTGAACGCAAGAAGCGCGACAGTAAACCAAAGAGGCCCCATGTCCCATCTCGACGGATCCGGTAGGTAGTCGCCAAGCCATTCTATAAAAGTGGCAGTTCCTTGTTCATGCCAGTAGTCCTCATTTGGATAGTAGACTATTGGAGGCGCTATCAAGAATATGAAAACCAGGGCCGGTACCCCGAGCCTAATCGCGCGGTCTTTGACGAACCTCACCAGTCCCTTGCGCTGATACGATCCCGGAGTGAAATATCCTGCCAGGAGAAACAGCATGCCCATGAAGAATCCCTGGACGAAGACCCCAAAGATTGCCAGAACTGTATCTGATGTGTCCGTGACACCTGCGGAGTCTCTATAGAACCATGAGCCTAGTGGACCGTATGTTACGCTAGCATGTATGAATACAACAAGCACGATCATGGACCAGCGCAAGTTGTCTGCGAAGTACAGCCGCCTGGACATGTTAGATCTGAACCCTTTCCACGGAGACGGAACTGCCATTTACCGATATTTACCTTTGTAATTGTGCACGTCAAAACAAGGTCGTGGTGACCGGAGATATTCCATCTTCTGTTGGAGCATACCAAGAAACACCCAGAGCAGGGATTGGCCGAAGCCTTCTGGAAGAAGAGGTTGTTCATGGATGAGTCCTCTTGCATCGCGCCTCGCGGCGCGCTTTGTCTCAGTCGCGACCACCTCTGAGGTTATGATTATGTCCGTCTCATCCTCTCGCCCGTAAGGGTCGACGTGCACCAGCTGCCCTCCCCTCAGCGCACGAAGAGCGCCCTCCACGGATGCTGAAGCCAATGCGGAAGTATCAGTCGACTCTTCTTAAGGCCTCGGCGGGGGTCATTCTGGATGCCCTTCTCGAGGGAGGAAGGGTCGCGGCTATGGTAACCGTGAACGCGACAAGGAGGACCAACAGTATCTCCCACCACGGTATGACGAAGTCGGAGTACTCGGAGAAACCTCCCCACGTGAATAGGCTGTGGGATATGAGGAGTCCGAGTACTATCCCCATCGCTATTCCGAGCAGCGACACGTAAGAAGTCTCTATGAGGAACGTCGCGAGAATCATCTTCCTCTGAAAGCCTATCGCCCTCATGACTCCAATCTCCTGTCTCCTCTCCGAGATGTTTCTGATTGTGATTATTCCGAGTCCAGCTATTCCGACAACCAAGCCGACGCCGAGGAATAGCTCCATGAGCTGCATTACTGAGGCCGTTGTGCTCATGAACTCTTCCAAGATATCCCTCACCACGATAACAGTGAGGCCATACTCCGCGAGCGCTCTTTCGAGCCCTTCTTTGACATCGTCATCTGTGAAAGTCGGGTCCGAGTAGGTGTCGATGTAGAACAGGTTCTCCGCACTAGCCGGTACGTGGTCTTCGACAAACGGCTTGCTCGTGAATGCTCCGTTGATAAGCATCTGGTCCATTATGCCAATCACTTTGACGTCCGTGGTGGAGGAGTTGGCGAAAGTGATCGTGACGGTTTCGCCGACATCGACGAACCAGCCTTCGGAGATCATCGTTATGTCCGTCGGCGCTACGTTGCCGTCAAGTATCACCAGGCTGCTGTCCTCCATAACTGCGTTCCACGCATCCACGTCTGATGTGTACTCGTCCGCCCTCTTAGCGAGAGAGAATGCGCCCTCCGTGAGCATTTCATCGTTGAAACCGACCAGGACTCTAGTTGAGGATTCATCCTCACCCTTGACAGCCATGGACACAATCGCCGTTCGCGCAGTTTCCACTCGTCGAATGGATGGTGTCCCGAGTGATTCGTCCACCTGGGCCACGGCAGCAGTCATGTTTGAGTCAGGGATTTCTCTCAGTGAGTAGCCAATTACTTCGAACCCTCCCGAGAACTTCTCAGACAGCTTGTCGACGCTCTCTCGCTGGAACGACGCAATCATGGCGAGCACTATCACCGTGAACATGATGAGCGCGAATATGAATAGGGTCAGACCCGTCCTGAACTTCTTGTTCATTGGATAGCTGATCGCTGCTCGGAATACAGGAAGGAGCGATCTTCCTCGCCCGAACATCCGGACGAGCCCGTGGAGCATGATATCGCTGTTGAAGATTGCCATTAGCACGCCCCCCGTCACCATGGCAACCCCAGCGACGATGAACATCTCCAGGCCTCCCTCGAGAGTTCCGAACAGGAATCTTTCCGCTCTAGAATCCACGGTGTAGAATATCAGCCAGAACCCTGAGACGGTGAACGGGATTCTGGGCCTGACAAACCTCACAGCTACGATGGCCGCGCCCAAGGCCGCCAAAGTCATGCCTGAGGTCGTCGCAGCGGCCTGTCTTGAGTCTGCGCCAACGAGCATGAGCAGCAAGCCAAATGCGATGGATAGTATCCCAGAGACCACGTACTTCTTCTCGGATTTCGCCAGAATCGGCTCCGGGATATCGCGTATGGCTCGCACGATGTTCAATCTGCTCACTCTCCACGACGACATGATTACTGTCATCATGGTAATCAGAAATCCCGCGACCGCGGCAAGGGCGAGGCTATCCCACTCGAAGTAAAGCACGAATGTAAACCCACCTCCGCCCATTACGACGGAGAACGCACTTATCATAGCGAACGCTATGGCCAGACCTACGAAGGCGCCGACAGCGGAAGCCATTAGAGCATAGATCACTCCTTCGAACACGAACGTCTGGGTCAGGTCCCCCCTCTGCATTCCCACTGCGCGGGAGATGCCCATCTCGGATTTCCGTTCCTCGGCAAGCATCACGAATATGTTCACGATGAGGGCCACGCCTGCGATTATGGTGAACGAACTCATTAGCACGAAGAGCTGCGTGTTCATGTCGGAAAGGTCTTCGGCCATCTCAACGCCGTCCCTCTTGACTTCGTTGAATTCGAACTCTTCGGAGTCAGGGATGATGGCCTTCAGCTCCGCAACAGCTTCGTCTGTGACAAGATATCCCTTCTCCATAGAACCCACGCATGACACATCGATGACAGTTATCATTCCAGGGTGAAGGAAGATCGTCTCCTGGGCGTAGGCCAGGTCGAGGAACACGATCTCTGAGAGCTGCCAGCTACCCATGCTCTCATCAGCTGCTATCGCCGAGATTTCCAGGGACGCGGGGAGTCCATTCTTCGGGTATACGATGACCGTGTCGCCAACGCTCACTTCGAGTGAATCAGCCAGATCTTCGTTCACGACCGTCTTCCCGTTGGTCATAAGATCAACGGATATCTCGTTGCCGTGCACGTCCCGAAGATCGTTAACGACATGGTCGTGGTCATATGCGAATACTGTCGCGGAGGGAACCGATGTGCCGGTCAAGGGATAGATTGCAGCGGCGACCTCTCGTATTGCAGGTGCGACTTCGTCCACGTTGTCCAGTTTTCCCGTCTCGAGGAGGTCGATCAGGTCGTAGGCGATACTCTGGTTGAAGAACTGATAGAGGCCTGAGTCATCTTCCATTGAAACGACCACATCAACGTCTCCCGTGCTTTCGAACACATCCCCTTTTATCAGGTAGTCGATCGTGTCTCCCATTACTAGCGCGGCGGATATCATTGCGGTCGCGATGAGCAGTCCCACTACCACGATGGCGGAGAACCTCTTCCGCCTAGATATGTTCCTCAACGCCATGCGTGCGAATACTGTTCTCCTGAGGGCCAACATGCCTATGGCGACGAGTATCATCGCCGCGATAATGGCAAGTTGGACAAGGGCGCTCATGATCCACACACCTCAGTAGGGCGCGGGTTTGAAGTCCTTCTCTATCACACCATCTCTCATCATGACAATTCGGTCGGCCATCCTGCCGACATTGTAGTCGTGGGTGACGATAATGAAGGTCTGGCGATTCTCCTTGTTGAGCTTCTTCAGCAGTTCCATGATGTCCTTGGAATATTCGCTGTCAAGGTTGCCTGTCGGCTCATCTCCGAACACGATTTCCGGCTTGTTCACGAGCGATCTCGCAATTGTCACCCTCTGCTGCTGCCCGCCCGACAGCTCTGAGGGTTTGTGGTCCTTCCACTCTCTGAGGCCCACTGTATTCAAGGAATCGAGGGCCATCTCCCTGGCCTCCTTTGGCTTGGTTCCGGAAAGCAGCAGCGGCAGCTCCACGTTCTCGACCGCAGTAAGTACTGGGAGCAGGTTGTATGCCTGGAATATGAATCCGATCTTCTCCGCCCTGTATCCGGTGCGCTCGCGGTCGGACATGTCTGTGAGCAGTCTTCCTCGGATGAACACCTCGCCTTCGGTGAGGTCGTCGAGCCCGGAGAGGCAGTTCAGTAGGGTTGTCTTGCCACATCCTGACGGCCCCATCACAGCCACCATCTCTCCTTCCTGGACGGACAGATTCACACCTCTGAGCGCTTCGACTTTAACCTTCCCGGTGTCGTACACCTTCGTCAGAACCTTGGCTACCACGATTCCATCTGATGGCTCGCTCTGGATCTTCGCTTCACCGGTTACATTCGCCGCCTGGCTGGACATTGCCAATTCCTCCTTCCTAGATCGTGAAGGGCGTTAGGCTTTCTGCGGCCCTTTCGATGCGTAAGGGTGGTGAGTATTTCAGGTTTGCGCAGACTCCCCACTTCATCGGGATTTGAATCCAGCAGTAGCCAGACGTCCTTTTTCTGATTTCAATCTAAATGAGAATCCCCCTCAGTGCAATCGCTTTACATCAAATCCTCAGTTTTCTCACATTGTCAACTCAGGTCGCCAATGTGAGTACCACTGGTATTCTCCAGGATGATGGTTAACAGAGATTGTCTAGCCTTGCACATGCCACGGGCCATCATCTCAGCAAGAATGATAAGGGATGAGGTGGGATTAGCGCCCGTGAGAAGACAGGTCGGACGCTTCCCGAAGGGGTTGAAGTCATCCGAAGCGCCCAGGATAGCGAAGAGGCTCGGGTCTATCTCGGGCGGCAGAGTGCTGGATGTCGCCACTGGTCAAGGGGGGTTCATCGACACCCTGATGAACACTCTGAAGGACTACGAGTCCTTCATTGGGATAGACAACTGCACCTCGTACGACTCCGTAGAGGAGATGAGGGAGGGGAGGGTGCATTTCAGGGGAAGGCCTGTCGAATTCCTCGAGATGAACGGAGAGGACATGGGGTTCGAGAGCGGCTCCTTCGACACAGTCTGCATATCGTACGCCCTGCACCACCTCGACGACGTGGACGCGGTGCTGACCGAGATGAGGCGCGTGCTCAGGCCAGGCGGCCGTTTCATCATCCAAGAGCTTTACTGCGACGGCGACAAGACGGAGGCTCAGAGGGTGGACGAACTCGAGCACGAGTGGTGTACTAAGATTGACAGCCTGCAGGGGATAACCCACAACACGGCTTTCACGAGGTATAGGCTCATGGATTTCGCGAACGGCCTGGGCCTGAAGGATCTTGAGGTCTTCGACTCCGACCGCCCTATGGACTGTCTGTTCTGCGAGAGAAACCAGCTGTGCGAGGACCCGAAGAACCAGGCGATATTCCACGATTCGATAAAAAGGATCGACGAGACATACGACAGGATAAAGGACTACCCCGACCCAGAGGTCAGGAACCGAATCAAAGAGGAAGGCGAGATGATCAAGAAGGCGATAGCTAGGTCGGGCTCCGCAGCAACGTCATATCTCTTCATAATCGGCACAGGGTGAAGGCCGCAGGGGTTGGAGAAGGACCTTCGGCCAGACATGTCTCGATATGGGTACGACCATCGAATCAGTCCCCCTTCTGCTTGGTCACTCCTCAACGAGGACCACAGAGAGTCACTACTGCAGGAAGAGAGAAGACTCTGCGATAAAGGAGGTTCTCGAGATTTTCAACCCCGAGAAATCCCGAGTTGCAGAAGAACCTTTGATTGAAAACGAGAAATATATGTCTGGCTACGCATAGGTGTGCGGCTGCCGGGATTTGAACCCGGGCTTAAAGCTTGGGAAGCTTCAGTCCTAACCGCTAGACTACAGCCGCTTCCGGGGAAATGAATGAGAAGACCCAATTTAAACGTATTTGCAGGCGATATCAACTTCAGAGTGGGCCCGTCGCTGGGGCGTCGAGGTCAAGGTACCAATAACCGTCTCTGAGATGAACGCAGCGCTGCAAGACCTCAACGGGCTTTGAGAAGACAGGGCCGTCTGTAACGAAAGTGTGATACTCCCCCTCCTCTCCGCAAGCGTCTATTCCAGCTAGCTTCATATCCTTGATGACTGCGGCGGTGAGACTCCTGCCAAGGAAAGCGCTGTCTAGAACGCCCTCCTTAACCGATACGACGGTCGCCTTGAACCCAGACGAAAGAAACTCCGTAAGCAGATCATCCCTGTTTGATTTCCACAGCGGAAGGACAGCCTTCATGTCGGCCTTTGCGCAGACCCTCTCGACCCATTCTCTGTGCTGCTCCAAGTCGATGTCGCCGAAGACTCCCACGGAGATTCCTTCTTCTCGGAGGCGATTCGCCTCGTCTAGGAAGTTCGCTTCGTAGTCATCCCAAGAGGTCTTCCTGGTGATCAATCTCATACCGAGCGACGATGCCTGCTGTTTCAGGAGCGAAACCGGCAAGCCATGGGAACGGGATCTCTCGCCGGCTTCAGTGAGCATGGTCAGCAACACCCGCGGTTGCATACCGGAGTTGAGCGATCGGAAGAGGGCCAGGCACGAGTCCTTGCCTCCGCTCCACGAGCAGAAGCAAACATCCCTCTTCTTCGGCATGACTGCAAATCTCCGAACAAATGAGCCTGAGAGAGCGCGCCGGCATCCTTTGATGGTTAGCGCGGCCTACTTCACCGTTTCCAGCTGGCTGATGATGTTCCAGATGAGGGTCCTTCCGTGGAGTGGTATGTTTGGGTCGTTAGCCAGTTCGTCGAGTATCATGATCGCGCTGGCGCTCCTAATGTCGAGCGCCTCGCTCTTCTGCTGAAGCCTATCCTTGGCCTCCGTGGCCCCTCTCCGGATGTTCCTGGGCACGGAGGTGTCCTCCGCAAGCTGGTCTAGAACTTCCATTATCTGTCTCAATCTCGTCTCCGCATCCATAATAATCACACTTCCTGAACCTCATGCAGGACATCCAGTCCTCTACTCTTTCGAGTCTTCCTCATCGGCGTCTCGGATGACCTTACCTTTCTCCTTGAAGGTCGTCACTACCATGAAGGTTCTCGTTTCCTTGACTCCCGGTATATCTGCGACATCGTTGACGATGAATTTCTTCAGCGCAGCATAGCTGGGGAATCTGGCCTTGGCAATGATGTCCGTGTCGCCAGTGACCAAGAACACATCCTCGATGTCGCTGCTGTCGGCGATTCTTCTGGCGACGTCGTCAGAGCCCTTGGTGTCTATCTTGAACGTGATAAGGGCGGTAACCTGGTCCTCGCCATAGTACGACGATATGACCTCTTCATACTCCTTCTTGTCCTTCTCTTCCATGCGAACGCCCCCTGGCGTCTAGTATCGATCCAGCAATGGCTTGGCTTACGGTGGTATCCCAAGTCTTCTGGATGAACATGGGCGTGCCTGGAAGCGTCGGCAACCAACCCCGTGCATGCTGCTGTGCGCATTCACGCCGGCTTCAGAGTCGTGCTCCCTCAAACTCCTCTTGAAGGTCTATGATGACCTGTTCCAGGATTTCCTCGAGGCTCGTGCTTCGGTACTCGCGCATCCCGCCCAGATCGCTCTGAACTCTAGCCACATATGCGGCGCTGCTCTTCAGAAACTCCACGTTGCACAAGGGTTCTTCCATTCGTGTTCACCCCATCGGCCTTGGGTACCGACCCTGGCCATGGTATGCACGGTGCCGCGCTATGCCTCCTCTATTATATAGAACTTTCTCGCGCCGATTCTTTGCGTTTTGAGTGGCCAGGGACACGCCCGCTCGAGTATGTGGCTAGCGGCCAGTACTTGCGCGAATGGTTCATCAAGGCTCGCTTCGGCCAAGTATTATATACAATCTGGGCACTGCAAGCGTTTCGATGAACTCGGCACTAACGTTCATTATAGCTATCATTAGCTGATTCTAGCTTGCCCATTGCCGAGTTGAAGATTTCCGTTTTGGAGGAGTCACGGAGATGACAAAGTACTATCGGGAACCTGCTGGGGAGACATTCCCCATGCTTGAGGAGGAGATACTCTCCTACTGGCGGGACCGGGACGTACATCAGAAGGCGGTGAACCGCATGGCCTCGAGTGCCCCGTTCGTGTTCTGCGAAGGCCCGCCCACCACGAGGAACCGCCCCCACATAGGGGACGCTCTACCGCGCGCGGTTAAGGACGCGTGCCTGCGCTACGAGATGATGAACGGCAGAAAGATAGTCCCGTACATCGCGGGCTGGGACTGCCACGGCCTGCCTGTGGAGATCGAGGTGGAGAGGGATCTCGCCCTCAAGACCAAGGCTGAGATTGAATCGTACGGGATCGAAGAGTTCAACGCCCTATGTAGGGAGAGGGTCGTCAGGTTCAAGGTGGAGTGGGAGCAGATGAGCCAGAGGATCGGCTACTGGCTCGACTACGACAACGCATACCTGACGATGTCGAACGAGTATATCGAGAGCGTGTGGTGGGCCATCAAAAAACTTCATTCGAACGGACTGCTAACTATGGGCCGCCACGTGGCGCCGTACTGCTACCGGTGTGGCACGACACTGAGCAGCCACGAAGTTGCGCTCGGGTTCAAGGACACTGAGGATAGGAGTGTGATAGCACGGTTCAAGATCAAGGGTATGGATGCCAGCATACTCTCCTACACGGTTAGTCCGTGGACTCTCGTGGCGAACACATTCCTCGCTGTCCGAAAGGACTGGGAATATGTCGTGGTCGAGGTCGACGGGGAGAGATTCACACTCGGACGCGTTCACGCCGAGAGGCTGCTGCCTGGGGCAAGGGTGATCGAGACGATCAGCGGCGGGTCGCTCCTCGGAAGAGAGTACGAGCCGCTGTTCGAATTCTCGAAGGGCGGTGATAACGCCTTCAAGATAGTTCATTCGGACGAGGTCCCTGAATCGGACGGAACCGGGGTCGTTCAGATATCTCCAGCATATGCAACGGCAGACTACGACATCGCCCTGGAGAAGGGCAGCGAGATATTCGACCCTGTGGACGACTCTGGCAGATTCACCGACGCCATCCCTGAGCTCAATGGGCAGGTGGCAGGCGATTCCGACGCTGAGATCATTCGCATGCTGGAATCGTCTGGCCGCCTTTTCAAGTGGGGGCTCATACGCCATTCCTATCCGTTCTGCTGGAGGTGCGACACGCCTCTGATATACAGGCCGATGGACGTCTGGATAGTTGCCGCCGCAGGCGCTCGCGAGAGAATGCGGGAGATAAATGAGGAGATACGCTGGGTTCCAAGCTCGTATAAACGTGGCCGTTTCGGCAACTTCGTCAACGAGGCCAAGGATTGGGTGGTCAGCCGCTCGCGGTACTGGGGCACTCCTCTGCCAATATGGAGGTGCGCTTCGGGCCACGAGCTGTGCGTCGGTAGCGTGGAGGAGCTCAAACAGCACTCCATTGATCCGGTACCGGCGAACATGGATCTGCATCGGCCCTACGTCGACGCGGTCCATCTGAGATGCCCGGAATGCGACGCTTCGATGACCAGGGAGATATACGTCCTCGATTGTTGGTTCGACTCGGGATGCGCGCCTTTCGCCCAGTACCATTACCCATTTGAGAACATGGAGGAATTCGATGTTCACCGCGCGGTCGATTTCATAAGCGAGTCCGCAGACCAAACCCGTGGCTGGTTCTATACGCAGCATGTCCTGGCAACGCTTCTGTTCGATTCACCAGCCTTTAAGTCCGTTCTGGTCATGGGTCAGGTCTCTGACGATAAGGGGAGGAAGATCGGAGCCCCCGGTGGAGCACTTGTCTATCCTGACGAGGTGTTCTCGACTGTCGGAGCGGACGCGTCAAGGCTGTACTTGCTGAGCGCGCCCGTATGGCAGGGAGTCGAGTTCTCCAAAGAAAACGTCCGACAAAGCATGATACGTACTCTGACCACACTACTGAACGTGTATTCGTTCTTCGCAACCAATTCCAATCGCATAGGATACAGGGGCGAGTCACTCCCGAGGAAAACCCACGATCTCGACGTGTGGATCACCTCCCGCCTCAACACAACCGTCATGGAGTCGAGAAGAGCGTTCGAGTCGCTTGAGGTGCACAGGGCGGTTCGAGCCATAACCGCCTTCGTTGACGACCTGAGCAACTGGTTCCTGAGGCGCTCACGGCGGAGGTTCCTCCAGGAGAGCGATCCCGAAGACCGGTTTTCTGCATATAGCACGTTGCACGAGTGCCTCAGGACGGTATCGAAGGCCATGGCCCCGATAACGCCGTTCCTCTCAGAAGGACTGTACAAGAGCCTGAGAGGCCCTCTTGACAGCGTGCATTTCGAGGACTATCCCGTCGCCGACCGCGACGCTGTCAACCGCGTCCTCGAGTCACAGATGTCTCTCGTACGCCAAGCGGTAGAAGCCGGACGTCTCGCGCGACAGAAGGCGGGTATCAAGTTGAGACAGCCATTGGAGGAGGCGGTCATCGCTGCGGGAGAGGATGGCATGTGGGTGCTCAGACGATATGAGCGGATGATCGCCGACGAGTTGAATGTGAAACGAGTCGAGTGCATCGAGTCGAGGGAGTCCATGATAGAATACGCTCTCGCCCCCAACCTTCGCGCGCTCGGCCCTCGTCTGAAGGAATCGGCTGCTGAGGTCGCGAAGTTGATGGAGCTGATCGATGGCAACGAGATGGCGAAACACCTAGCCGCTTCAGGTAGGATACGTATAGGCGGTTTCGATATATCTGAAGAGGATGTGATCGTCTCCGAGAAGGAGAAGTCGGGATACTCACATGCCAGCATCGGTGTCGTGCACGTGTACATGTCCACCGCGATGCGCTCCAAGCTCAAATTGGAAGGCCTATCGAGAGAGGTCGTGAGGCGAATACAGCACATGCGGAAGGAGATGGGGCTTGAATTCGGGGAGCTAGTGGAGGTAGAGTATGTCGCCCATCCTGAGATTGAGAGAGCCATCTCCGCATATGAGGCGAACATACTGAGAGACACGAACGCGAGCAGCCTTACGAGCAAAACCGCCGTTGATGGCGGCAAGGTCTGGGCCATCAACCAAATGCCGTTCGAGGTCTCCGTCAGGAGACCTTGACCTTGACTCTCTTTCCCTCCATGGTGACATCCTTCTCCATGTAGTACGCTCCCCTGCCGTGGGAGTAGTAGTCGTTGATCGTGCACATTATTCGATAGCCGTTCGACAGGTAGGTCCTTACGGCTCGCACGTTGTCCAATGCGGCCTCCAATGTGAATCTGGTTATGCCCCTCTTGCGGAACTCTCTTTCGCAAGCTTCGATGAGCGTCGTGCCAACGCCCTTGCCCTGGTGATTGCCCACCACTGCCACGGAGGCGATCCTGCCTCGGGAGAGCCGCTCGGAGCAGTGGCACATGGCGACGCCTATGACACTCGCGTCGTCAACGGCCACCAGGACGAAGGAATCCTTTCGAACTAGGAAGGCGTGTACAACGCTCGTGTCGAAGCTTTCCTCACCGAAGCACGAGTTCTCGGTGTGCATTATCGATGGGAGATCGTCCAGCCGCGCCAGCCTTATCCTCACGGTCAATCGTAAGACTGCTTCACCGATAAGTCGCTTCCTACGGTTCCGAAGGTCTTATATTCGGTCTGGAGCTTCAGCATCTGGATGCAATCCATCAAGCAGGTCCTGTCCGGAGATTCGCTGGATATGCCAGTGAGAATAAGGGGCTGGATATACAGGACCCGTAGCAGCGGCGGCATTGTATTCGCAGTCATCAGGGACTCGACAGGGATTGTCCAGACGACCGTCAAGAAGGGAACCGTTTCCGACGGAGATTTCGAATCCGCGTCCAATGCTGGAATCGAATCCGCGGTAGAGGTTCAGGGAACGCTGGCAGAGGACAATCGCGCACCAGGCGGGCTCGAGATACGCGCCTCTGGGTTCAAAGTGGTCGCGTTCTCCGAACCGTTCCCCATAACCGAATACCAGAGCACGGAGCTGCTCCTCGACCAGCGCCATCTCTGGATTCGTTCACGCGAACAGACGGCGGTGATGCGGGTCAAAGCTGCCATGCTTCGCGGTGGAAGAGAATGGTTCCACGAGAACGACTATGTGGAGGTGACGCCTCCGATGATCACAGGCGTCGCATCTGAAGACAGCACACAGCTGTTCCAAATCAAGTACTTCGACAGGATAGCATTCCTCTCTCAGAGCGCGCAGTTTTACCTCGAATCGCTGATATTCTCCTGTGAGCGGGTCTGGACTCTCACGCCCTCGTTCAGGGCTGAAAAATCCCGCACTCCGAGGCATCTGGCCGAGTATTGGCACCTCGAGATGGAGGCCGCTTGGGTCGACAATGAAGGCAACATGAAGGTGCAGGAGGAGCTCGTGGCAGCGATGCTGGAATGTGCGGCCGACGAATGCCCCGCTGAATTGCAGCTCCTCGGGCGGGATCCAGCCACCCTGAGGAAGATCGCGCCCCCGTTCGACAGAATGCCATATGCGGAGGCCATGGAATACCTGCAGAAGAACGGCTTCGATGCCCTGTGGGGTTCGGACCTAGGAGCAGTTGAAGAGCGAGCGCTGACCAAGGACAGGGAGACTCCGCTGTTCATTGTGAATTACCCGAAGGAACTAAAGCCGTTCTACATGAAGGGGAACCCCGACGATCCAAGGACATACAAAAACAGCGACCTGCTGGCGCCAGAGGGGTATGGGGAAATCATCGGCGGAAGCGAGAGGGAGACAGACAACGCTCTCATGATTGAGAGACTAAAGGACAAAGGCGAGAGCCTGGACAACTATCAGTGGTACCTCGACCTCAGAAAGTACGGATCTGTTCCTCACTCCGGATTCGGCCTTGGCCTGGAGCGCATGGTCACCTGGGTCTGCAAGCTGGAGCACATCCGCGATTCAATTCCGTTCCCAAGAACGGTAGCTAGGGTATATCCGTGACCGGATTGACCGTCATCCCCGGTCCGCCATGCGTCTGCAGTAATTTCGATAGATGCCTGCCGCAATGACGACCTGGTCGATCTTGATGCGTTCGTCTGTCACATGAGCCTGGGTAGGCTCACCCGGACCGCAGACCATCAGTGCCGAGTTGTCCCTCTTGAACATCACCATCTCAGTGGCATACGGAAAGCTCAGAATCTGCGCCTCTTCGCCAACCACATCGTGCAGGACTTTCACCGCCTGAAGGTTTGGATCGGTCTCCACCGGCTCCAGCAGGTGCAAGGTTTTCAGCTCGTACTTCGCCTCACCGAGTCTCTCTCTGACCAGATCAAGAACCCCCTCGCCCGTCATGTCCGGAGGGAATCGCGAATCCACCTCTGCCTCGCAGCTGTCCGGGATGACATTGACCTGTGTCCCGCCTGAGATCTTGCTTACACACAGGGTGAGCTCCTCGAACGGGTTCTCCGGTATTTTCTGGAGGTCACCGATTCTCTGCAGGAGCGCCGTCATCTTGGTGACGGCGTTTTCCCCGAGCATAGGCATGCTAGCATGGGCACTCTTGCCCGTGGTCTTGATGGCGAACTGAATCAGCCCCTTCTCTCGCACGACTATGTCGAAGGCGGTTGGCTCTGCGACAAGGACCGCAGGGGCATCTCTGAGAAGGCCCGCCTGGGCGATTGCGAGGGCCCCATTCATCGATATCTCCTCATCTAGTGTCAAGCAGACCGCGAACGGCGTCTCTTCCTTGGCGAGTTCCTCTGCTGCCAGGAGTATCGCGGCGCATCCGCCTTTCATGTCCGCCGCACCCCTGCCATACATGACGCCGTCCAAGACTTCGGCCTGCTGCTTCGTCCAGCCCTTGCCTTTTGGAACTGTGTCCAGATGCCCAGATAGGACGACCCCGCCGTTGCCAGTTCTGGCGAACAAGGCCGGCTTATCAGCGTCCCCGTGTCGGCTGGGCTCGAGTCCGAGGCCGACCAGGTAATCGGAGACGAACTTCGCAAGAGGCAGGGCGTCGTCGTCTTCGGCGCTCTTGAGCCTGACCAGTCGTTTCAGCAGCTCCTCGGCTTTCGCGCGCAGAGCGGTCACCTCGTCTTCGGCGCTTTCGACAAGTGCTCCGCTATCAACACCAGCAATCGCGAGGTGTTGCCCATGTCTTTGAGGCTCGCGCACTCCGTCGGCGAGTGGGTGTATTTCATCGGTATGCCCACTGGCATGACGAGCGCTCCGAACTCTTGTATCGCGGCTCCGTCCGTTGCCCCGCCGCCAGAACCGCACTGGAGTGGCACCTTGGCCCTCTTCGCGATGCCCTCGATCATCTTCCTCAACTTGGGCGATGCGATTGCCGCGCTATCGAACATCCTAAGGGCGGGTCCACCGCCGACCAGTATCTTCTCGTAGGTGTTCCCCTGCATGGGGCCGTCTGTCGTCGTCATGGTGTCGACCGCGAATACGTACTCAGGTTTCATCTGGAAGCCTATGACCTTGGCGCCCCTGAGACCTATCTCCTCCTGAACGCTCCATACGAAGGTGAGTCTCGCGGCGAGTTTCTTGCCTCGTAGCTTCTCTAGCGCGTCGAGGAGTATCGCGCAGCCCGCGCGGTCGTCCACTCCCCTGGAGCAGATCACGTCCTTTCCGATGTAGGCGATGTCCTTCTTGAAGACCATCGCGTCCAGAACGCGCACGCCGAGCTTCTCCGTCTCCTTCCTGGAACGGGTTCCCACATCGACTCTGACATCCTCCCAGCTGACGACTTTCTTCCTGTCGTCGCTCTCGGTCATGAGGTGTGGTGGTTTCAGGCCGAGCACACCGGTCACAGTGCCCTTCTGAGTAGCTATCTCCACTACCCTGCCAACGAGTGTACGGTCGTCGATCCCGCCTACTTTTCGAATGCGGAGGGAGCCGTCCTCCTCGATGTTCGTGACGACGAAGCCGAGCTCGTCCATGTGCGCTATGAACACTATGCGTGGTCCCTTTGTGCCAACGGTCGCTATGAGGTTGCCGATGTTGTCCTCCTCGATGGTCGCTCCCATTGACTCGACCTGCGCTCTTATGTATTCCCGGATACTATCCTCGTAACCGGAGACCCCTGGTATCCGTATCATCTTCTCTATCAATTCCTTCATTTCCGTTCCCTCTTGACGAAAGGGGGTTTGACGACCTCCGCGTTGACGAGGTCGTTCCTGACCTTTATTCGCACCTCTGTCCCTGGTTCAGAGCAGTCCTGAGGTACATACCCGAGCGCTATGCCTCTCTTCAACACCGGGGACATCGTGCCGCTCGTCACCATGCCTACGGCGGCGGACCCAGACTGGATTTCGTAACCATGCCTGGGTATGCCTCGACCCAGCATGCTGATGCCTACCAGTCTGGAGTATCCGCCGGCCAACTTCTGCTGCTCGAGAGCCTTCTTGCCTGTGAACTCATGCCCGAACTTGACCACCCAGGGCGGCCCTGTCTGCAGCGACGTCTGCGCGCCGTCGAAATCCGTGCCTGATAAAAGCAACCCCTTCTCCAGCCTGAGAGTATCCCTCGCCCCGAGGCCGGTCGGCTTTAGGCCACGTCTTCCGCCATGAGCCATGAGCGCTCTCCAGACCGCGACGGCCGCTGCGTTGTCGCACGCTATCTCAAACCCATCCTCGCCAGTGTATCCAGTTCTCGACAGATACACATGGACGCCCTTCCCATCTCCGAGGAATTCCCGGCCCTTGAAAAGCCAGCTCGACGGAAGTCCGCTCCAGGCAACGTTGTCCAAGGCGACGAACGCGCCCCAGAACGGGCGGATATCTTCGGTCTTGGCAGCGGTCAGATCGGCGATCACTGAGCCTGCGGAAGGCCCCTGAACAGCGATTGTTGCAATCTCGTTCGAGAGGTCGAGGACATCCTGTCCGTCTGAACGCGAACGGATCCATTCGACGACTCTCTTCGTGGTGGCTGCGTTTGGCACCATCAGGAACTCCTCGACGGCGAGCGGCGTCGCGATAGTGTCATCGATGATGTGCCCGTCGTCGTCCAGCATGTGGGAATACACGCATCTTCCAAGAGGCGCGTCGGCGACGTCGTTGGTCATGAGCTTCGCTACGAGCTCCGCGGCGCCGTCTCCGCGGATTATCACGTCGCCCATGTGCGACACGTCAAACATGCCGCAGCGTTGCCTGACCGTCAGATGCTCCTCTATGACCGATGTGTACATTATCGGCATGTCCCAGCCAGCGAACTCGGCCATCCTGGCGCCAGCAGATACATGTTCCGCGTGAAGTGGAGTCTTCCTCATCATTGCCTGAATCACGTCGGCCGTTCTAAATGTTTGGCAGCCACGGCCGTCGCCGTCAATCGCAGCAGGCGGTGTGTCCCAGTTAGAAAGGTCATCTGTACTGGTCTATGAGGCTCGTGAGGTCCTTCTCCAGAGCAACGCTCATCGCGGGCTGCTCGACGACCTCTACATTCCTCTCAAGCAGCGCGAGCTCCTTCTCGCTGAACGCGTTCGGGCTGATTGGGATCAGAACGGTCGACTTGCTCTGCATCACCTGCTCGTTCACGTGCTCCAAGAATCTGAGGACCTGCTGGAAGCCGTTGTTGATAACCAGGTACTCCAACCCGTCGATTATGACTACGCAACTCTCGTATCGCTCGATGAAAGAGGATATTATCGTCGCCAAAGTGCCGATGCTTGTCGGATTGTGATGATCCGTCCCGGGAGTGTGGCTGAGCCAAATCACGCGCGCGTCACCCATGGTGAATGCATTCCGGAGCTTGTCTGGGAACTGCCGCGTGACGCACAACCCCTGAAGTCCATCAGCCATCTCGTGCTCGAAGAGGGCGAAGGCCAAGAAGGGCTTGCGCTCCCTGACAATGTAACACAAGCCTTGCTCCAATTCTATTAGTTCAAGGGCGGTCCTGTTCTCGTTCAACCACTCCATCCTCCGCCAATCATCCCGACTGAGGCAGGTCTATATAAAAGTGTCCGTTACGTGTCAGCATTCCCAGAGACGGACCGCTCATTCTTCGTCACTCATCATCTGAGTCACTTTTTGCTCAAGCACTTTCGCCGGGATGTCGAGTAACTTGATTACTGTTGTCTTCCCAGATATCCCGGGGCCGCTCTTCTTAGCGCTTACAATGCCCAGCGTATCGAGGTCCTTCATGAGACCCCAGAATGCAGTATGGGCCCTCGCCTTCTCATTCCACTCTTCGCATGCGACCTTGTAGGCCGACTCGACGTCCTTCGTGGTAACGAATGCCTTGCCTTTCGAGCTACGAGCAATCGCCAGCAGAGTTAGCTTCTGATGCTTGTCAAGGGGCGCCAATTTCGACTCGGTAATCGAACTGTACGCCTCCGCCTTGGCTCCCCTTACATGCTCCACGGACACTTCTTCCGCCCCTTCCTCGTCCGCCAGCATTCCCGCCTTTTCGAGAATCTCTATGGCGAACCTCGCGTCGCCCCATTCGGAGGCGACCTCCGCGACGATGTCCGCGGTGTCGTCGCTGACGGCGCCCTCGTGGAACGCCAGCCCAGCCCTCTGGGTGACGATATCCTTCAGCTCTTCGCAGTTGTACTTCCCGAACTCGATTGCGTTCGTTCGCTTGAATGTGCTTACTGAGGCAGCGTCCAAGAGGTCCAGGACGTTCTTCTGGGAGATCAGTATCAGCGATATGAACTCCCTTCCCTCGACCTTTTCCTCGCCGAACCGCGTCAGTTTGTATATAATGTCTGACCCGGCCTTCTTGAGCAGCACGTCGGCCTCATCGAGGACTATAACGAGATGAACCTTGCGCTTCTCGAGATCCTTCCTCAGTATGCGTAGCATCTCCGCGATGGAGAATCCTCTGTCGGGGAAGTTCGGCTGGAAGTGGTTCACTATCTGGAGTATGACGCTAGACTCGCTGTTTCTCTGCCTGCAGTTCACGATCGTCCAGTCGATGGCTTTCTGATGCTTCTCCCCGTACTCCTTGAGGTCAATGCAGAAGCGCTTCGATGTCGCGGTCTTCCCCGTGCCGACGCTGCCAATCAGCACGGCGTTCTGGGAGAAGTTGGAGTCGAGGACCGGCCGGAATAGCATGATGAGCTTCTTCATCTGCGCCTCCCTGTGCATCAGCTTCGCGGGGACGTAGTCGAACGAGAGGGTCCTCTGATCCTTGAACACACTCTTGCCTATAGCGTCCCACATCTGACTCAGCCTGGCCAGCTCTCGCTATTGACTTCTCCGTATTTTAAACGATTTGCGGGGACGGCGGCGTCGCTGTCAGGGGGCAAACGATTTATCCTAATAGAGCGGTCGAAGGGGCGGTGGTAGGACGCCTTCCGAAGACGACCTCATCAACTCGCTAGTCAAGGGCACGAAGAGCATGCTGAGTTCCGAGACTCTGTTCGTCGACGCAGTGCAGGACCTCGTCCGGGACGAGATAAAGAAGCACATACGGCAGAAAATCGACGCTGACCCAGCGCTCAGGAAGGAGCTGACGGATGCCGTCAGGATGCTTATGGACGCCAAGATTCACGAAGCAATCGCCGTTTTGAAGCTCGCGAAAGGCGGTGCGAAGCTGGGCCTATCCATGGTGCCTCCAGACCTGAGGAAGGAGATGGGCCAAGAGCTCGTGACGATGTTCGAGAGAGAAGTCAACCAGATGCTAGAACAGAATTGAACGGACTGGTATAAGCTCCGCTGAGCAGGCGCTTGAGCTGCGGTCATAGCCCGGTGCCGGATCCCGGCGGTAAAGAAGGGTTTTAAGATCTCTGGGGAGATCGGAGGCTCACGATCATCCGAACAGAGCGCTGAGACCAGCCGCAGCCTCTTCTTCGGAAACCTTCTCCTCCTTCTTCTCCTCTTTCTTCTCTTCCTTCTTTGCGTCGGGTCCCGCAGCGGGTGCCTGTGCCGCTGCTGGCGCTGCCACGGCTGTGGCGATCGCCTCGTCGATGTTGACGCCTTCCAGGGCAGCCGTTAGGGCCTTGACCCGGGTCGCGTCTACTTCGACGCCCGCAGCTTTCAACACGTTCGTTATGTTCTCCTCTGTCACCGGCTTCTTGGCCGAATGCAGGACCATTGCGCTGTACACATACTCCATTCTTTTGCCTCCTTTAGCTAAATTATCCGAATAGCGCTCCGAGGCCGGCCGCGGCCTCTTCCTCGGAGACCTTCTCCTCGTCCTTCTTGCCCTTATCGTCCTTCTTCCCAGAGTCGCCCTCGTCGTCGTCCTTTGGCGGGGTTTCAGGCGCGCCGCTCATGGCCTTCTTGAGCTCCTCATCGAGCGCCTCTGGCGCCCGCGAAGCCACGGCCAGCATCTGGGAACCCGCCTTTGCGAGCATGAGCTTGATCGTCTCGGCGTTGACAACGCTAGAGTTCACGGCGAGGTTGAGCGCGCTGGTGTGCGCCTTTGCCAGCAGCGGCCTCAAGGAGACTGCCGTCGCGTATCCTGCGTACACTGACAGGTTGAGCGCGCTCGTCGCCGCGAGCTGCACTCTGGCAAGATATTCGAGGTCGTCCACCTCTAGCACATCCTTGGCATAAACGGTGCCGTCCTCGAACACCGCGCGGAGGTCGAGACCGACAGTGATAGGGAATATCTCGAGTTTGGATAGGACCAGAGCCACTTCGCGAGGAATCTCCCCACCCTTCTTTACGAGCACCTTGTCCTTCTTTATCACCACTTTCCCCTGTTCGATGGCTGCCGGAAGGCCCGCCTTCTGCAGCTCGCCCACTACGGGTCCGGGTTTGAACGGAGTGTCCCCCGCTTTGATCTCAATGTCCTCCGGCGATGTCTCCCCGCCCTTCGCAGGCATCTTGGTCTTGGTGCTGTTGAGCTGCTTGCATAGCCTGAACGGGTTTAGGTCCGAGGTGACAATCGCGCACTGGTCATCGATGGAAGACACGAGGTCATCTATGCCCCCACGCTTCTTGCTCGCCTCCTGAAGCGCCAGCTTCATCAGCGAGTTCTTGAGCATCGTAATCTGTACATGCTCCCTCAGATTGGACCGCATAGTCTGAAACGCCGGTGCGGGGACTCCCCTGATGTTTATTATGCCGACGACCTTGCTGTCGGAGATGTGCGTCGCCAGCTTAGCGACCGCCTCCTTCTTCCAGGGTGCGATATGAGCGCTCATCTCAGATCACCTTGTATGATGGACCCATGGTGGTCTTGACATAGGCCGACCTGATGTTCTGCCTGCCCCTCTCGAGTTTGGTTGTGATTCGTCCGAGGACGACATCTATGTTCTCTGCCAGATGCTCCGGCGGCATGTCCTTGGCCCCGACCGGCAGATGGAATGTCAACTTGTCCCTGGTCCTGACGGTCACGCTCGACTTGAGCTTCTCGATGGTCGCCCCAGGGTCGGAACCTGGGGGGATCGGCTTCGGCATCTTGCCTCTCGGGGCGAGTATTATGCCGAGGCGTTTGCCGATGGTCGGCATGAGTGGCGCCTCAGCCACAAAGTAGTCGCTCGAGCGCGCGAACTTGCGCGCCTTCGCTCGGTCGGTGGCGAGGTCCTCTATCTCCTCTGGCTGTACGATGACATCCGCCATACCCTTGGCCTTGACCGCCATCTCGGAGCCTCCGAAGACGCCCACCTTGATAGTCTTGCCACGACCGTGAGGGAGGATTATCTCCTCCTGAATACGGTTCTTAGGATTGGACAGATCGATATCCTTCAGGTTTATCGCGAGCTCTACCGTCTCTACAAAATTGCGTTTCTTCGATTCGGCTTGAAGTTTCTTGATTATCTCAACGAGGCGTTGATCCGTCACGGTGTATCCCTCCGATGTAGTGCATGCGAGCACCGGGCTCTCCTACATTCCTGGGGAAGTGAGCGAATGCGAATATGGTTTATAAGGCTTTTGGATGAGGCCAGCGCTGGTACGAACTCCTCCGGCTCCATCCGCGGCGTTTGCCGGAGAAGGGTCGGGAATGATTTAACCCTTTCAATCGCTATCCCTTTCGCTAAAAGGGGGAAGCACGCTTGGCGAGGAAGATCGTCATAGTGGGCGGTGGTTGCGGCGGAGGAACTGCTGCCCAGTTTGCCAGGAAGACCGACAGGAACGCGGAGATAACGATCATCGAACGCGAGACGTATCCCCAGTACTCCCGCTGTGGACTTCCGTATGGTATATCCGGCGTGATACCCGAACTGACCAACCTGATTGAGGCGCCTGAGGAGCGGTTGAAGAAGAGTCGGATAGGCATCCTATTGGGTGCAAGCGTCACGGGGATCGATTCTGCTGGCAAGATTGCGCATGTCCTCAACGCAGAAGGGGGAAAGGCCGAGATGCCGTACGATTCCCTCGTGTTGGCAACCGGGGCAAGTGCGTCCGTGCCTCCAGTCAAGGGCGCGCTCGTGGAGGGCGAAGGACAGAGCGGCCTCAAGCCCGGGGTCTTTGTCCTGAGAACCATTGAGGACGCTAGGGGCATTCAGTCGCTTGCATCGAAGGGGAAGCGCGCGGTCGTGATCGGAGCCGGGCTGGTCGGCCTCGAGGTCGCCGAGGCGCTGATGATACGGGGATGCAAGGTCACAATCATCGAGTATCTTGACAATTGCATACTCGCCATGGTCGATGATGACCTGGCTCAGATAATGGCCAATGCTATCGCTCGCGACGGCGTCAACATGTTTACCGAATACGAAGCAACCGAGGTACTCGGCGAGGAGCGGGCCAACTGCGTAGTCGCGAACGACCGCAAGACCGGCGAGGAGCGCACGTTCTACGCCGATGTGATCGTCTTCGCGACAGGCCAGAGAGGGGAGACTCGGCTGGCCAAGGAGATTGGCTGCGAGATGGGCCCGACCAAGCAGATCGTTGTAAACGACAGGTGTGAGACCCGTATCAACGATGTGTACGCCGTGGGCGATTGCACTGAATATCCTGAGTTCGTCACCGGCAAGCCGACAGTGAGCGGGCTCGGCACAATAGCTGTCAAAATGGCCATGGTCGCGGGCGCGAACGCCGCGGGCGGCGACGAGCGGCTGCCCAAAGGATTCCTGCAGACGAGGGCAACCGAACCGTTCGGTTGCCAGGTGGCTGCCGTCGGACCCACGAGCTCACAGCTTGAGGCTGCAGGCATCAAGCCAATCATCGGCAAGGTCAGAGGATTCACGCTTCCTGACTACTTCCCCGGCAGGAAGGAGATCTACGTCAAGGTGCTGGCGCACCCCAAGGACGGACGAATACTCGGCGCTCAAATCGTGGGCGAATCGAGAGTGCATATGAGAGTCAACGCATTCGCCGTCGCCATGCAGGCGGGGATGACCGCCCGCGACTTCGCCAAGCTGGAGACCGCGTATTGTCCGCCTGCAGCCCCGACGATGGATGTCATAACAATCGCCTGCGAGGCCGTGCGTCTCAAGATGGACAGAATGAAGCCTACTGCTGATGTGCAATAGAATGCTACCGCTGTTCGGGTGAATCGGCGGTTCAGAACAGGCCCTGGTACCCGCCTTCGTCTATTTCGGCGATAACCTTTCGCGGGTCCTTGCCGTCGACGGTAACGCCCATGGAGACGCAGGTGCCAACGACTTCCCTAAAGCGCCCCCTCTTGTCTTTGGCGAGCATCGAGTCCTTCTTCATCTCTCCGATCCTAGTGGCCTGCTGGACCGTCAGATTGCCAACGAAATCCGAATTTGGCTTGCCGCTGCCCTTCTCCAGCCCGATCTCTTTCAAGATGAGTGCGGTCGTCGGTGGGGTGCCCACCTTGATGTCGAACGCCTTCGTCTTTGAGTCTACTGTGAGCGTGACAGGGACCTTCATCCCAATGAACGCCTTGGTCTTCTCGTTTATCGCGCTCACTACCTGTATGACATTGACTCCGAGCGGACCGAGCGCCGGACCGAGCGGCGGGCCTGGCGTTGCCTTGCCCCCGTCAACAAGAACCTCGAGTTTCTCTGGCATCTGACTCACTTCTCCTTCTCAAGCACTCTGACGTGGTCGCCTCGTATCGTGACTGGTATGGGAACCATTGCCTCGAACAATTCGACAGTGATCTCCTCTTTGGATTCGTCGATCTGCTGGACCCGGGCCTTCTCTCCTTTGAATGGTCCCGCTATCAGTTCGACGATGTCTCCTTCGACTATGCCGGACACTATCGGCTTGGGCGTGAGGAAGTGCTCTATCTCCGCAAAGCTCGTCTCTCCCTTGACGAGCCCCCTGGTGCGGCGAACACCCTTGACTACTTCGCGCAACGCGTCCGTGTTCATCGCCTCGACGAAGACGTATCCACGTATGGTCGCGGGCGACAGTATCGCGAAGACGCCTATCGGCTTGCCCTTTGCTCTGCTGGCCAGCGAGTCCGCGACGGTCTTCTCATGGCCTATCGACGTCTTCACGGCGAGTATCGACTGCCTAGCAGAAGCCAGAAGGGTGGCAACGTCCGCGACGCTCGGATCGTCCTTCAGGCTCACGTTGACGAGGACGGTTATCTTATCGCCGAACCTCGCGCCTGTGGGCGATGTTATGCTGAGTGTGAAAGTCTTCTCGTGGCCGGGCATGATGTCGAACGCGCGTTCCTCCTCCTGCTCCGCCGAGGGCGTGTTCTCCCAGACGACCCCGAGCGGGTCATGGAGCTTCACGAACCATTCAGGAGACCCTTCCTCAGTCGCGGAGAATACAGTGTCCACCTTGACGACGACGGTGTGCATCAGCCCGTCTTCCGGCACCTTCAGCGCCATGTCGAAGTCCGTTGAATCGCCGGAGGCCATGCTCCTCTTGGTCTCATCCTGAACGATGAGTTTCAGTGTCTTGGCTGAATGCTGGACAGGTGGAGCGTTCTTCTCCACATCCTTCTTCGTATGCTCGACATCCTCAAAGATATCCAAAACAATCCCTCGCAACGCAGTTGATGATGCTCCTAAGCCTCTGCTATCCGAAAGCCTTCATGACGAGATCGGATCCGTACTCGAATATCCAGTATATCAGGAAGCCCAGCCCGCCAATCAGGATCAGACCTATCGCTACTATCTGGCTTATGCGGATGTACTCCTCGCCAGAGGGTTTGCGCGCCATCTTAAACACACGGCCGTACTTTCCCTTGCCGATGTGTTTCGTCTTCTCCTCAATCCTTCTCTGGAGGTGCCAGGATTTCTCAACTATGTCACTCATCGCGGTCCGTTCCTAGTACAGCAACTACTTAATAAAGTCTAGTCCCAACTCGCGGCCCTTCTTGTCCTTCGTTGGGCCGAATATGTGCTTGGACTTGACGCCAGTGATGACAACCATCACGCGGATCGTCTCGGCCAGGGTCTCGTCCACGGCTGCGCCCCAGATGATTCTCGCGTTGTCGTTGATCTTCGACTGAATTATCTCGGCGACTTCCTCTGCCTCCTTGACACTCATGTCGGGCCCGCCGGTGACGTTGACCAGTGCCGCTGTCGCCTCGCTTATGTCAAGTTCGATTAGCGGCGAGTTTATCGCCTCGGTAACTGCTATGACGGCCCTGTCGTCGTCGTCAGACTCTCCCAGGCCGATCATCGCGACCCCGCCGGACTTCATGACGGTCTTGATGTCGTTGAAGTCGAGGTTGACCAGACCGGGCTTGGTGACTATCTCGGTTATTCCCTTGATCGCCCTCATCAGCACCTCGTCAGCGACTTTGAAGGCGGCGTTTAGCGAGAGCTTGGGAACGAGATCTATGAGCTTGTCGTTGGGTATGACGATAACGGTATCCGCCACTCCTCTGAGCCTGTCAAGTCCCCAGTCAGCGTTCTCCGCCCTGATGACGCCTTCCGCCTTGAACGGGTATGTGCATATGGCGATCGTCAGCGCACCGAGCTCCTTCGCAATCTTGGCAACGAACGGCGCCGCACCTGTGCCAGTGCCTCCGCCGAGGCCGCACGTGACGAAGACGACGTCAGAGTCCTTGAGTGCGGCCTTAATCTCGTCCTCCGCCTCCCTGGCGGCCTCCTCTCCGACCTGCGGCAATGCGCCCGCACCGAGCCCACGGGTGACGCGCTTCCCGAGCAGCAGCTTGTGCGGCGCGCGCGTCATTAGCAGATGCTGAGCGTCCGTATTCGCAGCGTACAACTCCGCGCCTACGATGCCCGCCTCAGCGAGCCTGTTAATCGTGTTGCAGCCTCCGCCTCCGCAGCCTATGATCTTGATGGTCGTCCTGAGGTTCTGCAGAATCATCTGCAGTTCCTCGTCCTCCGCGGTGAAGGACCGGAACTGGTCGGGAGCTCTCTTTGTCTGCTGTTCCTCAACATCCGAAAGGGCACTCTCGATGAGCGATTTCATGTTGCGCCTCCATGGTGCATTGAGCATCAACCCGATGACAAATGCCAGGTGCGGGCCGAGCCCGCCGGCTTTTTGACCGTAGCCGATTAGGTCTCTTAAAAGTTTCGGAGGGGCGGGTGTCCACCTTCAGTGCACTACTTCCAGGTCGCCAGCACCCTTGAAGCGCCGGTCGGATGGCTTGCCGAGAATCTGCTTCGATTTCACGCCGGTCGCGACCAGCATCACCTTGACAGTCTTGTCCAGTGCGGGGTCGACTGCCGCGCCCCAGATTATCCTGGCGTTCGGCCCGACCCTCGACTGTATCTCCTCGGCCGCGCGCTCGGCCTCGGCGATTGTCATATCTGTTCCGCCGATAACGTCCACGAGCACGCCGTTCGCCTCGCTTATGTCTACTTCGAGCAGGGGTGAGTTGATAGCCTGGTCTATGGCTTCCAGGATGCGCTCCTCTCCCGGGGCATCAGATTCTCCAAGCCCCATCATGGCGACGCCCGCACCCTTCATGATGGTCTTGACGTCGTTGAAGTCGAGGTTGACGAGTCCGGGTCGTGTGATGACCTCGGTGAGGCCCTTGATGGATCTCATGAGGACTTCGTCAGCCACCTTAAATGCAGCATTCAGCGACAGTCTTGGTACGAGGTCCAGCAGCTTGTCGTTGGGGATGACGATGACCGTGTCTGAGGCGTCTCTGAGGCGTTCGAGCCCCCACTCTGCGTTCTCCATCCTCATGCGCCCCTCCCCTCTGAAGGGAATCGTGGCGATTGATATCGTGAGAGCACCCATCTCCTTGGCCATTCGCGCGACCACGGGCGCTCCTCCCGTGCCAGTGCCTCCGCCGAGCCCACAAGTGATGAAGCAGATGTGAGTGTCAGCTAGTATCTTTTTGAGGTCGTCTTCCGCCTCCCTGGCAGCCTCCTCTCCAACTTGTGGTAGGGCGCCGGCTCCGAGCCCGCGGGTGACCCTACGGCCTAGCAAAATCTTGTGTGGCACCTGGAGGACGAGCAAATGTTGCGCATCGGTGTTCGCGGCATAGACCTCCGCTCCGACGACTCCTTCGTCGTAGATGCGTGCCGTCGTATTCGTGCCCGCGCCTCCGACTCCGATTATCTTTATGTTCGTCTTGAGGCTGCGGAGTATCTGTTCGAGCTCAGCGTCTACTCGCTGATCCTGAAACACAGCAGTATCACTGTCAACTCCGACTCCCATCGTGGGCTCTCGTGCAAGCGCATCTTCGACTAGCGATCTCATCATGATCTGTCACCATCCCTGAGGCATAGAGTTGATGCACTTTGTACCGCTTAAGTGCATCCCTCGCGCGCGTCACGCGCATTTTTATAAATCACAATGTGAGTATAAATATCTTGTTCCAGAACTTCACAAACGAAAGATGCGCGCTTCGGAGACAGATCCCTTCGCTCCTCACATCCCATGCGCCCGATAGTTTTTTCATCGCTCGATGCCGTTGATTTCCATATGCGGGTCAAAGCGCGCGTGGTGTTCGCGGGGAAAGTGCAAGGCGTGTTCTTCAGGGCGAACACTCTCAGGTGCGCGAAGTCCCTTTCCATCGTCGGCTGGGTGCGGAACATAGACGATGGGCGCGTTGAGGCGGTCTTCGAAGGCGAGGAGGAAGATGTGCAAAGGGCGATAGAATGGTGCGAGAACAAACAGCCTTACGCGGAAGTCACCTCAAAGGAGGTCGAATTCTCGGAACCCGACGGGAAACACCGAGAGTTCTCCATACTGCCGTAGCGGTCGCTACTTCACCACTATAATGTATGCTAGCGCGATGCCCGCTATAGCGAGCGTGCTGATCAAGCTCACTTCCAGGAGGAGGGCGATGATGACGAAGAGCACGCCGACGACCTTGCCACCGTTCAGGAAGAACTCACGCAGCAGCACGCCCTTCTTCTTGAACCTCTCGAGTTTGTCTACGAGCATCGTGAAGAGGAACGACGGCACCATCGCGATCCAGAAATAGGCGATGCTTATCGCGGTGAGATACTCCTCGGGCGAGTTCGCGAACGCCGCGAACAGCACACTCACGCCACCGAAAGCCGCCCCGACCCGCACGATGGACGCGCGATCTTTGAACCTGTCGGATAGATACCCGAGCGCTACGGTCGCGACGGCGCCCCAGAGCGCGAACAGCGATAGATACCCACTGAGCGTCGCTTCGTCTTTGGCGAACTCGAAGCTGATGATTGGGATCGCGACCCAGAAGATCCCGTCCTGGATGCCCTCTGCGAAAAGGGATGAGCAGATGCGTTTGTCGACGCCTTTCAAGTCGAGGTCGACGTTGAACTTGCCTACGAGATTGATCTTCAATGACTGCAGGAGCTCTGGTATGATGATCCTACTTCTGATGCGCCGTAGAACCTTGAAGCCGGAAACATAGAACAGGTCTGTGAGGGTTATCACAGCTCCCATGGCGAAGAGGGCCTCGTACGAGTAGAATGTGATGACGAATCCGCCGAGCAGCGGCGAGACCGTGGTCAGCATCGGGAATATGAGGAAGTACGCTCCAACGCCCGCACCCCGCTTCTTCTTCGAAGTGATGTGCATCACCAGGGCGAAGTACGGCACCCAGAACGTTGCGATGTACGTCCCGAAGAAGATTGGTGGTATGAGCACCAGCTGCCAACCGTCGAGAAACATCAGCGAGACGTAGTATAGCGCGAGGCATATCAGCGAAGTCGAGATCGACGCCGGGAAGTTCTTCAGGATGGGTCTCGATGCGAACCCCATGATGAGCGTCGGGACCGCTGCCGAGATGAGGATGAAGCTCGCGCAGTCGAGGTAGGAATGCCCCTGTCTTATGAGGTAGATGAGCGCGAACGCGTTAGCTAGCGTGTTCGCAAGCGCAACCAGGGTCTGCACCATCACAAGCGAGCCGTGCCTGTGGGACAGCGCCAATACGTAATGCTTGAAATGAGCGGCGACCATCCGCTGATCCTCAATTGACCGGGATATCTAGAGGAGGTTCATACGGTTTTCGTTGCGACGAATATTCGTCCTTTTCGGGTCATTCAAAAGCCGGGCCGTAGGTCTTCCTAGGATTGTCCGCGTGGATCGCGTAGGCTTGTTCGTCGGTCATCAACCCCTGCTCCAGGAATCTGAGCGTCCTCTTCGGAACCGTGGTGATTGCCATCACCGCACCAGGGCGAGAAGGGTCGTCCAGGAAGTCGGTCTCCATCATAAACCTCGGCCCCTTCGAAAGCGCCTCGCGCACAGCATCCTTTCCTGCGAGAACGGATGGCATGAGGCCGAAGTTCTCCTCGGGAAGGACGATCGGGGGCGAATAGTGTTTGACAACCTTGCCTCTGTCCAGTCCAGCGTCGTCGGCTTTCTTAGCGAGGTCTTTCATCGTCCCCTTCGACCCCACCTCCGTGTGCAGCACTATCGCGCAGCCAGCTTCACGCGCGAGGGCCATCGCGTGCGAGAGGATGTCGTTCGACGCCTCCATGATGGCAGAGGGCACATCGAAGTGTGGCCTGCCTACCTCGCCTATCGCCAGTGCCCTGCCCTCCTGGACATATTCCGCGGCAATCTCCATGCCCTCGTTCATTATCTCCTTTGCCTTCTCGAGGCCAAGCTTCTTCTCTAGGCGCAGCAGCTCGACGGGATACGGCCCAACCGTAGCGTATGCCCTCACTTCGGTCTCGGAGTTGATGCGTTCAACCATCGATATCGTGATGTCGAAGCTCTTTCGGAAGTCAGCGGACGAGTGCACCCGCACCTCATCGTACGGCTGATGGGAAACGATGAGATGTGTGCCGCCGGCGCGTGCGAAATCCTTGACCGCGTCGATGTTCCGCCCCTTGCAAGGCTCCAAATGGACATGGTTGTCCAGAACAGGGACTGGCATTTGAGCTCTCTCTGCGATTATCTCAGCAATCCCGCTGCCTTGAGTTCCTCGGTGATCTTGTCGACGGCCGCCTCGACGTCCTCAGGCTTGCGGGCGCCCGTGCAGACGAGCTTCCCACTGCCGAACAGCAACACGACGACCTTGGGCACATCGATCCTGTATACGAGACCTGGGAACTGCTCGGGCTCGTACTCCACCTTCTCCAGTCCGAGGCTGATGGCTATAGCGTTCAGGTTGATCTTCGCGCCGAGGTCGCTCGAGGCGACGATGTTCTGCACCTCTATCTTGGGCTCGATCTTGATCACTATGCCCGCTGCCTCTATCTGCTTGGCGACCTTGCTGATTGCGGTCTTGACCTGCTCGAGGCTCTTCGCGCCTGTACAAACGACCTTCCCGCTCCTGAAAAGCAGCGTCGCCGTCTTCGGTTCCTTGAGCCTGTATATCAGGCCCGGGAATTGTTCCGGCTCGTATTCCGCGCCATCTAGCGCGAGTGCGATTGCCTGAAGGTCTAGCTCCCCCCCGAGAGACGTTGAAGCGACAACGTTCTCTATCTTTATCACTGCCATAAAATCTCCACCGGCCTGACGGTATTTAAATAGCTATTTAATAAAGTTTGCCGGCAAAGGTGCGTTTCAACTGCACAGAAATCGCCCATCTGGCATCTGTCCTTGTCGAACTCGAATTGACCCACCGAGGTCCGGGCGGCGAGAAAACCGCGTGACCGACGATTACTGGCCGCGCCATCGGCAGATGTCGAACCGCGGGGAGAGGCCCAGTCAGGAATCGGATTCCTCTCAGCGTCTGCGGAAGATGCTCATCATTCCCATGTGTCTTCTCGTTTCGTCGATGAGAGGTTCTTGTATGCCCCTGCATCCTCTGGTAGGTAGCTGAGTATCTTCCGGACCTCGTGCGGTTCCCGCGCGATGTCCATACCGAACATTCTGACGGAGCCACTGGTGATCCTGAGTATGGTCGATATGATGCGAAGCGCGGTCGTCTTGCCTGCGCCATTAGGCCCTATGAGCCCGAAGACTTCTCTCTCTCGGACGGCGAAGGAGATGCCCTTCAGCGCAGGGAACTCGCCGTATCTCTTCACGAGGTCCGTGACTTCGAGCGCTTTCTCTCTCGCGCCGTCCGTGCCCGCCGAGTTCTTGGTCATGATCCGCCCAGATAGCATCCGTCTCGACTATTTACAATTGATGACGGAACACCATGGATGGAGGATACGACTCGGTACCACAATCATCCTGTGAGCAATCAGTAACTCTTCGCGAAGCGCGACAGAGCGCATAGCGCAGTCACTGTTATCCATTGGTAATTGCCCGGAGCCGGCCTGTCCGATTTGTACCAAAATCCATCTTTCGACCGGGCATCCAGAAGCCATCGAATGGGCTTTTCCATCCTCTCGTCTTCGGAGCCGTAACCCATGACAGTGAGGATGTCAAGAGCGCAGAGGCCGTTGCCGAAGTACGCGGGGTGCCGGAGCACGGTCCAGTTCCTCTCGGACCCGTAGAATGATTTGTGATAGTTGCGCTTGAAGAACCCGTCGAGGAAGAACTCCGCTCCCCTTCTGCACTCCCTGGTGTGACGCATCCTCGGGCTCCACGCTAGCCCCCTGACTACCATCATGGTGCTCCAGAGGCAGCTCGGGATATGCTGGTACTCCTTGGGGTCATACGGCGGCCGTTCCTTGCTCTCAGCGATCTTCCAGAAATCGTTGGACCTCATGTGCTTGTACTGCGGAAGATACCGAACATCCTGGATGTATGGGATGTTCCATCCGCCGTCGTCTCGTTGCATGCTCAACAGCCAGCGGATGAGCTTCTGCGACCGGGGGTCCTCTTCCTCTCCAAACTGGATGATGTTTCTCAGAGCATAGCCGTTGTAATGAGGCATGGGGAAAGCGTCTGTCAAAGGACCTGGGATGTATCCTTCTTCGCGCTGCCATCCCAAAATCCTTTCGAGTGCGGTTTTGACCAGTTGCTTGTCGATCCCGGCCTGTAGGTCTCCCAGATTGTGCAGGTTCCTGAGAATCGTGATATACGTCCATCCAACCGGAGGCCCTGGCCCCCTCTCCTCTGCCTTTCGCCTATGTGGGGATATCGGCCATGTGCCATCCTCTCTGAGCGATTCCAGGAGACGCCGTCGCACCGGATGATTTCTGCATTCCTCTACGGTCTGTCTGTACAACGGGTCGTCTTCGTCCCCGTTCATCAGATCTGTGATTATCCAGAGTCTCACGGCCGGGTCGGCGACCTGGAACAGCTTCCTCGTTGACGACTCGGTGACGCTTCGTATCTCCGCCTTCATGTGTGCCCGCGACTAGCGTTCTTCGTGGAAATCATGGTTTCGGTCAGGGCGGGTAGTGCTTCGACAGTACTCAAAGGTGGGCTTACAACATGCGATTGAGGACCGTGACCGCGACCTCTGAAGCCATCAGGTCCTTCTTGAGGTTAGGCTTGTCCGATACATGCCATATGCCGTCCCCGGAGCGCGCGCTCACGAGCCACTGGATCGCCCTCTCCATCCTTTCGTCCCTGAGGTCGTATCCCATGTATGATAGGATATCGAGCGCGACGATGCCGCTCCCGTAGTACGTCGGGTACTTTAGCGTTGTCCAGTTCTTCTCGGATTGGTAGTATGATGGATGGTAGTTCCTCTGGAAGAATCTGTCAAGGAAGAACTCCGCCCCGCGCTTGGCAGCCTCGGTCTTCGCCAGCCGTTTGCTCCAGGAGAGCGCTCTCACAGCCATTACCGTGGTCCAGATGCAACTCGGGATGTCAACGTACTCGTTTGGGTCGTAAGGCGGCCGGTTTTCGCTCTCGACGATATCCACGAACTCCTGCATCTTCATGCTCTTGTACGGATGTCTGTAGCGCATGTCCTGAACGAACGGTATGCTCCAGCCGCCATCGGGCCGCTGCTTGTCGAGGATCCATCTCTCAAGCTTGCGGATCCTCGGGTCGCCATCCATGCCGTACTGGAGCATGTTTCTGAGTGTGAAGCTCGCGTAGTATGGACTCGGGATTTCCGCGCTGAATGGTCCTGGGATGTGCCCCTCACTGCACTGCCATCCGAGGATCTTCTCGATGGTAGCGCCTATGTGCCCATCATCCCTAGTTGCATAGTAGTCTCCGAGCACCTGGAGATTGCGGAGCATCGTGATGAACGTCCAGCCTATGGGTGGCCCGGGTCCCGCATCCTCTTCGTCCTTCTTGTGCTTCGGTATTGGCCAAGTGCCGTCCTCCCTCAGTGTGCTCAGCAGTCTGAGCTTCGGGGGATAGACTGCCAACTCCTCCAACACCCGCCTCACGGGAGGGTCGTTGAGATCCTTCTTGAGAACGTCCGCTAGAATCCAAAATCTTACAGGCGGAGTCCCCGTCTGCAGAAGCTTCCTCGTCGATTCCTCTACAAGCACCTTCAGGTCGGCAAGCGTCAATTCATATCACCAGTGCCGTAGGGGGAAATCATCTTTGCGGCGGATATCCTGTCTATTCGGCGTTAATGCTTTGGCATCCTCACATCCTTTGGGGCTACTTCATAGGCTTCTCGGTGCACCCGAGAGGAAGATACTTGGGGTTCCCTGCTAATCGCCGTCGGAGGAGGTGGCAGGTCGTGAGAGTAATAATTGAGATGTCGGATGGCGAGCAGCGCATGTTCACTCTCAGCCTCGACCGCGAAGCTGAAAAGAAACTGCTCAAGAGAATCGACGACAACGAGGAAAGAATCGAAAACTACAACACATTGGCAGAGATATTCAGTTGCTAAAGGGCTGATATTTCCCACGGCGTCAGGCGCCTGCAATCTGTCATACGGTGCTGACACAATCCATCATACTTAGTGCGAGGGTTGCCAATTAAGGCCAAATGCCGTGCCAATTGCCCCCGGCTTGTTGGCACGAATCCGAAAGATTAACCCCATCACCAGGGGCACTTGTCACTCTGTCTTAGAACAGAAACGAGATCCTCCTTCATCGCAATCGCGGCAGCCTTAGCCGCCACATCGAACTCTTCTTCCGGACATATGTTCCCACCCGTTTCATCGCGATATGCGTACATGATTGCCCGTGAGGAACTGACAATGGCCCCATAGCCATCGGTATTGAAACAGGCTGCCGCGTCAGCCGCATTGCCGCCTTGGACCCCATATCCCGGAGCCAGGAAATAGGTTGAAGGCATCAGCTTCCGGAGTGTCCTCGCCTCTTCTGGATAGGTCGCCCCAACCACTGCCCCAATGCTGCTGTATCCCCGGACACCACGACATACTTCTCCCCAGTCGTCGACGAATGATGCCGTTCTGACGTAGTTGGGGGCAATTACTGTCTCGTCTGCTGCATCGATTAGCTCTTTCAGCTCACTCAACCGCAGTCTGCTCTGATCACCGAACCGTCTTTGCAGTTCTGGCAATGAAGGATGCTCCAGTATGATGGGTGTGTCCTGAAGTTGTCCCGAAGATGGATTGGAGGTCTTCACCAGCACAAACGCACCCTTTCCATACTGCATACTGTCCTCCACGAACGGCTTGATTCCGTCAAAGCCAAGATAAGGGTTCACCGTGATTGCATCCACATCGAAACACTCCTTCATTCCCCTCCACGACTTGACCTTCCCGATGTGTCCATCGGAATAGGCCTTGGCGGTTTCGCCTATGTCTCCCCTCTTGGCGTCTTCAATGACCAACAAATCATGCTTCTTCGCATAATCTGCAGTTTCTTTGAAGGCGTTCACTCCGGGGGCGCCGTATGCTTCGTAGAAAGCCATCTGGGGCTTCACGGCAACTACTTCGTCTCTAATCGCGTCGATGATGGCCTTGTTAAATTCGAGGAAGCATTCAGCAACTGCCTCGAAAGTCTCTCCGTATTTCCTGCGACACTGCTCTCTCAGGTATTGCGGCATCGAATCGAACCTAGGGTCTAGTCCGACACACGAAGGATTCTCTTTGGCATCAATCGCATCCATAAGTCTGTCTGAAAAGGACTTCATCCAACCCACACCGGAGATGCCTATCGCCCTTCATCTTCATGCAATTTCCTGAGCCGTTCTTCCTGTGTTCACTCCTCATCGTCGTTGTTTGGCGGGGAGGGGCCCTGGGCGAATTGTTGAAACACTTCGAATTGCCAGTTCTGCCAATTAGCAACCCTCAAGTTAACAATGCCCAGCTCTAGAAAGGTATAAATATCGAAATGGCGATAATGACAATCGTCTGACGAAATGCCCTCAAATGTCGGACATAGGAGGGCGGCCAGATGGTCGAGTCGGAGAGAGTCACAATACGATTGCCACACGAACGCATAAGCGCCCTGCAAGCGTTGGTCGACCAGGGCAGGTTCTCTACGATCTCTGACGCAATCCGCGCCGCCATCGACCGCTTCGTCGATGGAGAGTTCACCCCTGAATACATAGAGAAGGTGACTGTCGAGCTTCCAAAGGGAAACGTCGTGAACCTGAAGCAGCTGGTTCAGGACGGAGACTCGATATCCGTTGACGACGCGATTAGGAACGCTGTGCGCGAATACATACGGGGCAAACTCTCCAAGGCCATCGAAGAGATCGACAAATGAGAGTGTCGCGAAGGCTTGCCTCGCGCGGGATGGGATGCAAGTTGGACACGCATGTGTACACACACGAGCTTGGGCGCTCGAAGGGGAGCGGCTGAGATGCTCAGCAAGCTGTTACAGGAGGCCCTTCAGAGCGAGCGCGATTTCGACGCGCACCTCTCCCCCAAGACTTGCGTGGTGGGCTGCGGAGGCGGCGGGTCTAACAGCGTTCACAGGATCAGCAGGATGGACCTTGAGGGAGTCGACACGATTGCCATCAACACCGACAAGTATCATCTTGCCAAGGTCAAGGCGGAGAAACGATTGCTGATAGGCGAACATTCCACAGGCGGCTACGGCACCGGTGGAAATGCAGAGATTGGCGAGAAGGTCGCGTATGAGTGCGCGGACGAAATCGAAGCGCTGGTGAAGGCGTACGACATCGTGTTCATCAGTGCGGGCATGGGAGGTGGCACGGGCACGGGCACCGCGCCCGTAGTCGCTGAGCTGGCGCGTAAGCACGGGGCGGTCACGGTCGCGCTCGTCACGATACCATTCGATATAGAGAAGAGCCGGTTCAAGACGGCATTCAGGGGAATATCGAAGCTGAAGGATGCAGCACACAGCACGATTATACTCGACAACAACAGGCTGTTGAAGATCGTCCCTAAGCTGCCTGTCGAACAGGCCTTCATGGTCATGGATCAACTGATAGTCGAGGTCGTCAAGGGCATAACCGAGACGATCTGTCAGACTAGCATGATCAACCTCGACTTTGCCGATTTCAGGAACGTGATGATTCAGGGAGGCGCGTCGACTGTGCTCTATGCGGAGAACGACGACGCTGAGAAGGTGGTCATGGAAGCGATGACCAACCCGTTGCTAGATGTCGATTTCGAGGGCGCATCTGGCGCGATGATACATATCACAGGCGGACCCGCCCTCTCTCTGAGGAAGGCGTACGAAGTATTGAACGGAGTCACGAAGAGGCTCGGGAGCGAGGCCCATATTAAGCTCGGCGCCAGGATAGATCCCGACATGACTGACACAATAAAGCTGATGGCAATAGTAACTGGCGTTAAGTCGCCAGATATGAGCGATGACAGGAACCCCTTGCGCGCGGTTCCGATGGACTCTGAACTGCGATGCGACAGACAGTCGGCGGAGTCGACGGGCCTCGCAAGAGCATTAGGCTGAACCTAGTTCCTCCCCCCACACAACAACAGCAAACACGCGCCCCTCACGCGCAACTCTCCGAGGGGCGCAACCGATTTTCTTGAGAATGCAACGCTGTCACTCGATGCCGTCCCTGCTCTTCAGACATCCCTTGGCGGCGTCACTGAGGACGCCCATGAGCGTGTGATACTCCCACGTCGTCGGTGTGGAACGCGCCATCAGGCGCCTGAACATGACTCGGGTTTTCGTCCTCTTGTGCTCCGGATAGTCGATCGCATCGAGCAGCTTGGCGAAGTATTCGTTCAGCAAATCGACTTCGAGTCCAGAGGCTTCGCGCGGCCCTTCTTTCACGAGATCGTGGACGAACAATTCATAGAAGATGACAGCCGCAGCGTGGCTGATGTTCATGATTGGGTACTCCGGATTCGCAGGGACCGTGACGAGGAAATCGCATCGCTTCACCAAGTCGTTGTCCAGCCCGAAGTCCTCCCTTCCGAATAGGACTGCTACGGTGGCGTCGGAGCTGTTCAGCTTCGCCGCGAGAGCTTCGGGCGTGACGGATATCCTCGAGAACTTCTTGTCGTTAGCAGTGTCCACGCCGGAAGTGCCTACTACGTAGTCCGCTCCTTCGAGCGCCTCGTCTTCGGTGAAGCAGGTGTGGGCGTTCTTCAGAACGTCCACCGCGTGCATCGAACGCTTGATGCCTTCCTCGCCGATGCTGCACGGCCGTACGAGCACAAGATCGCTTAGTCCGAAGTTCTTCATGGATCTCGCCACTGCTCCCACGTTGCCGTCGTTCAGCGGCTCGACCAGCACTACCCTGATGTGTGGCACGAGACTCGCACAGGCGACGTAGATATATAATCATGCACTCGATGACCGCGTGTGAAGGAGACACGGCGCGTAGCTTTCAGGCTTGCCTACGACGGCT
>JAOTTD010000040.1 GCA_029864565.1 Thermoplasmata archaeon | reverse complement strand
AGAAGAATGAACGTGCGGCCGCCGGGATTTGAACCCGAGTTCTGAGCTTGGCAAGCTCAAGTGATAACCAGCTACACTACAGCCGCATACTTCAGAGGTTCAACACCGGTTTGCCATTTATACCTTATGCGTCGCCGCCAATTCTCCCTCTGCCTGTCTGTTGCCTTCTAACCACCGGATGGCCGCGCCAACCAGGTAGAACGATCCAATGATGCACACCCCCTTGCCCCCGACCGACGACAACGCCGTTCTAATCGCTTCATCGGGGTGTGTGACGGCCTCTGTTCGTCCGCTGAACTCAGTCTTTGCCAGTTCTAAAAGGTCCGCCGCCTTCATCGACCGAGCATTGTCGACCTGGGTCAGAATCATACGCTCAGCGGTTCCAGACAGCGCCCTGAGTATGCCCGAAGCATCCTTGTCGTTCATGCATGCCAAGACGTACGTGAGGGGCGTGAGTCCCTGTTCCGAGAGTACGCGGACGGACGTCTCAACTCCTTCGGGATTGTGGCTGCCATCCAGGACAACGAGGGGACTCCTGGACCAGAAATCGAGACGTCCCCTCCATTCAGTCTTCGATAATCCTGAGCGAACACAATCCTCAGGGATATCATGGCCCTTGCGCGAAAGCTCCTCGGCAATCGCGACAGCCATCGTGGCATTCTCCATTTGGTGCTCTCCTAATAGTGGAATTCTGAGCTTCTTGATCGAGTGTTTTCCGATGTAATCGAACTCAGCGCCATCGATTGTCGATCTTCCGTTCTCGAACGCGAAATCCCTGCCAAGTAGTCTCAACTCGGCAGCCTTCTTATCGCAGGACGCTTGCAGAATCGACAATACGTCGCGGTTACTTTCGCAGCTGAGCACGGGCACGCCCTGTTTGATGATGCCAGCCTTCTCCCTGGCGATGTCTCTCAAGGTCTTCCCCAGATATGCGGTGTGCTCGAGGCCGACGCGGGTGATGCCAACAGCTTCGGGATTCACCAGGTTCGTCGCATCGAGCCTGCCGCCCATGCCGACTTCCACGATCGCGAGGTCGACTTCAATCTCGCTGAAATATCTGAACGCCAAGCCCGTCGTCAACTCGAAGAATGTCAGCTGCTTCTCACTGTCTTCCATCGCCATTGACTCCATGGTCTCTCGCAGTTCCTTCCCGATTCGGACGACATCCGCCTCGGATATCATGGTGCCGTTCACCCTCACCCGCTCTCTGAAATCCACAAGATGAGGAGATGTGTACAACCCGATTTTCATGCCGGCGTCAGTGAGCATCGAGGCCAAGAACGCGCACACCGAACCCTTCCCGTTCGTGCCAGTCACATGAACTGATTTGAAATCTCTATGAGGGTCTCCTATCCTGGACATAAACTCCGTCATGTTGCCCAGACCGAGCTTGATGCCGAACCTCTCCAGATTGAACATCCATTGCACAAGGTCTTCATACGCCATTGGCAGGCACAACCATGGCCGCCTATTAGAGCGTTACGAGGCTCACCCGGCCAATGATTCTATCCAAACACGCAAAGAGAGCCCTTCCCTCTTAGCCATCCTCTCAATGGCCTTGGCGACTCCTGAGCTGTATTGCGCCGCTTTCTTCGGCCTGTCATGGGCGTTGAGGCCGATGTCCCGTGCGACTTCTCTGAGGATTAGCTTCCTTCCTCGAGGCCCGATCAGGCGCGACAATGGCATGGAGGCCGCCGTTTCAATCACCTCTTTCGACGCGAACGGTGCGGCAAAACGCTTATGTTCGCAATTCGTATAATCGTTCAATTTGCCGAGCTCAGAAAGCGCCTTTTCGAGGTCAATCTTCATCAGAGCTGTCGGGTCTTCAACCGAGTCGTACTTGGCATATCCCGCGAACAGCTCGTCCGCCAAGTTGCCGACGAGCACAGTCCCCTCGCGACAGGCTTGGACCACCGACAGGAGCGGGATGGTGTATCCGACACGGACGGGATCCTTGCTACCCAGTATGGATGCCGCCAGCGCGGCGAGCCTCCTGATATCGTCTTCGGTCAGTTCCAGGATCTCAAGAGCTGCTCCATCCGCCTCGGCATGAGCGGGCGCGGCCTTTGCATCGTGCGACCCAGGGGTGCATGCGACGTAGCATCTGACCTCGGTCTCCCTCTTCGCCAACGCGACCAGGAGGCTGCTGTCCAAGCCTCCGGAGTACGCGAGCGCCACTCTTGGCTGGCCTGCCACTGCGTCGGTCACGGATCGTTCGATTGAGCGCAACAGTAGCTCAGCTTCTGACACAGGGCATGTCAGAACCTGCATAGTAGAAGAATATTGAGGTGACCGGGTCGATATCATCGGTCCGTGGCCGCCGCCTGCCAGTATCCGGCGGCCATCCAGATGAGTACCAAAGGCTTAAAAAGAGCAGAGCTTATTTACCTGGTGAACAGCGCCCCGACAGCACCAGGGATGGAGGATTGTATGATGAACGACGACGACCTGATGAAAGTCAAAGTGTGTTTCATTGGCGACGCTGGTGTAGGAAAGACCAGCCTTATTAAGAGGTTTGTTCTCGACGTCTTTGACGATCGATATATTGCGACAATAGGGACGAAGGTCACCAAGAAGATCGTCGAGGTCGACGATGGTGGGAACCAGGTCAGAGTCATGATGCTTGTCTGGGATATCATGGGCCAGAAAGGTTTCCGTGAGCTGCTGCGCGAGGCGTACTTCTTCGGTGCCCACGGCGCGATAGCCGTTTGTGACTTGACCAACAAGGAGACGCTTGAGGAACTGAGGTACTGGATAAAGGCCTTGACCGATGTTGCTGGTGATGTGCCAATAGTCTTTGCCGGCAACAAGGCGGACCTTCAGAACGAATCGGTCGTCAAGGAGTCTGACCTCAAGGATCTTGCTGACAAGTATAATGCAGAGGCCTTCCTAACCAGTGCGAAGACCGGCCAGAATGTCGAGAACCTCTTCAAGGCCCTCGGAGCGGCGATGGCCGCCAAGTTGAATTCGCCGTGAACGATAGCCAGTACCCGTTCCCAAAGTTGATAACAGGCTGAGAACGCTTATAACCCCAGCGAGGGCTATAAAATCTCCGTTCAGCGCCACCAAAGGGTTTGTTTGTATGACCGAGGGACGGAAGCCAAACGACGGCACATGCGCTCGCAACAGGGCGAAGACCGTAGCGGGGGCGATGGTACTGCTTCTTGCAGTGTCTCTCTTCTCCATGCCCTATGGTCTGACAACTGAGTCCTTGGCAGAATCAGTCCCCTCGCACGAGCGGATGTTTCACCTCCATGAGGGAAACGTCTCCTCCGAATCCGATTATGACTGGCTGAATTCATCTGCCGTTTACGACCACTCCACGCTAGATTACGATGGTGATAGCTACTTGGGGATAAGCATCAGGAAGAATCTGCCGTCGCAGAGGTGGAGGCACTTCTGGGTCCTCTACCCCGAGGTCAACGCTGACGTCCAGATCCAAGGCGACCTTTCCGCGCACATCTGGGCGGCGTCTCAGGGGAACGAATCAGGATCACGCATGACGGTCGTGTACTCGGACATGGCTCCGGCAGACTGGTATGATCCCGGTGCCTGGGCCGAGATAGCCAGCGCCACCGAACCCCTCATCGGCCCAGACTACTCGACATTCAAACCGTACGATGTAGTCGCGCCAGGAGTGGACTATGTGCTCCCTGCGGGGCACCATCTGGTGATTACGATAATCAGAGGAGATTCGATAAACGACCGACTTCTCGTTCTCTACGACGACGATGATTTCGACTCTTACATACTGATGGACACCTCGACGTTCATCTCCGTGGACGAAGTGACCACAACTGATTCACTCGGTTCAGCACGACAGGTCTTCTCGGACGAAGAGGAGATCACAGTTAGGGCCAATATCTCAAACCCGTTCGGGACTTATGAGATGCTCGATGCTGAAGTCGAGATTGCGTACTACACCAACGGAACACCCGTTGTAGGGCCCACGCAGATGACGCTGTATGAAGAGGACACTTCTTCAAACCCTTCCTGGAAAGTCTACGCATATGCCTTTGGTTCTCTACCGAATGCGACCCTCGTCGTGACTGTGTATGCGGTTGATCCACAAGGCTCTCCCTCCTGGATGAATGCGACAATCACCATCGTTGCTGTAGACCATTTCAGCATCGCGGTCCCGGAGACTGTGACCGTTATGGAGCCGTTTGTGGTGACGGTACTTGCACTTGACGCTGATGACGAGATTGTCACGGAATGGCTTGGGACGGTTCAGCTGGAGGCGTTAATGCCGGATGGAATCACACCTGCAACCGGCGGACTCGGGATTGGGTTCATCACCATTGCGAGCGACGATTTTGGACAGAAGACGATTACTGACCAAACCTGCGATTACTCTGAGGAGACGATTGTCATAAGAGCGTTCTCGGGCTCGCACCAAGGTTTCAGCGCTGAGTTTGATGTCAGAAGCGGTGCGGTTGTGGACATAGTGCTGACGCCCGAAGGCCCGTTGACCGTCTCAGCCGGCACGGCCGTGGCGTTCGCCGCCGAGGGAATCGATTCACTCGGGATGATCAACTCAACCTGGACTCCCGTATGGACCATGACGGGAGCATTGGGCACTCTGTTGGCTGATGGTCTCAGCTCCACTCTGAACGCAGTGAATGAGGGCTCAGGGTACGTGAACTGCACGAACGCACTCACCGACGCCTGGCAGCGCGTCGAAGTCGTTGTCGACCCTTCTGCGTTGACTTCCATCGCCTTGTCGCCGAATGGATCAATCACCGTCCGTGAGGGAGAATCCAGGGTGATATCCGCCACTGGACATGACTTGTATGGCAATGAGATCGACATGGGCGGGGCGATGTGGAGCACGAACACCTCCGGCTCGATCGAAGGGGCCGGTCCAACTGCGAATTACACCGCAGGCTACATACCCGAAGTCGGTGGAATCGAAGTCACCGTGGGCGATGTGAGGGCATCGCTGGAGGTGGTTGTGATTAACGCGCTCGACGGACCTTGGCTGACCACCATACCGACGCAGATAGCAGCCGAGGACAGTAGCTGGATATTGGTCCTCGCCACGTACTGGCACCACAACGATGGCACATCGTCTCTGAGGTGGCACGCGGAAGACGTGAACACATCCCTATACTCGGTCGATCACGACTCGACATCGGAAGCCTACGTGAGCTTTAAGACGCAGCCAGACAGATCAGGAATTGACGTATTCCGTCTCTGGGTGAGGGATTCAAACGGCTTCTCCACTTATCAAGACATCACAGTCATTATACAATCCGTCAACGACCGCCCGAGATTCGTCAACACTCCTCCCACCGAGCTATACGTCAAGTTCGACACCCCTTACTCCTTCGACTACGCCTATTACGTCCGGGACGTTGACACCCAGAAGTCCAACCTGCGGATGTTCTCGTCTCTCCCAGGCAACGTCTACTTCGACGGAATCATAGGGACGTTCATTTTCGGAGAGCGCGACGGTGCTAGCAGCTACTTCGAGATAATCACGCTCACCGTCACTGACGCTCCCGAAGGCGTCCCGCACGACTCAACGAATTCTGACAGCCTCAAGATAGTCGTTCGAGTCACTGAAGACACTCCCCCGTCGCTGAGCAAGGAACTGCCAGATGTCGAGCTCGATGAGGGCGAGATGGATCATTTCGCTTTCGACTTGGATGATTACTTCTTCGACTTAGACAACGACTACCTGGTGTACACATACGGATTCGAGAACATCGACATCTTCATCGATTGGGTCTCGCACGAGGTCTACATGTCCGCGACGACGGAGTGGTCCGGAACGATGGAGGGAACATTCACTGCCGTGGATCCGGTTGGCGCCCTGAAGACGGATACGATACTGGTGACAGTTTTCGCCGTGAACGATGCGCCATCCTTCAGGACCCCGGGCACGATCCATGTGCGTTATGATTACGCGTACAACCTTGCCGCGTCAATGTATGTCTCTGACCCGGACAATTCCATCGACGAGCTGGCGTTCTCTTTCAGCACACCGTACATCGAATATGTTTCCGGTAAGTTGGTCCTGTTGTTCCCTGCGAGTCTCTCAGGAGGGCCTTTTACCGATCCCTACATCGTGCCAGTGACTGTCAACGTTAGCGACCCAGAGGGTGGGACCGGCGTGGCTGGGTTCGACGTCATGGTCAGCGACAACTACCCGCCGGAGATCAGCGACCCAGTCCCTTACTACGACCTGGTCACCTTCCTTGAGGATGAGTATCTGGACGACGCTATCAGCCTCGATGTCCTATTCCACGATGAGGACGACGGCGGGGCTGCACTGAACTACACTGTCAGCGGAAACGAGGAAGTGCTTGTCGCAATCAGCGCGGATTTCAGCGTCAACCTGACCGCCTCTGAGAACTGGTCTGGAACGGAAGTCATAGAGCTCAGGGCGATCGATCCCCATGGCGCGTGGTGTTCATGGCGTGTGACAGTCACGGTGGTCCCGGTGAACGACGCCCCTGTCGTCCTGGCGATTCCCGACTTCGTCATCAGGAGCGACGGCACCAGCATACACTTCGACATATCGGGATACTTCATTGACAGTGAAACGCCGTTCGCTGGCTTGTCAGTACTTGCAATCCCTGCGCCAGAGGTCGTGGTCGTAGGCAACTACCTCTACGTCGACTTCCCTCAGGGCGCGTCGGATATCACCATAACGATCCAGGCTATTGACCCAGATGACGCAGAGTCGAACGAGGTCACGTTTTCTGTCCGCCTCCTGAAGACTTGGGCGGACACGATAGGCTATCCGTATACGTTCCTTATCGTGCTCATGGCTGCTGGAATTGGAGGGTACTTCCTGGCAAGGAGAATGCCAAGGCCGTTCGCCCTCGATGACCTGTTCCTGATACACAACGACGGCAGGCTGATATCTCATGTCACCAGGGAGGAGAGCACCACGATGGACAAAGACGTCGTCAGCGCCATGTTCACCGCGGTCCAGGAGTTCGTCAGAGACTCCTTCCAAGCAGGCGAGGTCGGCCTTAAGAAGCTGGAGATAGGTGACAAGAACGTGATGATCAAGAAGGGCAACTACGTCTATGTCGCCCTCATATACTCGGGATGGCCGCCGCAGAGCACGTTCGATAAATTGGCCATGCTGCTCAGCGATTCCGAGGAGCGTTACCGCGGCAAGATCGAACGATGGAACGGCACCAAGAAGGCACTTCCAGGCATCGACAAGATGCTGCAGTTGTACATGGCGACGGGTTACGAACCCGGTGCGTGGCAACCAGAAGAGGAAGGCATCAGGGAAGAGGAGTGGGTCGATCTAATCAGCAAGGAGAGCTAGAACTCCGCCCCATCAGAGTGTCTCCTCTTGATGAACTCGAGCAGTGTCTCTTTCGAATCTGGCAATTCGACATCGTAGTCTCTCTTGAGTCTGAGCGCCTCGACTCTTCGGAGGAAGTGCATGGGGAGACAACCTGCAAAGAGCAGCGAGTCGTGGAACTCTCTGAGATCGAACCGCTCCCCGAGGGCCGATTCGATTTCCTCTCTCAGCTTGAGCATCTCCAGCATTCCTATGAAGTACGACATGTAGTATGTCATCCCATACGTGTATGATTTGACATCGTCGAGGGCTGATTTCTCATCCATACCTGTTTCCTTTACCAGGAGTCCTGCCGCATCCTCAGGAGTCATAGTCTTGCGCGCGAGGCAGACATCCGCTTTTATCCTCACCATCCTGAACACCAGGTCGTTCAATTGCGCCAGCTTTCCCATGCTGCTGTTCTCGAAGCCGCTGGCGAACATCATGCCCTCGCAATAAAGCGCCCATCCCTCACCGAAGCACGGTGCAGCCGACAGAGTCCTTATGTCCGATGGATTCTGATTGGCGCATACGCCTTGCAGGTGATGCCCGGGATATCCCTCGTGGACGGATGTGTTCGCTATGGACGCGTAGTTGTGCTCCTTCAGAAGCTCGAGGTTGCCATCGTCTGGAGTCACCATGAACAACCCCGTCATGGATCTCGAGTATTTGCCTGGTTCGTATTGGGCTGCGAAAGGCGCCTGCCGCCTCATGAACTGAGGAGTCTCGACCACCAGGAGCTTCTCTCCGTCAGGAATCGTTGCGAGGTCGTTCGATATCACGAACTCTCTCGCACGTTCTATCCATTCTCTGTATGACTTCAACACACCTTCATACGTCGGTGGATGGTCGTTCTTCATCATGCGGATCGCGTCCGCAGGCTTTCCGGATGGCACCAGTTCTTTCCCTATCTTGAGCCTTTGTCTATTGGCGATCTTCAGGCCGATTTCCCCGATCTCGAGCGCTTCGTCGGCAGTCACGCTGAATTCCTTGAGTCGCATATACTCCTCGAAATCGTCTGATGTAATCGAGTTATCGTCGTGAGCATATGGCAGCACATCTTCGCGCAGCCATCTTTCGTAGGCGATGATGGCTTCCTGAGCGTCTGCCATTGCGCCGCTGAACTTCATGATATCTTCCTCAATGGCCAGTTTCACAACTGTTGAACTTCTTACGAGTTCCAGGAACGAAGGAAGCTCCTTCCCCGTGGCGAGTGAGATCTCGGTCCACAATCGGTACGGGCGGATCAGAGTCTTCCGCGCGTCCTCCAGAAACTTCGGTGTCTTCTCAAGCCTAGAGGTCATGGCTCTAGCTCTCGCGTCGAACGGTTGGTCATCCCTCACAAACAAGAAGAAGAGCGAACGCCCAATCTCGTCCTCTGCGATTGACATCTGCTCAGGAATCCTAAGTCTGGAAATCTCGAACTTCCTCAACCTGAACATGTACGTCGCCAGGTCGCGGTCGATGATGTAATCTGGCTCAAGCTCCGCATCTTCGAACTCCTCGAACATGCGGATGAACTCTGAGAGTCGTTCGTCGCAGTGGTCGAACGCTTTCCTGCTCGGGTCCATCACGAGATGATCGTACTTCTGCCAGCCCAACTGCGTGGAGTACGAGGGGTCCCAGCTCAGTATTTCGTCGACGATGGTCCTGCACATACCCGGGAAATCCCGGTTGTCCATCAAGACCTGGATGCGTTCTTCAGGATATAAGTTTATAATAACAGCGTGACGAACGCCAGAGACCTGGTGGCAGGGAATACGAGGCGTTGAGCGCTGCTGCAAATGTGCCTCATGCCCCGTCGGTTACATCTCTATTAACATTCCCACAAAGGCTTATACCCTCGACCTCTAATCCTATTGACCCAGACATGTCTAGTTCAGGCAACCAGCCTGTCAAAGTCACTCTCAGGCGCGATCTGGGCCTTTTCGATGTGACTATGATCGGTGTAGGGGCAATGATAGGCACGAGCATCTTCGTGCTAATAGGCGTGACTATCGATGAAGTCGGCCCTGCCATCCTGGCGGTGTTTGCGCTGAACGCCATCGTCACGATATTCACAGCAGGCGTATACGCAGAGCTGGGCTCGACATTCCCCGAAGCTGGAGGTGGTTACCTCTGGGCCAAGAAGGCGCTCAAGCATCCAGGCGCGTTCCTTAGCGGCTGGATGTCCTGGTTCGGGCACACAGTTGCCTGCAGCTACTACGGGCTCGGTTTCGGATACGCAATGGTCGCGTTCTCAAACGCGTTTGGAGTCGACATGTTTGGCCTCTCCGACGATATGATCGTCAAGGTCTTCGCCGTCATCGTGATCTCGTTCTTCGTCTTCGTGAACTACTCTGGCGTCGGGGCGACCGGCAAGGCGGGAGACCTGATAACAATCGTCCAGATACTCATCGTGTCGTTCTTCGTGGCGTTCATGGTCATCTACGCTTTCGACATGAAGGGCATCCACATCATGGACAACTTCGACCCACTGTTTCCGGAGGGCACGAACGCAGGCAAGATACTGATGATGATGGGGTTCACCTTCATAGCGTTCGAGGGTTACGAGATTATCGTGCAGTGTGGAGAGGAGATAAAGAACCCGAAGAAGAACATCCCACGAGCCATATTCATCTCAGTGCTTGTTGTGGCGGTCCTGTACCTCAGCGTGGCTTTCGCCTGCCTCGCGAATCCTGATGTCAGCTGGATGTGGATAGGTTCTGAGGGCGAGAACGCTGTCATCTCCTCGGCGCGGATGGTGATTCCGACTGTGGGAGAACCGCTGATAATCTTCGGTTGCCTGTTGTCTGCCATGGCCGCGTTGAACGCGACCGTGTTCTCATCCTCGAGAGTCAGTTTCGCAATGGGACGCGATCGCACACTGCCACGTATCTTCGGTTCGATTCACAAGACGAGGAAGATACCGCACTATGCGATTCTCATAACTGCTTCGATAATGCTGTTCATGGCGCTCTTCTTCCCGCTGAGCACTGTTGTTGCATCCACTTCGATAATGTTCCTGCTCCTTTTCTCCGTCGCAAACGTGGCTTCAATCAGACTGCGAAGCAGGCTGACCCAAATCGACATAGGTTTCAAGACACCGTTCTTTCCCCTTTTCCCCGTTGTTGGCATCATCTCGACCATAGGAATCGCAGTCTATCTCTTCTGGTTCATTCCCGAGGCCTGGTACATCGCCTTGGTGTGGATTGGTGCCGGCCTCGCCGTCTCCGCTTTCGTCAAGCCAGAGACGGAGTTCGTGTCGATTTCTGAATCGAAGAGAATGCCTCAGCAGCCGCTTCCGAATGAGCAGATGCAGAGGTACCGCGTGTTCCTTGCGCTCGAGGACGTAGGTGACCTTCGCCTGCTCAGCTTCGCAGGAATCCTGGCTAGGTACTTCAAGGGCGAGCTTACGGTTAACAAGATTGTCGAAGTGCCCAGAGCAATGCCTTTGGAGGCCATAGGCAAGGACTACGTGCAGGAGTTGGCTGAGGGCCTGCAGAAGGCCGTGAAGGTCACACCGTCCACTGTTAGCGTCCGGCCGGCGGTGTCTGTCTCCTACGACGTCGCTGGCGCGATCCTGGACCAAACCCGGCATGAGGCAGCCAATCTGCTCGTTCTCGGCTGGAAGGGCACCAGAAGGCGCGGGCGAACGATCCTGGGAAGGAATCTCGATGTCATGGTTCGGCGCGCGTCCTGCGACATAGCCATCATCAAGGCCAAGCGAATGAGCAAGAACCCTGAGAGGATACTCCTCGTGTCTGGCAAATTCTTCGAGACCAGGAAAGCCCTTCTGCTTGCCCTGCCGATCGCGAAGGAATATAGCGCCGCGATCGAGATACTCGCGGTAGTCACAGACGACAAACAGCTCGAGCTAGTGAAGGGCAACGCGAGTCGTTTGAAGAAGGTATGCGATCGCGTACACGTTCCAGCGGAGATAAGGCTCGTCAGGTCCAAATCGCTGGTCAACTCCGTCATGGAACATGCCCAAGGCGCTGACCTCTTGGTAATGGGCGCGGGCCCCCAGGGAGCCATTGAGAGGACGTTGTTCGGTGCCGTTTATGACAGGATAATCAGGACCGTCGATGTGCCAGTATTGGTATTGAGGACGTCCAAGACTGAAAGGACGTCACCGATCTCGTTATTCCCCGCAGCGCAGGAACCACCTTAGCCCAGCAAGCCTAGGTGATGCTAGACCCGAAGAGTTCTGACAGCGCTCTGCGCGCAGTCTTCGCTAGGTCCATTTCCTTTGCGGTATCGTACGTGGCCCACTTGAGCTCCGTTATCTCCTCGCTGAGTCTCTCTTCGCCGCCCGTGGGCCTCGCGAGGAAGTCCACCAGCACATAGTGATACTTGATCCTGCTGTCTATGTCCACATCTATCATATCGAAGACGTTTATGAGCTCGAGTATCTCGACTTTTATGCCCGTCTCCTCCTCGGTCTCACGCTCACCCGCCTTGGACAGCTTCTCCCCAACCTCAACCAGACCACCGGGTATGCTCCATTTGCCAGCGCTAGGTTCGAACGCGCGCTTCACAAGCAGGATTTTCCCGTCCTTTATCGTTACCACCCCGACGCCTACCAGAGGGTGGCTCGGATATTCGCGATCGTTGCCGATGTCAGACATGTTCAGGCCTCTCCCTTTCGCCTATTCAGCAACAACAATGTCACGACCGTAACCGCGGCCACAAATGTCGCTGCAGCGATTCCATAATATGCGAGAGTGTATGAATCCTCTCCCTGGTCTGTAAGGTATAATATTGTTGCGAGGACGGTCCTCGCGACCTCCGTCATCTGCTCTTCTGAGAGCTTTTCGGCGGTGTCCGCTGAAGAGTGATAATACGGGTTGACGGGAATATACGTCGTTGGATAAAGCTCCTCGACCATTAGTATGCTGGGGTATCCCGCTTCCCAGAATGAGGCATGGTCGCTGTAAGTCACTCTTTCGTCCTGCACGGTCAGGAGCGAGATATCGATGTCGAAATCGGTTGCCGCTTCTGTCATCGTTTGTGCGAGTGGTGCGCTCGCTTCGTTGCACACCAGTGTTGCGCGGTTCTCGGCCGTCATTCTGTAGCCTACCATGTCTATCACGAAAACACCGTCGAATGTCACACCAGCTTCCGTCTCTGCCT
>JAOTTD010000060.1 GCA_029864565.1 Thermoplasmata archaeon | reverse complement strand
TTTCCTCTCAGAAAAGGCCATAGGGGCGGAATGCCACCGGCAAAATTAAGCACCAACGCGTAGGTCAAGACTTCCAGGAATGGCCATGAAATGCCAGAGCTGTGGGGGCGAGAATCCGCCGGAGGACAAGTATTGTGGGGCCTGCGGCAGTAACCTACTTCACGAGGAAACCGAAGAGAAGGGCTGGACAAAAACATACGGGATACCAGGATTCTACGAGAGCAGCGTTTCTGATGGCCCTCACGGAGCTGAGATCCGAACGAGATTTTCATTGTTCGGATTTCAAGAAAACACGAGGTATCCGAGATGGATGATCACTTCGATGGCATGGTTTGTTGTTGGATTGACACTCTTTCTCGGACTCCTGATCATTTCGGAGGCGCTAAAGGCTGACAGAACCGACATGGTTGGACTAGGGCTTGGCGTGACAGCAATCGATTTGCTGGTGGCATATGTCTTCTATCGAGTATATTACAGGCCGCCACGGCATTGAATCAGGAATTAGATACCTTCATCCGTGAGAAAAGGCCATAGGGGCGGAATTCCCACACAATAGCCATATATCGTGGCCGTAGGTACTCTTCTCGAAATGGCGACATGTATCCACTGTGACGCACAAAGTCCTGAATCCTCGAAATACTGCATCATATGTGGAAGCCCTATGGCTGGAATTGCGCAAACAGCGTCCGAGCGGGCAGCCGACGGAGATGGATCGCGATGTCGTAAGTGTGGTGTCGGGAACCCTAAGCATTCTGTGTTCTGCAATGCCTGCGGCTATTACCTGAAGAAAAGGGCTTCTGCTGCCATCCTTGTCTTGTTGACAGCGGCGACCGCCATAACCGCCTCGCTGCTGCTTAGATTCAATGAAGAGTGGTTCTTGGTTTTTCTCATATCTCTTTATGTGGGCTTCCGAGGTCTGGGGTGGATATTGTTCGCATTCTTCGGATTAAGCAGCAGCAAACATTACTGGCAGTGGAAAGCAAGGATGCAAAGGAAGAGGGAACTTGGTGAGCAGAGGTCCCTTTGAGAAAGAGCCATAGAGAAGAAATAAAAGTGGTTTGGGGGGGACGGACGGGGAATAATAGCCTGGAACGCCTAAATGCTGGCCGTGTTTATGCTGCCATTACTGGCCACGCAAATTGCTTTGCCCCGCCGATAATGGCTGCATAGACAGGTTCTATCGCTCAAGGCTCGGCTGTAAAGCATTCTGGAAACGAGTCTTGTGTTCTTCTTGAAGCCGATTCCATCAGGCGCGCACATCCTCGGCGGATTGCCACTTTCCCATTGACTGTCGGCTGGCCTTGATCAGACTGCTAGAGAGGCTAGCGAACCGGCGGCAGAGCTAAAGGATTACGACGAACGTGCCCTGCAGACGCTCGATGCAGACGAGTTGTCCCTACGAGATGATGCGTATGAAGGCGGCAAGCTCCTGCAGATGCGTGTAGTTTCCGGGGGAATATTCTCCAAGGCGAAGGTTAACAGACTTATAGACAAGCTCGAGAAGCGCGGACTCGTCGCAAGGAAGCGGCACGGGAGGATTAAACGAATTCGGACCGCCAAGTAGCGAGATTCCGCAGAAACCTCTGAGGGGCTCGACGAGTTTCGTATGCCTGAAACTAATTTCATGCGAGTGAAGATGTGCTATTCCAGTATTCAGTGTTTACACCTATGTCAGTGTGCTATATACGCGACTAGGGGACAGGGGGAGACTTGAATTGAGAAAAAATGCAGCATCGGCCATAGCGATAGCCGTCCTCTTTGGAGCGACGGCTTTTGCCTGCGTTGTAGGAGCGGAAGACGAGGGTGAGCCGTTAATCATAACGCAGCCCTCGGGCACAGTACCCATGTCTTGCGCTGTGTTCTTCGCAGACAATATGGTATACGGACCGCAGTGGCGCATAGGCAACTTCGTGCGCATCGAGGCAATGGTCCTGAACATGGATGACTACGATTCGGCCAAGGATTTGACGGTGTCCGACACGGACCTGTATCCGAGCGTAGAGTACCCGGATGGGTTGTCGCAGCAGGCCGCGATCAACGGCGACTCGGAGAATGTACTGCCGATGACGAAGATGGTCTCGGTAGAGTACATACAGATGGTCATCACCGGACCTTCGTATCCTGCGAGCAAACCGTATATACTCGAAGCGGGCTGGAACAAAGCCGACCTCACCAAGGTCGTTGAGACAAACGGGCTTGGCCGTGAAGTGAACAAGGCTGGACACGTGATATACGGATGCCTCTGGGACACCACGGGCCTGATAGAGGGCACGTACACCGTCACGACGAAGCTGGGCGTCGTACAACAGCTTGCCAACGACAAGTGGATAGGCGTGCCAGGCAGCACGGTCTACAGCGTAGACTACGCCATCTGCCACCTCTACATCGCCGAGGACGTGTATGTGGACCTGGACCACCCGTATGCTGACCTTGCAGGCGACGAGGACGACATCGTCTATGAGACCTTCAAGAACGGCATTGGCAACGTCACTGACGGAGCTGCCTGGATCGAACTCGGCCAGCTGATCCCACAGGGATCCGGCGGAGGCAACGGTGGCAACGGCAATGGCGGCGAGGGCGGCAACGGCAATGGCGGTGAAAACGGCGGGAATGGCGGCGGCAACGGCAACGGTGGCCGCAGAAGCCGGGGAAAGTAGACAGTCCAACCGTCTAACGCTCTGAAAAAGTGCGATCCTGAAACCACTTACCTATTTCTTCATTTTCCACATCCTAATTGATGCACGAGCACACACGCTCGCGGGAAGTACGCCAGCTGTCCCAGTCACGAGAGTCAGCCCTGAGAAGATTGATATAGATGATAAGAATTTCATCAATGGGTGATTTGGAAATGGCGCAAATGGAAAGCCGTCCACCATACGAGATTGAGATGCTCCTCGCCACCTATCGGTTTCCCAGCCAAACATGGTTCTCGAGGCGAATCGTGGCCACGATCTGCCTGTGGATCATCGGAGCGTTGGTCACCTTCGCCTTGAACCCATTTGTGGGTTTGGTAATCATCTCTAGCGGTATTGCCCTCGGCGCCTATGTTTTCGAGAAAGGCTACAGGTACGGCGGAGGAGGCGGCCGATGGAGATGGGAGAGAATGCCTATTGAGACTACAATTGAAGAGCGACTGTACCACTACAGGAAGCGCTTCCGAAGGCTCTTTGCACTTTCGGTACTGTTGTTGATTGGGCCATGGGCCATCTTACTCCCAGTTTCTGCCTGGTACTACGAGACGTGGATGATGTTGGTGACCGGACCGACACTGCTGATTACGTTCTACTTTGGAGTCAACTGTCTTGAGCAGGCGGTATACTGCAGGCGCGCGTCTCGTGCACTAGCTGGTGCATCTTGAACAAATGGGAAATGACCGAACGGCCAATCATGGCCAGGACCTATGTGTCATCTCTGCAAACCCTGGCGCTCTGCCAGTAGTTGCGAAGGTCACACAGGGGGAGCGGAAGTCCCTATCTTTAGGAACTCCTCCTCATCCTTCAAGGCCTGCTCGAATATTGCAAGGCTCTTCTCGACCTGGGCTTTCGATATGCACAGCGGCGGCGCTATCCTGAAGACATTGCCATAGCTGCCGGAGGTGATTGTCATCAGACCGTTCCGCCAACACTTCCCCTGGATCGTCGTCGCCTCATGAGGCTCCTTCGTGTACTGGTTCTTGACGAGCTCGACACCGATCATGAGACCTCTGCCACGCACATCCCCGATGATCTCCCTGCGCTGCTGCATCTCCCTCAGGAGCTTCATCGTGTACTCACCCAGCTTCGCCGCGCGATCGGCGAGGTTCTCCTCGATTATCGCCTCGACATGGGCGAGTCCAGACGCCATCGTGATCGCGTTCCCTCCGAACGTCGATGAGTGAGACCCTGGCCTCCACTTCTTCATTATCTCGTTCTTCGCGATTATCGCGCCCAGCGGGACTCCGCCGCCGAGCGCCTTGCCCATGACGAGTATGTCAGGCACAACCCCGAAGTGTTCGCACGCGAACATCTTGCCAGTCCGGGCGAACCCAGTTTGGACCTCGTCTGCAATGAGCAGCGCGCCCTGGGAATCACATATCTTCTTGAGCCTCGGCAGGAACTCCTTGGGGGGAACGATGTA
>JAOTTD010000017.1 GCA_029864565.1 Thermoplasmata archaeon | reverse complement strand
TCGGCTCTCTTGATGCACGGTCCCGATGATGTCAAGATTGTGTTCGACAGGGAAATACCCGCTGGTGCGAGAATACGATGAAGTTGGATCTACACATCCATTCGACCTTCTCTGCAGACGGCACTGCTGACCCAGAGAAGATACTCCAGCATTGCAGGGATATCGGTCTCGGCGGATGTTCGATAACCGACCACAACTCAATTGAAGGATCTTCGAAAGCCGCTGAACTTGGCTCGGAGATGGGGTTGGTTGTCGTTCGCGGGATAGAGGTGTCGAGTTCTGAAGGACATATTCTGGGGTATGGCCTTTCCGCACCGGTTCCGAGGAGGCTGTCGATGATTGAGACGATAGCGGAGATACACAACGCCGGTGGCATCGCTGTCGCGGCCCACCCCACCAGGCTGGGATCTGGCGTAGGCATGGATGCCGCTGGACACGCAGGATTCGATGCCGTAGAGGTGCTCAACGGCGGAAGCTCCGCCCGCGGAAACAGAATCGCCTCGAGGCTAGCTCTGGACAATCAGCTCCCAGTAGTCGGTGGCAGCGACGCGCATAAGGTCGTGGAGATTGGCAGGTCGTACACGGTTGTGGAGGGTGCGGACACCGAGGCAGACATAATACGAGCCGTAGTGGAGGGCCGGTCGAAGGCCTGCGGCAGAAGCAGGAGCTGGTTCGAGGGCGTAGTCTGCACCGCTGAAGCCAATCTCGACTGGGCGCGCCGCGGATTTAGAAGACTGTGAGATCAGATCTGACCTGCTACTATGTCCGCGAACTTGGCCGCGTTCTCGGCCAATTCTTCCGTCGACATCTCATCTGAGGCGGTCAGCACGAGCAGGGCTCTGTTGCCGGCGCTTGTGAGAACCATCCTGCTTCTGCTGAGCTCGACAGCAACATACTGGAGCTTGTCCTTGAGCTCGCTCGTCGCAGTCTCCGCTGCTCCAAGAAGTATCGCGGACATGGCCACGAACGTCTCGAGGTGCACGCCCTTTGGCGAATCGCCAGCTATGTGCATGCCGCTCCTCGACACGACCGTAGCCTCGTACACGGATGGAAGCGTCTTATGGAGCTCATCCAACGTCTCTTCAATAGCTAAATACTGTGCCATGCACGAGTCCCTCCCCGATGACTGCCTGCAAATGAACTGCGGAGAATATAAACCTTGGGAGATATCGCTCGGCGATTCTCGCACCTACCAGCGAAAAGTGCATATGGTTTCAGATTCGGGGCGCGCCAAGACTCCGATGTGTCGGTTCGATGCCTTGATATCGGGTCACCGTCATGCACGAACGAGCCCGGAGATGAAAGTTCTACATCAGGACACGAGGACCAATGAGATCAAGCTGCGGCCAGAGACAATAGACGACCTTTGGCACATGAGCAATCTACTGGATGAGTCTGACTTAGTATACGCCTCTACCTACAGGCGAAAGGAGGACAAGGGGGACAAGCTCAGGCCGGAGCGTACTGAGAAGATCCGCATGAGGCTGGGCATAAGGGTGAAGAAGGTGGAGTTCCACGAGTCCGAGGACCGGCTGCGCCTCCTTGGCGAGATCGAGTCTGGCCCTCAAGATGTGGGACAACACCACACGCTCATGATAGGCGTAGGTGACGATATCACGATTGTCAAGACGGAATGGAAGCAGGCGTATCTGGAGAGGATCAAGAGGGCGGTCGAGGCGAGCGAGAAACCGTCGATCGTGTTCGTCGCCATAGAAGATACGGAAGCAGTCATTGCGATGGCCAGGGAGTACGGGTTCAAGGAGTCTGCTACGATAACTCGGAACCCGGAGGGGAAGATGTACGAATCAAAGTCCAATGAGGAAGCCTACCTTGACGAGGTCGTCGACAAGGTTGTTCCCATCGTCAATGGGGAACCGTTGGTGATACTCGGCCCGGGCTTCACCAAGGAATCATTGGCTCACCGAATCAGGGAGAAGCATCCCGATCTCCAATCAGAGATAATCCTACTGTCAACAGGTCAGGCAGGCATGGCAGGGGTCCACGAGGCGATGAAGAGGGGCCTCGGAGGAAAGGCTGTGGAGAACTCCCGCGTGGCGAGGGAGACACGGTTGGTGGAACAACTCTTCTCGGAGATCGGCTCTGACGGTCTCTTTGCCTACGGCATGCAGTCTGTGAGGACCGCGGCTGAGGCCGGTGCCGTGAAGACGCTGCTGGTCCTGGATGAGAAGGTGAGGACCGACGAGGCGGATACCATGCTCAGACTCGTCGAGAACTCGCGCGGTGAGTTCGTAATCATAAGCTCGCTGCACGAGGCGGGCCGGCGACTGGAATCGCTAGGAGGGATCGCGGCCATCCTCAGGTACCCGATCGCATAGCCTTCTCAGTTCTTGCGGGCTTTGACGACGTCCACCGTTGCGTCTATGAGCATGCGTATGGGGAACGGCTTCGTCCAGAATGATGTGGCTCCAGCCTTTATCGCGTCGTTGCGTGCGTCCTCGTCTGCGCTGGAGAATATGATTGGTATGTTCGGGTCGATCTTGAGTATTTCCTTCGTCGTCTCGATCCCGTCCTTGCCTGGCATCCTGTGATCCATTATTATCGCATCCGGCCTGACGGACATTGTCTTGAGATACCGTATGGCCTCTTCGCCACTCCTGGCTGAGTACACGGTGTGCCCCCTCGACTCGAACATGTCCCTGTAGAGGTCCCTTATGAAATCCTCGTCATCGACGACTATGATCCTGGCCAAGATACCCGAGTTTCCAGATTCCTTGGAAACGAATCCTCCTGACATGTTGCTCAAAGCTCCTAGACTGAACCCATGATGGCTCATACGACGACCTCTCAAGGCAATGTTGACATAGTGGACAAGCGAGCAAGCTCATCAAGTTCCACTGGTGCATCCCATCTTTCGCTGAAGCCGAATCCACCCCTGCTTATTTTATTCTTTCGAGTAGACGGTCGTCATCAGAATATCATGGGAAATGGTTTGATAGGTAGGAGGGAGCAAAAGCTCCTACCTATGCGGGATGGCATCTATCAGCACTCAACAGGAGGCTCGAGTTCTGCGTTGCAGCCGAACAGGTCGTAGACCTCTTCCCAGCTGTAGTGATCTGCACCGTTCATTCGCACACCTTCGTATCTGACACGCTTATCGGCGAAGGTGGTCAATAGCCTTGCATGAGGAGCGCGGCGAAAATAGTCTGGACGTGTGAAAATGGTCACTTCGCGCAGTGTCGAATGTGCACGGCTTCGCCCCTGTTGGCGGCGCGCATCTCCACAGGTGTCATGCGCGCCACGCCGACCGCTCTTATGTCCCGTTCGTGCCTTATGATCACATCATCACCTATGCGGAAATCGTCCGTCGCGCCCTCCACACCGATGGCGAATAGATTTCCCTTTGGCACGAAATCCTCGATTTGCACACAGTAGGCGTCACGAGTGGCAATCGACTCAGCGCCTGCGAGGGTGAGCGATATCATACCTCGCCGCTGCGACATCGCCCCGCGCTGGACATCTCTTCCGAAGATCTTCACATCCGGCCATCTTCCCCTAACCTGAACCCCGTCGGTCAATGCGCCTCCAGGTTCGCCGAACTGGAACCTCGAGATCGCACTTACATCATCGACGGCACGCGATTTCCGGGAGGGCTTGGGCCCGTCTTCGGGAGACTGTTCCCGAATCGTCTCCTCCAGCTTCGTCAGGCTCTCCCTCGAGCCGGGCTTCCCGTGCGACGTGTCAGTGAAATCGGAGATGACAGCATTGACGATGTCACTCTCGTCTCCGAGGTGAGATATCACCATGTCATACCGCTGGCTCTCCGCAAGCCATCGAACATTTTCTTCGACCATCTTGCGCTCGTCCCTGTCCCAGTGGCCGGTCACAGGGATGTCGTAATCCTGTGCGGGGTAGAACAGTTCCAGCTCCCGCGGCACCAGTCCAAGGGGGGAAGTGACGATCACTTCGTGCACCTCGTGCGCATTGCCAGAGTTCCATATCGCCTCTCTGAAACGTCTGTGCGACGCCGAAGTCGAGTATGGCTTCCTTGCCGAGCAAGGAATCAGCACGAGGATGCGGGCCATTTCCGGCCGTCGGTATCGCTCGATCAGCCTCGACCGCCATCTCGCCACATCAGGACGGTGCAGCGACTCCTTCGAACCCGCGACGAACTTCGCTCCCTTCACGGGAGCGTGCATCTCTTGAAGCGACCCATGCTCGAGGTCGAGTAGGCGCAGGGACTGGATCTGCCAAGGCTCGGAGCGTATCCTGCTCTCCACCAGCTCTCTCAGTCTGCCTTGGGCTATGTGATGTCTGATGAGTTTCAGCTCCGATTCAGCGGCCGATATGTTATGTCTCAGTAGACCCTGCCTGTCATTAATGCCGTCACTGCACGTCACGCAACCGCAGGGCAACTCGCGGATCTTGTCGAACGGGATCGCGCCGTCGGTCGTCAGATAGAGGTCATTCTCAGTCGCCATGATCAGAGGTATTGAGTCGAACAAGTCCATACCGCAGTAGGACAACAATGCCAGTCTGCTGGGCAGTCCCGCGACCGGAAACAATGCGGGCTTGAGAAGATCCGGGCCCCCCTTGATCCTGTCGACCGCCTCAACGAACGCGTGTGAGTTCAGCATCAGCTCCGAGATGTTGTCCGGAATGGCGTAGCATCTATCGTGCCGGTTCTCAGCGAACGGAGAGCCCCGGTAGCCGGCCTCTATTTGACAGTCGTCGTTATCCGCGAATCTGGAGAATCCTGAGGGGGCGATGCTGATGTCCCCCTCCTTGGCGAGGCTCGACTGTCTCAGCTTGAGGCATCCCTCTGGCGCTGGGTACTTCCAGGTGTCGACGAACGCCATTGCCGGCGTCTTATGCGCAATCCCATCCACATCCAGCTCGCCAGTTCTGGCCAAGCCGTCCCTGTCGATGATCTCGAATCTCACGGAGAGTGATTGCTCGGAAGGCTATAAAATGAATTGACGGGCCCTTGATCCTGTGCCGCATTCGGGTTTCAGAACGTCGTTGTCACGTCGTGCTCCGCCAAGAGGTCTCTGAGGTCGTCCTTGCTTATGGTCTTGACTCCGTCGACCAAGGACGACTCCTCGATGCCTCTCTGCTCAAGATCCTCCTTGACGACGTAGACGGACACATCGAAGTCGTACAGCTCGGTGGTAGCGTCCACGTTCGAGGGCATCCCCACAGCTTCCGGCTTCTGCCCAGCGACGGCGTTGTACACCCCGTCCTCGATCTCGACGACCGAGACCTTCATGCCGTTCACACTCATTGCGAGCGCCAGCCTCAACCCGGCGAACGCATCCTCTAAGCCATAAGGAGGCTTGGTCACTATTACTAGCATCGAATCTGCCATGGCCTAATCACCTCGCTATTGTCACCAGCCGGTCGGATTCGGATACAAATCGGAACAGGTTGTTTGTCAGGCTCCCGATCTTCACTCCCTCGATTTCCTCGCCCCTGTGAAATCCCCTCGCAGCGTAGCACGTCTCGCACAGGGAGATTTCAGCACCAGCCTCCGCGAGTTCCACGAGATCATCCCCGACGTTCGGAAATCTCTTGGGGGCCTGTCCTTTCTTCACAGCGGTTATGCCCTCTCCGTAGCCGAACATCTTCACCATGTAGCCCTTCTTGAGCGCCGCCGCCGCGAGCTTCGTCGCCACGTTGACATCCATGGCCATCATCGATCCAGACCTCCAGATGATCGTCATCGTCTTGGCCATTGCGCACCACCTCAGACGGTGACCGTTCGGTCGGTCCGCTCCATAATCATCTCGACGATGTCGTCATAGTCCGCCGTCTTCCCAGCCTTGAGATCCGATCCGGAGAACCCCCTTGCTTCAAGGTCGTCCACCGCGACCATGACCTCGGCCGCGACCTCATTGAGCTGTTGCGCTCTCTCCTTCTGGAGTGCGTTGTACACCCCGTCCTCGAAGAGGATGACGCTTGCGTCATCTTGCTGAGCCAATCGACGAATAGTCTCCGTGAATTCTAGCTCCTGCGGTGACCTAATCACTATGAATGCGGTCTTGACCATTCAATCCCTCATCCGATGAACAGTTGCACCTTCGAGTCCGCCGCTATGTTCAGGAACGCGGACGCTCCTAGCACCTTGACGCCGTCGGCAAGGTCGCTCTGCTCGACGCCCATCAGCGCCATCGATGTGCTGCACGCGTAGAAGTTGACGCCGAGGTCCTTCGCCTGCTGCATCATTTCGTCGTACCCCGGAATATTCAGCTTCTTCATCTTCTTCTCGATCATCCCGGTGAACAGGCTCATCATTCCCTTGAGCTTCGGCCGCACGCCCTTCTTCAGGAGCTTTAGTCCGAAGAAGGTGTAGAAGACGTGCACTTCCATGCCCATGCTCGCCGCTGTTGTTCCCATAATAAGGGGCATCATCGCCTTGTCGAAACTGCCCTCGCTTACCACCATCACGAACTTGTCTGCCATATCTTCGCCTCCATTGTCACCCAGTATGTGCTCTCACTTAATCTTGATGTAGAATTTGAAGGCCTTGCCTTCCTCTTCCATGCCCAGCAGCTGGTTTCCTGTCCTGCTCGTCCATGCCGGGACGTCTTCTTTCGACCCCACGTCGTCCGCCAGAAGCTCTAGGACCTGCCCTGAGTTCATCTCCTTCACTTTCTTGGCTAGCTGCACGATCGGCATCGGGCACATCAGACCTCTCGCGTCTAGTGTCGCATCCTTGTCCAAAGGTATCTCTCCTGCGGTATTGTCACTACCGTGCATAGGCGATTGGCCTCTCGCCTAATAAACATTCTCACGTGCTGCGCCTTCCGTGCTCCCGAGCACTTGTCAAAACGGTTAAGTATAAAACTGGCAATAGCGTGCAATATGGTCGAACCTCAGAAGATACTCTCGGGCCAGGCGACATGCAGGGACATCGTCAAATGCATGTACGGGCTCTCGGATTTCGAGATTGTCATATACAGAAAGCTCGTTGAAAAGGGCTCTCTCAGGGCGGACGACCTCGTCCCGGTTATGAAGAAGGACCGCAGCACAATATACAGGGCGCTTCAGAGGCTCGTTGGGGCGGGCCTCGCCTTCAGAGAGACGAAGAACATCGACCGGGGTGGATATTATCACATTTACACCGCAGTGCCTCCGTCTCAGCTGCGGCAGAAGCTCAAGAAGTGCGCAGACGATTGGATCGACAATATGAAGTCTGCGATAGACGATTTCGACCTCGTCTGAGCGGCTCGTCAGTCCGCCGCCCGTGAAAGGCTTATATGTCGCCAATCGATTAGGAGGCCGATGTCGGGAAGTCTGAAAGGTTTGGACATAGTGTCCATTCGCGATTTTTCACGGGACCAGATTGAGCATATCCTCAAGGTTGCCGAGGGAATGGTTCCTGTCGCGAAGGGCGAGGAGAAGAGCAATCTTCTCGAAGGACGAGTCTTGGGCTCATTGTTCTACGAGCCTTCGACGCGGACGCGTCTGTCCTTCGAGGCAGCCATGACTCGGTTGGGGGGGCGCACCCTCGGATTCGACGAGCCCAAGGGTTCATCGGTCGCGAAGGGCGAGACGCTGGCGGACACCATAAGAATGGTGGACGCGTACTCGGACGTTATCGTCCTGCGACACCCGCAAGAGGGCGCCGCGAGACTGGCGGGCCACTTCGCTGAGAAGCCAGTCATAAATGCGGGCGACGGTGCAGGCCAGCATCCGACGCAGACGCTGTTGGATTTGTTCACGATAATGAAGGAGAAGGGCGGCATCGAGGGAAATCATGTGGTTATCGTCGGTGACCTAAAGTACGGCAGGACGGTGCACTCGCTTTCGGAAGCGCTCGGCATGTTCGGTGCGAAGCTGACATTTGTCGCGCCCCCGACGCTGCAGATGCCAAAGGAGCACGTCAAGCACATCGAGTCTATGGGAATGAGACCGACGATAAGCAGCTCGCTCGATGATGTAATCGAGGAGGCGGACGTGCTCTACGTGACTCGGATCCAGAAGGAACGGTTTCCCGACCCGGCGGAGTACCAGAAGGTCGCAGGGGCCTACACGATCAACAGTGCGATCCTGAGGGACGCAGCGGACGATCTGATCATCATGCACCCTCTGCCGAGGGTCAATGAGATAAGCTCCGATGTGGACCAGACCAAGCACGCTAGGTACTTCGAGCAGGCGTTCAACGGTGTGCCTGTGAGGATGGCGCTCCTGTCGATGGTCCTTGGAGGGATCGAATGAAGGAGTTCAAGGTGACCCCGATAAGGAACGGCACGGTGATCGACCACATCGAGATGGGCATGGCCCTGAAGGTTCTGCGGATCATCGGTGTCAGGGGAGATGTCAGCTCCACCGTCAGCGTGCTCATGCACGTTCCCAGCAAGAAGAACAGCTGGAAGGACATAGTCAAGATAGAGGACCGCGAGCTCGACCCCAAGGAGCTCGACAAGATTGCGCTCATATCGCCGGACGCGACCATCAACATCATAAGGGACTACAATGTCGCCGAGAAGTTCGTCGTTGAGGTGCCAGAGCGGGTCAAGGGGATTATGAGCTGCTCAAACCCGGGATGCATCACCAACAAGAACGAGCCCGTGGAGCCCGAGTTCGTGGTCGAGACCAAGAAGCCTCCAGCTCTGAGATGCGTGTACTGTGACCGCATGACGACCGACATCGCCGAGAACATCGTATAGTCTCCATGGGGGACGAAGGCCATGCGTCTGCACTTCGAACCGTTGGCTTGCTTGGCCTGCGGTTTGTGCGAGACGGTGTGCAGCCTACAGAGGGACGGCGTGCTCACGCCGATGTCGTCGAGCGTGATCCTGCATTCTGAGGACAAGGCGGACTACTTCGGCCTCGTGCTTAAGCGCGCTTCGAAGGGGCTGGTTTTCGTCCGGCCGGAAGGCGTGACCTCGGACCAGCCGGCTTCTGACGCGAGCGGCCCGGGGGCGAAACCCATACTCTTGAGAGAGCCCTGCAACCTGTGTGATGGCGACCCGAAGTGCGCCAAGATATGCCCGACTGGCTGTATAGCCGTGGAGGATTGAGATGCACCTCGTGAACGGGAGATACGCTACGCTTGACCTATCCTCCGGTGAGGTGCAGGAGCACGAGCTCCAAGACGATTACACACGGAGCTCGTTCGGTGTGATGGCGACCATAGACGCCGCTGTCGCGAGCGCTGGTGGCGCCGGATTCGCCTTGGCATCGGGCATACTCACGGGAAGCCTCGTGCCGGCATCGTGCGCCGGTTTCATCCGGATTCCGCACTCCGAATCGAATCCCACGAGGATGTGCCCGCTGACGGGTTTCATGGGCGTGGAACTCAAGTTGACTGGCTTTGACTTCGTCGTGATCACCGGAAAAGCAAGCGGGGACGGATACGTGTGGATCAGAGACGGCATCATCGAGTTCGTCGCGTCGCCCGAGATCCACAAGTGTGACTCGTGGGAGCGCACCGACAAGATACGCTCGGACCAGGGTGATAGGAAGATACAGGTCGTCGCCGGCGGCCCATGGGGCGACCACGGGCTCGCCGCGTCCCAACTGACGATGAACTACTGGGGCGGGGAGGATAGGGTCGGCGCCGCTGCGGAGCTCGGCAGGATGGGTTTGTCAGCAGTCGCCTTCCGAGGGATGGGGGAACTCGAGCTGCTCGACCCTGAGGAACATCTCGCCAGATCATTGGCGCTGATGCGCTCGCAGATTGCGTTGCTGGGGCCGAACGACGGCCTAGCCTCGTTTTCAGAAGCCGCGGGCCGAGACGATTTCAGAGGGCTGTTACATAGAAACATCAGCTGTTACGCCTGCCCGTTCCCGTGCAGGAGTTACTACAAACTGTATGAAGACGCCAAGGTGATGACCTTCGATAATAAGGAGCCAGGCTACCTCGTATACGACGTGCCTTCAGTGGAGAGGATGGCGTCGCTCAGGATGGACGCCCGTGAGATCGTGGAAGCACTCAAGCGATGCGCAAGATATGGTGCGGAGCCAATGGCGGTTGTGTCCGCCCTCCCGGCAGACGAGACCGGAGTCGACATGACCGAGCTCGATGCCGTGCTGATTTCCAACGGACCTGCGGAGCCTTGGAGCGGCTCCTCATCAGGCGGGTTCAGCGAATCTTTCGACGACTCAAGCGACTACGAGACCTGCCTTGCGCTGGGGCTGTGCCCGCGATACTGGGCTCGAGCGGGCTTCAATCGTGACTCCGTCTGCAGCGTGGCCGAGCCCGCCCTCGGAATGAAGCTCGACATGGGATGAATCGCCCTTCCCAAATCTCATATCAAGCGTTGGCGCGTAACCAGCTTTGTCGAGCCTGATAGCATCGCTGTAAAGTTTATCGGCCAGTTCGAGCATGTATCGTACAGGTGTGAGCCGTGAAGATACTCGTCACCACAGGTATGCCAGGCTCTGGCAAGGAAGAGCTGCTGAAATGCTGCGTTGCCAGAGGAGCCAAGATTGTCAGGATGGGAGACATGGTACGCGAGAAGGCGAAGGAGTTCAGGCTGGATTTGTCGGATGCCAGCGTTGGCAATCTTGCCGATGAGGAGAGGAAGAGGTATGGCATGGATGTATGGGCGAAGCGGACGATCCCGTTCGTCGGCGGCGACCTTGTGGCAATAGATGGCACCAGAGGCCCCGATGAGATCAAGGCGTTCAAGAGCGCCTTCGGCGACGCCCTCAAGGTCGTCGCGGTGCACGCCGCCCCAAAGACCCGGTTCGAGCGACTGAAGAGCCGTTCCCGACCGGATTCACCATCGAATTACTCCGAGTTCGAGCATCGTGACAAGCGGGAGCTCGAATGGGGCCTGGGAGACGCTATCGCATTGGCCGATTACATGATCATCAACGAGGGCTCGCTCGACGAGCTGAAGATACAGACCGACGCGCTTCTCGACGGGTTGTTGAGGAAGGGGTGACCGGTTGGACCTGATGGCGATCAAGCCCTGCAAGGCGGACGCCTTCGAGGTCGTGCCGAAGAGGAAGGTAATCCTCGACTTGGATGAGTGCGAACGGCTTCTGAGAGACCACGGATACGAGATAGTCTCGAACCGCGGCGTGATGCTTGTCGTCCGCAAGGAGATCGAGATGACGCTTTATCCACACGGTCGGATACTCCTGCACCCGGTGGAGACGAGGGAAGAGGCTAGCAAGATTGCGCAGTCGCTCTATTCAGCAATCGGCAGGTAGAATTTGCAAGCGGAGTTCCACGGATTCACTTATATATCAGCTTTCGATTCGATGAAGCATAGCTCAGAAGGCTCAGAAGGAGGATGCCCCATGATAGAAATTGAGCATCTCGTCAAGACTTTTGGCGAGATCAAAGCAGTGGATGATCTCACTATCGAAGTGCCAAAGAAGAAGACGATCGGTTTCCTCGGACCGAACGGCGCTGGTAAGACCACGACGATCAAGATACTCACTAACCTCATATCCTCGACAAGTGGCAGCGCGCTGCTCAACGGCGTAGACGTGACTAAGGAGCCAAAGAAGGCCTTGGCACATGTCGGAGCGGTGGTCGAGACGCCTGAATTCTACCCTTATCTGACGCCGGTCGAGACGTTGGCATACCTCGGACAGATAAGAGGACTGTCGTCCAGGGAAATCGCGATCAGGAGCGAGGATGTTTTGTCCCAGGTCAGGATGATTGAGTGGAAGACCACGAGAATCGGCAAGTTCTCCAAGGGTATGAAGCAGCGGCTGGCCATCGCTCAGGCGATACTGCACGAACCGGAGATACTCATTCTCGACGAGCCAACGAGCGGCCTCGATCCGCGCGGCATGGTCGAGGTGCGGGAGATCATCAAAAGCCTCAAGAAGAAGGATTACACGGTGTTCATGAGCTCCCATCTGTTGGGTGAGGTGCAGGAGACGTGTGATAGCGCGGCGCTGATCGAGCGTGGAAAGCTGCTCGTCTACGACGATATCGAGAACTTGAAGAAGCTCACCAAAACTTCAAAGATCGAGGTCACTGCGGTGGATTCGATATCCGCCGAGACACTATCCAAAATATCCGCCATTGAGGCAATCAGGGATGTCGCAGCGGTCAACGGCCGCACCTTTGTTGTCACTTATGAAGGCCCCGAGGAGGGCAGAGCTGACCTGCTGGCCACCATGCAGGGGCTGGGGCTGAAGATCATGACGTTCAGCCCTGTGGGATTGCCCCTGGAGATGATGTACATGGATCTTGTCAAGGAGTCGAGGTGAGGGATGATGGCTGGAGACATCGAAACAGCACACGCAGTCCCGTCAGATTTCGACCAGATGCGCATTGTTTGGAAGTACGAGATCCTGAAGTATATGAGGTCCAAGAGGCTCGTGGCAACATTGGCGATAGTCGGCGTCATACTTGCGCTGATTTATCTCCTGCCACCTGTGCTGGGCGAAGACTACAACGGCACCGATAGCGATGTGGAGCTGGCGATTTTGCCTGCGGAATTCTCGGGCATCGAATCATCGGATCTTGGTTCTGCGCTGTACGTCGGGATCATCGAAAGGGATACCATCGAACCGGATACCCTCGAGCTTTCCAGGGATGGTCTGCCGTATCCTTCGCAGAACGGAGCCAATTGGGTCTACCGCAGCGTTGATATCGATGGCTACTCGAGCAATGTCGTACTGATCAAGGAGGATGTCAGCGGGTACGAAATCGCCGCCACGTATGATTGGCACGTCTCCGCAGAGTCGTTCGAATCGAACTTCATCAGCTTGGTGACCATACTGATAGTAATCTGCGCCGTTGGATTCGCTGCCGACTCGTTGGTGGGTGAGTTTCAGGCCAGAACAGGATACCTGATCTTCCCCAATGCAATCAAGCGGGAGACACTCTTCCTTGGCAAGTTCATGGCTAGCATCAGCATGGGCATAGTGGTCGTGTTGATTTTCTACGCTGTCGTTGCTGTCCTGTCATTGATAAGCGCAAGGGGCATTGACGACGACTTCGCACTTTCCTTGGCGTTCGCAGTGGAGTACGTCTTGGCCACCATGGGAATCGCCTACTTCATCAGTGCGATTATGAAAGGAACCACGGGCGCCATCGTCCTGACGTTCTTCCTGCTCTTCATGATACTGCCCATCGTGGACTCGGTGTCGATGATCTCCGGTACCAGGATGGAGGCCTCAGTGACTTTCGCCGCAGGAACGATCGCATACATTCTCCATGACCCGTATCCTGTCGATGAGATGATGGACATAGGAATGATGGAGATCAACAACTACTATCCGACGCCGGCGATCGCGGCCATCGTGCTGCTCGCTTACGCGCTCATCACCTGTGTATTGAGTGCTGTGATCTTCAAGAGGAAACAGTTGGCCGGCTAAGGATAAGCTGGCGGCGGAGGAGGCGGCCTCGCAAACTGCTGATCCCAGCCTGGCTGACCCCAGGCAGTGCCTCTCTTCCGCGCCTCCATTATATCCACCATTCGGACGAAATCCTTCTTGGTGACGATGCCAACAAGGTTCCTTTGGTCGTCAACGACGATAAGCCGACCAATGTCCTTCTGGCTCATCATCCTGAACGCATCGCTCGCGGGGGTGTCAGGGCGGACAGTGACCACCTCCCTCGTCATGATGTCCCTGATCAGAGTCGAGGGGGCACGATCCTTCGGGACTCTGCGCGTGTCGGAGAGGGTGACGATGCCTACTAGGCCGTAATCGACTACCGGAAATCCCGTCCTGTTCGTGGCCATCATCATGTCGAGCAGTTGCTGGACAGTCATGGACGGATGGACCACTTGTATCGCGTCGGACATAAGTTGTCTCACCGCCAAGCCCCCGAGGCTCTCTCCGATGACGGTGGCGCGTTCCTCCTCTCTGGCGGCGAAGTAGATGAATATCGCAATCAGTATCAGGAAGAAATTCGAGAAGAAGCCGACCGCCGCCATGCCGATTGCGAGCACCTTTGCGACCGAGGTCGCCATCTTGGTGGCATCAACATAGGACATCCTCGTTGCCAAGAACGATCTGAGTACCCTGCCTCCATCCATTGGGAAGGCGGGCAGTAGGTTGAATCCCGCCAGCAGGATGTTGTAGAATCCCGTCAGACCGAGCAGTATGACGATGCTGTCGCCCAGTGAGCCGATGACAAGCAAGTCGGCGAGCATCATTCCCCCGAATGACACCAGACCTATCACCAGGCTAGCCATCGGACCCGCGAAAGCCATCTTTAGCTCCTCCAATGGCTTCCTCGGAATCTCCTCCATCGACGCGACACCGCCGAACAACATGAGCGTTATGTGCTTGATCTTGACACCATACCGGATGGCGACGTAAGAGTGCGCGAGTTCGTGCGCGAGCACTGCAGCGAAGAACATAACCGCGGCGACGGTTCCAAAGACAATCTTCGCACCATCGCTGATGTCAGCGCCTCCGAAACCCAGAGTCACACCGAATATCTCGGCGCTCTCCGTCGAGAAGAAAAAGATGAACAAAGGCAATATAATCAGGAAGGTGAAGTGGAGGTAGATGGGTATTCCTAATGCTTTCCCGATTTTCAACGATAGGCTCATCGGCGCTTGGTACGCGATGGCGCTATTTAAGGTTTGGACTGGATATTCTCATCCCCTGGCGCTCATTTTTTCCGAAAGTATCATATAAAAGTAAACCTACTGTCTTAATCCTGGGATGGGACGCATTTGCACAGGTTCTCGACGGCGACGCTGGTCGTTGTCATAGTTGCTTCTCTCCTGATGCCTCTTGGTATTTCGCAGGCATCGGACGAGGGCATCCGATCGACTCCCAACTCTGGCGTGGCCGTGCCGATTGGAGGACATGCCGATCTTAGGTCGGTCGAGTTTGACGATCCCATAGACACCTCTGCTTCTCTGAAGGAGTATCCGCTGATCTCCAGGGCACTGATGCTTCCTGGCGGATCTACCGATGCAGCGCTCGCAGATGTGAATGGGGACGGACGATTGGATTTCGTTGTTGCCGTCGGCGGGTCGACAGGATTCATTTCTGTGTTCTACGGCCAAGATGAGGGTGATTTCCTCACTTACCCTTCGTACAATATTTCGCTAGGTAGAATTCCAATTGCGCTGACAACACTAGACGTGAAAGGAATTGGGCAAGACCAGATTGCTGTGCTTGAGAAGGCCAGATCAGAGTCTGACTCTGACCGACTTGTCGTCCTGAATCTAACGAGCGACGAGACTCACGAAGAGTTGCGGAATCTTACAGTTTACGAGAGCCCCACTTCTATTGTATCAGGCAATTTCGTGGGCGACGCTCATCCGGACATCGCGATAGCATGCTCGGGCCCTAACCCTATGTCCACCCCTGGTGTTGTTGAGGTGAGAGAAGGACCGTCATTTTCGACCTACAGCGCATTTGTGACAGGAAATGGGTCTAATGCGATTGTCGCTGGCAATCTAAACGGGGATTCGCTGACGGACCTGGCGATCGGAAATTACCATGATTCTGTAGTGACTGTCTTCCATCAACCGTTCTCGTTGGGAATGTCGCCTAGCACGATTCTCGAAATCGACGGTAGCCCGACAACGATAGCCGCTGGTAGACTCAACGGCGATGGCTCGGACGATCTCGCGGTGTGCACCGAAGAATCATCCTCTGTCCGATTCTTTTTCCAGAGCCTCGGCGCGCTCCCCCTCACGGAAGATTACAATCGCTCCCTCCAGCACTCACCAAGCGACTTGACTGTCGACGACTTGAATGGTGATGGGTTGGACGATTTGCTGATCTTATCGGCAGACGCGAACGTCGCCCTATGCATGTACCAGCGGGCGATTTCGCCCATATGGGGAACTAGCGCGGATGCCATATTCCCGACTGGGGCGTATCCCAGAAAATCGCTTATCGGTTATCTTGACTCAGACAGCAATATCGATATCGCGATTGCATCGGCACGGGATGATTGGAGCGGGTCGAGCATAGCAGTGTATCTCGCAGGCCCTGATAACTTCTCGAACAGCAACATGACCGTATGGACAAGCGCCAATTACGAGGCCACGGCAATGGCTTCTGGGGATATAAACGGCGACGATCACGAGGACCTCGTTCTACTGTATCCTGACAGCAACGCGTTTAGTTACCACCTATCGTATTCGGGCAGCATCATGACCATCGGATTGGCCTATGAACCACTAAAGCTCATCGTGGGTGACTTGGATGTCGATGGCTTCTGCGACGTCCTCACCACTGAGTCTGGTGGCGACGAGTTCACGATTCACATCGGAGATGGAACGGGTCCGGACTCTGGACTGTTCGACACTTGGACGTGTCAGTGCTCCGGCAACATCACCGACATCGCCGTCGGAGACGTGAGCGACGACGGACTTCCGGATGTCGTAGTTGCCACAGACAAGGGCACCATAGATGTGTTTGTCAACCCCGGCCATGGATCCATGTACGACGACTCATATGAGATAGAAGTGTTGCCTGGAGGGTCTCTGACTTCGATAGCCATTGGGGACTTCGATTCCGACGGATTGAATGACATCGCTTACCCACGACCTACCCGGACGATCAGCATCATCCTCCAGCAAGATGGCTCCCCGCTGTCGATGCCCGAGTCCTTCAATCTGACAGCGAGTTTCGTGGGCGAGTTCGAGACTGCACTCTGCGGAGACATCACCGGTGACGGCCGGGACGACATCGTGGGCCTGAGGAGCGATGATCCTATGGCATATTTGTTCGACCAGATGTCATTCGGGACGACCTCGTTGCCATTTGACACGCTAGCCTTCCCTGAGGCACCTTCCTTCGTGGCCTTGTTGGATGCCACTGATGACGGATTCAAAGATGTGATCGCGATGTTCAACTCCGCCGACCTCGTCTTCTTGTACGGGCAGGAGAATGGATTGCTACCGAAGACACCGTCTATGACATTCGTAGCTGGAGCTTCTCCCACTTTGGCGATGGTTGCAGACGGGAGTCAGGATCATAGAGGCGACCTCGTCGTGTGCGACTCAGCATCTCACTCGGTCTCCGTGTGGGAACAGGTGAATTCCGCTCCGGTCGCGCATTCTGGTGGCCCGTATGTCACTCAACAGGGCGACCCCTTGACGTTCAACGGTTCTGCCACCACGGGCGCATCCGAGATACCGTTTATGGAGTACAGATGGGATTTCGGCGACGGCAACTACACCGACTGGATCCGGGAGCCGAACCCCATTCACACATACATGGAAATCGACATGTTCGATGTGGTCATGGAGGTAAGAGACCCACTCGGACTGAGCGATGTCGCTTACACCGGGGTGACCGTCGTAGACAGCTCACCCCATGTGAGCCTAACGCTGTCCCCTTCCATCCCTCGCGAGGGCGAGCTGATAACATTCAACGACACGACTACATCGTACGACGACATCGTTCTGCTCAACTGGACTATCGATGATGTCCTCATTAGCAGTGGCATGGAGAACTCCATAACGGCCGTGTTCGACGACGGACCACACTCAATCACACTCGAGGCCACTGACGACGATGGTTCCATCTCGGACTACACCTGTGAATTCCAGGTCCTGTCGATGAGTCCAGATGCGACGCTGATCGCGCCCTCGACCGCTTATGAAGGCGTGAGCGTCTCCTTCGAAGTCGAGGTCGACCCGTGGAACGACGGGCCTTGGGACCCCATCGTCAGCTACGAATGGAACTTCTCGTACCAGGGCGGCGAATGGGTTGCTGACCTCGTTACGACTACGAACAGCACCACCATGGTGTTCGGCGCTGAAGGTAGCTCCGAGGAGCACTCCGTTGCCGTTCTCGTTACCGATGATGACGATGACTTCGCGCTATGCGTAGTCAACCTGACCATCCTCGATATCGGGCCCGATGCATCACTGGTGCTGTCCGACGACGTCCCTGGCGAAGGCGTGCCATTCACATTCATAGCCGTCGACTCGTTCGACGGAGTCATCGATTGGTCTTGGACTCTTACCGGACCTGATAGCTACAGCGAATCGTTCAACTTAACCGCGGACGCAATGGTGGAAACGGAATTCGTTCTCGCCGACGGAGCGTATCATATGCTGCTGGAGATGGCCGAAGCCGACGGCGACACGGACCAGTTCCTGCTGGACTTCAATGTCGCAGAGCTTCCGCCGAGCGTCACGCTGTCGGCATTGCCTGAGTCCGGAATTTACCTCGAGTTCGACGAAGTTGAACTGATGACGTCCGTGGAGAGCTACGACGCCGTCGCTGGTTACGAATGGGATTTCATCGCGTATGGCGGGGAATTCGTGGCGGATGATTACTCAGACGACGGCACGATGTACCACATATACAACTGGGCTGGCAACTACACCGCCAAGGTACGAGTAATCGATTGCGAAGGATCTTCGGCGATAGCGTTCACAACGGTGGAGGTCGTCGACAGAGATTTGACCGGGACTTTCGACGAGGTCATCGTGACTCGGAAAGACCCTAACGAGACTTCGACGCTCGTTTTCGACGCTGGGCATTTCGCGGAGGCATTCCCAGATATATCGAACGTCGTGTGGGAGTTCGGGGACGGAGTGCGCGAAGTCCTTGTGGGCGCTCCCTCAGAACCGGTCGAGCACTCATATGTCCCGATTCGTGACTATCAGGCGAACTTGACGCTCACGGACGATGACGGCAATGTACTCTGCATGAGCAGACAACTGCGCCTCTTCGAGCCCGAGATCGAAATCAAGTCTCCGACCGGCAACATGGTCATCACCCCCGGTACACCGCTGAGGTTCTCGATAAGCGACGACTCCTTGCCACTCGTCTCCGTGATGTACTCCGTCAATGGGGACGAGGAGCGGAACTTCACCATACTGTACGAGATAGACACGACCGATTGGCTTGATGGTGCGTACTTGGTGGTTGTGCGCGCAGAAGACAGGGACGGCAACATCGCCGTCAAGAACGACATCGAGATAGTCATCGATAGCGAGAACCCCCGGGTCATCCTCCTATGGCTTTCGAACAAGACGTATGCTGGTGACAGGATCAACGTGACGATCGAGGTTGACGACGTGAACGTGGACTCGCAGGGCGTGACGCTCATCGTGTTGTTTCCGGGACGGAGCTCGCCGGTGTATCTGTTGATGTTGTCGTACGGAGAGGACAAGTTCTACGCCGTGGCCGACGTGCCAATGAGGACAGGGACTATTGAGTTCTGGTTCACGATCGAGGACCTTGCGGGCAACACAGCGACGACGGAGATTTACACCGCCACGGTCAAGATGCATTTCATAGACGCCGCGTGGCCATACCTGCTGGCATTGGCACTGCTGACGGCCATCGGGACCGCGGCTTACTTCGTCCGCGAGACGAAGACCGCGGTTGATGAGACTTTCGTGATTTATCACGACGGTCGCCTGATGGCCCACAGCACAAGACGGCTCAAGCCTGGCATGGACGACCAGGTCCTTGGGAGCATGTTCGTTGCGGTGCAGGATTTCGTCAAGGACTCGTTCAAGGGAGAGACATCGTTCACCCTCAGGAAGCTCGACTTCGGCGAGAAGTCAGTTCTCATCGAGAAGGGAGAGAAGGTGTTCCTGGCCGCCGTGCTCCACGGAATGGCCTCGAAGAAAGCCGTTGGCCGGATGAAGATGGTAGTCGATGAGATTGAGAAGAGCTTCGGAGAGCCTCTGACCGACTGGGACGGTGACCTCGACAGCGTCAGAGGCGTAAATGACATAATGAAGAAGCTTTATTCGAGGGCGCCCGCATTCCCGGGTACCCTAAAGTGAAGCAGGGTGAGTTGTTGGCATTACCTATCCCTGATACCGTCACGCTGGTGGGAGTCACGTGCTTCTGCCTGGTGATGGCCGGAATATCGTATTACAAGCGCGTCTTCGACCTATCTGGCTCCCTATCAGCCTTCATAGTCGGTATGGTCATCGGAATATGCGGCAACGTGTTGTGGCTCCTGCTGCTGCTGGTCTTCTTGCTGTCGAGCTTCGGGGCCACAAGGTATAGGCTGGAGTGGAAGCGGGCGAAAGGCTTTCAGGAGGGGAGGAAAGGCGAGAGGAACTGGAGGAACATAGCCGCCAACGGGGCTATCCCCACGCTGATAGCGTTCGCGAGTTTCGTGTCGGAGGCGGTGGCGAACGGCAACCCCGCCGCAAACGTCTTCCCGAAGGATGTCGCGAGTTTCATGTTCGTAACCGCGGTCGCGGTCGCCGCTGCGGACACCGCGGCCAGCGAGATCGGAATCGTGGATCCGAGAGTGTACCTGATAACCACTTTCAGACGGATCAAGAGGGGCACGGACGGCGGGGTCTCCCTGACCGGGCAATTGGTTGCCTTCGTCGCTGCGGCGTACACCTCCGCAATCGCGTATGTTCTCTTCGCGGCGCTTGATACCGACCTTCTTGCGGGCCCGAGGACGCTCCTCATACCCATGCTGTCCGGCTTCTTGGGTTGTCAGATAGACAGCGTCATAGGCGCAACGTGGGAGAGGAGCGGCAAGGTGGGCAAGCTCGGCAACAACTTCATCTCGATAGCGTTCGGGACGTTGCTCGCACTGCTCTTCGCTCTCGGCTCTCTGTGAGGGCATCTGGAATAACATTCGAACGGCTCATGTTCGCAATGAAATCAACGCATGGGTGACTTCCGTTATGTCGGACACGCAAGCGTCTGCGCGACAGTGACCGGAACCCGCCTCAAGCCCGACCAGGATCGCGCGCATTCCGACAGCCTTCGCACCTTCTATGTCAGCTTCCAGGTTGTCGCCTATGTGTACAGTGTTGCATGCTTCGACTCCGAGCTCAGCCAAGGTCACTTCGAATATCCTGCGTGCAGGTTTCCTCTCCCGTACCTCGTTCGAGAACGTAGAGACATGGAAGCATCCCAGGATTCCCATCTGGTCCAACATCACCCTGAGCACGGATCCAGGCGTCTTGCCGGTGTTCGATATCAGCCCCATCTTGACGCCCATATCCCGCATGGCAGAAAGCGCTTTGGCCGCTCCCGGTAGCAGTCTTGGTCTGTGGTGTAGCATGCTATTCGAGTAGACGGCTTCGATTTCATCCAGGAGCGCCCGCTTCAGTTCGCCCGGAAGTCCGGCATCGAGGCATTCTAGCATGAATACCACCTGCTCTTTTGCGGACACGTCCTCATGCCTATTCCATATTGCCTCAAGATGACTTCCCATCATCGAATACGCCCTCTCCAGGGCCGCTCGTGGATAGGGCGATCCGGTCGACTCCAGGATCTGCCCGATCTCGTCCAGTCTGCGAGCGGCCACTCTCGCGGATCGTTGAGGGACCTCCTGTATCAGCGTGTCCCAAAGGTCGATTGTGACCGCGTCGATCCTGACCATGATAACGCTGCTGTGAACTGCCAGCCAGTTAATCAATGTGACTGAGCCTGATTGGGCCCCGGGCGATTTGGCAAGATTTTATATACGGAATCGTTATTAGACGCCTGAAGAGCGGTCTGACGGCCAAAGCGGCGGGGCCACACCTGGTCTCATCCCGAACCCAGAAGTTAAGCCCGCCTACGTTCTTTGCGGTACTGAGGTGCGCGAGCCCTCGGGAATCTCAAGGCCCTCGTGGCTTCGTGGCCGCAACGGCTAGATGTCCTAGCCAGGTACCTTCGGGTACAGGGTGAAATGCATCGTTTGAACCCGCTGTGGGCATGGAACGCTGTCAGCCACTCTTACTTCATTTCTCACTGGAAGTTGAATGCGGTACGTGGTACCTACACGAAAGGGTTTATAAGCGTCAGAGGCCGTTGGTTGGTGCGGAGCTGGCTGCCGTGGCTCTCACTTACGATGAGAAGTTGATTCTAACAGGCGTGCTGATACTGCTCTTGGCCTTCGTGCTGTTCTTCGAGCTCAGAGTGATGAGGGGCAAGGCGAGGGAGGTAAGGAGGGCGAGCCTTCGAAAAGACGAGGCCCACAACGCCGTGCACACCATGACATCGGTGTTGGATGTCGTTGCGCGCGAGGGCGCGGAACTGGGCAACGCCCGCGTGCTGGTCAAAAGAGCCAGGGAGGCCTATTCGCAAGGGGAGTACGGCCAGACGATGAGCCTCTGTGAGAGCGCAAAAATCGAACTGGAACGATGCAGAAGGCAGAAGGAGCCCGAGACTGAAACCGAGCACGCGGACGCGCTGGAGCTACTGGCATCGGAGATCGTTCGCTCCGAGAGACGTCCGAGCCACAGTGATTCCTACAAGGGTATGAAGCTCCCGGCCGATGAGGGATCCGGATACCTGGCAGCCAAGTTCGAGATGGGTACCGCTCGGGACGAGCTGGCGCAGGCGGCCAAAGACGGCAAGGAGATCGCTGACGCAAGGGAAGCGTTGTCAAAGGCCGAGGACGAATTCGAGCGCGGCAATTACTCCAAAGCACTCTCATTGGCCGTCAAGGTGAGGAAGTTCCTCAGCGAGGTTGCCGACTCAGACACGATACCTCTCGGCCCATCGGCGGTGAGGGAGGAGACCGAAGGGGCCGCCCTGAAATGCACATCGTGCAGGAGCATGATCCTGCCCGACGACGATTTCTGCGGCCAGTGCGGCGCACCCGCGTCCAAGGAAGCCCTCTGCCCCGAGTGCGGCAGAGAGGCCGGAGATAGCGACAAGTTCTGCAGGAAATGCGGCACCAAGGTACGGTAGATTACGCCGAACATTGGTGCCATACATTCTACGCATTCCTGCATTTGCCACGCCTGCCGGGCGTGGAATAATATATATACAGTGCAAAGACTAGGACGACTGGGGTGGACCCTAGGAGGAGGACATGGCCGAAGAGAACACGATATTCATCGGAAAGAAGGCGACCATGAACTACGTCCTCGCAGTCGTCTCACAGTTCAACGGCGGCTGCAACGATGTCTGCATCAAGGCGAGAGGACGGGCTATAAGCAGGGCCGTGGATGTCTCGGAGATTGTCAGAAACCGCTTCATCCGCGATGCGGCCTACAAGGACGTCAAAATAGAGACGGAAGTCCTGCCTGGACAGAACGGAACCGACGCCAACGTGTCATCTATTGAGATATATCTTGCCAGGTAGAGTACGATTCGGCCTTGTGGTCCGGCCATGCTCAACGGCGGTTAGGCCGTGCCTTGACCCAGCTCGACGCCTTTATGATAGACGAAGCATATCGACCATCAGCATACGGTCGATGGGGAGGAGTTAGTGTCAGGTCGTGATGTTGCTCTGATCAAGCTGGGCGGAAGCGTAATCACCGACAAGGCTACCCTCAGGGTTTTCAGGAAAGATGCGTGCAGGCGGCTAGCGCATGAGCTGAGCGTTTGGAGAGGGCCGCTGGCAATCGCCCATGGCGCAGGATCGTTCGGGCATATCCTGGCAAAGGAGCACCGGCTTCACGAGGGTTTCAAGGAAGAGACGCAGCTGAAGCAGATCGCATTGGTCCAGAGGGACGTCAGGGAGCTGAACGTCCGCGTCCTGGAGGCCCTAATCGACAGCGGTGTGAGTGCGGTGTCCGTGCCGCCTGCGGCGGCAGCGTCGTTCGACCGCGGCAAAGTCGTAGACTTCGATCCAACGCTGATCGACAAGACGATGGCACTCGGCCTTGCGCCCGTCACGTTCGGAGATGTGGTCCCTGACGTGTCCATGCGGTTCTCGATATGCTCAGGCGACCTGATGATGTACGAGCTGGCTCGCCATTTGAAGCCCAGGAAGGTGATTTTCTGCGCCGACGTGGACGGGGTTTTCACGGGCGATCCTAAGAAGGGAGATGATGCAAGCCTGATACCTGCATTGGACAGGGAGGCGATCGCAGGCATGAAACGAGATGCGCCGGTGAGTGCGGATGTCACTGGCAGCATACACGGCAAGTTGGAGATGATGCTGGCCATTGCGGGCCACTGCGAAAAGTGTATCATACTGAACGGTAATGTTCCAGGTAGGTTGGAGAGCGCTATGAGGGGCGAGGATATCCCCTCGACCACTGTGTTGCCAGGATAGGTGTTCGGATGACGCAAGGCGAGGAAGGGCCTGACAGGATTATCGAGAAGCGCAAGCACGACCATATCGACATCTGCGCAAACGAGGACCTGAGCCCCGGATACTACTACTGGGATGATGTCAAACTCGTCCACAAATCGTTGCCAGAGATAGACCTCGACGAGATCGACACTGCCGTCACGCTTTTCGGCAAGAAGCTCTCCGCCCCCATCGTGATCTCCGCCATGACGGGCGGGTATGGCAAGGCCAGGGAGATCAACAGAGTACTGGCCTCAGTTGCGGAGGAGTACGGCCTCGGCCTGGGAGTGGGCAGCCAACGAGCTGCCCTCGAAAACCCAGAGTTGGCCGACACCTACTCGGTAGTGAAGGATTTCGACATCCCCCTCAGGATCGCCAATCTGGGACTCCCCCAGCTGATCAGACAGAAGTCGGGAGAGCCGCTCGGGTTGGAGGACGGCGAGTCCGCGATGGAGATGATAGGCGCCGATATACTCGCAATCCACCTCAATTACCTACAGGAGGTCGTCCAGCCTGAGGGCGACACGCGCGCGAGAGGCGGCATCGCTGCGATAGAGCGGTTCGCCTCCAAGCTCCCGGTGATGGCCAAGGAAACAGGTGCGGGCATATCGCGCGAGGTCGCATTGGAGTTGAAGAATACGAAACTGCTTGGCCTGGACATCGGCGGCCTGGGAGGTACCAGCTTCTCCGCCGTCGAGTACTACCGCGCAAGGATGGCGCGAGATGCCACGAGGGAGAATATCGGCAAGGCTTTCTGGGACTGGGGGATACCATCACCCGTCTCAGTAGTGACCGCCAATGTCGGCCTGCCAATCATCGCGACTGGAGGTCTGCGAACTGGGCTTGACGTCGCTAGGGCTCTATGCATTGGCGCCTCATGCGGAGGTATGGCAGGCAGACTGCTGCCAAGCGCGTTGAAAGGGCAGGAACCGCTGGAGCGCGAGGTGCGGATGATCATCGATGAGCTTAGGGCAGCGATGTTCCTCGTGGGCTCGACCAGCATTGGCGAACTGACTTCGGCTCACGCTTTGGTGACTGGCATGTCGAGAGAATGGCTTGACCACGTGATGGAGTGATTCGATTGGCGTTCCCGGATGAGTACAAGGACCGCATCAAGATCATAAACGGCCAGCTGATGCAATCGTTCGAGGTGATGGACAACGTGAACCTCCGAGCCGCGATGGCACACTATCCCGCTGCCGGAGGCAAGAGGCTCAGACCGCTCCTGGCAACGATGGTGTGCGAGGCGTTCGGGGGCAATGCCGACAAGGCGATTCCGTACGGCGTCGCGCTTGAAATGATACACAACTTCACACTGGTCCACGACGATGTGATGGACGAGGACGATACAAGACGCGGGATGAAGACGGTGCACCACGAGTACGGCGTCCCCGAGGCGATCCTCGCTGGCGACGCCATGTTCGCGAGGGCGTTCGAGATGGTCCTCGACAGCGACATCGACGACTCAGGCGTTGTCAAGCTCGTTGAGATACTCGCGAGATCCGTCAGGCTTCTGGCGGACGGGCAGCAGATGGACCTGGACTTCGAGGACAGGGATATCGTAAGCCCTGAGGAGTATCTGGAGATGATCGAGAGGAAGACGGCAGTCCTTTACTCCGCCGCAGCCCAGGGCGGTGCCATAGTCGGGGGTGCTTCAGAGCAGCAGCAGGAGGCGCTGTTCGAGTACGGGAGACTCATTGGACTCGGATTCCAGATATGGGACGATGTCCTCGACCTTCGGTCAACAAAGGAAACCTTCGGGAAGCCGGTGCTGAACGACATCAGGAACGGCAAGAAGACGCTCATAATTGTCCATGCGGTGGACACGATGAAGAGCCCTCAGAAGGATGAGTTGCTGTCAGTCCTCGGAAAGAAGGGCGCGACAGAGGAGGAGCTGATGAGGGCGAAGGACCTCCTCGAAGCCGTAGGGTCAATCGACTACGCCAGCAGGATAGCAAGCGAGTTCGTAGCGAAGGCCAAGGAAGAGCTCAAAGCGGTGAAGGACGACAAGCACAGGACGATCTTGGTGGGGTTTGCCGACTTCATGCTCTCCAGGAAGTCTTAGGTCACGCCGGTCTTCGTCAGCTTGAAATCCGCCCTTCTGCCTTCTTCCAGGTGTCGATGCTTGATTATCACCGCTCTCCTTGAGCTGGAGCCCACCTTGTCCAGACGAACGATGGCCTTCGCATTGTGCAGCAGCACGTGCCCGCCCAGGGGTTCGAAGGTGCCCTTCTCGATGTCTGTATACACCTGGGAAGTCAGCAGCACCGGGATGTCCTTGTGCCTGGCAACGACCAACAACCTCGCCAGTTGAGGGCTCAGCGATTTCCGTACCCCCTTCTCATCGTCCTTCCTCGTCAGTCTGTAGTGGATGGTCGCCGAGTCGAGGATGATTATCCCCACCTCGACCGCACTTTCGGCAAGCTTCGAGGCCTTGTCGACAAGCTTCTCCTGCTCCTCGAACGAGTGAGGCTCGAAGAACAGCAGGTTCTTCATGACCTTCTCGTAGTCATCTCCTGACATCTGCTTCAGCCGCTCGAGTGAGACTCCTTCGGTGTCGATGTATATCGCCTTCTTACCAGATAGGGTCACGTTCCTGGCGGCCTGAAGACAGACATTCGTCTTGCCCGTGCCGGCCTCGCCGAAAAGCAGTGTTAAGGCCCCGCCTTCAAGACCTCCTCCGAGGAGGTCGTCGAGGGCGGCAGAGCCGATAGGCACACGGGTCACGCGTCGCCATCGGGCTCGTCTATGATAAGCATTGCGAATGCGTGCGCAATGAGCTATCAGACAATCTTATTATGCCGAAGGGCTTTCGTTAACCTCGTGAGCGTTCACAGGATTGGCGCCGAGGCCAGGTTGGACTCCGCCAGATGGATGGACCGCGACGTGGTCGTCAAACAGAGGGTCGTCAAGGGCTACAGGCACCCTACATTGGACCGGTCCCTGCAGTCGTTCAGGATTAAGAACGAGGCCAAGCTGATGATCGAGGCCAGGAAGGTGGGTATCCCTGTGCCGATAATATATTCACTGGACTTCGAGGGCAACAAGATTGTCATGGAGGAGGTGCCGGGCATGAGGGTCAAAGACGCACTTCAGGATCCATCGGTTGACGGCGACGGGGTGTGTCGTAGGATCGGGGAGATCGCCGGGAAGCTCCATGCCAACGATATCGTCCACGGTGATCTTACGACGAGCAACATGCTTCTTGACGGAGACCGCATAGTCCTTATCGATTTCTCGCTTGGGCAGAAGTCATCGGAGCTCGAGGACAAAGGCGTCGACATGCATCTGCTCGAAGAGGCCTTCCACTCCGCTCATCATTCTAGGTCGGAGCTCTACGCTATCGTGAAGGATGCGTACGCTGGAACCTATGCCGGAGGCCTCGATGTCCTCAAGAAGGTCAAGGAGATCGAGAAGAGGGGGCGGTATACACGCAAAGAATAGCCTTCGCAACCAGCAACGACGGAAAGTTCATGGAGATATCTCAGCAGATGGCGGAGCATGGTTTCGAACTCGACCATCTCAGGATGCCGTATCCTGAGCTGCAGACCTCGTCACTCGAGTCAACCATCATACCCGGACTGCTTTGGCTCGTCTCCAAGTACGACCGTCCGATTATGATCGACGACTCAGGTTTGTTCATAGATTCCCTTGGCGGATTCCCGGGCGTGTATTCCTCGTACGCGTTCAAGACATTAGGTTGCGAGGGAATTCTCCGCCTGATGGAGGGCGCCCAGCAGCGAGATGCTAGGTTCGAATGCTGCATCGGCTTCCTGGCGCCCGCGGGTGAACCGTTCATCGCCAAGGGCGTCGCCAAGGGCTCTATATCCGACGAAATGAAGGGGAGCGGCGGATTCGGCTACGATCCGATATTCGTCCACGAGAATCATGCCATGACCTACGCGGAAATGGACACCGGTGAGAAGAACAAGCTGTCGCACCGTGGGAGGGCGATGGAGAAGTTCATCGACTCGCTCCCGAGTCTGCTTTAGGAGCCTTGACCCAATAGTTTTATCTCCGCCTTGTCAATCCCCTTCACCGCCAGGGCTGCTACGGGGTAGTGGTTTAGCTTGGCATGATACGTGCTTTGGGAGCATGAGGCCGTCGGTTCAAATCCGACCTACCCCACCTCCATGTCCTGTCGTAAGGCCTTTGGCGGTCACTCATTCAAGGGTCCAACGAGCGCGACACTTCTTCCGTCAGGGAGATAATGATGAAATACGGAGTCCGCAATATCGATGACATAGGTGGTAATCTGAGGGAAGCGCTGATCGTCGTCGGGATTGCGGTAATGTTGGGAGCTGGCATGGTCGTTCTTTGGTCGTCTATTGAGCTGCGTAATCTGGAGCGCGCCCAGGATGTTCTCGATGATTTCGACCCTTTCTTCCCATTCAATGATCCATACAATGACATTATCGAAGAAGAGTTTGACAAACAGCGCGATTACTATTCCACGGTCAGGATAGTCGGTGTGGTCGGACTGGCCGCCGGTGCAATCATAGTGCTATACGGTCTGTTGTTCGTGAAGGAGGAACCAAGATCGTTGTGGGCTGCACCATCTACACCACCGGTGCCTGCTGGCGCGATGAACTACTGCGAGCACTGTGGACGACAAATAAGCCCAGGGGCCGTCTGGTGTCCCGGATGTGGCCGCAAATTCAAGCCAAAGGGATACGAAGGAAGTAGAGAACAGGAAGTTCTCTGACCCGCCCGCTCCATGGCGAGAAGCCTTTGAATATGAACACCCTTAACGACTTTGATGGGCGCCGAGGTGACAGACGATCTGGATCCCTCTCCTTATCGGGAAGAACGGGGTAGGAGGAGAAGGAGGAGGGCGGTAGTCGCCGTATCGAGTATCGCCATCTTCGTATTCGACGCGGCAATCATCAACTTTCTGATACCCTGGGTGGACAGGCAAAGCTGGTCGATAACGAGGTTTGGAACAATGGGCTATGTGGTGTTCTTCTTCACGGTCCTATTCACGTTCATAGCGTCGCTGATACTCGTTGCATACTACTTCGGCCGCTCGTCCTATCCATCGGACAAATGGCAGTAGATCATGGTCGGACGAATGCCTGGGTCCTGATGTGATAGGATGCGGAACTCAACGCAACAATCATAATATCCCTGCCTGCATTGGTATGTGATGGTCACAGCTCTGTCGGAGGGTTGTTGGAATGCTGAACAAAATCATCGAAGTTGAGGATTTGGCCAAGAGATATCCACCTGACGTAATGGCAGTTGACGGAGTATCTTTCTCCATCGACCGTGGGCAGGTCTTCTCGCTCCTCGGCCCGAATGGAGCTGGGAAGACGACGACGGTCGAGATCCTCGAAGGTCTGCGCGTGCCTACAAGGGGGCACATAAGGGTTCTGGATACCGATACCACGAAGAACTACGCAAGAATCCGCGGAAAGGTGGGAATCCTGCCGCAGAACTTCGAGCCGTTCGACAACCTGAAACCGGTCGAGGCCGTGGAGTACTGGGCGAAGCTGTTCGACATGCGGAAGACAAGGACGGACATCACCGAGCTCCTGGACATCGTCGGGTTGTCGGAGAGGAAGAACCTCATGTCCAAGAAACTCTCTGGGGGCGAGAAGAGGAAGCTCGGCATCGCCTTGTCCCTAATCAACGATCCCGAACTCCTGTTCCTCGACGAGCCGACCACCGGTCTGGATCCGAAGGCGAGGCGTGACCTCTGGAAGCTGATAGAGGAGATAAGAGGCCGCGGGACGACAGTATTCCTCACGACCCACTACCTCGATGAGGCGGAGAAGCTCTCCGACGATGTGGCCATCATGCACAGGGGCAACATAATTGCGCGAGGCAGTCCCTCCGAGCTCATATCGCGATTCGGCAAGACGACGGTTGTGGTTCTCGAAGGCGTTGGGATGAACGGCCTGACAGAGATAACGAGGAGAGGAATCAAGGCCACTGAGGCAAACGGTGACGTGATGGTTCCCGTCGCGAATCCGTCTGAGATGCGGACGATATTCGCCAAGTTGTCATCAATAGAACTCCCAGTCAAGGATATGTACACACGACGGCAGACGCTCGAGGATGTGTTCCTTGGCCTCGTGGGCACGAAAATGGACGAGGGGGTGCTCCAGGAATGAGCAGGATCCTGGCCGATATGGTCGCTTTCGGCAAGGGCTACCTCAGGAATGTCTCAGGCCCGTTCTTCGCGTTTGCGTTCCCTATTCTGCTTATCTTGATATTCGGCGCGATATTCTCGGGGGACAACGTCGCCACTGTCAGCCTGCCTGTTCAGAACCTCGACGATGGGCCCTACTCCGAGGTTTATCTCGAGATACTCGACGGGACTGGCTTGGTGGATATCGAAGCGATACCCGTGAATGCGGACATTAACGAGTACATCGATGACAACTCGCTCCCTCTCGCACTGGTGATCCCTGCGGATTTCACAACAGGGATAGATGATTTGCTTTATGCAAACGGTACTGGACAAGTGAGCTTGACTATCTACGGCGACCCGTCTCGCAGCACATACGGCGTCGCGGTTGGAGCGGTGGATGCCGCAATCACCTACCTCAACTACAACCTGACCGAGGCAGAGCCGCTAGTATCGTACCAAGTGAGTCAGGGTGGAGCCGAGGAGTTCAACTACATGGACTTCTTCCTGCCGGGGGTCGTGGGCATCACCGTCATGACAAACTCGTTGTTCGCCATGACGTCGATATGCGCGGAGTACAGGAACCGGGGCTATTTCAGGCTCCTTGCGACCACGAAGATAAACAAGTCGGAATGGCTCATCTCGAAGTTCATATTCTTCACGGTGCTCTTAGTCGCCTCGCTGGTGATGACCTATGCGATCGGGAGAGCGGTGTTCGACATGGAAACCACTCTGACTCCTATTTCTTTTGTGCTCATCGCGGCGGGGGCGTTCCTGTTCGTATCCATGGGCATGCTCTTGGGCGTGATCATCCGCGACCCGGAATCCGGCGCCGCAGTCGCGAACGCCATCGGCTTCCCGATGATGTTCCTGTCCGGGGCGTTCTTCCCGTTGGACTCGATGCCAGAGTATCTCCAGCTGGTCGCCAAGGTGATCCCTCTGACATACCTGAACGAGGGGCTCAGAGACACGATGGTGTATTCGAACAGCGAAAGCGCCTTGCTCAACCTCGCGGTGCTGGCCGTTATCGCGGTCGTCGTCTTTGTCGCGGCGAGCAAGCTGATGTCCTGGAAGGAGAAGTGAACGCCGGTCAGGGGAGAGGAGGTCCCTCCTCCGTCGGAGCGTCTTGCCGCTCAAGTTCCATGGGCTGAGGCGCTTTCGGCTTGCGCATCTTCAGCCCGACAAAAGCCGCCACGGCCGCGAGGGCGATGGCTATCAACAGAATCCACACCCAAGGTGAATCTCTATCGTCCTCTGACTCGGCGTCTCCTTGGCTGATGTCGATTACGATGACACCAGCATCGCCGACGGAGTCCTCGACGACAACGTCCGCGTACGCGACAATGTCTCCGTCAAAGATAAACGTCAGATTGTATTCGCCATCCTCTAGCCCGCTGATGACGAACGAGCCATCCGACTTCGTCTCATTCTCGGCCATCACGGCGTCCGAGCCTGCGAGCCTGGCCTCCACAGTCACTTCCGTCACCGGGTCGCCCTCGGCGTCTTCGACAGCGCCAGTTATGTATCCAACTGGTATGCTCGATATGAGGGCGATATCGCCGATGTCCTTCGTCTCTCCGGCGTTGAGCACTATGTACAGAGTCTCGTTGTGGAACCCGTCCGCGGACACTTCGAGCCTGTACTCGCCGCTCTGGAGCTCCTCGAATTCCATCATGCCGTCCGATTCTGAAATCGCGGTCATCATCGAAGTCTCAGAATCTGATGGATTGTATAGGTTGACAGTGGCGTCCGAAATCGAGGCGCCGGATTCGGTGACGATCCTTCCCTGTATGCCCGAATCGTCGACGGCCGTTCCGACAGGCAAGAGGACGATATTGAGATCTGATGAGACGCCTTCGCTGACGGTCACGCTCCCATACGAGTCAATGTAGCCTGTCATGCTCGCCCTCACATGATAGTCTCCGGGCTCCAGGTTGGGGAACACATACTCGCCCGTTGAGTACGTTGTTACGGAACTGATAACACCGAGGTTTGCGTTCAGGAGGTCGACAAGTACTCCCGAGTGGTCGAGCTCATCCTGGAGGGTTGCAGTGCCCCAGATGGAACCAGTTTCTTCGGTCGTCGCGCTCGTGAGCTCGAGCATGACGAGGACGCTGGTGAGGTTCTCAGAGTCCGGGGATTCGCCAGGAATGATGGTAACGTGACTCGTGCCCTCTACGGAGACGTTGTCGGGGCCGTTTGATGACAAAAGCACGAACCCCGATGGCGGTCCGATGTCGATCGTCGTCGGAGGACTCCCATCGTTTTCGGCATAGTCCACTTCGATGTACATTCTGTGAGTGTCCTCTTCAGGAACGTCCCAATACGATTGCATGTCATCGAAGCTGAGCGTGATTTGCAGATCCTCTCTCAAGTCCCACACCGAACCCGTTAGGTCTGGACCCGTGCATTCGAGTTCCTCGGCGGAAGGCGTGGAATATCCGATTCCATCCACGCAGAACGATTCGAGGAAGTACAGTCCTGACTGGGCGGCTGTGAGGGGCATGCCGAGATCCATCATTGCCATCATCTGCAGATTCAAGTCCCATCCCTCGATTTCGTCCTCGTCAACAAGCCCATCATCATCGCCCATGGCTAAGTCCGCAACCAGGAGTTCGAACTGCATGAAACTTGACAATTCGGGGAAGGCACAGGAAATGGTCATCGCGCCTTTCTCCCAATCTTCGAACGACAGGTCGATGTGATCGACATCGCAGGAGTATATGTCAGAGTCGATGTCAGCGGTCATGTTGAGTGTGACATTCAGATGTGCCACTTCGGATTCCGCAACCGTCACCGTCCCAGCGCCCAAGAGTACTGTGTAGTCCAGAGTCATGGGATCTGTGGAGTCGATCATCGCTGCCTCAATGAAGTAATCGCCTTCTTTGACTTCGAACGAGTACTCCCCCAGGGCATTCGATACTGTCATTCCGTATAGCAGAGCGGACCTCTGAACGGTGTCCTTCATGAACAGGATTACAGCGACATCAGCCAACGGATTCCATTCCCTATCCAGAGTCGTGCCTGAAATCGTTGAGTCTCTGGGCCCGTCCTCCTCAAGAGTGAAGTTCACACCCGAGATGTCCTCTTCGACATTGTCAATTTCCATCTCCTGGGGCAAGTAACCCTCAGCTACGACTTGTATGGTAACTTGTCCAGGGACGAGTCCGAGAGCTGTGTATTCTCCGTTCACATCCGTCCAGCTAACATATACTTCGGACCAGTACCACGTGTCATTGCTGCTTGAGACCATCATATCGGCGCTCGGTATCGCCTCGCCGTACTGGTCCTTCACGAAGCCAGAGATGGATAACAGCGCTGGGTGATTCAGCTCGTCATGGTCGAAGTCTTCGGTGGTCCCGTTCCCTAGGGTAATGCCAGTTATCTCTGTGTACCCAGGCCATTTCGAATGGGCGAGGGGGATTTCTAGGATATCGACATCAAGAGGCCCATCTAAGCCGGTTTCGTAAATTGAATAGGCGTCAATTATCTCAACAATGGTCTCCTCGTACTCCTCCATCAAGTATCCATCAAAGGTTTCAGGTGATACCACGAGATAGTCGCTCGGGTCCTGCAAGGATGTAAGAATCCTGTACTTCGAGGTGGTGTCAACCGTGATATTGTACGATATCCTGAAGAAATCAGTCAATCCGTCATCATTCACGTCGAGCATCTCACACCCAACTGCGCCTTCGAGGGATACAGGGTAATCCTCGAAATCGGTGGCATCGAAGAAGTCGGTCATGATCCAGTCGTGTGCGTCGAATCCATCGGTCGTCGATATCGAAGCACGTATGGCGTACTTCTTTTCGTTCAGGTTGAATCCATTGATCAAGCGACCGTCAATATCGACTGACAGCGTTTGAGAGTCACCAACCGTCAGCACGTGCTCCTCGCCGTATATGATGGAGGCATCTGAGCCGAATTCCGGTTCCAGCTCCAACTGCACAGTGACCAACTCCGTATCGAGGACATCAATGGTCATATGAGCCCTGATCCAATCCCAGAGCCCATCGCCGTCGTCATCGATTGTCTCGTAGGATGAATCCAACATCTCGTATGGTTCAGGTATTTCGAAATCATACAATGAGTAATCCCCGGTTATCGTATAGGCTGCCCAGTCAACCTGTTCTGCTTGAACAGGAATAACAGGAAAGTCTCGCCATACTACGAAGTGGGTGAGCACTATCATGGCCAGGTATGGGCCTTCGACGCCCGATGCAGATATGTCCCTTCCCGAGAAGCTCACGGGTATTGTGGCAGACTCCAGAATCGTCCACTCTTCTATGTCGTACTCCACGGACGTATGGCTAACATACTCCGTCATATCGCTATTCCAGAGTTCCGCAGCAATCTCGAGATAGTCTCTCAAGTATAAGGTCGAATATCCTAGCCAGGTGATGCCTACTATTGGAACATCTATGATGAGCGAATTGATCTTCCCATCCCCATCTGAGTCTTCAATTCTCTCGGAGATGGAACCGTCATCAATGCTCTCCCACGCCGCAACATTCTGAGCTGCAGAAAACAGTGAGATGACTAGCAATACACTTGTCATTATCACAATTGCCCTCGAATTGGCCATCCTTGTGCCCTCCAGTTTCCCCCGACCGTAGGGATTTACCCAGGAAGGTTACAGTAGGTTCGCGGATATAACATATATGCTCAGTAGCGCCAAAACCGACGCTTTTTCCACCCTTATGTGACTGAGTGGCAGAGCCGCAGGCACATTCGATAGAGTGAGAATGAATCAATGGGAAGAGGTTCTTTGAGTCTCAAGGGCTGCGAATTCTTCGGCTTCCGCATCTTCATGGCAGCGGCGACGCCGACAGTGGTCACGGCCGCCAGGGTCAAAAGGATTCAGGTCCGAGGCAGTTCGTCCTCGACATAATCGACCGAAGCCAGTTCTATAACGATGATTCCAGTGTCACCGACTAAACCGACTCCAGCCACATCGATAGGTCGGATAATCGCCCCATCGAGAGTGAAATAACTGGAAATACGTGAAAACAGCTCATATTCTGTTGGCAAGGCGAATCGCACATCGTCTATAGTCGATACGACGCCCCATGCGCCTCCCCGTCAGCGCAAGCGCAGTGGGCCTTCACCGGCCTCGCGGCCGGCAGTGCGCCTATCCCTCTTCCTACTCTAACCTCCACTTACTCTAAATATGAAAATCATATACACTCAAGAAAAACGGGACTCTTTGGAGGGCCGAGCATGAGAAAGTACAAGGACATTCCGCTCTGGAAGGACGTTAGCCCTAAGCAGTGGTCTGATTGGAAGTGGCAGGTGAGGAACAGGATTACCGATGTCGACACGCTGGCCAAGGTTATAAACCTCACCGATGCGGAGAGGGAGGAGATCGCCAACTCTATGAAGTACTTGAGGATGGCCATTACCCCGTACTACGCC
>JAOTTD010000039.1 GCA_029864565.1 Thermoplasmata archaeon | reverse complement strand
GCCCACGGTCTCCTTTGGAGCGAAGAACAGTTCTCCAGCCGGGAGGTTCGCTCCTCTGTCGCCGATATCGAAGTCCTTCTTGCTAATGAATCCATCGTCGATGTTAATCCTTCTTCCCGCTATGTTTACCCTGAAATCAGTGCCCTTGTCGTCCCACGCATGTATCCAGGACGCCTTCGCGAACTTGCCCGCCATTCTCTTTCCGATGGCCATCAGTTCCTTTGGCGGAACAGAGATGCCGCCCACGATGATCCTCTCCAGTTGGTCGTAGGATATCCCATATCTTCTGGCCGCAGCTTCGGTTGGCCATCCTGCGTAGAGCCACTTCTTTCCGCATGTCGGATGATAGATGATGTCTATGACTGGCAGCATTGCCTTCTGCCTGGCCGCGAGTTTGTCACGAGGGAACCCCTCTGCCACGGTTGGGTCATCGAACTCCTCTATGGCCATCAGTGTATCCGCCTCCTTCACCATGCCGACATAGTGCTTCGGTGTCCTGGAAAGAGTGTTCGACGATATCTCCTTGAATACCGCCTCGGAGTATCTGTCCGATGATACGATCATTATAGGCAAAGCGCCTCTTCTGTAGCATTCGAGAGAGATCTCTTCGAGAAGTCCCTGGTTGTGTGCACCACCCCTGACGACGACACATTCTCCGACGCTGAGGTTGCACGTCTCAACCATGTTCTTGGCACATGCGCGTATCTTCTTCTTGCCAGCAGCCATCGTTTCTGCCCCTGTTTGGAATCGACAGCAATGTCCCTAAATAAGTGTTGCGCTTGACAGTCAATAGCTCGTTCAAAGCACTTTCACCACGACCTTGGGAAAGCAAGAAATTTTGTACTGGCCGCATTTGCCGCAGCCCTCGAAAGTTGGACCAGGAGATTCCTCAGGGGAGCTGATCATGAACCCAATGCGGAGAAAGAATTCAGGCACCCTAGCCAAAGCCCACAGCTCGCGCGCTCCGCTCCTCTCTGCCTCGACGGCAACAGCCGCCACGAGCGACTGGCCGAGACCTTTTCCTCTTTGCTCCTCCTTGACTGCCAACCACTCCACCGAGTGAGCGTCGTCCACGCGTTTCATTGCGACGCAACCTACGATCTCACCATCAATAAAGTAACCGTATGCACAGACGATATTCTCGAACTCGCCGTCTTCAAGACCGGATTCCAGAGACAGCCTCCTGATCGCCTCGAAATTGTCGGTCTTCCTTAGAATCGTAGATTTGGAGTCTGTGCTGTGCATCGGGATGCGAACAATAGCGTGCCTAATATGCCTTTTGCCAAGAGCTCTCCGCCTCACCGTACTTTCGCCTTGGGAAGTGCTACCTCAAAGGATGCGCCCTTTGCGTAGTCTCCCTTCACTCTGTCCCTGAGAGTTACGATGCCGTTATACCTCTCCACTAGATGGCCGACTATCGATAGCCCTAGACCAGAGCTGCCATGGTTGGCCGGGTGGGCGGCGAATCGCGAAAAGACTAGCTCCTTCTTGTCGTCGGGTATGCCCACGCCATGGTCGTCGATCCTCACAATCCAAGCGCTGTGCCCGTTCGAGACTGTCACCTCGATCTCTGCCTGATTTCCATTGCTGAATTTCGCCGCGTTCCCCAGCAGGTTCGCGAATAGATCAGAGACGAGGTCGTCCGCTATAACGAGACACTTCTCATAGGAGCAGTCAAAGTCCACGACTATGTCCTTCTCAGGATGGTCCTTCTGTATGGATGATATGCATTTCACCAGGACGTGCTTGAGATCATACTCGGTCTTAGTGACAGAAATCGCTGAGCGCACCTCCGACATCCTTCGAACGTTGTGTATCAGACTCTTTGCCTCGTTCGCAAGCGCAACGGCCTTCTCGAGTTTGGCGTTATCTGCTTCGGAGAGTCTGGAATTGCCTTTCAACGAATCCAGGTGGCACAAGATCGGCTCCACTATGTTCCCAATGTCATGGGCGATCAGGTCGAGGTACCCTTGCGACTCGTTCATCGCCCCGATCGCATCGTCATACATCCTCGAATTTTCGACAGCGATACCGGCCAGATTCGACATGATTCGAATCCTGCCGATGGCTTCCGGGGAGAGTGACAGGCGGTTCTGAGGTTCGTCTATCTCTATCCAACCAATCAGGTTTCCAAGCCGGTCCTTCATCAGGAAATCGATATAGTCCAGGTCGTGCCATTCGTTTCGCGATTCCCTCGGTCCACCGAGTTCGGAAACGTTCTGGATGTAGTCAACATCGTCGTTGTACAGGCTGGTCAGCTCTTCTGCTCTGATGTAGTAGCAGTCCTTGCTGATCCTGAACTTCTCCTGGAATTCATCTCTCTTCCTCTCTAACGTGTACGCGTGTCCCTTGATGGCCTTGGCCTGGTCGTCCACAAAGCCTTTGACAGTCACGGGCTTGAAGTATCCCGTTTCGTCGTCCAGGAGACAGATGGTCAGCGATTTGATTGCGAAGCGATCCTTGATTGCGGTGGCGATTCGGTCTAGAAGCAAGTCCAGCGGTTCGACTCGGGCAATCAGTTCAAGGATATCTGCCATGTCGGACAATGGAACCCTGATCGATTCACTACCAGTTGCCACTGATAGCTCCACGTCGTTGAGCGTCTCCTGCATGCTAATCTCTTGAGTGCTATCCCGCCTCTTGGTATTTGCACGAGCTTATAAAAACATGTCGCAGAGCGCCGCCCGTCGAAAAACTACGCCCGACAAAGTTGCCTAAGGTTGAAATGATATCATATATGACGATGTCCATGTTGCGGGCTGACAGGTGGCAGCGTTGTCTGTTAGGGAGATGATCCAGGAAGACATGGGGTTCGCGCTAAGCCTCATTCGCAAGGAGGGATGGGGTCATACTCGCATCGATCTCGAGCGGATGCTGTCATTGACTCCTGATGGCAGCTACATCTGGGAGTGCGAAGGGGTTCCTCATGGGTTCGTTACCAGTGTCAGATACGGTAATACCGCGATGATTGGCCATCTCATAGTGTCGAGTGACAGCAGAGGTCGTCAGGTTGGAAAGGGATTGATGAAGACTCTGCTTGAAGACATTGATTCGGCTGGCATATCATCAACCATGCTATATGCCACGGCCGAAGGCAGTAAACTTTACCATCAGTTCGGCTTCGTAGAAAGCGGACATGAGTTGGTCGCCGTGGGCCTGCTGATTGGAGAGGGCGAGAGATCTGCCCTAAGGTCGCAATGCACGATGGTCCAGGATGGCGACCTCGATGAGGTCGTCTCCCTCGACCGGGAGACGTTCGGCGATGACAGGCCCAATCTGATTATGAGGCTATATCGCGATTTCCCCGAGCACTGCTTTAAGATCGAAAGGTCAGGCGACCTCATCGGCTTTGCGTTCGGAAGAAGGACGACAATAGGGTTCGACATTGGTCCGTGGCTTTGCGCACCAGGGCATAAGGAGGACGCAGAATCGCTTCTGGACTCTGTCATCCGCTCGTTTCCATATGGTGGTCGAACGGACATATCCCCTTTCTCGTCAAACCAGGATGTGCACGGCATACTCGATCGGTTTCATCACTACAGGAAGGCCGCTAATGTGAAACTGATGGTGCGTGGGGATCCAAGGTATGAAGGGAGCATCGATCGCGTGTTCGGAGTCGCAGGATTCGAGATTGGCTGACAAGTCGAATCATATGTCGTCCGCATCTCTCTTCGCGTAGTAGATTATTTCGTTCTCGCGCTTGTAGCCTTTCGAGGTGAACAGCCGCTCAGAGTAGTCGTTGTCATTCTCGATGAGTGTGCAGATTATTTGTCGTCCTCGTCTCCTGAGTGCCTCCTCACAGCGCTCCAGCAATCTGCTCGCCACGCCGCTTCGTCTTTTGTCCGGGACGACCGCTAGACGATTCACCCAACCTTTTCGCCCATCGTCGCTCCCTATGATGGCGCCAATCATCCTTTCCCTGTCGAAGGCCCCTATGAACAGGTCGGGGTCGTTTGCCAATTGCTCGCGAAGGCTCTCGACGGTGTCTCTGCCTCCAGGCTTGCTCGGCAGGCCTGCTTCGTGCCAGAGTGAGATCATCTGCTCAATCTCATCCGGCGATATCAATCGCATGTCGATGCTCCCCGTGTTCAGCGCAGACATTGTGAATGCCTCAGGATGTTCGTCTATGACGCAACGCGCTTCAGAGGTACCCTTCTCTGCCCGAAGAATCCGCCACCATTGCCATCACCTCGAAGACAGAGAAGGCGTCTACCATGTCCTTCGCTTCATATGCTACAGACTTGTTCCCTGTCCGCTCCACGAGCGGTAATTGCGCCGCATATTGAGCCATGACTGTGCGAATGAAGGCCACTTCCATCTTGACGGGTTTGGCCAATTCGAACGGGCGGACGCTGCCGACCTTCCCCATAGCCTCCTTTGCGCCTTTTCGTATCTCGTCGCACGCGCGCTTGGGCGTGAGCGACTTAACTCCGTATACTCCGAGTCCCTCCTTGGTGGGGACGCCTACGACGTTCTCGATGAGCTTCTGCGCCTCTTTAACTGCATGGAGGTCGCCCGAGACAAGTACCACCGGCACTCCAAAGTGTCCGGCTATTGCCGCGCTGAGGCCCGATTCTCCCACCTTGATTCCGTTGAGCTGCAATTCCGCGAAATTGTAGCTGTACGTGTGGCCAATTGTCCCAGCATGTGTGTCGCGCATGGAGTGGTACCCTATCTGGAATGCAGCGTCGAAGTCTTCCGATATGCCCGCCATCATTCCCAGGTTGTATGCTGTTCCCTCGATTACGATGACATCTTCGTCAAGTTTCTCGAGTATGAGATTCCTCCCAGTGTCATGTGCGTCGCAAATGACTATCTCCTTGGCGCCGCCCTCCTTCGCCCCTTCCACAGCCGCTTGCACTTCGTTCGTGAGCAGCTCCCTCATCCTGGGGAAATCGAGGCCTTTCATGTCCGCCTGGTCCTCATGGGCCATTCCCGCCATGCCTTCCATATCCACAGTGAAATGCACTCTCATGATATCGTGTCGGTATATCTGCCCCAAAATTAAAAGCTTCCCCGTTTCCAGGTGTTCGCAGAACCTTATTTATCAGACTTCCAGCATCCAGATAACGAATCCAAGATGACAATTGAAGCGGATGTTCAGCAGATCAAGCGGAGGTCTGGCATTGTCGGGAGAGACTCAGAGCTCGAGATGGGACTTGCGGCCATCAGTGCGAACAAGCATCTCATGATCGAAGGCCCGGTCGGCGTCGGAAAGACCGTACTCGCCAGCGCGATAGCGGCGCATATGGGTCGCCCGGTGCATCGAATTGACGGCGATGAAAGATACACCGAACAGAAGTTGTCCGGCTGGTTCGACCCGCCGATCGTCCTGGAAAAGGGGTACATTGAGGAGGCCTTCATTCCTGGTCCTTTGACTGAAGCTATGAAGGATGGCGGTGTGTTGTTCGTCAACGAGATGAACAGGATGCCTGAAGGGGTCCAGAACATACTTCTTCCAGCCATGGATGAAGGTCAGATATACGTTCCTAAGGTCGGGCAGATCAACGCCAGAGATGGCTTCGTCATAATCGCAACCCAGAACCCACGGGAATTCGTCGCGACAACCGCTCTGTCGGAGGCCCTCTCGGATAGGTTCGAGCTGCTGAGGATAGACTATCAGCCCGCCGACGAGGAATTGGAGATTCTGAAGGGTAGGTTTTCGGACGCCAAAGATGACGCTCTGGGCAGCTCGCTTTGGATAACCCGACGTACTAGGGATCACCCCAACATCAGGCGGGGCGCAAGCATACGCGCTGCTATCAGCATGATGAGGCTATTCGGAACACTGTCCCCCGACCTAAGAGATGGGATGCGCGCTGCCGCTCACATGGCTCTCCCTACGAGGATCGAGATGCGTGAGGAATCGCGGGCTACAACTTCAGAGGTCATCGACCAGATCGTGGACGAATGCTTCTCAGAAGAGGGCAATTACCGCCGGCCCAAATCGGACGAGCCCCTGAAACCGTCGGCAGGTACTAGGTCGCCGAATGCCGGGACAGGGAAGCGAATGGTCGACGTAGGGGACATCGCCAATCTGATAGAGACTCATCATGAGGACGAGTTGCTCGGACGCGACGACATAGGCTGGAGAATCGCACAGAACTACTCAAGGATCCGGCTCGTGCTTTCTGACCCTGCAGCGTTGGAGCTAGCAAGGAGGATCGCCATCAGCGCGACAATTCGAAAGGTGCTGCATTTGCTAGGCCCTGTCAATCTGCCAACCAGGATTATCCACGAGCCTTACTCCATCGGTGCATCGGGAGATGTGGATCTCGAATCCACAGTTGAGACCATGATTGATGGGGGCAAGGCGCACCCATCGGACTTGATATTGGAGAAGAGGGAGCCGAAGGACTTGTCGGTCGTCCTGATGCTAGACGCTAGCCTTTCAATGAGTGGAGATAAGCTCGCTATAGCGACGGCTGCGATTTCGGTGCTTGCGTTCAGGCTGAAGATGGTCGAGTTCGCCATCATGACGTTCAACGACAAGCCGCGAACGATAAAAGGCTTCGATCACTCTATGAACCTCGACGAGATCGTTGTCAGCCTCCTTGAGTTCAATGCGAGTGGATACACCAATATCGAGGAAGCGCTTCGCGGAGGAAGCGACGCTCTCTCGAAAGCGACGACTAAGAACAGGGTAGGCGTGATCGTAACAGACGGTAACTACACTGTCGGCGCGAATCCTACTGACGCGGCCTCGTCGTTTAGGCGCCTTTTCGTCGTCATGACAGAGAGCCACGATTGTCAGCCGCAGGTGTGCGAGGCGATGGCGAGGAACGGCCGCGGACGTGTCTACGCCGTGTCCGGCTTCGAAGAGGTCCCCAAGGTATTGTATCATGTTCTGCGAGTCGTAGCCCAAGGTTCGCCCGGATGAAGATGACCCTTGGTGCTACCACCCCGAGATGGCGTTAAGAGTACATTGATGCACAGCATTCATCGTCTTTCGAACGGGTGCTATTTCAACTTTGTCGTGGTCGAGAGTGCGCTCACAATTGCTGACAGAAAAGCCTTTAAACCGTCAAAAGTCGAAATGGTATCATAACTTCCTCCCCCCTCTCTTCTTTTCTTTTTCTGTTTCTTGAATTAGCGTTGAGGCTACAGCCGCCGCGGCGTTGAGGGTTGTCATCTCAGCACCTGAAAAGTGTATGATGGACTCCTCAAGCGGGCACGTTTCAGAGGCGCGCTGTTCCAGCAATCTTAATATCGATTGTCGCCGGTAACCCTCGTTGTGGGCCATCATCCAGACATACGTGGTCCACGTCGAGTGATAGTTATGGATTTGAGTCTACCAGACTGGGTTGAGGATTGGGCAAGGCATGCTCCTGACCTCAAGGTGCCCCCTCCTGGGCCGAATAGCAGGGCGATCATTGAGAAGGATAGGAAGTATGTCTCGCACGCCTACGATCGCATGTTTCAGTTCACAATGAAGAAGGCATCCGGCTCGGCAATCATGGATGCGGACGGCAACGTCTATCTCGATTTCTCATCTGGCATCTCGGTGATGAACGCCGGATGGTCCAATCCCAAGGTCACGCAGGCAATCAAGGAGCAGGCTGAGAATCTGACCCATTCGCTTGCGAACGATGCCTACTTCGACAAGGAGGCGGAGTTCGCGGAACTACTTGCCAAGATCTCTCCAGGGGGCTTATTGGAGTCCACGTTCTTCGGCAATAGCGGAGCCGAGGGCGTCGAGGCAGCGATCAAACTGTCGCGATACTACACGAAGGGCTCAGAGCATATCTCTTTCATGGGCTCTTACCACGGACGTGTGGGCAATGCGCTCGCGATGGCTAGCAGGGTGAAATACAAGTACGGCCATGGCCCTTATCCACCAGGAGTGTTCTTCGCCCCGTATCCGTACTGCTACCGTTGTTGGTTCAAACAGGAGTATCCTTCGTGTAATCTCTTGTGCGTGGACTACCTTGAAAAGGCCATTCTGGAGTTCGGAGGACCGAGCGGTAGCTTGGCGTCGGTTTTCGTGGAACCACTTCAGGGAGAGGGAGGGTACATCGTTCCCCCGAAGGAATTCATGCCGCGGCTCAGGTTGCTGTGCGACGACAGACAGATGCTCCTCGTCGCTGACGAGGTGCAGTGTGGCCTTGGACGGACCGGAGAGCTCTGGGAATGCAATTCAACAGGGACGGTTCCCGATATACTGATTACAGGGAAGGCCTTGGGCGGCGGCATCCCTCTTGGGGGAATCGTGGCCAAACGTGATATCATGAGCGTTTGGAGACCAGGGTCGCACTCGTCGACGTTCGGCGGCAACGGAATCAGCATGGCAGCCGGATTGGCACACGTCAAGGAGATCATCGAAGGGAACCTTTGCGAGCGGTCGCGCGTACTTGGGGACCACGCTATGAAGCGACTCAGCGAGATGAAGGAGAATTACGAGATCATAGGCGATGTGCGCGGAAAAGGGTTGATGATTGGGGTGGAGATGGTCAAGAGCAAGGAGACCAAGGAACCGCTGCTCGTACCTGAAATACAGGGACGGACCTGGAGAAAAGGCCTTATGATGATCACTTCGGGCATGTATGGAAACGTGTTCCGGATAGCTCCGCCTCTGGTGATATCGAAAGAGCAGCTGGACGCAGGCATCGACCTATTTGAGAGTGTGGTTGGCGAGACGGAGAAGAGGATGTCGACTTCGCGATGAAAAGGTGGTGCAGACGGATCTATCGAGATTACGTGGGATGAGCGTTCAAAACGTGATGGTGCGTGAAGTAATCACGGTTAATGCGAAGGACAAGGTCCGGTCTGCATGGATGAAGCTGATGGAGAAGAACATCTCGGGTGCCCCAGTTATTGACGATGATGGACTTCTGATTGGCATCGTTAGCATGAAAGACATATATCACTCAATCATCGAGCGGTTCAAGAAGGCCAAGGCGCTCCGCGAGACGGCTTCGCAGCCAATGGAGGGCGAGGAAGTCGAGAGGGAGGAGGCGAGGGAGCTGGCCATCGCGATGAAGGCAGTTATGGAGAGCTCTATATCGAGCCTACTGCCAATGAATCAGAAAGTATTGCACCTTGGGCCTCTCGATTCCCTGGATAGGGCGATCAAACTGATGGCTGAGCACAACTTCAACCGATTACCGGTCGTCAGGGAAGGCAAGGTCGTCGGGATTGTCTCAAGGCAAGACGTGATACTCGTCCTTTCGGGAAGGTCACGGAGCTGACCGCTTGGACTTCGAAAAGGGATAGATTAATCTTAGCGTGGGTCATCGGGGAAATCGACTGAGATCACCGATGGTGTCGTACCATGATCGATTTCAAGGACGCATTCAAGGCGCTTGATGAATACTACATCCGAAAAACGGCAGCCGACAATGTTCCAGGGATGGCGTTGGCGATGACAGATAGAGAGCACACGCTTCATAGCCGCTCGATGGGCTACTCGGATCTTGCTTCGAAGGCTAAGGTGACGGACGAGACGCTGTTCCAGATTGGGTCGATCAGTAAATCCTTCACGGACATCGCCCTCCTTCAGCTTGTCGAGCGTGGCAGGCTCGACCTTCACGCGCCCGTGACGGATTACTTGCCGTGGTTCGAGGTGAAATCAAAGCATCCTCCGATCACGCTGCATCATCTCATGACTCACACGGCCGGTATACCCATGGGCACTGAATCGACGGTTGCTGCTGAGAGCGAGGTGTGGGCTCTTCGGGAGGCCGAGGCGAGTGCCCCTCCAGGCGAGTTCTTCCATTATTCGAATACCGGATACAAAGCACTTGGCCTTGTGCTGGAAGCTGTGACGGGAACGACCTGTTCCGATGCCGTGATGAAGGCAGTGATAGAACCACTGGGAATGACACGGACGTACGCATCCATCACGAACGCCCTCCGAAAGGCGACCGCCGTTGGATATACATGGCTTCACGATGACAGACTCGCTGGAAGGAAGGCCGAATTGGCGGCCGCTGTGTGGTCAGAGAGCACCAGCGCTGACGGATCGATATCCTCGGTGTCGGAGGATATGGCCTCCTTCGTTAGGATGCTTCTCAAACATGGAACTGGTCCCAGGGGGCGAATCATCACTGAAGAAAGCTTCGAGCTCTTGACCAATCGATACATCACTCCTCTGGATGGGTACCACGGAGAGTCATACGGCTACGGCCTCAATATCGAGGATAACGACGGGCATCAGTTCGTATGGCACACTGGAGGCATGGTCGGCTACACTTCATCGATGTTGATGGACATGGACCTTGGGATCGGAATCATCATCTTGACCAATTCCTTGTCCGGCCCGGATGATATGTCGAGACACTCGATTCAGGTAATGCGCGCCGCGGCTGAACAGAAGCCCCTGCCAGAGGCCGTCATCGACCCACATGCACACATGCCGAAGAACCCTGAGAGGTACGCAGGGATATACGAAGGAGACAGGACGGCCATCTCCATTTCAGTGAAGGATAGGCTGCTGGCTGCCGAGGTCAATGGCGAGACAGTCGTGCTCGAGGGCCTGAGAGAGGACCAATTCCTATTAGACCATCCAGATTTCAACCGGTTTCCTCTGAGGTTTGTCAGGATCGGTGATGATATTACTGGTCTTGTGCACGGCTCAGACTCTTATTCGCTCGAGCCCCGCGCCATTCAGTCAACCGTTCCCAAGACTCCCCAAGCATGGAAGGCTTTCGTGGGGCATTATAGGTCCCACAACTCGTGGATGTCCAACATCAGGGTGGTGCTAAGAGGCGAGGAGCTGGCGTACATCGACCCTTCAGTCGGTGAGGAACCCTTGGTATCCCTTCCGGACGGTTCTTTCAGGATTGGGGGGGACCCTCGCTCGCCAGAGAGGATCAGATTCGATATGATCATTGGTGGCAAGGCGTTCAGAGCGTGCCTTCTGGGCGGGTGCCTTCACAGGAGTTTTGTGGAATAGGCATGTTCTCGCATGTCGTCAATCCTCAGCCGGTTTGGGAATCACACATATCATTCGCAAGACCGAATGGCCGTCGTTGACGAATTGATGCCGTTCGTTGGGCGCAACAAAGACCGCGTCGCCTTCTGACAGCGGCTCATCACTATCCCCTAGCACTATCTTGCCATTGCCCTTTACGACGTACACCTCGTGTTCCCAGACATGAGTGTGGCTCGGCGTGTTTCCTCCAGGAGCCACGTCGAATAATCGCATGTAGAAGTTGGGCGCCATCACATTTCCCGCGAGGAGTTGTCTGAACTGGACTCCTTTTGTGCCTTCCGGGGACGTCCCTTCGATTTCTTCTTGGTTAACCTTCTTCATGGTGAAGTCATCGTCGTCGTATCGGAAAAAACCTTCCGACCTCTCGAAGGCGAGGCCTTTGGCAGAATGTGTTCCTCTCGTATCAAATAGAACTCGTGGCGCCGGCAGAAGCCTCATTCACACAAAGGATATATCAACAGAATCCCGATTCACGGCTTCGTGACAGACGAAACAGAGCGCGAGGATAAGCGCATCGGCCGCGTGGCCGTGGCCTTCTTCATGATACTCGTTCTGGCGGTCTGCCTGGTCGAACTAGACCACGACGCGGTTCCTTTCCTTAGTATCGACGATCCCACGGGAGACGTGCAGAAGCTGCTCGTTGCCGCCATGGTGATAACAGTCACTTGGGTGTTCTTGCACTATTTCGGTATCCTCTTCGAGAGGATTACAATCCCTAAAGTGGGCAGCCATGCACAGTCTCGGTCCATGTGGAAGCTCATAACCTACGCCATATGGATATTCGTGCTGAGCGTCGTGGTGTTCAGCCTTATGGGTGAGACCGGCAACTTGGTGCTGTACATAGGTCTGATTGGCGCCGCTCTGACATTCGTACTCCAACAGCCTCTACTTAACGTCTTGGGCTGGGCGTTGATTTCCTATCGGCGCATGTACAGGATCGGGGACCGAATTGCCGTAGGCGGAGCCAAGGGGTACGTGCTCGACATCACTACGATGTACTCAGAGTTGAGGGAGTTCGGGGAGTGGATGCAGGGGGACACTTTCACAGGCAGAATCGTCACCGTCCCGAACAGCCTCGTCTTCACGCAGGCGGTGTACAACTATACCAAGGACTTTCCGTTCGTCTGGGACGAGATAGTCAATCTAATCACGTATGAGAGCGACATAGAGGTCGCGAAAGATTACATGCTCGAGTCCGCTAAGAAGGTCGTAGGCCAGCTTATGGAGCAGAACTACGAGCGTTACAAGAGAAGGATAGAGATCCGCGACCTGCACCAGCTGCTACTCAAGGAGCCCGAGCTGCGGATGGAACTCTCGGACTCGGGCGTGAACGTCTACGTCCTGTACTTCTGCCCCGTCGAACAGAGGCGCAAGATCAAGTCCGAAATCACCGAGCTAATCTGGAGCAAGTTCATGGCGGATTCGAGGGTTGGCATCGCCTATCCTCACATGCATCTTATCGGTGACTTGCCAAAGTGAATGCCTCCGGATGAGCCTCCATTTAATGTGGGATGAATCACATGCCGGAATCCTAGGAGTGGCTCTGGTGAGGCTCCATGGTTGAGAATTCCATTGAACTCAAGTCCGTCCATCTGCTGCTCACCTATAAATGCGATGGTGAGTGCGACCACTGCTTCGTCTGGAGCAGTCCCCAGGCTCCAGGCACTATGAGGTTGAGTCAGGTCGAGAACATCCTCAAGCAGGCAGCCGAAGTCAGTTCAGTGAGCTCTGTCTTCTTCGAAGGCGGTGAACCATTCCTATTCTACCCGATATTGCTGAAAGGGGTCGGGCTCGCTAGAGATAAGGGATTCGAAGTTGGCATCGTATCGAACGCCTATTGGGCGGAGGACGCC
>JAOTTD010000058.1 GCA_029864565.1 Thermoplasmata archaeon | reverse complement strand
TATATTCGCTTCAACTCGTCGACCACGTTCTCTGGGCTGCGCGGGCGCCATATTCGCTTCGAGAAGGCGGCGCAGGAACAGTAGGAGCATCTGAAAGGGCATCCGCGAGAGCTCGATATCGTGGTGAACTTGCCGTAGGTGAGCCGTATGTTCTCGTGAGTGTATCCATAGTCAATTTCCGGCAGTAGCGACCTATCCGGGAATGGGAGCGAATCGAGGTCTTCTACTAGAGAATCTGGATTGACCGTCGGTTCGCCGTTGAGCATGAACCCGATTCCTGGAACATCGGATGGAGGCGATCCTCTATCGATGCGGTCCAGGAGCCTCGGGAACGACTCCTCCGCCTCGCCAACGACGACATAATCCACGAACGGGTAATCCCTGAGGATCCTCTCGGAGGTGAAAGTCGCATGAATGCCGCCAAGCACGGACTTCGTGTTCGGCATCGCCTCATTCACGGTTCTGAGGGTGCTGATGGTATCGAGGAACGTGTGCGTCGAGCAGTTCATCCCCAGCACATCTGGTTTTTCCCTCTCAATCCGCTCTACAAGCTCGCTCTCAGTCAGATTCTCGCAGAACGCGTCAATGATCTTGATGTGATCCAAACCCGAGCGTCGTTTCAGGCATGATGATGCGACATACAGCAGGCCGAGGGGTGGCCAACGTTCTGTCGTCTGTCCGGGAGGCGTGGATAATACCACTTTCATGCCATCTCCACCTCGGGCGCAAAGCGCCATCTGAATGGAGGCACCTCAAGATATTTAAGGCTCTTCGCAGCAAGGCCCCGCGACCATGTCGAAAGCACCTTGCAGATATCCGATGATATGGATGCTCAGCCCTTCTCGTACCGGGCGACGATGGAGTCACCGTGTTCGAGCACTCTTCCATCCAGCTCGACGGCCCAGTGCTCTGACAATATCTTCTTGGCGATGGCCCTCGCCTCAGGGACCATCTCGCGCGAACGAGTCGTCTCCCACCTCAATACATTCTCGTCCCGGTTGAAGATGGATTCTCTGAAGTTTCTTAGCGTATGAGGGTGGGAAATGAATGTGCCTCCGTGTCCAACATCCCTCAGAGCATCAAACGCAATCGACTGCTCGTCGACTGGCATGTTCCTGAGAAAGGGGCGGAAGTTTTTCCAAGTATAGGCGTCAATCACTATCTGCTCCAAGGACGCGCCCTTCGCCCCGTCCAGCGAGCCGAATCCACACGTGAGGTCGATTTCGCCAAACAGCTCAGAGCCGTAGCTAAAAACCTCGGACAAGGATAAATCGACTCCCGGTCGAGTATCATTCGACAGGCCCCAACCACCCATCATACACGGGAGTCTATACCGGTTTGCCATCTGACTCAGACCGGCAGCCAAAGGTGGTGACTCCGCCGCGCCCGAAGGGACCGTGCCCGTCTTCATGTCGGCGGGAACCGCCGCAGAGCTGTAGACGAACGGCGCACCCTCCGCGGCTGTTTGCGACATCACCAAGCTTGCGAGATTCTCGACGTTGACCAAATTCATCGTTCCGGCCACGGTGACTGGAGACGTGAACCCCGAGAGTGGCATGGTCATGCTGACTATCGGCACGCCTGCCTGCGACAGCTCAACCTGAGCTTCAGCCGCTCCCTTCTCGAACGATAGCGGCGAGATAGGGCTAGACACTACCGAGAAGATTGGCCTCTCACGCAGTTCCTCCCTGCCGCCCGCGACAAGCGATGCAAGGTCTATCTGTACCTTCGCGTCCTCAGCGTCCATGACTTCGACCTGCTGCACGTGTTTGGTGGTATTCCTAAGAGATGTCCAGAGCTGATGCACTGCATGGGATCTATCCGAGACGTCCATCGGGACGACCACGGTCCAGAAGAAGTCCACCGAGTCCAAGGCGTCCGCGAGTCTGGCAAAGTCCGCTAGATCGGACCTAGTTGCGTTCCTCCTCTCCTCCGTGTCAATATCCGACATGTAGTTGGCGAGTCCGGTCGTTGCTGCATATGGCATTCCAGAAACGGGTATCTTCATGTCGTGTGCTGGGTCGCGAGCGCACAGAGTGAACTCCCTAGGGGCCTTCCTCACAGCCTCGGCCACCATATCTTCCGATATGCGCGCAATCTGCTGATTATGGTCGACCTTGGCGCCTGCATCCTCGAGCAGCTTCAGAACTCGAGGACTCCGAATCATCACGCCGAGTTCCTCGAGGCATCTAAGGCTCTGTCCGTGAATGAGCTCTTCTTCATCTCCTGACAAGAATTTCAGTCGTACGCGAGCCAATCGAAACCCTCCTAAGCGCTGTGCGCTATCCCCCGACGGCGCGCCACCGTCGCTTCCGCTATAGCTACATCATACATAAGCATGACTCCCCTCGTCAAGGTATGCGCTGGCCCGTCCCACATTCAAGTGGGATGTCGTCATCAGCCCTTCTCTTCGCGCCCTTCTCTCTGAAGCCTTCCTGGAGCCCACCACGCCCATTTGCCGAGCAGGGTCATCATTGCAGGGACTATGTACGTCCGGACCACCATCGCATCGAGCATTATCGCGAATGCGAGAGCGAATCCCATTTCCTTGAGCATCATTGTGCTGGAGATCATCATCATGCTGAAAGCCGAGCCCATTATGATCGCCAAAGCTGTGATTATCCCGCCGGTCCAATCCAGGGAATCGACGATCGCGTCTCTGTTTTTCTTGCCCTTGTGCCGCTCCTCGCGAATCCTCGTGAGTATGAAGACGTTGTAGTCCATGCCAATCCCCATCAGCATGATGAAGAGTATGAGTGGAATTATCCACAGAATCGGCTCATCAAGGGCATATCCGAATATGCCGACCGTCGCCGCGAACGCCCATGAGATGCTGAGCAGTATCGAGACTATTGCGAACAGCGATAGCAGCACCGCCCCCAGAACGATCAGCAGCACGAGGAAGATGCCTATCACGACCACGATCTCCATGACTGTGAACTGTCGGTTCAGGTCGTTGGCGAGGTCGTATATCACGGCGGATGCGCCGCCCACGTAAATGTCCGCGGACAACAGGACTGGGTCCTCGATTGACAGAGTCACCACAAGGCTCCTTATCGCTTCGACCGTATCAAGGGACTCTGGAGCCATCGGCCCCTCCTCGAGGATGACCGTTATCAGGACCGTTCGACCGTCGATGCCAACGCTCCGAAGCATGAGCGCCTCCTGACTAGCTCTGACATCGGGAGACAGCGCGCTGAGGTTCCTGTAGTCTATCGCAGGCCCTTGCGGGTTCGTCGTGCCCGTGACCTGCTTGACATTCTCGACCGATGCGACCGCTAAGGTCATGCCTTCAATCGTCTCCAGGCTCGCAATGCTGAAATTCCCGTCTTCGTACACCGGAGACTCCATCACCACGACTATCTGTGTTGGCATTATCCTGCCAGCTCCGAAAGCCTCGGTCATCGCTGAGATGCCCTCATTGCTCTCCACGCCTGACGCCATGCCCTCTATGAAATCGAAGCTCGTCTCCGCGGTGACAAACACATAGGTCGCCGGGATGGATATCAGGATAGCAGCGGCCATCACTGTCTTGGCGTGCCTAATCGAGAAGTCCGCGGCCTTGTAGAAGTAGCCGCGATGTCCCGCCTCCCTCCTGGCCATGAACCTCTCGGCGTACTTGTACCATCTCTTCTTGTTGTTAGGCCAGAAGACACGATTCCCCAATAGCATTAGGATGGAGGGTACGAGAGTGAGCGCGACTAGGAGGGATATGCCGATTGCCATCCCCATGACCAGGCCCATCGTCCTTATCATGGAGAAGTCCGCGATCGCCAATGCGAAGAACGAAATCATAACGGTGGCGCCGCTGGTCGATATGCTCTCTCCCGCCCATGTCACAGAAGTCCTTACGGCCTCCTCCCTCACGTGGCCCTTGATGCGTTCTTCGCGATATCTCGCGACAATGAATATCGCATAGTCAGTGCCGACGCCCATCAGAATGCTGAAGAGCATCATAGTCACTGAGTAATGGATCTCAGCGACATATGACCCTATCACGAACACGATTGCCTGGCTAACACCAAGTGCGACCATCACGCTTCCCAGGGGCACGAACTGCGCGACCACGGACCGGAAGAAGATGCCCATAAGGACGATTATCATGATGATTGTGATTGGTTCGATGAGCATCATCTCGCTCTCCATCGAACCCTCCATATCGGCTGTGAGCGCAGCGTCTCCGGTCACGAAAGTCTCGTATTCGGATGGGAGATGCCTGGCCCTCGCTTCAGTCACAAGGCCACGGACAATCTCGACATTGTTGACTATCGGCTTCGCACCGTCCTCCATGTATCCGGATTCCTTGGAGAAGCTCAGAACGATGAGCAGCGCTGTTGTCTGGGCT
>JAOTTD010000057.1 GCA_029864565.1 Thermoplasmata archaeon | reverse complement strand
AACTGGTCACGCTAATATACCCCGTAACTCCGTACCCTTTTCGGAGGGGAAAGACGATGTCGAGATGCCATATCTTTTCCAGTTGGAGGTACAGGAGATGTCACGTAGAACGAATGGAATGTGTCTTGTAGCATCCATAGCAGCTGTCCTGCTAATGCCGGGGCTATGTGTGACTCCGAACGCAAGCGGAGAAACTGTGGTCTCATGGACCTTTGCAGTGTACATGAGCGTTGACAACGATCTTGAGGACGACTGGGAAAGTGCGAGCCTGCCATCATTGCTGAGCATACCAGCAAGTCCAGACATCAGAATTGCCGTTATGGTGGACTGTCTGGAAACCGATGGAACAGAACTCCTTGAGATTTCCGGCGACAGCTATCAGGTTGTCAATACATACCCTGAGATGAATTTTGGAGACGGAGCTACCTTCAGTTGGTTCATCAGTGAAGTCTCAACCCTATACCCCTCTGAGAAGCTGTCTGTTACGGCTTCAGATCACGGCTCGGGATGGAAGGAATTCAGTTATGACCAGACATCCGGAGACGAAATCCGAATGCCAGAAATGAAGGCCGCAATCGAGGATGCAGGTGTGTTCATTGACATTCTGTCGTTCGACGCTTGTCTGATGGGGAGCATCGAAGTGGCCTACGAAGCGTACACCACCGGTCTGGTCCACTACATGGTCGGTTCTGAGGAATCAGTCCCGCTGGATGGATTTCCCTACGATGACATGCTGACTTCAGCAGCCTTGGACCCGACAAGAACCCCGGCGCAGGTGGCAGTCGACATGGTAGAGGGATATGGACGGCATTACGATCAGACCTCGGCCATGAGCGTAACCCTTTCGGCAGTGGATGTTCTGAGCATTGGCCAGTCAACGGCAACATTCCAGACGTGGTGCGGTTTGATGCATGACAATCTCGGTGTCTATGGGAGGGTCTACAAGGACGCTTTGAAGAAGGCCTACATCGCGTTTGGGACGATGAACTACGTGGACATGGCGGATCTCGGAGATACCCTTCTGGCCGACAGCCGGTTCTCTGACTCTGCCCTAAGGAGCGCGACCACAGGTATGGTAGCCGCGATTGACAGCGCGGTCATCGCCATCTACGCGAATCCAGATTGCCCAGATAGCAGAGGATTGACCCTGTATTGGGCAACAAAAGGCGAGTGGCGCTACTTCGGAGCCAACTACGCAGATGTGCAGTTTGCCATCGATATGGGCTGGGCCGATTTTCTGGCAGACTACAACTGAGAGCGTTCAGACTTCCACGCCCGTCCTGCTCGGACGGGCGCAATTTCTATTCTCACGTGATTGCGGAGATCTTGCCGTCGAGACAGAGATTTGAGACCGGCATAAGGATAGAAAAAGAGTTAGCAAGGAGTCCGGCTAGGTGCAGAAGCCCTCTGATTGACAACCAGTTAGTGTTCGGGTTTCATTTACGGAGTTCTTCCCAACCCACCAGACCACGCCCATGAGAAAAGGCCATAGGGGCGGAAGGGCGATACGGGCGATGGAGGAGAAGGAGGAGGGCCGTGCCATACGTCACCAGCAATGGCGTCAGGATTCATTACGAGGCGGTGGGCCAAGGGCCGCCAATCGTCCTTGCTCATGGTGGAGCTGGCAACAGCTCAATGTGGAGACTAGCTGGCTATCTCGACGACCTCAGCGGGTATCGTTACATCCTGATAGACCGGCGTGGACACGGATTCAGCGAGACGCCACGCGACGCAGCCGAATGTAGCATGGAGCGACATGTCTCCGACATTGTAGCTGTCCTCGATGCGCTTCATATCGAGCGCGCGGTCTATTGGGGCTACTCGGCGGGCGGCAGTGTGGGCTTTGCGTTCGTGGCGCGACATCCTGACCGCGTATCAGCCTTCATCTCTGCGGGGATGGACAGTAAGCCCTACTCCGAGCAGTCCGTCCAACGACTTCAAGACACTGACCCTATGAAGGCTCTTCAGAGTTTCGACGAGGACGAGGAAGGCGTGGCCGCTCCGCCTTGGTTGAAGCAGATGTCACAGAGTGACATTGAAGTGTATCTAAGGGATTATCAGGCATACATATCAGACTGTTCGGCCTGGCTGAAATGGGGTGGCGAATGGGACGCCCTCCCGAGAATCCAGACTCCGACCCTAATCATGTGTGGCTCAGTGGAGGACCCTGACCATGAGTCTGAAGCAGAGGCTATACGACTCCAGAACGGACGTGCAGTCTTACTTGAGGGACTAGGACACTTAGGTGCCTTCCTCAGATCCGACCTTTCGATGCCAATTGTCAAGGGGTTCCTGAAGGACTTGGGTATCAAACCTGAGTCCTGATGATCGAGACAGACCAAGAGGAGGGGAATTGAAAGGGGTTTAGCTCGGTGCGAAAACCGCGAAATTAGGACTCTCACAACAACCACAGTCTAAGCTTCGAAGGTATGCGTGGCTTCTACATGACCTATAAGGCTTACTGACTGCATTTAAATAGGACCGCCTGAATATCTTCGAGTCACGGTTCGATCTCGTCGAGGAGAAGTGGGAAGATGAGTAAGAAAGGGGTCAGTCTATCGTTTGCAGCATTGTTTGTGATTTCAGCTCTTGCAGCTGTTCCGGCATCTGCAGAGACAGTGGAGTGGTCTGAGCCGCTCTTAATCGGCGTAGATGCGGAAACGTGGCCAAATGAGCCATCCTTGGCCTCGAACGACCAAGGTTGGATGATCGCTGCCTGGACAGACTATGATGGTTCTGAGTCGACAGTGTACGCCAATCGGTTCAACCCGGAGATGGGATGGACTGGTGCGGAGGCGATTGGCACGGGATCCTATGTTGCCGTTGGAATAGACGAAGCAGGCAATTCGACCGTAGCTTGGACGGATCGCATGACCATAATGGCTACAAGATACGTGCCGATGTACGGAGAGTGGGACGAGGTGAGTGAAATACCAGGAACCGAGCCCAACATCATTGAACTTCGATTATCAGTTTGTGGTAATGGAGGTGCTGTTACTGTCTGGCGACAGTGGGATGGCGAAAAGACTGGAATCTTCGCTAGCACACGCGATGTTGAGTCTGCTTGGAGCGACGCTGTGCCCCTTCAAGAGGAGGGACTCCCACATGGCTTCAGCGTCGCTATGGATAACAGCAGAAACGCGATAGTCGTTTACACCATGTATGATGAAATTGGATATTCGCGTAGTATCTGGGCGAAGCATTACACCTATGGCCAGGGCTGGGGCATAGGAGTCCTCATCGAGAGCCAAACTGGATACTCATTTGCGCCTGCTCTGGGAATGAACGAAGAAGGGGTCGCAATAGCGGTATGGCAGTCAAGAATGGAGACGGGGTACGCTGTGTTTGCCAACGTCTACAGACCAGAGCTTGGATGGGAGGGTGAAGATTCGATAGAAGTCTCCAATGCTTACTATAGGGATATAGCCGTGGCCATCGACAAGCAAGGATATGCTGTCGCCTCCTGGTCTACGCTCGCTCCGGATGGATTATACGACTGCATCAGCGCCAGCCTCTATGATTCGACATCGGGGTGGGGAGCCCCTGCAACGATTAGTGATGCAACGAGAATATGGGAGACCCGGGCTTGTGCCGTTACTGGCGACGGAATGTACATAGTTTGGAACACTTGGAGTTACGAAACCTTCCCAATGCGCATCTGTTCGAACCACTATGACACGGACGAAGGATGGGTGGGAGTATCCATTATTACTGAATCTGTCAACCTCACGAGCCCTGCCATGGTTCCTAATCATCTTGGTGGAGTAACCCTTGCATGGGCAGGTTTGTATACTGACTGGGGAGTTTATGTCAGCAGTTGCTCGGGTTCAGGCTCCGTTTCGGAGGACCCAACCGCAGTAGTAGATGTGTATGAGGGCAACAACTGGAAGACCTGGAGATTCGACGGTAGAGCATCAACAGACGATGTTGGGATCGTCGAATACCTCTGGGACTTCGGCGACGGGACCTATGCGGACAACAAGGTGACGTGTCATACCTACCAGAAGGCTGGAGAATACGATGTGACGCTGACGGTCTGGGATGACGAAGGCAACTCTGATTCAACCTCGATCACGCTGTCTATACGACCCAATTCTGGAGAATGAAGCGCCCGACCGGCACTATTGCGATTCGCTATGGAGCTTACGTCGTTTGACTTAGCGCTGCGAATCCACTTGTGCTTGCGGTAGCTGTGAAAGCGATAAAGAGATTCGGGAAGGAGTTTAACTCGGAGCTAAAATCGCGAAATTGAAATCTAGCTAGTAGTCGAAATATGAATCCGGCTCACTAGGAACCGCGAAAGCCCGAATCGATTCCTCCTGGAACGTCAAAGGGGCTTCTCGTAGAA
>JAOTTD010000056.1 GCA_029864565.1 Thermoplasmata archaeon | reverse complement strand
CGAAGAGGGCGAAGATGATGATACGGTCTACTGTCCCGCATGCAACGGCGAGGTCGACCTGGAAGCCAGCAAGTGTCCTCATTGCGGAGCAGAGTTCGAAGAGGTCGAAGATGATGATACGGTCTACTGTCCCGCATGCAACGGCGAGGTCGATCTGGAAGCCAGCAAGTGTCCTCATTGCGGAGCAGAGTTCGAAGAGGGCGAAGATGATGATACGGTCTACTGTCCCGCATGCAACGGCGAGGTCGATCTGGAAGTCAGCAAGTGCCCTCATTGCGGAGCAGAGTTCGATGAGAGCGAAGATTTCGGCCCTTTGTTGCCTTCGGAAGATCTGCAGGCTGGTAAGGGCACCAAGATGCACGCCAAGCCTGTGGGCAGGATCGCAGCCCCTGCTGCTGATGATTGGGAAGTGACAACGCGAGTGCCCGTTACCCGCCCAAGAGACGCGGCCACGGAAGGGTTGTCGAATGGCACGAGCGCTGTCAACGGCGTCGGTATCATCAATGGCAAGGGCAAGGTCAACGGAGCGCATCTGACAAACGGTTTAGGCGCCGTCAATGGCCGCGACATGGTCAACGGCACAGGGCGGTCAAGAGGGAATTTTATCCAGCATGCCAATGCTCCCCTAGGACGAAAGGGAATCGCGGTGTTGATTGCGATTGTGGTTGTGATTTCGGTTTTCGTCTTCATCTCAATGCAGCAGAAAGGCAGTCCGTACGAGGTCGATGGAGATTTCAGCGAATGGGATAGCGCCGCAACATTCACAATGATAACCGCCTCCGGCACCCCCGACGCCAATGTTCTCGAATGGTCTGTGGCTACATACAAGACGCAACTGCACATGTATGCCAGAGTTCAGGGACAGTTGATGGCTAGCGACTCCGCTCAGCGACTCACATTCTTCGTCGATGCTGACGATTCCGACAGCACGGGATATCTCTTAGGAGGCGTTGGCGCAGACTTCATGATAGAGATGCTCGGTTGGAACGAGACGGTCTTCACCTCGCTCGCATATGAATACCACTCCACCGGCGACCAGTTGGATTGGAGCCTTTGGGCACAGACTGGATGGACTCAGTCCAGCCTCTCGGGAGACAGCATCGAGGCGATGGCACGGCTGCCCGTACGACTTGACGCGTCATCTAGGGTCATTCTCGCTTCACAGGACAGTGAAGGCGTCCAATGCATAAGCTATCCAGTTGTCATGGATGGAGGAATGCTGATAGTTGAGCAAATCACAAACCCTCAGGTCGCTTCGAGCGGCATTCTCCTGTCAAGCAGGAGCGAAGATTTCCTTCAGCTGCGTTTCACCTGTCAAGGAGAGGGTGGCACTGTTGAAAGCATCGACCTCGAGCTCACAGGAGTCGCCTCAGTCGGCACGATTGTTCCTTTTGATCTCGAACCCACACAAATGAATGTCATAGACATCGCAGTCGATTCTTTCGAGACCCTGCGTGGCCAGTTCGTATCAGCAACATTGGAGGCTTCAGGGATTTCATCGTCGTTCGCGGAGGTTCTTGTGACTGGAGACGACGCTCGCGCTTACTGCGTCTCACCTCCAGCAGGCATATCGATTGACGGCGCTTTCGCAGATTGGACTAACCGCACAGTGGCAGATATCGACGAGTATTCCATCGTCAATCCAAATGTAGACATCGATCAAGTTGGCGCGGAGAGCTCTACAGACAATTCATACTTCTACATCAGTGTCTTCGGCGAGATTTGCTCTGGCGTTTACATTCCGAAGGATTGCTGTGTCTACACCTCCACCGGTGGCGGAGTGACCGCGCCGACGAGAAGGACGGCTGAAGATTTTGTCAGAATATTCATCGATAGCGACGAATCGAGCGCAACTGGTAAAACCATGCCTCTCGGCACTCTCACCGTTGGAGCGGACTACATGATTGAGATAGGGGGAGCATGTGGCGAGATACGCTCGAAGAGCGCATATGCATATTCGTCCGGCGCCTGGACCGAACTCGACATTCCAGTGCAAGCGGCGAAGGGTTCGAGCAGAATGGAGATCGGGGTAATCACCGCCAGTATCGGCGATCCTGCCAACATGGATTTCGTGATTGAAACCTCAGATTGGAGAAGCAACCAAGACGTCGCGCCGAACGAGAGCGCAGTTGATATGAGAAGTTGGGTCGTTGAAACCGAGGCAGCGGTCGACGCCACCTCTATGTCGTATCAGAGAAAGGTTTTCTTCGATGGAGTGAACTTCTGGAGTATCTACAGCGATGGTTCGAATACAGTGTGTAGATACAGCTCCGACGGAGGAGAGACTTGGAGCAGCAGTGAAGATGTATTCACCACCAGCGGTGGCGTGTTTGACGCCTCGCTATGGTACGATGATGCCAACCAGATTGTTTATGCCGTGGGCGACTGCTCAACCCAAACCACAGATGTTTTCATCCAAAGAGGTGAGGTGGATCCAGAAAATCACAACATCGCATGGGAAGTCAGCGACGAGACCCTGGCAGTATCATCAACCAGCATGAGTGGCAAGAACACATTCATAGGTAAGGATGCGGCAGGCTACCTGTGGATACTGTCTAGTCAGCAAACGCAGCCTTCTCCTGCACGATACAACCTCGTGGCTCATATGAGTGATTCAACAGACGACATTTCCTCTTGGAGTCAGACTGGCACAATGTTAGCCACAGCCTCTGACAGCGCAGATCTCAAGGGTTCAATTGTCTCAGCAGGATCCGGCAACGAGGTCTGGGCAGTGTACAACCATGACTCCACCGTCGGCGCAAGGAATTACGTGAGCGGGTCATGGGGCAACGAGGAGAATGTGTATACAGATAGTGGTGCGCTGGGATTCATGAATACCGCTCCGGCAAGCACCGTCGTCGATGACAACGGCGTTGTCCACGTGGTCTTCGGAGATGCGACCAAGGATGGAGGTGACGAGAAACCTCATATACGCTACAGATATCGAACATCTGATGGCTGGGTCAATCCCATCATATACCTAGACGATGACGACGACACTGTAGGACACAGGTATCCAACTGTATCATTGGATACTTCCACTGGGAATGTCTATGCTTTCTGGCTCCAGGACGACGACAATCACATTCAATGTAAGAAGAACTTTAGTGGAAGTTGGACTTCGGTGACATTGAGCGGGGGGCAGACGTCTTACGACAAACAATTCCTTACCTCTATCTACTCGGCCCCTGGAGAGGCCTACATATGCTGGCAGTGGACACAAAACACCACTGGAAATATAGAGGTCATACTTGACGCCATCCCAGAATTCGGAGACTTGTTTGTGCCCGTTCTCTTCGTCATAGCAGTATTTTTCGTTGGGATTAGAAGACGTCGCCAGAATCATGCGTTCGATGAGTGAATACGCAAAGGCGTGCGAACTCGGGGGCAAGCCTATTGCTGACCCATCTTGCGCTGAATATGGGAGAGCAGCCCGCCGCTGTCGAGGATTTCCTTCAGATGTCGGGGTATGTCGCCGAGTGATGCCTGCTTTGTGCCGTCGGCCGAACGCAGATATCCTCCCTCAGCATCTATCCATGCCAAATCACCGTCATTGAAAGCTTCGTATGCCTCCGACGACTCATAGACCGGCATGCCGAGGTTGATTGCATTTCTATAGAATATCCTGGCAAAGGAGGAGGCTATGATGGTCTTGATGCCGCAGTTCACCAACGCGGTAACCGCCTGTTCCCTGCTCGAGCCACACCCAAAGCTGCGGCCAGCAATGAGGATGTCACCTTCGTTCACTGTGCGCGCGAATTCCGTATTCGCTCCCTCCATTGCGTGCGCCGCCAAATGACTTGGGTCGTAATTGTCCAGATACTTCCCTGGAATGATGAGGTCGGTGTTGACGTCATCCCCGAACTTCCACACGCGTCCCTCAGAGGTCAACCTTCAGCCACCTCCTCGGATCCTCGATCCTGCCTGTGATTGCGCTGGCAGCGACGGTCGCTGGGCTCGCCAAGAATATACTTGCATCCTCGGAGCCCATCCTGCCCTTGAAATTTCTATTGCTCGAAGATATGCAGACCTCGTCTGGGGCCAGGACTCCCTGATGCGCACCGAGGCATGGGCCACAGCCCGGCGGCAAGATTGTCCCTCCAGCCTCCTGGATGGATTGGATGACCCCCATGCTCAGCGCATCGGCTAGCACCTCCCTTGAGGCAGGAGCGACCAACAATCTCACCCCTCTAGCGACCTTGTTGCCCTTCAACACCCATGACGCCGCGATAAGGTCTTCAAGCCGACCGTTCGTGCATGTGCCTATGAATGCCTGGTCGATCTCGACGTCTCCGAATTCCTCGACGCTCCTCCCGGATTCCACTTTGTCGGGACCAGACACCATCGGAGGTATGTCCTCGGCGACGAGTTCGA
>JAOTTD010000055.1 GCA_029864565.1 Thermoplasmata archaeon | reverse complement strand
CAAGACATCCATTGTGTTCGCAACCAAGAATGTCCCTGGGGCATTGTACAGAGCGATGGGAGAGCTCGCGTCGAGGGGGATCAACCTGTCGAAGTTGGAGTCGAGGCCTCGAAGGAACAAGGCCTGGGTGTATGTGTTCTACACAGATTTCGACGGGAGCATGGACGACCCCGACCGTCACGCTGCGGTGGGCGGACTGTTGCGGTCAGGCGCTTTCGTGAAGGTGCTCGGGTCGTACAAGAAGGCGGAAGGCTGGGTGGACAACGACCAGTAACCGTTCCGTGTCTGCTCATCTTCCCGCGTATCAGTAGATACGTCACGGTCGACCATTTTGTCTCTAGATGAGGGGCGGATCTGGCCCTTTCAGTCGACCGTGGTTCAGGGGAAAGAGCAATGAGGATGAAGGATATCCCTGTCGGTACAAGGCCATGGCTTCCCAGCGATGCGTACGTGGTGCGAGAAGCTCGGCCGCGGAAATCCCAACTGCGAAATGTGAGAAATATCGAAAGCTCTCTAGACGGAGACTCATTTGGCGGAATTACAGTAGTGATGAAGAGATGGCTAGTGCAATAATCGAGGTTACCGACCTCGAGCATTCGTTCGGGGACGTGAAGGCTGTGGACAAGGTCAGTTTCACGGTCGAGGAGGGCGAGATCTTCTCATTCCTGGGCCCCAACGGCGCTGGAAAGAGCACGACCATCAACGTGTTGACGACCCAGCTGCCCTGTCAGAAGGGCATCGTACGCGTATGTGGGTTCGATGTCCGCACTAACCGCCAGGCGGTGAAGAAATCGATAGGCGTGGTGTTCCAGGACGAAGTTCTGGACAGGGACATGACCGTCCGGGAGACATTGGAGTTCCACGGACGCATCTACTCGATGCCGAGGTCCGAGAGGCTCGCGAGGGAGACGGAGCTGATCGAGTTGGTCGAGCTGGAACAGAAGCTCAATGTGCGGACGAAGCACCTGAGCGGAGGGATGAAGAGGCGACTCGAAATCGCACGAGGGCTCATGACGCGGCCGAGGGTCCTCTTCCTGGACGAACCAACGATAGGCCTGGACCCACAGACCCGCCTCAAGATATGGGACTACATCAAGGGCATCAACGAGGAAGGGACTACGATCTTCTTGACGACCCATTACATGGACGAGGCGGACACCCTCAGCGACAGAATAGAGATCATAGACTACGGAAAGATAATCGCGACGGGCACTTCCGATTCGCTGAAGAACACGCTTGGAGAGGACATGATCTACCTTCAGACGGGGGACGATGACAGGGCCCTGGGGCTCGCAGAGTCAATGTCTGATGTGACAGGGGTGAAGAAGACATCGAAGGGTCTCGAGCTCATCTTGAGCGCGGACGGCGGCAGGGTGATGCCGAAGATCCTCAGTTCCATCGGTAAGGAGAGCATAGAGATACTCAGCGTAAGAATGAAGAAACCCTCCCTTGACGACGTGTTCGTGCACTATACTGGAAGAGAGCTCAGGGCCGAGTCCGCAGAGAATGCTTTTCACAGACGTAGGAGGCATTGAACATGGGCAGAGAGTTCCTGACGGTCTATTGGCGGGAGATGATCAGATTCGTAAGGTTCAAGGGGCAACTCTTCGCAGCGCTGGTGCAGCCCGCCCTTTGGCTGCTGCTGTTCGGCATAGCCATGACCAGCAACTTCGACAGCAACCCCTTCGCGATGCCTACGATTCCTGGCGTCGTATCCGTCGACTACCTGACGTTCATGGCCGCGGGAGTGATGGCCATGACTGCGCTGTTCACTTGTCTCTTCGGCGGCATGGGCCTCCTGTTCGACAAGAACTGGGGCATCATGAAGGAGATGCTTGCGAGCCCGATGCCATCGTACCACATACAGATCGGTGTGGGCCTCGGCGGCGTCACGAAATCGTTCATCCAGGTAGGGTTGATCATGGTATTTGGACTCGTCCTTGGAGTGAAGTTCTTCCTGGGCTTCTCGGCTCTGGAGACGGTGTTTGCGGTCCTGGGCATATTCGCGTTCATAATGATATTCTCCGCCGGCTTCATATTCCTATCCGCGGGGCTGGCCATGAGGGTCGAGAGCATGGAGAGCGTCCAGGCGATGATGACTCTGCTGACACTGCCGCTCATGTTCTCCAGCAACGCGCTGTACTCCACGAGCTCGTTCCCGGTATGGCTTCAGACGATATCATCCGTGAATCCGTTGACCTATCTTGTGAACGGTATCAGGTATTTCGCTCTGGGGAACGATTTCACTGCGATGGGCACACACTACGAGTACACAGGCGGGGAGATAGCCCTATCGTTCGCGGTCTTGCTGGTGTTTGCAGGGCTGACATTCGTTTTCGCCTGGCGCGCGTTCCGAACCGCCAAGGTGACATGACGCACGCATGATAATGAGCTTACGACGTGCAGACACCCTGAATTTCGTGGGGCACGCGGAAACAGGTCAACGTGTGCCACGTGATGCGCATCTTCGCTGGGACTATAGGCCCTACAACATGCTCCTCGCGAAGGAAGTTCTTATGCCATGGCAACGTTTAGGTCGAAGTCGCCACAATGATCCGGGCAGGAGGGTTTGCATGCCAGAAAGCCGTGAAGGATTGAAGTCCAGGCTGAGACAACTCTGCCTGAAGAAAGGAGCAGTCGTGTTCGGAGTCGCGTCGGCAGCTGAAGCGGACTCGCTGCCGAGGGTCGAGATAGGGCCGATGATGAAGTGGTTGTATGGCACCAAACTCGACGAGACGAGGAAGCCCACAGAGGCCATGCCCGATGCAAAGAGTGTTGTCGTCTTCGGCATACCGTCAACCGATGACTCTCATGAACTGGTTGTGCTCTCAGAAAGCGGAGATCCAGATTATCCAGGATATCATCCTCTGAACTGGATCCGCCGCGACGCAGCTCGTTTCTTGGAGGGAGAAGGGCACAGAGTCGTCTATCCGTACGAGTCGTCTTCACCAGGCTCGTACAAGCGCGTGTTGAGGTTGGCGGGTGTGGGAGCATTCGGCAAGAACTCACTGATAATTACGCCCGAGCACGGTCCGTGGCTCAGATTCAGCTACCTCCTAACGGACGCTGAACTCGAGCCCGACAAGCCGCTCGAAGAGGACCTATGCAGGGACTGCTCCAGCTGCATCGAAGCGTGCCCGGTTGATGCTCTGACGCCCTATGTTGTGGACGCAGAGCGATGTCTTGTTGGAGTGCACCTTCGTACGCCGGTGCCAGAAAATATGCGAGATGTCCTTGATCAGTACGAGCCCAGGTTGACGCCCGCAACCCACGTCATGTGCACGAGGTGCCAGCTCGCCTGTCCCTACACTTCCGCTTCGCGGCGCAGGAATGTGGTTGGAGTTGACCGACGGCCATCAACCGGTGAATGTCCGTGAGCTCTGCCGTGCACGAGATTCATTATGCTGATTTGAACTGCGAGAACATAGGCTGCACCGCCTGAATTAGAATGCGCGAGGGCCCGGATATCTACTCGGAATCTACCATCAATTAAACGTGGAGGCAATAATCTTCAAAGGCCAGAAGTGAACTGGTGGCTGCGTGATTCTTTGACGGTAGAGAATGAAACTGTCGCGAAGAGGTGAACATAAGGGGGTTTCTGTTCACTCGCTTCAATCAGGTGTAAGAGCAATGTGGAGAACATAAGCCCCTTTGAAACCATGCAAATATCGGCACATTCAGGATGAATCTGCAAATGGTTTCATTCTGCATTCGTTAGTCCGAATCAACGCCTTGAACCTGCATATCATCGGCATTCGGGCGTTGACTTCGGTGACAACGGCATCGCAAAGGCTATGATTATGACGAAACATGACACAAACGGTCCTTCTGGAGGTAATCATGAGGTGGAGCAGAAATCCCCTACGTCTGGGAATCGAATTGGCAGGGTGCGTTGAATGAGTTCGCACATCATTGCCCATCGCAATCTGTGGATTGCGGTTCTATTGTTAATCACGATTGCTGTCATGCTTCATGCGTCGACACAATCGAGAGCTGTCCCATTTGATGGCGAGGCAACGATATCAGGAATTATCGATGACATGTGGCTCGAATCCGAACGCTGCTATTTTAGAATCTCAATCTACTGGAGCGATAGCGGCACCTTCGATGGCGAATCGGTGGATGCCATCGCCTCGTTTCTCAACGAGTCGACCGGCAGGTACGAAGTGATTCCCAGCTCAGGGGGTTGGAGGGCTGGAGATGAGGTGAACGCAACCCTGGAATACACATACGACGAGTTCGGTCAGGCCTATTGGATAGAGCTGACATCAAAGAGCGACGGGAATTACGCTGAACCACTGAGTTACTTCGAGCGCAATCCATTCGTTTTCTATCTGCTACTTATCATCGTGTTGTATGTGGTACTGCAGAGCATTCTGATTGTCGCGCTGAAGCGAAGGGGTAAGAGAG
>JAOTTD010000054.1 GCA_029864565.1 Thermoplasmata archaeon | reverse complement strand
TTGTTCGCAACTCCATCCATCACGAGCGCCGCGCTGATGCCTGCGAAGAATCCGATGACCACTGCTATGCCCCCCATCTCGACAACCTTCGGTTTGTGTGGCTTGTTGAGGTCTTCTCCGACTATTCCCTTATCTCTCAGCTTCGGTATCAGCCAGGGAATGATTGCGAAAGTCATCGCCAACCCGACAGCGAAGCCGGTGACAATCTCCAGTTGGTTATCCATGATCCCTAATCTCCGCTTTGATTAACCGAATCTATTACTATGTTTCCGAGATTTGTCGTCTGGTTTCGTATGTCTAGGGCGAATTTCGTACGTGACACTACCGTTGGGTCTCGTCGTTTATCTTTCCATCACGCAGATGCATGGCCCTGCTCGCATGCTTTGCCAACTGGCTGTCGTGCGTGGCTAGGACGATAGTCGTCCCGAACTCCCTTCTCGCAAGTTGAAACATCTCCATCACATTCTCCGCGTTTTCATCATCCAAGTTGCCGGTCGGTTCATCCGCTAGGATGATGCTCGGTTCGTTCATCATAGCACGAGCAATGGCCGTCCTCTGCGCTTCACCTCCGCTGATCCTGTTTGCGGTATCATTTGAGACGTGACCTATTCCGAAGATCTCCTGAAGGTAGTCAACTCTGTCTCCGTCGGCCTTCCCGGAAAACTTCAGCGGCATCTCGATATTCTCCCTGACCGTCAGGTTGTTCAGAAGATTGTAGTCCTGAAAGACGAACCCGACTTTGTTCAACCTCAAGCGTGCAAGATCATCTTCGGACATGTCGACGATATCCTCGCCTTCAATCGATACGTGGCCCGAGGTGGGTCGGTCGAGTCCGCCGAGGATGTTGAGGAGAGAAGTCTTTCCACATCCCGACTTGCCATACACCGCGACAAAATCCCCTGCTGCTATCGAGAACGCGAGGCCATTAAGGACCTCGACCCGGTCGTTGAATCTTTTGACCAGGTCACGGACTACTATCACGTCGCCCATCCCGAGTACCCGAACCGAATTTCGCGGTAATTAAGCGTTTGCCGCGTAATCGCATTTGGAGCATGTATCGGCTGTACGGCATTTTCGTCTGTGTGATTAGCGGATAAATGACTCGCCCCCTCAACTGCGAGACCATATTCCAAAGAGCTCCCTGAGCTCATCGCCGTAAATGGCGATAGCGTTGTTGGCGCTAGCGTAAAGCAACAGGAATAGCAGCACAAGCGCGAGGCGCAGCTTGTGCCCGCTTCCGAAAGCTGCCATCCTCGAGAGCAGCATAGCCGCGACGGGAATCACAAAAGGAAACAATAGGAACGAAAGCCGCGGCGAATACTGCTCGAACACGAGTATGGGCAAGCACGCCAATGCTAGCGAAACGATATATTCCCGCGCGTCGAGGAATGAATTCTCTCTGGTGAAGCGTTTGATTTCATAGAGATAGAACAGGAGCATGCAGTTGAATGCGATGAGGAATGCGATTGGGATGTACCACAGCTCACCGCGTGGGTCATCGCTCTTGTGGGTGACGTGGAAGTCGAAGAATGTACTTCCAGGCCCGAAATAGGCGAGCATCGATAGCTGTACGATCAAGAAAGGAAGCGCCATCAATGCGAGTGACCCCACGAAAGGCATCCATTTACCCGACCTGCCAACTGCAGCACCGAATTCCCTCTTTAGGAACAGGAACATGAACACGAATGCGACAATGATAATGCTCTCCTTGTTCAACATCCCTATGCCCACGACAAGGGAGAGCTTGACCATATCCCAGGTCATCCATCTATCCTTCACGTCGAACAGAAGGTCGAAGGATATGGCGATCATAAGCCATAGGAGCATGTCTGTCAGAAGGGCAAGTCCCCAGTACAGGACGCAAAAGGAGAACTGAAAAAGGAACGTGGAGACGAACGCGGCGAATTCGTTCTTCAGAAGTTTCTTTGAGAACGAGAAGAAGAACGGGATGAACATGAGATAGAGCAGACAGTTGGTGAAGGCGAAGGCTCCCTCGACTCCCATGAGCGGTTCGAGAGGGAGCACCGCGAGTATCTGCAGAGGTCTCTGGACCCTCAGCAAATCCACCTCTTCCGACCCACCCTTGAACCACTCTACCGTCTCGAAATAGCTCTCTGTGTCAGGGAATGAATCGATTCCGCCCAAGGCGACCTCGGCCGTCACCTGAACGAGGCCCGCGAGAAGCAGGATGAGTGCCAGCTTGTTTCTGGCGAAGAATCCCTCCCGAACAAGCACCATCTCGCCTGCCTCCCTGCAGTGAGCTTGAAAACCTCCCCGGTAGTTAATGATGTCGTTTCGCGTCCTCCCGCTGCTGTGATTGGAATGTTCTGGAAACCAATATATTCTGGGTATCGCTTCTGCAAACTCGATGGCGAAGGTCGCAGTTCTCAAGACCACGCACTCGACGGTGGTCGAGGACTATGGGCGATTAATGCGAAGCGTCTCCTATTCCGAGAGCATTCAGAACACGCGCAGGACCGTTCTGAAGCTCAATCTCTCATGGACGCTGTTCTATCCCGCCTGTTCCACGCCTCCTTGGCAGATAGACGGCCTCCTCAAGACGATGCTTGAGGACGGATTCAAGGACATCGTCGCAGTGGAGAACAAGACCGTCGTGACTAAGCCGACAAAGGGCGCAATCAACAACAAATGGTTGCCTGTGTTGGAGAAGCACGGTCAGAAGTTCGTTTCGCTGACAGATGTCGAGTGGGTCGAATATCAGCCCAAGTCCACTCTTCTAGCTCTAGACTCGAAGGTCTTCGACAGAGTCGAGATTCCGAAACTATTCATAGGATCCAACGTGATTCATCTGCCCACTCAGAAAACCCACGGACACACAGTGACGACTGGGGCTATCAAGAACGCCTTCGGTGGCCTGCTGAAGGAGGTCAGACACCACTGCCACACGTACATCCACGAGATACTCGTTGATCTCCTGACTATACAGAAGGAGATTCATCCAGGTATCTTCGCAGTTATGGACGGCGCCGTAGCGGGCGACGGCGCCGGTCCGAGGACCATGGCTCCGAAGGTGAAGAACTACATACTCGCGAGCGAAGACCAGGTGGCGATCGACGCCATAAGTGCTAAGATGATGGGATTCGACCCGATGAAGATCGGATACATCCGTATGGCGCACGATAAGGGACTTGGAATGGGAGACCCGGATCAGATCGACGTCGTCGGCGAGGATATATCCGCCGTCAACTACGGCTTTTCCGTGTCTCGCAGCCCTATAATCTGGGGCGATCAGATGGTGAGGAGGGGCTCGTTGCGTCTCCTCGAACCGCTGCTGCACACCAAACTCTTCATCGTGCCGAGGTTGCTGTCCGAGATGTATCACGATTACTATTGGTATCCGTTCAAAGGCAAGAAAGCCGTCCGTGAGTTCATGTCCACGGATTGGGGGAAGCTGTTCGCACGGTACTAGTGCCGATGAACTGCTACGATAGATTTTGTATACTGATGCGTATTCTTGGTGCAACTATGGACACTGATTTCCGAGGGAAGCTGCTGGCGTATCTGGAGCTCGCCAGGCCGAGACAATGGTACAAGAATCTGTTGCTGTTCGTCGCAGTCGCCTTCTCCAAGAATCTTTCGGACACTGAATTGATGTTGTATGCGATATTTGGTTTCCTTTCATTTTGTGCTCTCTCCGCAGCGGTATACGCGCTCAACGATATTGTGGACCGGGAGAAGGACAGAGGACATCCGAAGAAATCGCTGAGACCGATACCGTCTGGGAGGATAAGCGTCGGAGCAGCGATGGCGTTTGGATTGTCGTTAGGATCCATTGGCCTCGTCGCAGCGCTGCTCATTAACTGGCCATTCTTCCTCACAGCGCTCATGTATCTCGCAGTGGCGACGTCGTATTCGTTCTACTTCAAGGACATAGTCATCCTGGACGCAATCATTGTGGCGATCGGTTTCGTGATACGCGCGTTGGCCGGTGCCGTCGCAGTCGCCGTCCCCGTCTCGCCGTGGTTGGTGATATGCGTTTTCCTCCTTGCAGTATTCCTCGCGTTCGGGAAGAGGAGACACGAATTGGCGTTGCTGGGTCCGGAGGCCGAGAATCATAGGGGGATACTGAAGCATTACACTCTCCACATGGTGGAGGATATGATGGCCGTCTCGACCTCCACCCTGATAATGGCGTACTCCATGTACACCTTCCTCGCTACGAACCAGTACATGATGCTAACCATACCATTCGCGATTTACGGCCTTCTCAGGTACATGTTCCTAGTCCATATCGCCAGCGAGGGTGGCGAACCCGAGATGATATTCAGGGATGTACCGACGCTGATCAACGTGGTATGCTGGACGTCGGTGGCCGTTGCAGTACTCTACCTCGCTCCTGAGCCGGGACCGATATTCGGAGGTTGAGTCTTGAGAGTGGACCCGCACGTGCACACGATGCGCTCAGGCCATTCGTCGCTCAAACCCTCGACGATAGCGAAGGTGGCGAGAAGGAGGGGCATCGGGGCG
>JAOTTD010000016.1 GCA_029864565.1 Thermoplasmata archaeon | reverse complement strand
CAGCGCCATATAGCCATCGACATTGGCTACAATGTACATATCGGGATTGACCTCTCTCGAGATGCCGTCAAATATCCTCGTAATCACGTCAAAGTCTTCCATGTCGGCATATGAGTTCTGCGAAGCAGCGGTGACGTTGAAGGTCGCTGTTCCATCCGCGTCGGAGGCATTTGTCGCCTCTCCCCACGCCCAATCGATAACCACGGGACCCCCATCTTCGTCCACCACGCCGTAGTCGCCCAGCGTGTACAGAGTCACATCGGCGTCTTCGATCGGGACGTTGTTCTCGTCGTATGCGGTGACGCTAACACCCGTCATGTCGAACTCAGCGTCCTTTGCTTTCAGCACCGGCTTGTCGATCTCATAGGCTACCGTTGTCAGTTCCATAGCTCGGCCGTATGCTAAGCTGCTGGATATCACCGTCTGGCCCCAGATGGAGAAGCTCAAGGGCCATGGTCCCCAGTCGTCCCTAGTGCCGAAGTCCTCGTCGCCATCGAACTCCGCTGTGGTCCAAGAGCCAGGCAGCACATGTATGGAGTTGATCAAGTCCAAGCTTGCCAAGTTGACTCCGTTCAGCGTCATCTCGTAGACTCCAGCCGTTATGACCACTCCAACGGGTATGTCTCCATACCAGAAGTCCGCGTAATCCGCGGCTCGGCCGACGAAAGGCGAGTCGAACGCGCCTGCAGTAGAGATGCTCTGTCCGTCGGCCTCAGTAGTTACCGATATGCCGACGTATTCCCACAACGAGTTAAACTCCACATCGTCCCATTCCATCATCTGGCCGTATGAGGTGGCAGGTGCTACGACAGTGGCGTTCACGCCGTCAGCCGGAGCTCCATCGCTGTCGAACACGTGGACGGTCACGTCAATCGATCCAAGCGGATCGACGAATTTCTCCATGTCGAACTGGATGTATCCACCGTACATTGGATCCGCGGGCGGGTCAGCCGGGTCCACATAGGTCAGAGTCACGGTGTCAGTTATGCTGTTCGCAATGGACAGCATACCTATCGTGACCCTAAGGGCGCCGGATGCGCCGGTGTCAGCCATGGCAATGTCCAACTCCGCAGTGCCGTCCACGGCCGTGGTCACTTCAATGTCCGGGCTCGTGACAAGGGACTCGTCGCTGTAGACAACATCCAGTGTCTCGCCGCCCATCGGGTTTCCCTCATCGTCCGTGAGCAGGACGCTTATGGTAGCATTGTAGTCGGTCGAATTGAGCGCCGTTGTGGTAACGGATTCGATCGAGGTTATGACCCAGTCAGGCGGGGCGTCGTTGTACACCATTATCGAGCTAGTAGCCAGATTCGTCATCGAATACTTGGGGTGCGCCACAGAGGCAGCGAGCGTCACCAACATGTGCTGGTGTTCCAGGTCATTGGCAGGTGCCGTGTAGGTCATCGTGCCCATGCCAGTCGCACCGGTGGTCAACTCTTCCGGTGATATCGAACCGTATCCGAGGAGGTATGGGTCGATTGTCACCGTCGCACCTTCGACGGGGTCTCCTTCGACATCTGTCACGACCACCTCTACATCGGTGGACTCATCGGCTTCGAGCACCGTCTTCGCCGGCATGACTTGCACAGCGATGCCACCGAGTGACGACACGATTACGCCGGCCGAGTCCGTGGCCTCCAGTGCGCCGCTAGTTACGGTTACGTTCACAGTCGAGACGCCTGCAGCCTCGCCCATAACGGCAAACTCAAAGACACCGTCCTCGTCTGTCGTCCCACTTTCAGGGGACGCTGCAACTCCATCGGTCACGTCTACTTCGACGTCGGCTCCGACTACGGGGTTGCCGAGGTTGTCAATCGCCTTGACGTATGCATCGATGCTCTCGTCACACATCACCTTGCCAGCGACGGTCAGACCAGCGCTTAGAGTGGCAGTAACTGCGCCTCCGCCTTCAGCACCGCCAGTTCCAGAATACTCGAGCGTGCAAAGGTTGTACGGGTTCATCATTGAACCATCGAACTCGGTCCAGTTAGCCCAAACCTTGTCGTGAGCCTCAACGTTCACCCTGTAATACAGGACATTACACGGGACCGCGTCAGCGATGATCTCCTGACCCTGTTTGACATAATCGATCTGTTTGGCCACATCGAAGGTCGCTCTCGCATCATCCTCGAGCAAAGCGAACGCGTCGGCCATATCGGTGGTCGCCTCGTCAGCAAGGGTGCTGACGCCTCCGAGGTCCGAGTAGTACGGGTTCGGGTTAGTATCGGACCAGAACGCCCAATTATTGCTCGCCGCGGCCGTGCCGTATATGTCGAAAAGGACGCTCACACACTCCGTGTATCCGCTGAAGTTCCACCCGATGATTAGTATCTGATAGTCGAAGGCCACAGACTTTGCGACCAGTGTATTGAAGTCAATCGGCTTCGCCTCAACATTGATGCCAGCGGCTCTCATGTTGGAGGCTATCATCTGTCCCGCTCTGATTCTGATCGGGTCGTAGTCGGCAGGCGGGGTCAAGAGGGTGATCTTCTCCATGATCCTGCCATCTGGCAGGTCTCTCCAGCCGTCTCCGTTCTGGTCATCGTAGCCCGCCTCATCGAGTAATGCATTCGCCGCGTCGATGTCAAACGCATACTTCGTCACGGCGGGGTTGTGCCACTCGCCGAAGAACGGCGAAACCGCTGCTGAGCCTGCCTGGCCGAAGCCACCCATGTACACGTCGACGAGCTGCTCCTTATCTATCAGATGCGACACGGCCTTTCTGAAGGAGAGGTTGTTCATGGGTTCCTTCTTCATGTTAAATGCCATGTAGAAGTAGCCTGCATCAGACATGTACTCAAGCTCGATGTTAGGGTCGCTCTGCAATCCTGGAACACGTCCAGCAGTTACTGCCCAAGCGATGTAATTCACCTGCCCGCCCTGAAGGGCGAGGATTGCCGTGTCGATGCTCGCGTAGATCTTGTAGAAGACCGTGTCAACGGCATTCGGGAATAACGGCATGCCGTAGGGAGTCGTGAGGTCCTTACCCCAGTAGTCGTCGAACTTCTTCATAACTCTGTAGGAGTTCGCAACCCCATCAGCGTAGTACCAGGGGCCTGTCCCAGTCGCTGCGATCTTGTCCGTGCCCCACGTCACAATGACTCTGTTCTCGGAGTCTACATGGTCTTCCCAGATGTGCTTCGGCACAATGGGCACTCCAAGAGTGCTAGAGAAGAACTGTCCATATGGTTTAGCCATGACTATGGTAAGCTCATAATCGTTGACGATTGTTATGCCGTCGTTCAGCTCTGTCTCGCTCACGACATTGTCATCATTCGCGTCGAACGCTGGAATGATGTTGTCGGAGTAAACAGAACCGTCCCTCAGCATCATATACGTGAACTTGACGTCCTCCGCCGTCATCTCCGTTAGATCGTGGAATAATACGCCCTGTCTCAGATACACATCGATAGTGAGCGTGTCCTCATCGAAATCCCAGCTCTCGGCAAGTTGCGGAACAGGTCTGAGGTCGAAGTCGGCTGTCGATAGGCCCTCAAACCCCATGCCTATTACGTTGTACTTCCAGATGCTGTTTGACCCCAGGTTAAAGTAGTTGAAGTCCGGCATGTCTTCCTGCATTGCGATGTAGAACACATCCTCGTCCGCTGCTGCGCTCACCGTCTTTGCGGGCAGAGCCGCAAAAGCCGATAGCACCATAACCAATATCACTAATCCTGTGAACAACTCACGATATCTCATGCTATTTCATCCTCCATACTCGTCCCACACTCCAATGGAGTGATGAACGTACAAACGTCTTAACATATATATGAGATTTCCCGAAGATGTATTGTGCTATCTGGGTATATAAAGAAAACAGCATTCTGATGAGGGAGTGGAATTAACGCCGAATAAACATCATCACAGCTTATTTTCAGAGGCGCTTTCACGCTCCCGAATCACGGCTCTTGTCCAAAGCATGCGAAGATGGGTCGGTCGCATCCTTCGGGATATTCTTGCTGTACCACACACTTTCCGTGTCGTTCAAGAACCCGAAGGGCCTGTAGAGACCGAGGGCCATTTCGTTCTTGGCGAACACGCCGAGATAGATCGTGTCCAATCCCCTATCGAGGATCCATCTCATTCCGTCCGATAGCAACGCCTTCCCGAGGCCGATGCGTCTGAACCGTGGCCTCACGCCAAGAATGTCTACCCAGCCAGTTCGCTCGCCTTTCTCCTGGTTGAACGTCAAGCTCTCTTCAGAAAGGCAAAAACCAGTGATCTCGCCCATTCTCCACGCAAGTGTCAGGATGGTGGGGTCATCTCTGCAGTCACGAGCGTTGATGAAGCGTTCCGGCCGCTCGGGCGCGAAGTTGAAGTGGTCTCTGAAGGAGTCATTGAAGACGTCTACTATCTTCGTGATGTCATCGTTCGAACACTCGCGAAGACTCCTGCGCTCAAGTTGGAAGCCCGGCGGAGGCAGCGCGTCTTGCACCTCAGCACGCCCCCGTCTCACAAGTACGTATACTCTGTAGACCTCCTCGAACGAGTGCGAGGTCAGCAACGACCGTTTCCAGCCATCCATGACTGGGCACCTCGAAAGGGCTCCGCCGACGTTCCTCGACCGCAAGTAGTCGAGCGATTTATCAAGCAGCTTCTGCTCGACCCCCTTTCCCCTGTGTTCTGGCACAACGTCAATATCGACATATGCGTCGTCCTTTCCGGCTTTGATCCGATTGCTCTCCACCAGGACGAAGCCGAATCCCACGGCTTCGCCTTCGAGGATGGCGAACCATGAGCCCTCCGAGTCGAAATCCGGGTCGAGGACCGTGTATTCCCTAGCTTCGTCAGGTGTGAGCCTCCGCTCGTGCGGGTGGTCGGCGCGAGCCTTCGATAGTATCTCGATCATGTCGTCAATCGAGGACTCGTCGAAATTGCGTAGCACAAGGGCGGTCAAGTTCTCAGTCTAGATTGGATATGGGAGATAATCCTTTCGGGGAGCAAGGGCAGCTATGTCCGACGGCTTTGTACGTCAGGCCGCGGACGCAGATCCTTCGTGAGAGCTATCGGCGAACCGGTATTTCCCCTTCGGCACGAGAATTTCGAATCGCGCCCCGCCGCCCACGACGCCCGTTTCTCGTATCGATATCATGGTCATTCTGAGAATTTCCGCTGACAAGAACAGGCCGTGGCTTCGCCTGCCCTTCTCGTGCTCTCTCTGGAATATGTCTTCTTTGTGCTCTGCAGGTACGCCGACACCATTGTCCTCCACCACGATCGTCAATCCCTCCGGGCCTTCGGAGTATGACAGCGATATCTTGGTGCTGGTCTGTCCGTGTCTGAGCGAGTTGCTAGTGAGGTTGTGCAACACCTTCGGGAACATCGGGTCGGCATAGATGTCAACGCCCTCGAGCCTGACGCTCAGTTCCTTGCCTGCAAGGTCGAGTCCGGCGATGGCAGAATTGAACGCTCCCTTCAAGTTAACCCACTCGGGCATGTTTATGCCCACTTCCTCATACTCGCTCGTGAACTGCATGAAATCCGCTAGATTGTCTGTTGTAGTCTCCATTTTATTCAGGTAATCGATCACAGCGGGATCCTTGGAGGATTCCAGCGCCATGCTAAGCCATCCTTTCTGGATGGTTATCTGGTTAAGGGCGTCGTGTCGGGTGATCGAAGCGAGCACGCTCAGCTTCTTGTTCACGTTCTCGAGCTCCTCCGTACGTTCTCTGACTTTAGCATCAAGGCCTGAGTACAGCGATTCAAGTTCGGAGCCCATCTCGTTGAACGACTTCGCAAGCCGGCTCAATTCGCTATCACCGGATACGGCAATTCTCTGATGCAATTCCCTCCTGGCCATGCCTCGCGTAGCTGTTTCCAGTGCCGCTAGGGGCCCGGTGATTGAACGTGACAGGGCTACGGATATGATCGCGCCGAGTACTATTGCCAGAAGAGCCACAGTGGCTATTCTTATCTGAAGCTCAGTCGCTGGACCGAGGACTTCCTCCTCCGAATGGCTTAGAAACACAATCCAACCGTGGCCGTCGTATTCCAGGTAACCCAACGACGTGGCGTAAGAGAAGAGTCTGTCCGCTTCTCCCTCCTTCTCCGAGAAATGTCCCCTCTCGCCGGTGACCCGCTCGAAGAACGCGCTAGATGACACATCCTGAAGCATCACGTAGGCTCTGGATGAGAATATCAGATTTCCATCAGGCGTTGTGATTTTCAATTCACTTGTCTCGTAGCCTAGCGCCGTGAGCTCGACATCCTTAGCGACCGACAGTATGTTGATCATTGCATTGGCCACGCCGATGACATCGCCAGCGTCGTCTTTGACGGGCATGCACGCGCATACACCGTAGAGGCCAGTGGCCTCGTCGTACGTAATGTCGGAGATCTCCAGTTCTCTCTCTTGGGCGGACTGCCACCACGTTTCATCACTCTGTCTAAAATCCGTGGTGCGACCAGTCACCGCAACCACTGCGCCATATTTGTTCGTCAGTATGATTTCTTCGAATATCTCCATGCCGTGGTCGGTCGTGTAATGGTCGACAAACTGGGCCCTGAGCGTGAGTGAGACGTTGGTTTCCAGTATCGCTTCCATCGATTCCGGGACGACATCCAGCGGCGTTGAAGTCCAATTCTCATCGACCAAGTCGATATACGCCTGGGGGTCATCCATCGCATCGAATACGGCATTCGAATCACTCACCTCCTTCACAATCAGGTAGTCACTCATTGCATTGAGCACTTCGTGACCGTTCAGATAGAGCATCTTGTCTATGGAATCGGACAGGCTCTCTGCAATCGCCTCGGACGCAAGGCCAACCCCTTCCGCAAGTGCCTTTCTGCCTTCGATGGATGAATATAGAGCCAATGAAGCCATCATCAGCAGGAGGATCACAAACACGGCTGCAAGCCTGACCCCAATCTTGGAGAACAAGCGGCTCGGAAACGAGTCTCTCAGAGGTATCGCAGCTCACCCTCCTCTATCACAGCGGGATAGATTGGAATGTCTGCGTTATGAGAGCCTCGTGCGAGAGTCACCACTCCGAGCGTCCCGGAGAACACGAATCCCGAATTCAGCTGGTCCCGGAGGTTTTCCCTGGATACCTCACTGTCGGAGAGCAGCCCCCAGATGAGCCTCAAAACATCGGAGCCGATGGCTCCCTGATGCGTCAACGGCGTTCTGTAACGCTCCTCGAATTCCCGGATAAATTCGGTGTCGACAGTAGCGCTGGAGCTATACATTATCGGCGCGCTGACGAAGCATCCTTGGGCTTGTGGCAGCGCCCACATCTCTGGGATTGACGCCTCTACTGCGCATAGGATAGCTCCTCCATAGCCGCCTGAATCAAGTCCGTCGAATATGGCAGGGAACTGGTGCCTGAGCGCCACTGCGAACACTGCATCGTTGTCGCCGACGGCCTCGACCGCCTCGGAGAATTCCACCCGGTTCGCATCGAAGCTGTAAGACTCAACCGTCCCACCCGAGGATTCGAAGGCCGCCGTCATTTTGCTCATCAATGGGGTTCCGTAGGCATCATCTAGATGCAGGATTCCAAGAGAACTCACGTTTAGTCCTTCGAGGGTCTCAAGAGCATTCTCAGCCTCACCTATGGAAGACACGTAATATCTGAATACCCAATCCTTTTCCTCAGTTAGGTTCTCAGCCGTCGCCCCAATCGAAATCAGGACAATTCCGTTCTCCTCTGCAATTTCTGACATGGGGGTTGTTGCACCTCTCTGGGCTGTCAAGACCGCGATGGGGTGGTACCTCTCCTCTACCTCGACTAGCTTTTCCACTGCGATCTCGGGACTGGATCCGCAATCCTCCACGACAAGCCTTATGCGCATTCCATTGATCCCGCCCCATCTGTTGAGCTTCTCCACTGTCATAGACATAGCATCTTCGATCTCCACTAGATACGATGAGACTCCGGATATTGGGACTATCGCGACGACGGTGACTTGCGGCTCAGAAGTGCCCGACAAAACCCACACTGTAGACAACGCCAAGGCGGCGACCGCGATGGATCCCACTATGGTCAATGCCTTCCGGGATGGTCTGCGCTTCTTGAGGGATAAAGCCGTCCGAGGTTCCTCGATGCCGCCTTTCGAACCCACGCCTCCCGGTTCGAGTCCCAGTTCTTCACGATTGCCTGAGTCCATCCCCTGCATCTTTGACACTTCCTAGGGTTCTTGAATAATAAACACGAATCTGACAGTCGCTGTTATTGGGATTAAACCAACTTGCATACACTTATACTCTTACCCCTGGCTGTCAGGCACGGCTGTGATCCATCCCCGCATCGACATGCTGACTGGCATCTTGAGAATAAGATGAATGATGCAGCGAATCAATGTGGCCGCGGTCGTGATATGGCGACTTCGCCAGCCCCTTATTCGGATAAATGTAAGTGTGGACCGGGCGAGAGTTGAACTCGCTCGAGCCAGACATTCATCAATCCGGTCCAATTAAAAAGAAAATGCACGGGGCGTCCGCCACTCCCCTTCCGTCTCTTCCTCCCGTATGGCCAGATCGACCTCCTGTTGTCAACGTTACAGGTTCGCCACGACAGGCCTCATTGCCCGCAGTTCCTCCTCATGAGCCGTTGGATTCTTCCTCAGAGAAGACGGTCCGAATCCACGAGAGGGGCGCTTCTTGCACAACCGTGAGAGATTCTATATAAATGCTGAGTACCACCAGCTGATTATCAAAGTTGCAAATAAGACAATGCAGCTCTAATACTGTTCATCGCAATATGAATCTCGCCCACTTTATGGGCGTGAGGTAAGAAATATGAAATTGCCAGACGCAATAGCCCGGCTCCGAGAGAAGGCTGGGAAACTGAACTCGAAAACCGGCAAGATCTTGGGCGTGCTGCTTTTGTCCATGCTCATGGCAAGTGCAAGCGCCACGGTTTTCGTAAACTACTATGGAGATGCAACTGCGACCGTCCGAACACCTGATGTGCAACTGGTTGCCGGCTCTGACTCCGGCGGCTCTGGATATCCGAGCGCGACAGTTACTGTTGCCAGCACATTCGATTCCGCCACCATAGGCATCGATATGTTCCCGTCGGTGACGAACTCGCCTCAGCCTGCGACGTACTACACGGACCTTCTGCAGATTGACAATCCAAGCGCCACGGCCCGTACGGTCAACTCCGTGACGATATCGGGCATAACAGACACGAACAGCGTCCTTGGGAATATTACGGTGTACTACTGCACCAGCCAGACGGACGACCCCGCCTCCAGCAACGTAGGTGAGTTCTGGATAACGAGCACGACCGGCGGATCGGTCCTGGGATCGAGCCAGGCACTTGGGGCTGGCGCTACCCACTACATCGAGGTAGTCGCGTACGCGATCTCCACTGCCACATCTGGACAGTCAGTGACCTTTGACATAGCCATTCAGTGGGCCTAGACCACGCAAGCCGCCAGTGGCGGTAATAATCCTCTCACTGGCGGCCCTGTCCGAGAGAGCACCATAGTCAGGTGCACGGCCGGGGATGCACAAATGGGGCAGTTTCCGCACTCGATGGTAGTCGTAGTGATATCGATTATGCTAGCCGTAGGCCTATCCAGCGCTATTGCGGTTGAAGAGTACGGTTGTTCTGCAGCGTCGACCGCTCAGGCATCTCCTATTACGCTTGGGACCGGCATCTCAGGGAGTTCGTCCGTCTCGTCCACCTGGGATTATGGCGACGTGACGGTAGGTGCTGGCCTCAGGTTCAACGAGATTGCGGACGCGACGGTGTCTGCGTTGGCACCGCCTGCCATCGATGGTTCGGGAGTGGTGTCTACCACCGGGACCTCCGCGACAGTGGTCGGTCTCACTACGAGCAATGCGGACGACCTCATCTATGTGTCCGTCTCGATTATAGGCACCGATTCTGTATCCTCTGTGACCAACTCCGGAACCGCGCTGACGTGGAGCCAGAGAGGAGCGCTAACAGATGGCTCGGACGAGAGGATCGAGACATGGTGGGCGATAGCACCGACAGCTGATACGAGGGACATAACTGTGAGCTTCGCCAGCAGCAATACGTTCATAGTCGTCGCCTTTGGGATCAGTGGCGTCAATACAGACGGACCCTTTGACCCCAACCTCGGATCACCGGTGACCGGTTCGGGGAGCGGTACGACGCAGTCTGTGACACTCTCTACTGTGAACCCGAATGATTTGCTGATCGGGGCGGTAGCCGTGAAGGTTCCTAGTGGAGGCGCTCCAGCCCCGTCGGCCGGGGCGGGGTACACAATAATCCACAGCACGACCGAAACTACATTGGGCGGGGCAGCGGAGTACAAACAGGTAACATCGCCCCAGACATCGACCACAATAGACTTCTCGACGAGCACGAGCGTCACCTGGGCAATGATCGGGGACGCCGTCCAGGGGATTCTACCATCGGTTTCGAGCAACACGGACCTCGCCGATCCCGCCTCCAGCGGCTCGTTTACAGTGGCTGCAGGTTCCTCCGCCTTCCTTTGGTCCCCAATTTATTCCAGCGCAGCGACGATATACTCTGGAGATTGGACTCTCGACCTTTGGGCCTCCGCGACATCTCAGGGATCGATGGACGTGCTGTTTCTCGTGCTATCTGGCGACTCCGTGATAGCGCTGGCCGCAAGTGGTAGCACCGAGGCCATTCCCACTTCGAAGTCCGAGGTGATATCGACATTTGCTGCACCTGAGATCACTGTCCCCTCAGGCGACCGCTTGCTCGCAGTGCTCACCAACCCGACAGGTAGCGGCATAACCTTCACCATCTACTGGGGGACTGGGCAGGTCACCTACTTCGAGACTACGAGCGACTACGACTATGTTCTCAGGTTCATTAACTCTGGGTTGGTAGACTACTCTGTAAGCCTTTCCGTGTACAGCTACTCCTCGATCGGCAGGATCGTCAGCATGACTGTGTATCTCTACTCCCCGAGTACCGCCGAGATTGTCATAACCGACGGTGCCGTGACCCAGTCCTCTGGGGCAACCATGACCCGGTCGGCGAGCTCCACGCTCTACGTTCAAATGCAGGCCAGCGCGAACGAACACGGAAGCTCGAGCGTCGTTGTGTACGTGTCAATCAGTCTTGGAACGAATCCATTCTCGTACTATGTCATGGATATCACGGTGAGCTAGATGAAAAACTTGAGAGGCTACCTGAAGTATCTGAACTACGGCTTCGCCGCAGTCATACTGAGCCTCCTCATCTTCTCGGCAATAGATTATGCCAAAGGCACCCCGCCGTTCTTCGTGGTCTCTGACAATCCGAGCAGCATGTCCCCGACGATAGACTACGGGGACGCCGTCATGGTTTACAAGGTTTCCTTCGACAGCCTTGATGTCGGAGACATCATAGTCTTCAAAGACCCGAGAGGAATTCCTCTGACTGTAATTCACAGGGTCGTCGAAGTCGACACCGAAGGAAGTCACCGGTACCTTCTGACCAAGGGGGATAATGACCTCACGAACCCGACAATCGACCCGTGGGAGGTGACTGAGGAGGACTACATATCCAAGGTCATTCTGATGATCCCCGCTGCCGGATACATCTCCCCGTCCCTCTGGGGCACTGGCGGTCTGCTCGTGGTGCTGGCCATCACGGCCGTGGTGTTGGTGGTCTTCCTCTTCGGACCAATGAAAGACAAGGCAAGTGACTCTGAAGAACCTCAGGCAGAGAAGCCTCAAGAGCCCGTTCAAGAAGGGGGGTGTTGAAGATCGCGATCTTTCCGGCCCAGTTCTTCCTCCTCCTAGGAATCGACTTCTTCTTGGCCGGCTCCATAGCCACGATAATCTTTGAGGAGCGGTTCCCCAAGGCCATTCCCTACATCTTGATCATTGGCAGCTTCGTGGGATTCTCACAACTGCTGATTGGGCCGGAGTATCTGGATGAGATGGGAGACGCAATTCAGTTCTACTACTGCGTCTGCTTCGCATTGATCGCCTTGGCGAGCTTGATAGGACTGAACCTCTACCTCTTCCTAGGACAGCCCGATCCGACAAAGAAATCCGTCATGGTCGAGAGTGTTTTGTTCGGCACGGCTCTTCCTGTTCCGGCCACTGCGAGCCTCTTGTTCTTTGCGAGCGCCTATGTCAACGACAGAGTCATCGCCCTCCCATACTTGCCCGTGCTGCCAATAGCCATCGTTTACATCGCGGTTGTGGGTTCGATGGTCATCTTCTGCGCTGTGCTGGTCATCACGTATTTGGACAAGGTCAAGATCATCAAATTGAGCCTTCGGAGAAGGAGCAAGCAGAAGACAGGCGGCTCCCCTTCCGCAGCCGAGGAAGAGGATCAGGAAGGAGAAGAGATGGGCAAATGCCCCGTGTGTGGAGCGGTCTCACCTCTGTCGGCTTCGAGATGCTCTGCGTGCGGCTCCGAATTCGTCGAATGGGCAGAGCAGGAAAGCTGATTCTGCGGTCCCCAGTAGACCGGGGCCAGTGTCTCCATGCCTAGGCTGTCCACGACTGCTGGACCATCTGGCCGCCAGAGGGCTCATGGATCAAGATCACGGTGTACTGTGTGCCAGAAGTGAAGTCACCGGTGATGGTGAAGCAGTCGCCGTTTGTGACTACTCCGTTGCCGCTCAGGTCAGTCACGGCCACATAGAATGTTGTCATCTCAAGCATCTGCGGGCCAAGGGCCTGCACCTGCACGCCAGTGCCTGTCGGGGCTTCCTGCGAAGCCGTGTTTCACTTCGCCCAGTTCACGCCTGACTGGAGAATCACGGTGAAGTCGGTCCAAATCACCTCGGATGTCGGGGGGTCAAAATGAACTTGTATCCTTCTGGGTCGGACAGCGCGGTTCTAATCACCTGCAGACGCCGCCTCGAAGGGAATGGGCCATTCATCGACAAAGACCACAGAGACGTACTATTGCCGGAAGTCGGACGCCATGGTGCGGGAGGAAATCGACAGGGCTTGGGGCTCGGACGATTCCCCCTCGAAGCTCCGAAATATCAATTCGGGCAAAAACGATTTAATTGAATCGAGAGAATACTTGTCTGGCTATGCGTAAGTGTGGACCGGGCGAGATTTGAACTCGCGACCTCCCGCATGCCAAGCGGGCGATCTTCCGCTGATCTACCGGCCCATCACGAGCGGCGTTGTATACACTGGTCGTAGTTAAAGCTTGTCTGAAGGCATACCACTCAGGCGAATGAATCCAGCTTCTTCTGAAACCTCACCTTCTCGCCCTCGACTGGTAGCGGATACTCTCCGTTGAGGCAGCCGAGACAGAGGTCGTTCGCGTTCAATCCTATGGCGTCTACCAATCCCTCTATCGAGATGTATCCGAGGCTGTCTGCCGTGAGCATCTTGGCAATCTCCTCGACGGTCCTGCCCGTGGCGGCGAACTGGTCCCTCGTCTTCATGTCTATGCCGAAGTAACACGGGGCGCGTATTGGAGGCGAGCCCACCCTCACATGAACCTCCTTCGCGCCGGCGTTCCTGACGAGCTGGACGATCTGCCTCATCGTGGTGCCCCTTACGATCGAATCGTCCACGAGGACGATCCTCTTGTCTTTGATAACGCTCTTGAGCGGGTTCAACTTGAGCATGACGCCGGTGCTCCTGTCTGTCTGATCCGGCATTATGAAAGTCCTCTCGACGTACCGATTCTTCATCAGCCCCTCTGAGTAGGGTATGCCTATCTTTTCGGCGTACCCCATTGAATGGGACCTCCCCGAATCCGGGACAGGGACAATCACATCCGCCTCCACGGGTTGCTCGATCGCCAAACGCTGGCCTATCTTGCGTCTGACGTCGTATACGAGTCTGCCGTCAAGGCAGGAATCGGCCCTCGCTATGTACACCCATTCGAACATGCAGTGCGCCCTGCCCTTCGCGAGCCCAGTCTTGATGGACTTCACCTCTCCGGGCAAGAGTTCCACGAGCTCCCCAGGCTCGACATCTCGCATGAATTCGCCTCCAAGTGTGTCGAACACGACGCTCTCGGAAGCGGCTGCATACCCTTCCTTGGTCCTGCCAACGCACAACGGGCGCATGCCGTAGGGGTCGCGTATCGCGAACACGCGGTTGTCGACCATCAACGTCATCGAGTACGATCCGTTCAGGAGGGACATCACGTTCCTGATGGATCTCGCCGGGTCTCCCGTGTTCGATATGTCGTTAGCCAGAAGACGAATTATGATCTCGGAATCGCTAGAGGTAGCGAACGCCCAGCCCTTCTTCTTCAGCTCGTCCCTGAGGTGGTCCGCATTGACTATCTCGCCATTGTGTGCGAGCGCTATGTCGCCGTAGTTGGTTGACATTACGACTGGTTGGGCATGGTCCAAATTGGACGCCCCCATGGTCGAGTATCGCACATGGCCGATTCCGATGTCTCCCTTGAGGTTCCTCAACTCGTCCTGCCTGAGCGCCTGATGCGCCAGGCCCATGCCCTTCAGCGCCTTGATGCCGTTGTTGTGCACTGCTATCCCGGCGGATTCCTGTCCGCGGTGCTGCAGAACCCTCAGTGCGTAGAAGATGTCGATTGTAGCATTAGAAATGGAGGCTATGGCAAAAACACCACACTCGTCTTGCGGGTGCTCAGGCTCCAGACCTCAACCCCCCTTCAGGCGCCGATATCAATGCGCCTTTGCCCAGTTGTAGTTTCTTCGCTTTGCGCTCGCTCCGAACCCACACGAAGCGCAGACCTTGTGTCTCACATGGTACGAGCGCTTGCCGCACCTGCGGCATACGATGTGGGTCTTCTTGCTACCACGCTTTCCCATCGACGGAGTGCCCTTTGTCATTCTGCTTTACCTCACGGCGAGATGTATATGACGTTGTCTCCGCGGACGATTATCGAATCGAGCTTCCGCCTCACATCGTTGTCCTGGATCTCCTCCGCGTTTTTGAGCACGAGGTTCATGTGAGGATCGTAGCCGTCCAGAATGCCGCGGTATCCCCTCTTACCCTTGAGCTCGACGATAACCTGATGGTTGATCGACTTGTTCAGAACAGCCAGGGGTTTCATCAAATTAAATCACCAGACTCCTGATAATCTGCTAGCGTACTTAAAGCTTTCCGGATGCCCGGGCGTCATGTGCGCCGTTCCTGACTGCTTTGGCCGGGCTTCTTTTCCCTCGGAGCCGCACGAGCGCCCTGACGCGCCCCTTGACGGCGTTGCATCTGCCTCCTCCGCTCAGCCGCCTTTGCCTCCTCCTCCTTCGCCCTCCTCCTCAAGAACAGAAACACGACAAGGATCACGGCGGCTGCGGCGACGGCCGCGATGACGATGATCGTGTAGATATTGAACAGGGACCCCTTCCGCGGTATGAGCAGCGTCACGACTTCTGAGGATGAGACGGAGGGATCGGTCAGCGAGCTGACGTCTACATACAGGAGATAAGACCCCGGCCCCACCCCCTCCGGCACGGGCAATACCAAAGTAACAACCTTTCGGTTCCCTGGTTCGAGGACTGATGGCGGAGGCGTATCATTGACCATGTCGTACTCCCTGCCGTCCACGATGACCGTCGTGCCGTTCAGGCTTTCCGAGTAGGTGTTGATGTCCACAAGGTCAATGCTGTTCCCCCAGTTCTCGATGGTCAGGTTGACGTGCAGGTAGTCGCTTCCGTTGGGCGACACGACGGACGTGTCAAGATAAGTCTCGATGTCGTAGAACGGCAGGACATTGACACCCATGGAGAGCGTGTCGTTCACCGATGGCTCTGCCTCTGAGGACGCACTTACGTTGAAGGCGTAAGCGCCCGCTAAAATGTATAGGCTCGGGGTCATCGTCAGAACGACTATCCCTTTCTCCCCTGGGTCCAAGAATACGTAGGAGGTGTTCAGGAACGCCCAGAACTGGTCAAGTCCGGAAAGCCCCAGTTTCACAGTCTCAGCCGAATTCCCGAGGTTGAGAACGTCTATGGTATACACAATCTGTCGGTCCTCGGGCACTGAGTAGTTCAGGAATGCTTGTTGTGACAGGCTCAGCTCTATCTCCCTGTGATGCCCAGCCAGCAACAATATACTCCCTTCTTCGGCGTTTCCCGTTATGTTCTTCGATGCCAAGCTTAGGGTAACGGTGTCCATCGTGCCTGGAGGGTCGTATCTTGAAGGCGTCACATAGACTACGACCTCTGCGGTTTCCTCTGGAGCCAGGTCCACCTCTGTGTGTGAGACCGATGTGATCCATCCGTAATCGTCAGTCGCCTCCACCTCGAAAGTCTCATTCGAATTGGCGACGTTTGTCACTGAGAATGTGAACGCCTGTTGTATCGTGGGCTCGACGACCTGCCCCGCAGGAGAGACGACGGATATCGCTCCGACCTGCTGCACGTCGACCATGAGCGTCAGCGAGTCGCTTACCGACGGTCTATCGACGCAGGTTGCGTTCACGTACAGATAGTCCTGACCTGGCTCCGTCCCATCGGGGACGATCACTTCGATTTGGAATGTCGTAGAGTTGACTGCCGGAACGGTCAGTGGGCCACTGATTCCGAGATAGATGTCCCACCCCTGCGGGAGCGTTGAGTTTGATATGACGAAGCCAGCTGCATACGAGCCCGTGTTCTCCACAGTGATGTTGAAGGATGCGTTGTCCCCAGGACCGACGGACCTGCTCATGTAATCGGATTCAATCTCAACGCCCGGCACTCTGACGACAATTGGAACCGTTGCGATATTGTTCGATTCGTCCGTTTCCCTGATCGACTGTTCCGGATCCAGCACAATAGTGATCACCGAATCGCCAGCCTCGGCCATATGGCTGAATTGGACCGTGCCGGTGGCTCCCGCTGCCAGGGAGTCTACGGCCGCCTCATGAGCCACAACACCGTCTACCAGCATCCACACCTCGAGGCCCGAGACCGTCTCTCCGGCCAGGTTTCTCATGGTAGCGTTGACCCAAACCAGCGAGCCTTCGAGCGGTTGGCTCGTCGACAGGGACAAGTCCCCACCGGCGATTGAGAGGTCGGCCCGATGAGTTCTCAAGAAGAACAATTCCTCGTTGGGCACTTCCCCAACGAATAATATGAAGGTGTTGTTGTCTGCGGCGCACATCACGACTGGAGCGGTCGCGTTGCGCTGGTCCATCCCAGCGATAGGCTGATCGTACACTTCGAGGGACCCGTCGTATATCATCGCCGAATAGTGTATCGCCCAGGCGCCAGAGGACAGGTCCTGCCAGACGGCGTCCACCACCCTCGAGTCACTCAGCGCGATTCGTGGGAAGCGCGATTCGTTATCGTCTTTGGCAGAGATGATCCGGTCATCGACGACGGTCGTCCCATTGCCGTCCAGGATAGTGTAGAAGATGTCGAAGGCAGCATATCTGTCATCGTCGAACACCACATGGACGTTCCCGTCGCTGTCGATTGCCACGTCGGGGCTGGAAGATGGGGATGCGAATGTTATCCTGGTTTCGTTGGTCATCGGAACCCCATTCGGCGTGACCTTTCGGTAGAAGACACCGTGGTTGATGACAAGCCCGCTGTTCGAGTCTCGGAAGTCGTACCAGACAATGTGGACATTTCCATTCGAGTCGATGTCCATCCGAGGCCTTTCCGAGATCCCGACATCGTTAGTGATCCTCACATCGCTCGTCACAGGAGTGCCTGACTGGCTGAGCCTTTTGTAGAATATCTCGAGATTGCCGTCCCCCGCGTCGTTCCTAGCGTCGGTCCACACGAGGGCGATGCTGCCATCGGCGCAGACGGCTATCTCAGGCTCCGTGGAATTCGCCGGATCCGCGTCGGAGACTCTCAGCCCGTTCTCCTCGAAAGTGATGTTTCCTGAATAGTACCAGAGCCTTGCGAAGTAGAGCTCTGCGGAGCCGCCCTCCACGCTCTCCCATACGACGAATATATGGCCCGAATTGTCCACCGCCACGGACGGGTGCAGCGACAACGCCGAGTCATTGGTTATCTTGGCGTCGTTGGTGAGCTTGTTGCCGTCCGCGTCCAACTTCACGTAGTAGACGTCCCCGTTGCCAGACCTGAGATCCTCCCAGACGACGTGCATGTTCCCGTCGTCGTCAACGACCGAGGACAGGTTCATCGATGCGGCACTGTCGAATGTGATGCGGATGCCGTCCCCGAAATCATCCGTGGGGAGTGCGTGAGCGGGCGACGTAGTCACTCCCTGGAGCAATAGCACGAGCGTCACCGGGATGAGCAAAACGCCTGCCATGCAGCACGTGAGCGCCGCCCTACTCACGGTGGCCATTGTGCAAGAATCGCGCGCGCGCACTCATAAGGACTAGCTCTCAATTCTCGGCCATGACTATCATGCATTAGAAGCTCTGGGGGAGATGGCCAGACACGTGTGGTTGGCCTACGCTAGAGAATCTGTGGTGATTCTCAAGAAAGAGACTCCTGGCCAAACGCTTATCTGCAGTTGCCAGCATCTGAGCGATAGCGCCCGCAGAGCATCCGGTCCTTGAGTCGACGTCCCCCTAATCGGGACTACATTGAAAGGCAGATTCGGTGGCCGAATTCTTGTGCGGAGATACGGAACCTGTGATGGTCGGCGGGCGTCCTCCCCCCTCTTTTTTTCATGCGAGGTTAAGAACCTTGCCGAGCATCATCTGCGTCACAAGGGCCGTTACAGTGGAGATCCAGATGATTACTGCGAAATTGATGTAGAAGCTGTGTTTGTGGCTGCCGCCAGAGAAGGATATCAGATTCGCTGAGATGAGCGCATGTGCGAATACTATCAGTAGGAAGATAGCCTCTGCGAGATCGAGGTTGAATGACTGCAGTGCAATCGGCATCATAATCGTTGTCTGAGAAAGCGTGAACTGCTCGTTCATCTTGTTCAGCAAATCCATGAGGCTTAGCGCGGAGAAGAGCGTGAAAGTTATGCCGATTGACATCCCGTAGAGCGTGCCGAGCATGTTGTCGGAGGCTTGGTATCTCTTCCGACGGACGCCCATGAGCTTGACAAAGTTGCCGCTTATGATGTCTATGACTTTGTCAACCTTGCCGCCCACCGATAGCCCGACCACGTACATCTCAGTGAACTTCGATATTAGGTTACTACCTGTCTCGGCTGCGAACATGTTCCACGCCCGTATCTGGTCGATACGCGTGAGGAGGCGCTTGAAGAGCACCTCGATGCCCGTCGTGAGTTCGCCGAAGTCGTGCTTGCTGAGCCTGCCAACACCGTCCGTGACTGCCGAGCCCGCGGATGCAGCGTAGCTGCCAACTGCCCTCATGAACGCATCGTAGTTCTCGTCTCTGGCGCGGACCTTTTTCTCCTCCCTTCTGATGAGGAACCCTGGATACAGCAAAGGGGTGACCACGAGTGCGACTACGGCGGTCAACGGCACTCTGACGAGAATGCCAAAAATTGCCAAAGCCACGCATGTGGCGTAAGTCGCGGGCAGAACGGTCCTGAGAGTCTGGTCCACCTCGGTCTTCTCCTCCATGTTGTGCCATATGGGGTCCGACGGCAGGAGCGACTTGACGAGATACAGGACCATCACCTCGATGACAACGAATAGAAGAGCAACCCCAGGCAGTATCAGGGTGATCGAGACATCGACGAAGACGGGTAACAGTGATATGAACACGAGCATGAACATGAGTGCTATCAGAACGGCCACGAATATCTCGTTCAGGAGGTCCAGGTCCTTGAGCGCTGTCTCGTACTTGTTGAGGTAGACATTGACAGCGACGTCCCGCTCCTTGGAGAGGAACTCCTCGATGTCCTCCCCGGCGTCGGATGAGTGGGCGAGCCGGTCGAGGAAATCGGCAAGTCCCGGAGACGGCGTCCGCCTTGCGACTGTCCTCGCTGCGTCGGCGAGGCCCATGTTCCAGAACTCCATGAGTTTGTAGATCTTCTCGATTTCTATGCTCAGGGCTTCGTACTCCTTCACCTTGGACAGTATCTCCAGCATCTTCTTCCGCGGGAGCTTCGAGGTCGAGAGCACGCTCATCCGGATGAGGAACAGATGTAGGTTCCTCTCTATCTGCATCTTCCTCCTCTCTCCCTGCAGTAGCGGGAACACAATCGCCAGGACGGAGAACAGTATTGGTATGGATAGGAAGACGTACTTGAAGATGCCAGCAGTCGCGACGTCAGGGAAAAGGAAGACAAGAATCGCAGCCAATGCGATGCCCACCATTACCAGCGGGAAAGCGTACCTCGTGAAGTACGTCACGATCGGCATGTCGATCGATTGATACAGACGCTTGATGTTGCCGCGCGCCATGGACTTGGTCTACACCGCGAACGGTAGACCGCTCACCCCCTTCTTCTGAAACTCCGTGAGCACGTCCTCGACGTCTTCGTACTTGAATATCTTCCTGGCTGTCATCTCGTCAAGGATTCTCATTCTGAGCGAGAGGTCGTCGTAGATTCTCCGCTTATCTCCGTACCCTCGCTTCACAGCTATCTTCTCCTCGAGGATGTACGAGTTGTTCATGCCCTTGAAGACGTGCGAGTCATCCGCCGCGTTCCAGATGAACACCGTCCGGGTCATTATTCCACCGAGCGCCTCGTTGAACCCGACGATCTCGTCAATAAGCATGGTCCTTCTGAGGAACTTGCCGTTCCGGTAAATTCCGGCCTGAAAGAACGCAACATTCAGGTTGTCGATGAATGTTATCGGCACATTGATGGGGTCGCTCGTGAACCGTTGAATGAGCTTCCTCGTCGAGGCCGCATGGAACGTCGACAGCACAGGGTGGCCTGTCTGCATTGCTTGGAACGCGACGCTCCCCTCCTTCCCTCTTATCTCCCCCACAATGATGTAATTCGGCCTCGATCTCAGTGCAGCCTTCAGCAGGGCGAACGTGTCCACACGGCTCTCTTCAGGCCCAAAATCTCGTGTGGCTAGCCTCTGCCACACCTTATGTGGCACCTTCATCTCGATGGTGTCTTCCGCAGTGTAGACCTTGCTGTCGTACTTGATGAACGGGAGCACCGCCCCCATCGTCGTGGTCTTGCCCGAAGCCGTCTCGCCGCAGAAGAAGACACTCATTCCTTCCTCGAGGCACAGCCAGAGATACGCCGCCTCTCTGGAACTGATTGAATTCCACTCTATGAGCTGCGTGATGCTGATCGGCTCTTCGGAGAATTTCCTGATCGAGAAGCTCGGTCCACGGACGCTCACATCGTCGGCGTAGATGAGATTGATTCTCGACCCATCCGCGAGCGTGCCGTCGATTATGGGCCGAGCCAGGGACGCGGGTCGCCCAATCCTCTCGCTGAGCGCCCTCACGTAATTGTCGAGATCCTCCAACGAATCAAACTGGATGTTCGTGGGCATGGATTGGAAGACCTTGTGGACTATCGATACGTTGTCGGGACCTATGCAATGGATGTCCTCTATGTACGGGTCTCGGAGAAGGGGCTGCAGAGGGCCGCTGAGGATGATGTTCTGCACGGCATGGTACTTCACCAATTCGACCTCCTCCGCGGTGACGGGTATCCTCGGCTCGGAGAACATGTCTCCGAACAGCGCCTTCTTCTCCTGCCTCTGCTCCTCAACGGTCACCGTAGACTCGTCTATCAGCTTCGTCAGATTCTCCTTGAACTCCTCGATGTTCTTGTGCGGGGCTTTGTACACCGCTTTGTCGTAGACCCGTCGCATTATCCTCCCAAACTTGATTTGTAGATCACCTGTCAGTGGTGGCTGAACCGACGTGTAGCTGATGGGCACGCTCTTCGTCGAGAATATGTGGACAAACAAAGGGTCGCCAACAGGATATATTATGTTCACCGCGTCGGAATCCGCCATCTTCCTGGAGATCTCAGTTACAAAATCGGGCTTCGCCCGATGTTTGGCCGCGAAGTCGTTGACGTAGTTCCTTAGGTGCGGATTCTTCTTGAAAGCCCGTCTAAGGCTTACATCGTGCTCTGGCATTCCTCGCCCATCCCTGAGGCGCAGGCAGCAGCGTGTCCCCTCAGCATCGCTTGGTCGTCATGCTATCCGTCATTGATATGCGGAGCTCATGCTCGGCGGCCTCATAAGCGCATCCTGACCCGTTCGTTATAAGCATTGGCAGTCAATTCTCACGGCTGACTATCAGCAGTATGAAACTCCCACCCATCAGCTGCTGCGTGGTCGTCTCAGACGGTGAACGGCAAACCTGACACCCCTTCCTTCTGAAACGCCCTGAGGATGTCGTTGACAGTCTTGTAGTTCGTCATGTTCATTTCCTTCATCTTGTCCAGTATCTTGGCCCTGAGCGCCAGCTCCTTGTAGATGTCCCGCTTGTCCTTGAAGCCACGTTTGACAGCGATCCTCTCCTCGAGGATGAACGAGTTGTTCATGCCTCTGAATATGTGTTGGTCGTCGACAGGATTCCACACGAACACAGCACGCGTCATCACGCCGCCCATGGCCTCGCTGTATCCAAGGATTTCCTCGATTGACAACACACGCCTGATCAGTTTCCCGCCTCTGTACACCCCCGCCAGGAATACTGCGACGTTGAGGTTGTCCATGCTGGTCACCGGCACACTGATCGGAGCGCCCGTGAATCTCTGTATCATCCTCTTGACCGAGGCTGCGTGGAATGTCGCCATGACGGGTATACCTGTCTGCATCGCCTGGAACGCCACGTTGCCCTCCTTCCCTCTGATCTCCCCCACCACGATGTAGTTCGGCCTCGATCTTAGGCCCGACCGTAGGAGGGCGAAAGTGTCCACCTTGCTGTCCTCCGGCCCGAATTCCCTGGTCGATAGCTGTTGCCACACGGAATGCGGCGGCTGGACCTCGAGCGTGTCCTCCGCGGAGAATATCTTCTGATCGTATGGGATGAACGGGAATATCGCGTTCAATAGGGTCGTCTTGCCGGATGCCGTCTCTCCGCAGACGAAGACGCTCATGCCGTTCTCCAGGCAGAGCCAAAGGTAGGCCGCCTCCTGTGAGGATAGGGTGTTCCATCCGGCCAGTTGGGCGGAGCTCAGCGGTTCCGTGGAGAACTTCCTGATGGTGAATGAGGGACCGCTTACGCTGACGTCGTTGGCGTACACTATATTGATACGGGAACCATCTGGCAGTGCGCCATCTATGATTGGCCTCGACAAGGACGCCGGCCTGCCCATCCGCTCGCTCATCGATTTGGTGTATTTGTCGAGTTCAGCCAATTCTGAGAACCTTATGTTCGTTTCCACCATGCCGAGGATCTTATGGTAGAGGTTGATCTCCCTCACTCCGACACAGTGTATATCCTCGATGTATGGATCCCTCAGAACCGGCTCAAGCACGCCGTTTTGCAGTATGTTGCGCTTCACGTAGTACTCTACTAACTTCATTTCATCTGGGCTCAGGTAAATCTTCGAGCTCGGCTTGAACAACTGAACCAGTTTGGAGGGTGCCCCTCGTTCAGACACCTTCACGATGTCCCCCAACAGTCTGTCAAGCACCTCATTGAACTCCTCATCGGTGACGTGGATCTTCTCTTTGTGCGACTCTACGAAAATCCTGTCCACCACACGGTTGTATTGCTTCGTGACGTCTTCGGTCATTTCGGGCTGGATGACATCATAGTGCTGCCCCATGTCCTTCGAGCCGTGAAGATGGATGAATATCGGATCGCCGACTGGGTACACGACATCCACGTGGCTCTCCTTGCTGATGTCCTTGGACAGCGTGTCCACGAACTTCGGGGTCTGATTCGTCTCCTGGGCGTACTTCTGCATGTATATGCTGAGATGCGGATTCCGCTCCAGTACCTTGCCGAGCTTCGCAGGCATCGGTGCCCCCTCACACCACTGAGGTGATCTCTATCACCATACCGACATTAGGCTCTATTCTGAATCCAATCATCGGCGACACCCTGAATTGCGTGTTGGCGAACCTCTTGACCATGATGCTCCTCGATATCATGCCCCCCACCTGTGACACCACGAGGCTGAGGTACACGTGACTGTCAGACTCGAACGGGGAGAGCGCCTCCCCCTCGACCTCCCCGGGATCGACGGAGATGACGACGCTCTTGTTCATTCCTGCGAGCTTCTTGAAGAATCCCAACACATTGATGCTGTTCTCCTCCCCGTGAAGGCTGTTGTTCACCAGGCTGGAGAAAGTGTCGATGATGATGACATCGCTTGTGAAGAGTTCCCTCGAGCTCATCAGCATGCCGAGGAAATCCTTCCTGCTACGGCTGCTGCCCATCAAAGGATACACGGGTACGAACTTGAGCTTCCCACTCAGAATCCACGATGCTATCGGATAGTCCAGGCAGTACATCTGATCGATGAAGTCCTTGACCGTCAGCTCAGTCGATATGCACGTAACGGTATGACAGTTGCTCAGGAACCCGAATATCATGCGCTGCAGAACGGCGCTCTTTCCAGAACCCTTCGCCCCCTCTATAAGGGTGATCGTTCCGGTGGGGAGGCCCTGGCCTAGCTGGTCATGCAGGTCATCCCTGGCTATCTGGAGTTTGTAGATGTCGCCCAACGGAGGGTTCACCTCCACCCTATATGCGGAAGCTGAGCGCGTCAGAGACTCCGTTTTCCGTGGTAACTTGAACTGTGTGGTCGCCCGATGACAGATTCGTATCTATCGATATGGTCAGCAGACTCGCAGGGTCCCAGAACGAGGTCCTGTTACCGCTCAGCGACAGGGTGTAGTCTGTTATCACAACTCCATCCAACATCACACTGATATAGTTGTGGTTCAGGGATGTCGACCCCACGTTCTGAACGTAGATCAGTAGGGGGTCGTTCGGCATCGCGGAAGCGTCGTTGATTATCACGATGTGCGTTGACATCTCCTCGTTCATCTGTTCTCCCCTGTCGTTTATCCCGTCCGTGAGCTCGTAGATGCCGTTCGCGGCGACGGCAACTACCGCAGTCGCTACGATTACCGCGGAGACGAAGAATATCAACTCGGTGGCTCCACCGCTTGCGCCCATATTACTCACTCCCTCTATAACATGACAATCTCTGATACGCCATTCTCAGTCACCACCTTGATGCTCGTGCCGAGGTTTTCGACCACGAGCCCGTTCGCGTAGTCAGACACGAACATCTTGCCCGAGACATCGATTCCCGATGCGGAACTGCTCAGGCCGTCGCTGACCCTTCCAAGATATGAACCATCCTCGTCGCAGACGAGGATCTCTCGGCTGTTGTTCAGGATGTAGAGGCAATTCTGGTCCACATCCTCAGCGCTCGCAGCTAGGTCGGTCGGTGTCGAGAGCCTGCTGGAGGCAACGATCTCCGTGCCGCCTGTGCCATCAAGAGAATATCGATCAACGTGATAGCTGCCGGAGGAGACGTCGATTGCAAATATGTACGAGCTCACGAAGACGTCCTGCGGAGACGTCATCGTGCCACCATTAGCGATGAGCTGGTCGACAAACAATCCGGTGGTTCTGTTGAACCTGTCGAGGTGCAAATTGCCGTCGACGATGTAGATGTACTCATCGTCGACAGCAATGGATCTCGGGGCCGACGCGTTCGTCGCGTCGTCGATGAACCTGTCAACCCAGTTCCCATCAATGTCGAACCTGTCTATGTGCGTTCCCTCATCGATTACATAGAGATAGTCGCTGCTGACTTTGAGGTCGACCGGGGAAACCAAGTTTGCGCCGTCAGTAATGGTGAATTCGAGCAGCCCGTCGAAAGACAATACGTCGATGCTTGTGCCATCAATCACGTACACGGAATCCCCAACTGAGATGTTCGATGGCCCCGTCAGACCAGCATCGCTGTTTACGCAGGTTCTCGGATTAACCGAAGGGTCGAAAGTGATGTTCGGATTCGAGACTGTTATCGTTAGGGCATCAAGAGGGAGCCAGATGTTCGTGGTCGCGCCCTCCACTTCCATCGTATCTGGGTTGACTATCACCCCGCCTACAAGAAGCATCGTGCTCTCGATTCCCAATGGTACGCTCCCTGTGTTCTGGACAATGATCTCGAGGCTGTCGACGTACTTCGAGTACGTGAGGCTTATGACATCGAGGTCCGTATGAGCCTTGTCATTCATGTACTCGTATCGATCGTCAAACGATTCTGAAACTGAGTCGAAGGTTTCGTTAACCGAATTATACAAAACAGAAAAAAGAATGAGAAAGGTGGCGAAGAATATCGCCATTGTTGCTGAGACACTAAACCCCATGAAAGCCCTCCAAGCTCTCTTTAAACTTCGAGATGTTCTGCTCTAGGGAGTTTAGCCGATCCTTGTCAATCTCGAACCCTGCGATCTTCTGTATGAAGAGCAAAGATTTGAGGTGGTCGTCTGCTGTGAGTCTCCAATCCTCCACCTTCTTGAACGCGCCTGTGTCTGGAGTGGGCAGATCCTTGAAGACCTCCTCTCTCGCCTCTTCATACTCCATGTACTTGTTTACGTCCTGCATCTCACCTCTGGCGTAGGACATGACCTCGGACTTCACGTCTTCGCTGATCCATCCGACATCGACATAGTAGTCCAACACGAGGGAGATTCTGCCTCGTGGTACGCGCTCGAACATGAACTCTATCCAGCGCATAACGAGCACGAGCGTGAGATAATCGTGGCATATGTACGCGAGGAGGGGCTTCTTGTTGTGTTTGCTCCTCGCGGCCGCTCGGACATCTCGCTCGTCTCTCTCATCCTTGGACGACCTGTCTCGCTTGGTCTGGTGAGACAGTATCTTGGCTCTCACCGTCGCGGAGACTCCGGGTTCGGTCGGCGTTTCTGGCTCCCACGGGGCGGTGTCTCGACTGGTCCTGGAGATCTTTTCATTTCCGGACAACTCCTGGTCGTCTCCCTCTCCGAAAGGTCTGAATTCGGGCAGGTCCTCGTCCAGCCCTGACTCTGGAAACTCAATCTCAGGCAGAGCCTGTAGCTGAGCCTTTAAGTCAGGGGCTTCACGGTCGGAGACGTCTATGAATGGATTGAACTTAGCGGAGACTATCTCGTAGACCGACAATAGCTTCCTGATGTCCTGCTCCATCAGGTTCAGTCGCTCACGGTCCTTGCTCCCTTCGCTCTTCTCGGTTGTCAGTGCAGAGTCAATGCGTCCGATTTTGTCCTCGATCTCCTCGAGACGACCTAGGATCTCGGAGAACTCCTTCACACCTGACATTCCGATTCCATCCATGTCCCCTGTTTGCACCAGTTCATCCTCTTCATCCAGGGGCGTATAGATCTCATCTTCCCCAGATGCCTGAAACTCGTCGTAGACCTCCTCTTCCGTACCCTCCTCAAAGTCCTTCAGCTTCCTCCGAGATGAGGGATCATTCTTCGTTGGTTTCTTACGGAACAGGCCTGCCATATCTCAACACCTTATCCCCGTGCATCTTTCTCTAGGAAACGACTGCCTCTCCCTTCTTTCCTTCGGAATGGGAGAAGGGAAAGGAGTTTCCTTGAGACGAGACCTTGCAGAGGTCAGTGTCTCTACTTCAGCGCTACTACGCTATCCGCCTCAAGCGTTGACGGAGCCTGTATCACTACGAGAGTTGGGACACCGTGCTTTGGCATCAGCAGCACCGATATTTCTTCCTGGACCTCTAGAGCAATGTCCATTCCAGTTGTGTCATTCAAATCGAGCTCAATCTGGAATATGTCCCCGGAAGTCATCATCGCTTCAGTCGTCGTTGGTGCCATGTCTCTCAACACTTCGTCAGTGAACAGCGTGTCACTTGCGGTCGAAGCGTCGTAGTCCAAGGTGAATTCATCGTCCACCTCTCCTCCGATTGTCTTGATGACTTCAACCTTGGCGTCAGCGAGGTTTATACCAGGGCTGCCAGCCGTTAGCCCGATCTTCAGGTATACATGGTCAATTGTCGCATTCCCGTCCGTAGTGCCCCATATTGTAAGCACCTTGAAGCCTGTAGCGACATCCTGCAGCGCTTCATCGCCTGTGGCCTCGGCCTGCTGTTGCAGCTTGTATGCGGTCTGTACCAGCACACTAGCGGCTACTGCGGCAACGAGAATCATGGCGATGAAGATGAGCAGGGTGCCAACACCCATCTCTCCTCTCTCATCCATCTTTCTCTTGTTCCAAGCTAGTTTGTTCATCTCTTCTTCCTCCAACTTTGCATCTCTTGCCAGGTTCCGCACCTGAGCTGGCGTCCGGGCAACCTACCCGAAGAGGAGATCATACGAGCCGATCCAAGCTCTCCGGTACAACGACCGGACTTCGAGAGCGTTCGCTACTCGAAGGTCATCTAAAACCACGCGTTTGCGTGCCCACGATCACGACATGACGGCGATGTGTCGGTCATGTCTGACAGGGCGTGTGCCTGTCCCATCTGTCTTAGTTAGGCCCTTGCACCTCACCTCCTGTCGTGGCCGCCGCCATTGTCGAAGGCGGGGAGCGAGAGAGATGCGCCCCCCAAGAACCGGGCTTGGGAGGCACTATCCACAGGGCATGTAGACCTCTCTCGAGCTTCAATTATCCAGTAAATATATCTTAAAGGCTATTATACAAATATCCGCTAGGATAACTATGATTGATTCTCATGAGTGATTCGCTAGACCACGCTAATTGTGTTGGGCCAGCGCGCTCCCCCTTGCGACGGGATTCCACGTGAGATGGCGCTTGATCAGACCAGGTTGATGTAGCGGTATGCCCCGAGATACGGGATCTGACACTCCTCTAATGTGGGTTGACCTATCGTTGGAATGAACTTGAGAGAGAACGAAGACTGGGCGTGAAGGTTGAGCCCAACCTCGCCAGCGTCGATGAATATCTTGACCAGGCCACTGTCCACCAATGAATACGTCGTGGCGAACACATCATCCAAATCCCTGAGAATCTCCACTGAGTATCGGTACGCATCCGCTCCCTTCGCACCCGGCGTGTCGGGGTTGAAGAACAAAGTCGCGTCTGTCTCGCCATCGGTTATCTCAATCATTAAGGACGTGAAGAGTATCGGCTTGCTTCCAGGGACCGTCTCCACCTTTATCTCTATCATCTGGATGGTATTTGACGGCGTCACTGGCTGGGCGTAGTTATCAGCGAGGTCGACCGCGATGACGGCGTAGTAGTACTGTCTCCCAGTCGCCCCAGTGAAGTCAGAGTAGGCGCGGGCTGTCGCATCTAGCTCGGCTAGGGGCGTGGCCGTCATCAGCTCCTCAACACTGTCTAGGTCCGAATAGGATGTGCTTCTGAACACGAGATACTTCGCAACGCTGGTCTCGGCATCGGAAGCCCCCTCCCAAGTGATCAATACTGATTGCATGTCCTGTCTTGCGGTCACACCTCCAGCAACGGTGGGAGCGATTTCGTCCGCCGTGTCGGCGGTGTACGAAACCGATCCCAGCATGACTTCGTTCCCCGACCGGTCCTGGGCCACAATGAAGTAGACATGAGTTCCTGGCACCGGCGGCGCGTCTATGTAGCTAGATGCCGTGTCGTTGGATTGCAGCAGCAGAGTCGCAGTGGGCAGAGAGAGAACAGTTCGTCCATCAGCCGTCGTGGTGGTCAGAGCGCCCAAGGGATACTCGGCTCTATACAGCCTCTGCACAAGCACGCCGCTGTCAGGGTCCGACGCGGGCACCCAGAAGATGGCAACGGAATAGTCATCCACGGCCGCCGTGTTGGTCATCGATCCTCCGACCGGAGCCATGAGGTCCTCGTCGGTGGTCGTATCATCTGTGGATGCGGAGCTGTCTACGGAGCTGTATAACACCCGGTTGCCTGCCCGGTCGACTCCGACGACTGCGTAGGCGTACGATGTCGAGTTATCATCCCTTGCTGTATAGTCTACGTATTGTGTATTCGTGCCCGCCTCGGCCGTCAAGCGCACGAGCTCGTAGGCGGGGGTCAGCTGTTCGAGCGACAGGAGCCTGTTCCTAGCTACCTGCTCGTTGAACGCTGCACCGTTCGTCGGATCGTACACGCTCGTCCTGTACACTATCTCTTCTGAGAGGCCCGAGCCGTAGTCCAAGGCCGAAGTCCAGTTCAAGAGTATTCCCAGCGGGGAGACTCCGTCACTCGTTGCAGTCGTATTCCACAGCGAACCCCCTCCAGGTGGCTGGTCGTCCCTGGAAGGCATATAGCCGGATACGATTGAAGTGCTTGCACCATCTGGGTTCCTGTCTCCAGCTATGTTAACGACGGAGATCCCGCCAGACACTTCAGACACGGAGTCATCGACTGTCTTCTGCGCCTGTTGCTGCAACAGAGCCGCGGCGTACAGCATCAGTGACGCCGCTATGGCGGATACCAGCACTATGGCTATGAATATGATCAGTGTACCAATACCGATGTCTGCCTCTCGGTCTCCGCGCAGCCCTGTCTTCAGCTTCGTTAGCCCCATCCGAATTTCTCCTGGCATAGGGCACGAGACTGGGCTTGCGCTGAGCGTCAAGTCTCCAATGCTGAGGCGCCATCAGAAATGATCCGCCGTTTCGGGCGGATGGTACTCTCGTCACGAAGACGAGAGTCTACAGTCTACATGCCCTGTGGATAGTGCCTCGAGATGCGTTGGAGGCTTCTGACAACTTATGCGCGTGATGTTTATTTAAGACCATCAGCCGTGATTTTCAATAGAGAAAATCTCGCATGAGTCTATTGGGACGAGCGTGAGTTGCCCCTGTTGGCAGAGCTCACGCTCGTCATCGACGCCTTCAATGCCCTGTGTTCTCTTCCGCTGAATCACGGCGCACTTCGGCGGGCCGTGATAGTCTCAGATTCGGCAGTAGTCATCGAGCCCGTCCTCCAGGAAGTCGATCTTCTGCCTCAGTTCGTACCATAGGTTCTTGTCAGTCTCGACCCCGGCGATCTCGAGAACGAACATCCAGGACTTGAGATGGTCCTCCGGCGTAAGCCTCCATTCGTCGTCGGACTCGTCCTTCCGCTTCCTGGGCTTCTTCTTTGCGGCGGGTTTGGTGACGAGGAGATTCTGATCCTCGATCGGTTCGTATAGCATCCCGATCTCGCCCTCCGGCTCGGGCTCCTTGAACCCTTCAGCGACTGTTACCAGGTACTCCTCCACTTCTTCGCTTATCCAGCCTATTCTGTAATAGTACTGGAAGAGCTCGGGCAGGGCTTCTGGGCTGGTCCTTTCCATGAGGAATCTGATCCATCTCATAGTAACGAGGTTGGTCCTGGAATCAACTTCGAGTCTTTCCAGGACTGGCGGCCTCTCGTCATCACTCAAGTCGCTCACCTGTGGCACGTCCCACTCACTCATGTAAGGATCTCGTAGATATTCGAAAACACCGATGGTGTCGTCAGATCGACGTATGTCGGTATGCCATGCTTCGGGATCATCAGTATGTTCGCCGTCTGCTGCGTTACCAATGACATGCCGTTAGCGTCCAGGTCGATGTGTATGAGGGCGATGTCACCCTGGGTTATTCCCACATCGGTCGTGGTCCATATGTCATACGGGTACGTGTCCCTCAGCTGTGTTGCGTTGAAGGTCCCTGCGGCCGGAGCGATAGCTGAGAATGAGAGCGTATCGTCAGCCAACCCCGTGGATATCTCTATAACTAGATTGGCCAAGTTGATGACAGGACTGCCGGCAGAGAGTGCGACCTTAAGGTATAGATCCATGATCGCTGTCAGATTCGCATCGGTCACACCATACGCAGCCAGCGTCCTCATCCCTGTTGCTATCTCTTTCAACGCCTGATCTCCTGTAGTCTCTGCCTGTTGCTGCAACTGGTAGGCAGTCTGAACGAGCACTCCCGCGGCGACCGCAGCAACCAGGATCATCGCGATGAATATCAGGAGCGTTCCTACTCCCATCTCCGCTTCCTCGCTCATCCTCGCCTTACTCGGCTTGGATAATTTCTCCATCTTTGTTCCACCTCGTCATCTTGCATACATGAGCCCAGAACAGGCGGATGCAGAACAGCGCTGTCAGCGATTTCGTAAATGGCACGGGTATGGTCCTCTCTCTGGCTTCGACGTGCCGCTTGCCGGAAATCGCGAAATGCCTGCTCGCATTGCCCTCTGGATCTCACTCCCGAGGAGGCCCTACATGCCCTGTGGCTAATCCCGATGTTGCTCTCAAGGTAGATTCCTACTTCTGAGAGCAATAATTGATAATCATGGTCGATAGAAAAGGATTGCGCTGTGATTCCCTAAGCAGGAAATCAAGAAACCAAGTCTAGATGGACCTGCTGCCTCCGCAGTCAGACGGTACAACGAGATGGCCGATACCCGAATTCCGCAGGTGCCTTCGTCAGCTCGGTCGCGCGAAAAACCTACAATATCTCCCTAGGTTTCGGCGTCGCCATGTTCTGCGTGATCTCCAACGGCGTCGAACGGTGGTTCAAATCCAGTTTCAAGTGCAGCATGCCCTTCTCGTAGACGAGCGTGACGCTACCTATCTTGGATTTGTAGACCTTGTACCGCTTGCCGTCGGCCGTTAGCTCGGTCCCGTCCTGTTCCACTAGATTGGCTGCCGAGAGTTCTCTGAGCTTCCTGTAGCAGCTTGCGAGCGGAATGTCGAACATGAAGGCGAGTTCCCTTGCGCTTCTCGCCTTGTAGCTCGTCGCTGCCAGTATGTTCATGTTGTACTGATCGGTCAGAATCTGGGCTATCCCGAGCTCTTTATCTGCAGTGCTGAACTCCCTCGACTCGTAGGTTATGAAATTCCCCTCCCATCCAGAGGAGCGGATGCTACCCATCCCATCCCTCTACTAATTAAAGGTGAATAATTTATGGTTATATATATTTGTCCACTTGCCTATAATGCGTGAGAATCACGCATGTTTTTCATTTTTGGATGTTCTCAGAACTTGAGAATCACTCGAAAAACAGACCGCGAATCGCCCGCATTCACCAGTATCATAGAATCGTCCTTGATATTCTCCGATTAGAATTGGGTCCGACTCTTTATGAATCTCCAACGTCAAATGGATGGCGTGTAGATGATGCCATCATGATGAACGCATACGAACTGTCACGGCTGCTAATCAACGAGTATTCCGCCAAGATCCTGACATATGCGGAGGACAGGCCGCGGACCGTGCAGGATATGTGCCAGAACCTCGGCATACCAGTGACCCAGGGCTACCGCCATGTACACAGCTTGGTGGCCGAGGGGTTGTTGAGCTGCGAGGGTAGAGTGTTGACACAGAAGGGAAAGTGGACGAGGCTCTACTTGTCGCAGATCAGACGGGCACAGATACTCTTCGATGAGGGAAAGGTGAGGATGAGGCTGGAGCTGAAGACCGGGCAGGTGCTGTGGTCCGACGATTGGGAGGCTAGGGCGGCAGAGTAGAGTCCTTGACCCAACCATCGAAAGTTCGATAAGGGCTCGACTGATTATCATACTCGAAATTTGACCGGAAACATATTTGCACAACCCTGAGGATGCCTTCAGCGCCGCCAGCCTTTCGCACTTCGATGTGTCGAGGATAACGGCGCTTTCATTGCCTGGAGCGGTCATGAACGCCCCCGAGAACAGCCCGACCGGAATAGCCTCCCCTCCCGCCGACCTGGCCGAATACGGCAGAGCATATCTGAGGTCGTACGTGGTGGCCGTCGAGAGTGAGAGTCCCGAGCATGTGCCCTCGTTCTACAGGAATCGCCCGTACAGCATCGAGATCTGCCGCATGCCCAACTCCTGCTTCTGCATGCTTTTCGAGAAGTCCGATAGACCTTCTATCGCCGTCAGCAACAACGACTGGGGATACGTGATGGCCAGACTGATGTCTGGCGTCAGCTACGTCGCGACCGTTTACGCCCATGAAGGCATGGCCATCGACGATGCCACGGCCAGGGGGAGGAGGGACGCGATAAGGGACATCTGTGCCCTCGAGGCTTCGGGCGTCGTGGATTCGGCGAGGGAACTCGAAAAGCTCGTCGTGGAGCTCAAGGACACCGCGAAATTGTCGAAGAACCCGGCGAAGACGGCCGAGTACGTCGTTTCCAGGCTTGAACAGATTCGTCAGGCCGTCTTGCGCGCCGGCCCGAGCGTCGACACGATGGCCATGGTCGAGTCCGTGAAACGCTACCCTCCAGCGCCGGTTCAGATCATCCTCGATCAGGATGGGCTTGGAACAATCAACGAGGTGGCGAAGAGGCTGGAGAGTCTCGAACAGACGGTCGAGCTAGCAAAGGCGCAAGAGGCTCGCATCGAGGAGATAGAGCGGGAGCTGAGGGGCGAGATACGGAGTTTCAAGTCGGAGCTGGACAAGAAGATGGCGAAGGGCTTGGGCGTCATACTTACGACCACCGACCGGAAGGTGGACAAAGCGGTCGAGAGCTGTGGCACTCAGGAAGCGGAGATAAGGAAGATGAAGGAGGCGCTGTCCGAATTGCCTGTGGAGGCCGAGGAAGGTGCTGTCGATCCTAGGACAGATGACATCCTCGACGAGATCGAGTTGCTGAAATCCACGATTGAGGATCTCAAAGTTAGCGTCTCCGAAGCAGCACGTCCGGAAGAAGCTGTGCCGCAGGTCCAGGTAGTGGGCGATGTTGCGGGCCTGGAGCAGAGCCTCAAGAGCGTTTCTGTGCGCGTCAAGAGGATAGAGGATTACCTTGTCTCGGTATCTAAGGCGAGGAGAGCCCGGTAAGTCCGCGTCACAGCTGAACCGTAAGGTCTTCCTTGCGCCTTTCCAGTATCAGATAGGTGTTGCTCCTCTCGACCTCGTCGATTCTTATGAACGAATCGACAATGGACTTAAGCTCCTCTCTTGAGGACGCGCGGAGCAGCACTGCGAAGTCTATGTTGCCAAGCAGGAAATAGACCGCCCACACCCCCTGTATCTTGGCGAGCTTCTCACCTATCTTCTTGGAGTAGTCAGGACCATATCTCCCAGTGATCAAGGCTATCGCCAGCATCTCCTTGCCGACCTTCACGGGGTCCACGCACGCCTTGAAACCGGTGATGACACCTTCCTCCAGCAGGCGGTTGACGCGATAGTGCACGGTCGAAGACGACAGCCCGGTCTTCTCCCCGATCTCCTTGAGACTGATCTTGCAGTCTTCTTGAAGCATTTTCAATATGATCTCGTCGTTCTTGTCTAGGGTCGCTGTATCTTGTTTGCCCAAAGCGGTTCTCCTCCCTAAAATGTTCGAAAAGAGTACATGAAACTCAAACTAATAACGCTTTCGGAGCGTTCACCTCGAATTGAACGGGGTTCGATGCCCTCGCCGGCCATCGGCTCCTGCCTGATGACTCAGCACTATGCTGCTGCTGGCCAGGCGTGCAGGCGCCTCTCTCTGAGAACGGATTCGCAGGTTATCACCTGTACGAACCTCTCCGGAAAGGTAAAATACTCCAATCAATCGTTGCTGAAGGCGATAATCATGAAACACACGATAACGGGTGACAACCTGCAGTTCGTGAACTGCGAGATAATGCCTGGCGAACTCCTGTTTGCGGAGGCCGGGACGATGACATACATGAGCTCAAACATAAGCATGACCGCCCGTGCCAGGGGTGGGTTGATGGCCGGGTTGAAGCGCAAGATGACCGGCGAGTCATTCTTCGTCACGGAGTTCACCGCTGCTGGCGGGACTGGAGTCGTGGCCTTCGCGGGGAACGTCCCCGGGAAGATACAGGCACTCGATCTAAGGGGCGGAAAGACGTGGCTTGTCCAGAAGGACGCGTTTCTGTGCGCGGAGGGCGCCGTGACCCTGGATATCGCGTTCCAGAAGAAACTAGGGACGATATTCTTCGGAGGCGAAGGATTGATAATTCAGAAATTGACCGGCGAGGGCACAACCTTCGTACATGGTTCGGGCGACTTCATCGAGATGAACCTGAAACCGGGAGAGATCATCAGGGTGAGCACGGGCAATGTGGTTGCCTGGGAGGGTGGAGTCCAATACAGCATAGAGAGCGTCGGTTCCATCCGGAGTGCGCTGTTTAGCGGCGAGGGCCTATTCGTCACAACGCTCACTGGACCAGGAAGGGTGATACTGCAGTCTCTGACACTGCCTAAGCTCGCTGGAGCCCTCGTGCCGTTCCTTCCGCGCCAACAGAGCAGCGGCTCAGGCTTCAACCTGCGTTGAGGTGTCTGTACATGGGAAGGATCGCTGCCTTACTCGTGATAATCGCCATCGTTGCCGCCGCAATTCTCGCCCTCGAATGGTTGGGCGTCATCGCGTCCATCTTGGCGTTGATTGGTCTGGCAGCTTTGGTGATACTCGTACTGGTCACAGTAACCGTAGCCGCTGTCGTCGTCCTGAGCATTCCGTACTTCTTCCTGACGAAGAAGATGGAGGTGAAGGAAGGATCCTTCACTCTTGACCGGATCGAGGAGAAGAAATAAGCGCGGTGACAAGCCTCAGATGAACGCGCCTATGGTCGGCAGGTCGAGCAGGTCCATGTCGAAGAAGACCACGCCCTCACGGATTTCTGCCGCGTCCAATTGCTCTAGGCCCGCAACCTGTGCTAGAAGTGAGGCCCTCCACCACAGGTCTATGATGTTGTTGGCGACTGCTCCGAGGTAGACCTGGCCGAAGTTGAACTCGTACCCTTCCATATCGCACAGGTAGGCGGCGTGGCCGAGAAAGCAGTCTCTTGAGTTGATGAGATGGAGGTACTCCCTGACAGACTCTCTGCCAGCGGTCGTCATAGGCAGCAGGTCCACCGACGACGGGTCCACGCGGCAGAACTCCTTCGTCTCCCCCGATTCCCCGAGCTCCCAGCCGACGAAGGTCTTTCCATCTAGCTTGAACATCTTCCACGACAGGTCGGGCCCTACGTATACCGGGAGCAAGCAGAGGTCTGGCAGATCGAACAGCTCGACGCCGTCCATCAACGCTCTCTCGGATATGTCAGCCTCCGCCTCCGTTATTCTGACGCGCTTGGCCAGGTCTGCAGGGGAAGAGTTAGGCTTCGTGCTCCCGTACTCCGCATATGTCATGACTCGGCTCAGCCCCAGCTGCTCTGTCAGCTCGTCGTCCAACATGGCTGCGGCGCTTCGAACGGAAGAGAAGGATTGCGCGGCCGACGCTTCCCGGGTGTTGCGCACGAACTGAGAGAACACCTTGTTCGCGGAGCGGACTTCCCCTTTCAACCTGTCGTCTCCGTATCTCGATAAGAGTCGTCTTCCAAGGGGTTCCAACTCCTCACCGGGAAGTCCCAGGCCACGGCACGACCTGTTGACGTTCACCTGAACCCTCCAACCGGCGAAGACATTCAGTGGGAATGACCTGCAGAAGTGTGGCCGTCGGTTGTATATGGTGCACCGCTTGTCCGTGAGAAAGTGGCACGCCCCGTGCCTGCCCTTCAACCGTATCGCGGCGCCCTTGACTTCTGGCGAGATGTGCTCGTCCGTCACGCCCGCCATGAGAACAGGGTCGCTCCGGAACAGCGCCTCCTCGTCTGGAAGTAGCTCAGGCTGACAAAGGCAACAGAGAGCACAATCATCGACGCATCTGTAGCTGTACCCATCCAACTCGGACAGGTCAATCTCCGGCGATTCCTCGGCTCTTCTCTCTTTCAACGACTTCCCTTCCGGCGCGTTCTCCCACCTGGGTTCCGTCCTCCATCATGATTTTCCCTCTTAAAAAGACCGCCTTCGGGAAGATGCCTGACAACCTTTCGTATGGCGTCCACGCGCATTTCGAATGCAGCCGATCCGCTCGAATCTCTGTGCTGTCCATCATGTCTACGACCATGATGTCGGCGTCGCGTTGTAGCTCTAGTCTGCCTTTGTTGAGGCCGAAGATGTCGGCGGGTCTCTCGCACACTCCGGACACGAACCTCGATAGTGGAATGTGCTTGTCCCTCACGAGCTGCAGCATCAGAGGCGCGAGGGTCTCCACCCCAGGGATGCCGCTGGGAGCGAAGTCGAAGTCCTCCTCCTTCTCCTCTGTCGTGTGTGGGGCGTGGTCCGATGCAATGATGTCTAGCGTACCTTCCTTTAAGGCGTTGAACAACGCCTGCCTATCCCCCCGCCTCCTCAGAGGAGGGTTGACTTTGCCGAATCCTTCTAGCTTCGAATCCATGTCCAGGAGGAGATGATGTGGGGTGACCTCGGAGGTGATGTTTGGCATGCCTTCCAGGAGGGGCAGTGATTCCTTCGCGGAGACGTGGCATATATGCGTCCTCAGGCCTCCAACCCCAGACTCCCCAAGCTTCCTGATCGCACTGGTCTCACACTCGTTCGGTCTATTTCGGAGATGGTCCCCTAGGGAACTCTCCGCTCCCTTAATTCTCAGTCCCTCGTCCTCCGCATGCACAGCGAGCGCTTTGCCAGATGCCGCGACCGCCTCCAACTCTTCCCTGACGGCCTCCAGAGAGGATACCTGTAGGTTTCCTGTCGTACCAGCCATGTACAGCTTGAACCCGACAGCCCCCGAGGAGGAGAGAAGTTCGACGTCACAGCCAGGGGTTATGCCGGCGAACAGGCCGAAATCCACGAGGCTCTTCGAAGCGGCTATCGACGCCTTCTCCCTGAGAGCGGCCGCCGTAGTGGTTGGCGGGTCGGAGTTGGGCATGTCGAGGATGCACGTCACGCCTCCGTGCAACGCCGAGAGCGAGCCCGTGCCAAAATCCTCTTTGTGCGTCGCGCCAGGGTCGCGCATGTGCACGTGAGCGTCGATTGCGGCGGGCAGGACCAGCTTGTGGCCATAATCGAAAACCCTCTCTCCATCCAAGTCGGCTCTGACGGCAACTATCCTGCCGTCTTTCACGCCGATGCATCGCTGGGCAAGCTGCCCATCGACGAAGCACTTGCCCTTAATCACAACATCCATCTTTTCCATCCAGATCCCTTCTGACGACCTTCCCATGCGGCTCGGTCTCCGAGAACACCTCGGCCTGGAACCTGAATACCTGCGTCCCGGGCATCAACCACGCGTCAGGGCCCACGCCGGCCTTCATGCACGTCTGGCAGAGGAACTCCTCGGAATCCCAATTCCATTCGACCGGCACCTGGGGCAGGAGCAACCCCCTTGCACCATTTCGATGGACTATGAGCCCGTCCACTCCGACAACGATGATCTTCGGGAGGTCAGCGGCTTCTTCCACCACGATCTCCTCCGGTGGCGTGAGCAAGCTGACTTCGACCTTAACACTTTCTAGTTCCGCTGCATTCACAGCCGGAAACCTCGGATCCCGCGAAGCCGCGCTGACTGCCGAGTCCTTCAGTGCATCCATCAACGGAGCAACAGGCTCCGGGTAGCCGATGCAGCCGCGGAGTTCATCTCCGGGGTATGTAGTCAGAGTCACGAACACGCCCGATTCTCGCTTGAAGCTGTCTGGCGTGTCGAAATCGGGCATGCGCTCTTTGCGCACGAGCCTCTCAATTACAGTCCTGGCGATCTCGACCGCCTTCTTGCCCTCTTCATCCGAAAACGCGGTCATGTTGCCGCCGTATGGGGGCGGTGAAATATGAAGCTTTCAACAATACGGCGCCTATGGGCCGTTGCCCTCTCAAGAATCTGCGCTAGCGAATGGTCTATCTGGCTGGGTCCCTATAGACCAAAGGTTAAATAATCACTATACAAATCCACGAGGAGAAATCGCATGAAGTT
>JAOTTD010000001.1 GCA_029864565.1 Thermoplasmata archaeon | reverse complement strand
AAACCTTTTCGAGTTTCTTACTTTTCTACGCCCTCAGCCGTGAAGCCCGAACGACCACTAGAAACCTCGGTGCTTCGTCGGCATGAAGTGGGGGAAGTGCTCCCGCCGGGATTCGAACCCGGGTGTCCAGCTCGAAAGGCTGGAATGATTGACCGGACTACACTACGGGAGCCTCATCGAGCGGCTATGCTGCGCCGAGCTATGGCCTGTCTGTATATAATGATTCTCGGACGGTCTTGGGCGTCGATATATCTCCTTGGCCAAAGCATTTAAGGCGGTCTCTGGGGATTCGCCTTTCACATGGATCCGCCCAAGGAGAAACCGACGGTCGCGGAGATGACGAGAAAGTACATCGACCGCCACCCCAGCATAAGGGACTGCATAAGCAAGGACCTGGTGAACTTCTCGTCCCTCGCGAGACTGATAATGAAGGACACAGGCGTGAAGCACGAAGAGGCGGTCCTCGCTGCGAGCAGGAGATACGCTGCCAAGCTGTCGAAAACGGACTTCGAAGGCGCGATCATGAACGTATTTCTGGAGAGCCGTCTGGAACTCAAGACGAGGATAAGCATAGTCGTTGCCAAGAACGAGTGGGTCGTGCTTAGGAATCTCGAGGAGATCGTCAAGAGGATACTGACCGAGAAGAGCACGATGCAGGTGATGCAGAGCACAAACGGCATAACTGTCGTCTCGGAGGACAAGCACCTGCCCAGCATAACCAAGGCCATCGGACAGGACTACATCATAAGCATCAGGCAGAATCTTGCGGAGATTACTGTGCGAAGCCCCGCCAGGATCGAGGATACTCCGGGCGCGTTCGCCTACCTCACATCCATGCTCTCGGAGCAGGGCATAAACCTGCTTGAGGCCATGAGCTGCTACACCGACACGATATTCCTTGTCACAAGAGATGACATGATGCGAGCCTTTGACATCCTTTCTGCGTGCATAGAGGACAGGGCCGTGTCGAACAACGGATGAAATGTGCCTATGACAGGAGCTCGCCCACCGCTCCCACCTCGAACCGCATGGTCTCCAGCATCGCCCTGTTCTCGCTGACTGAGAGGAGTGCCTTCTCCATCTGGCGCTTTACGCTCGCCGGGGCGGTGCCGCCCTCCGCAGTGCGCCTTCCTATCGACTTCTCCAGCGTCAGAAAATCGAGGTCGCTAATCTTCAGCTTCTTAGAGTGAGCTGCGAGCTTCTCCTTCGCCAACTCCCTGAACTTGCATTCGTCCCCCTCAGCTAGCACGGCGAGCTCCTTGACCAGCCCGTGGGCCGCCCTGAAAGGCATTCCACGGCTTGTGAGGAAATCGGCGAGGTCGGTCGCGGTCATCAACCCGGCCTCGGCCGATTCCCTCATCCTCACCTTGTCAAACTCCAACTCTGTCAGGAAGAGTGTGAGGGCATGGAGGGAAGCCCCAACGGTGTCGAAAACATCGAAGAGGTTCTCCTTGTCTTCCTGAAGATCGCGGTTGTACGCGAGGGGAAGAGATTTCAACAAGGTGAGGATCGTGAACAGGCCCCCGAGGACCCTACCGGACTTCCCGCGTATGAGTTCCGGGATATCCGGGTTCAACTTCTGAGGCATCATGCTCGAGCCACCAGACAGCTCCTTCGGCAGGCGGACGAAACGGAATTCCTGGGACGACCAGAGGACGAGCTCCTCGCAGATGGATGTGAGATGGATCGTCAGCATGGACGCGGCGAAGGCCGCCTCAGCCACGAAGTCCCTGTCTGAGACTGCGTCCAAAGAATTCTCCGTGACCCCGCGCATGCGCAGCAAGTTCGCCGCGGTCGCCCTCTCTATCGGAAACGCGGTTCCGGCGAGTGCGCCGGATCCAAGAGGCGACAGGTTCGTACGTTTATAGCAGTCCGAGAATCTCTGTATGTCGCGCTGAAGCTTCCAGAAATGGGATAGGAGGTGATGAGACAGCAGCACTGGCTGGCCGTGTTGGAGGTGCGTATAGCCCGGGAGTATGGCGTCCATGCCATCGCCCGATCTTCGTATTAGCGTCTCCTGGAGCTGTAACGTCTCCCCGATCAGTTCAGCTATGCCCTCCCGGACGTAAAGTCTCATGTCGAGAGCGACCTGGTCGTTCCTGCTCCTGCCAGTATGCAACCTCGCGCCGGCGTCGCCTATCAGCGCCGTCAGCGAATGCTCGAGGTTCATGTGCAGATCCTCGAAGGTCGGATCGAATTCGAATCTGCCAGACCTTATGTCCGCAGCGATCCTCCTGAGCCCTTCTGCGATCTTCTCCATGTCGCCTTTCGATATGATGTCCGCCTCAGCTAGTGACTGGGCATGCGCCAGGCTGCCCGCTATATCGTGGCGCCACAGCCTGCTGTCGATTGCGACAGAGGAGGTGAATCCGAGGAACTCGTCACTTGCAGACGCTCGAGTATTCCTCTTTGACCGCGATTTCATTCAAGACACCATTCCCGTTCTTGGTCGAGTTGACCACGCCTGCGACCTTCAGGGGCAGTCCCCACACGTAGATGAACCCCTTCGCAGCTGAGTGGTCGAATTCGTCCGACTTCTCGTAGGTCGACAAGTCTGTGCTGTACAGCGAGTGCGCCGATTCTCTTCCCACGACCACCGCACTGCCCTTGAACAGCTTGATCTTGACAATGCCCGTCACGTTCTCCTGAGTCTCTTCAATGAATGCGTCCATCGCGCGACGTAGCGGAGAGAACCACAGCCCATCATATACGAGGTTGGCGTAGTGCTGCTCCATCGCCCTCTTGTAATGCATGAGGTCCTTGGGCATGACGAGGCTTTCTATGTCCTGATGTGCTTTTGTCAGGACTATCGCTGCTGGCGCCTCGTATACCTCTCTCGATTTGATGCCGACGAGCCGGTTCTCGATGTGGTCTATTCTGCCGACTCCATGGTTGCCCGCGATCTCGTTCAGAGCGGTGACCAACTCAAGAGGCTCCATCGTGACGCCGTTGAGGCTCACAGGCACCCCTTCGCAGAACCCGAGCTCCACGTACTCAGGTGCGTTCGGTGAGGACTCGATTCCCTTCGTCCACTCGAAGATGGCCTCTGGCGGCTCTTGCCACGGATCCTCCAGGACGCCGCACTCTATTGCCCGGCTCCAGACGCTCTCGTCGATGCTATATGGCGCCTCGCAAGTGACAGGGATGGGGATGTCGTGCTCCTTTGCGTACTCTATCTCCTCGTCTCTCGACATGTTCCAGTCTCTGGTAGGCGCCAATATCGTGATGTCGGGAGCGAGCGCCATGATCGAGACCTCGAACCTGACTTGGTCGTTTCCTTTACCAGTGCAACCGTGGGCTATCGTGTCCGCTCCCAGCCTGCGAGCCATCGTGACCAGTCGCTCAACCATCAACGGCCGCGCCAGAGCAGTGCCGAGCGGGTAGTTGCCCTCGTAGAGGGCGTTCGCCTTCAGCGCGGGGATTATGTAGTCCTCCGCGAACTCCTTCTTGGCGTCAATCACCCACGCCCGCGAAGCGCCGATCGCCTTAGCCCTCCTCATGGCCTCCTTGAGGTCGTCCGATTGACCGACATCCACGGTCACGGCGACAACCTCGCAGCCGTACTTCTGCTTCAGCCAGTGGATTGCCACTGACGTGTCCAGGCCGCCGGAGTACGCGAGCAGAATCTTCTTCTGCTCCTTTCCTTTCGAAGGGCTTTTCATGTATCTCGCCTTGAATCCGTCTGAGGCTCGTGCGTGTATAAGGGGGTGGTGACACGCTACAAACAGCGCGGCGAGCGCCTTGTCCGATTTCGGACATTATGCCTCGGCCGGGACCGCGCAGAATTAGGGCAATCGAAGTGTCTGGACACGTCCTCCGAATCCCATTAGCCTTAAGTACACGCACAATATTACTTCGACTGTCGGTTGAATCACTTGCCACGTATCGAGGATAGGTTATCAAGGGAAGGCGACGGAGTCGTCATAGGCGGCGAGGACGACACGGGCTACGTCAGGGTGCGTCTGCCGCGACGGAAGGACGGCGAGATGTTCGGCATAGCTGACCAGCTGCTCGGCGCTTCGAGGATCAGAGTGATGTGCGCAGACGGAAAGCACAGGATGGGGCGCATACCTGGCAAGATTAAGAAGCGCATGTGGATCAGGGAGGGCGACCTGGTCATAGTCCAACCGTGGGAGTTCCAGGATGAGAAGGCGAACATCCTATACAGGTACACCAAGACCCAGGCTATGTACCTCAGCAGGAAGAAGATGATTCCCAAGTCGATAGACATATTCTGAGGGCCGCGAGGGTGCTTCGCCTTGGATCGTGGTGTTGGTTTCCGGGAGTTTGAGAGGAAGCTAGAGCAGGAGCGCGATTCCTGGAGGATGCGGAGAAAGGATTCAGACGATCGGAAGACTTACGACGAGGTCTTCGACAGGCAGAACCTCATGCGAATATACAAGCTGTTCTCCGATGGGGTCATCGACCAGATTGATTACCCGATATCGACTGGAAAGGAGGGCAACGTGTTCAGGGCCACCACCTCGGATGGAACGCCCCTGGCACTGAAGATATACAGGACTTCGACGGCCACTTTCAAGGACATGGCCAAATACATCGCGGGCGACCCGCGATTCAAGGGCGTCTCACGCAACAGGCGAAAGCTGATAATGACCTGGTCGTCGAAAGAGTACAGGAACCTCCAGAGGCTCCATGACGCCGGCGTGAGGGTTCCCGTGCCCGTTGCATGTCACTGTAACATGATTGTCATGGAATTCATCGGCTCGGATTCCGGCCCCGCCCCCATGATGAAGGATGTGAAGCTCGATAGCCCCGTCGGGGTTGCGGAGATCATTCTAGGTCACGCCAGGCGGGCGTACCAGAAGGCCGAGATCGTACATGGAGACCTGAGTGAATATAACGTGCTCATGAACGGCGACGAGCCCGTGATAATCGATGTTGGCCAATCCGTGCTCCTGGAGCATCCGCTGGCGGACGAACTACTTGTCAGAGACATGTCGAACATCGCAAGGTTTTTCAGAAGGTACGGTTTGAGCATCGATGTGGAACGCGAGCTCCGGGAGATAAGGAAGCGATGACTCGGCAATCGGTCAAGGTGCCCAGGGAGCGCATCGGAGTCCTCATCGGCAAGGACGGTGGGGTCAAGGCCAAGGTGGAGAATCAGACGGGTGTAAAGATGCTCGTGGACTCGGAGGAGGGTGACGTGACCGTCGATTACTCCAAGGCTGAGGATCCGTCAGCGGTGCTATCAGTCATGGATTTCATAACGGCCATCGGCCGTGGCTTCTCGCCCGAGAAAGCCATGCTGGTCCTGGATGACGATTGGTATCTCGAGGTCATCGACATAAGGGATTATGTGGGCAAGAAGCCCGCCCATGTCGCTCGGATGCGTGCGCGTGTGATAGGCACGAAGGGCAAGACCCGCAGGCTGTTCGAGGAGTTGACAGGGGTCTACATGAGCGTCTACGGCAATACGGTCGCTCTGATCGGCGACACACTCAAACTTGACATTGCGAGGAGGGCGCTGGACATGCTGCTGTCTGGCAGCGAGCACTCGGCCGTGTACCGTTTCCTCGAGAGCAAGAGAGTGGAGATCAAGATTGACGGAATGGGCTTCTGACCTGCAGCTTCGTGCCCGCCGCCAGCACGATTCTTATATGACATGGGCATATTTCAGGCCGGATGTCTCAGGATATTCGACAGCAAATCAAAGCGGACATGGGTGCCATCCAGCCGGTAGCTGTCGCCGGTCTCGAGGGCCTCGACCTCGTCAGATCGCTCGTCGCGCACGCGTTCCTGCGCGTGTGGACCCGCATGGCGCTCGCTACCGGCAAGAAGCTGGAAATGTCGCCATCCCAGTTCGACATTGGCACATACAAGGGCAAGATGAACTGGATACTCAACGAAGGCGGACTCGACGAAGTCAACAGGCTTGAGATATCGGGGGGCCATGGGAAGGACCTCTCCTTCGTCGGAGAGGTCTACGAGCTAGAAGGGATCGCCAGGGCGAGGATTCTGTTCTCGTTTCAGGAGGACGAGGTCAAGGGGAAGCCGGTGTTCGTCAGCTATCTCGTATACGACCAGAGCGCTAGGGATTTCGACTTGGTCGAATTGGCCAACGCGCTTGGTCCCGCGTTGTCTAAGTGGGTAGACACAGTCGCTTTCGAGGACGAGGAGCCTCTGTGGACTTATTCGAAGGAGCACTTCGAGTGCGTCGGCATGTGATGCACTCCCATGTCGGACAGCCGGTTAGATAACGATAAATACCCGCTAAGCGTCCATCTGCCCGCATTATGTCAGAAAGGCTTGAGATCGCAGGGCGAGCGCTTGAGCGCCCCTTGTGCAACCACTGCCTTGGAAGGCTGTTCGCGACGGTTTCCACTGGGTTGTCCAATGCGCAGAGAGGTGCGATTGTCAGATTCATATCCGCACATGGCGGCCGACCCCCTATAGACGATGAGTGCGCAATATGTCGAGGGCTGTTCTCGGAGGTCGACAAGTTTGCCATCCTGGCTTCACGTGCGTCACAGCCATTCGAACACTCGAACTTCCTCGTGGGATCGAAGATAGATGTGGACATCATCGAGGCGGAAGAGCAGGCGTGGGTGGACACCGGCGCTCATGAGACGGAGTCCATCAAGAGCGAGATGAATCGAGAGATCGGTAAGTCGCTCGAATCGTCACTCGGCATCCCTGTGGAATTCGGCAGCCCAGACCTGGTGTTTCTCATCGATACGATGTTCGACAGGGTAACGACGGACGTCGCGCCTCTGTTTGTCTACGGACGGTACAGGAAGTACTCCAGAAAGATCCCTCAGACGCGATGGCTCTGCCGGGATTGCAGGGGAAAGGGATGTCCGAGGTGCGACGGCAAGGGCAAGATGTATGACTCGAGCGTCCAGGAGCTCATTGGCCCGATCGTCGTGCGACACGCCGAAGGTGAGGGGGAGTTCTTCCACGGTATGGGCAGAGAGGACATAGACGCCTTGATGCTTGGAAACGGCAGGCCTTTTGTGGTCGAGGTCAGGCGCCCGAGGAAGCGGTCAATCGACCTTGAGGCCGTGGAGCAGGAGATAAACGACTCTGCCGAAGGGGCCGTTGATGTAACAGGGCTGAGGCGGTCCTCCAGGGACGAGGTCAGGGGCATCAAGGAGGCCTCCAGTCCGAAAACCTACAGGGTACGAGTGCGCTTCCAGACCGATATCGACCACAGAAAGCTTAATGATATAGTTCGTGTATTGGCCGAAAAACCTATATGTCAGCTCACCCCAAACAGGGTGGCCCATCGACGGGCGAACCTTGAACGGACGAGGACCGTCCGCAGCGTGGAGATCGAAACGGTCAACGGCCGCGACGCCGTGATCGTTGTCGAGGCGGACAGCGGCACCTACATAAAGGAGCTGATGCACGGGGACGATGGCCGCACGAAGCCAAGCGTGGCGGAGATCGTAGGTGTGCCCTGTGAGGTCACAGAGCTCGATGTGATATGGGTCGGAGACAAGGGAGTTTGAATACATGGCCAAGGCTTCGAAGGGAGGACGGCGCAGGACGCGGAATGTCATGCAGAAGCGCGCTAGGGATAGAGGACTCTCCACAATCACCAGGACGTTCCAGAAGTTCGAAGTCGGAGAGAAGGCGAACGTCCGTCTCGATCCAAGCATTCACAAGGGCCTGCCGCACGTGAAATTCCACGGCAGGACTGGCGTCGTAGTGGGAAAGCAGGGGAACGCATATGTACTCGATGTGCGCGATGGTGGGAAAACCAAGCGCATAATCGTCAAGCCTGAACACCTTAGCAAGGCGGCCTGAGCAGAGCTGGTGTTTTTCATGGAAGACAAGAAGATGGCCGCATTGGCCGATGTCAAGGAGATTCTGACGCGGAGACAGGAGGAGCAGGAACTCACGCCCGAGCAGAAGCTCGCTCTTGAGCACTGCCAGAAGTTCTCCAGGTTGGAATTGAAGAAGGTCAAGAAGCTCGTGAAGGAGCTTGGTGAGCTGGGCTTCGTTACTGAACCTAACGCCGTCAAGATAGCTGACATCATGCCCGCGCATGCCGACGACGTGAGGGTCATATTCGCCAAGGAACGCGTGAACTTGGAGAAGAAGGACATCGAAAAGATACTTAGTGTAGTAGAGAAGTATCTCTGACAAGCCCGGGGGGATTTTCTTTGGAGGACTACGCACGCATTCTAGACTACTTGCCCCAGGGGCTGCCTGATGAACGCAAGTTCAAGCGGGAGCCCGTGGCGTACGCCCTTGGCGAGTCTCAGTTCAAGCTGTTCGAACTTGTGCCGAGGCCAGATTCGAAGCTGATGATAGGCGACAGGGTTTACATAGGCAAGGACCTCGACCTCAGGCAGGAGATACTGCATGTGAAGCGCAGGATAGGCTATGACGAACTGACGAACGCTGCCCAAAGCGAGACGCCTTACATCGTCATGGACGTCATCAAGACGAACGAGCCAAGGTTCGTGAAGTTCTTCAACGAGGCCCAATCGATAACGACGAGATTCCACATGCTCGAGCTGCTTCCTGGCCTGGGGAAGAAGACGATGTGGAGCATAATCGAGGAGCGCAAGAAGGGCGCCTTCAAGGATTTCGAGGACATCGGCAAGCGCGTGCCCATGGCCCATCAGGTCGACAAGCTCATCGCTAAGAGGATTGAGGAAGAGCTCGCGAATCCGAACGAGAAATACAGGCTGTTCGTGTCGAGATGATGCGCCCTAAGGAGTGCGCTTCGACATGAGGGTTCAAGAAGTCAAGACGATACTGGAATCGATGGGCAAGCGCCCGTCCAGGAGGCTTGGGCAGCATTTTCTGATCGACGACAGGGTCATCACACGCCAGGTCGCGCTAGCGCACATAAAGCCAGGAGAGAGAGTCCTCGAGGTAGGTCCTGGTATTGGCAATCTGACCGAGGCGATCTTGTCCGCTGGCGCCGAGGTCGTGGCGGTTGAGGCAGACTCCGCCTTCTGTAGGTTTCTCGAGCGCAGATTCGGCCAGCGCATATCGCTCCTGCATGCGGACGCTGTCAAAGCCTTCCTGCCCGAGTTCGACAAGGTCGTCGCCAACCTGCCTTATCAGATATCCTCTCCGATGACGTTCAAACTTCTTGAGCTGGGATTCGACATGGCCGTGCTGATGGTGCAACGAGAGTTTGCCGAGCGCATGGTCGCGGGCCCAGGAACGCGAGACTACGGCCGATTGACGGTTGGCGTTCACTACCGTGCCCGTTGCGAGATTGCGTTCAATGTGTCGAAGGCGTCGTTCTGGCCTCAGCCAGGGGTGAATTCGAGCGTCGTGATGCTTACTCCGCGCAAGCCGGCATTCACCGTTGCTGACGAGAGGGTGTTTCACGACGTGACCAAGGCCATCTTCTCGCATCGAAGAAAGAAAGTGATGAACGCCCTCGCGAACGACTCCGCGTCGCTGGCCTATCTGTCGGGCGTCGAGACTCCCTCGTTCGCAGGCCTTCCCTACGCGTCAAGCCGCGCAGAGCAGCTCACGCCCGCAGAGATAGGCGAGCTTTCGGACGCCTTCCTCGAGCTCATCAATTCTTCGAAAAGAAACGCTTGATGATCGCGTCTGCGATCTTGTCAGGGCCGTCCACCAGCACATCGCATACTGGGAGCTTGTACTTCTCCTCGTACTCCGCAATCGTCCTGACGGCCTCTTCCCTCGTCATGTTTTCAGGGTTGATCGTTATGCCTATGACGTCGCAGCCGCCGAACACCTTGATGAGCTCCGATTCGCGCTCAACTGTGCCCGCGGGCAGGTGAGGCGCATCATCGGTGTAGCTCCTGTACTTCTTACCGGGGGCGTGCTGGAGCACGACCGTCTGGGGCCGCGAGGCGCTGACGATCGCCCTCGACCCCGTCACATACGCGGGATGACTCAGGGCCCCCTGTCCTTCGATGATAATGAGCTGGGGCTTCTCTTCGTTGTAAGCGGTTACAATCGCGTTCTCGAGCTCGCCAACGACGTAGTCGCCCCTTATTGCATCGAGTGGTATGCCATACTTCGAGCCTTGCATCAGGCCTGTTTGTCCTGTCGCGACGAATGAGGTCTTGACGCCGCGCTCGTTCATCGCCTTGACCAGGGCGATCGCCGTGGTCCGCTTGCCTATCGCGGCGTCGGTTCCCAGCACGGGTATCCTTATGCAATCCAGCTTTCGCGCGAGATCTTTGTACTTATGGAGCTTTCTCAACGGCGGCTCCTTTCTGACATCGATCAGCCTGACGCCGTTCTTGGCCGCGAGCGCCTTGAGTTCCTCGTCGTCGCCGAGCCACTCATGTAGTCCAGACATTACGCTGACGCCGCCCTCTAACGAGTCCCTCACCGGCTGTCTGAACTCATCCGGAAGCATCCCGCCTATGGTGGCGATGCCTATGATCATGAACTCCGGCTTCTCCAGCAGTTTCCCGAGCGCATCGTTCACAGAGGAGAAGATCGGTATGCCGTTCTTCTTTCCGTCGAGCACCTCACCGGCGTCCTTGCCAGCCTGTAAGCTATCGATGATGCCTACTACTTTGAATCTGAGGGAGTGCCTGACAAGTCCCGCCGCGGTCTTGCCAGCCGTCATGCCGAATCCACCCTCGCACAGTATGATGGCGGTCTCCATGTTTGCGGGCAACCGCGGTTCCTGTATAAATCCCTTGACTTCTCATGAGTCGTCATTGTGGGTTGCCACACCGCCTTGTTCGACCTGGGTGCACCGAGCAGTTTTTCTACGTATACCGGCATTGAGCTCGACGGGGGAGCAAGATGCTGGTAGGCATAGTCGGCAAGCCCAACGTGGGAAAGTCCACGTTCTTCTCGGCGCTGACGATGGCAACAGCCCAGATTGCTTCCTACCCTTTCACGACAATCGACGCCAACAGGGGTGTGAGTCACGTAAGAGGCCCATGCCCCCACACTGAGCTCGGGAGCCCGTGCAACCCGAACAACTCGCTTTGCGAGGGCGGCACGAGATACGTCCCAATCGAACTGTTGGACGTCGCTGGTCTGGTCCCTGACGCCCACTCAGGGAAAGGCCTCGGTAACAAGTTCCTGGACGACCTGCGACAGGCACATGCGTTCATCCACGTCGTCGATGCAAGCGGCGGTACCGATTTCGAGGGCAACCCGGTCGGCGTTGGCTCCCACGACCCGTCGACTGATGTGAGCTTCCTAGAGAGGGAGATATCGTACTGGATTTTTGGGATACTTGAGAAGGATTTCATCAAGATAGCCCGGCAGTCGAAGCTCGCAGGGAAGAAGTTCGAAAGACTGCTTCAGGAGAAGCTCACAGGCCTTTCGATCACCGAGGCGCAGATACTCTCAGCCATCCGGCAGTCCGGCAACGATGCTGATCCGTCAATCTGGAAGGACGATGAGCTTCTACGATTCTGCAAGTCGCTCCAGAAGATCAGCAAGCCGATGATTGTGGCGGCGAACAAGGCTGACATCGCCCCGCCCGAGAATATGGAGCGGCTGAGGGCGACGGGATATATGATCGTGCCGACGAGCGCGGAGTACGAACTCGCGCTCAGACGCGCCGCAAAGGCGGGGCTCGTGTCCTACAGGCCTGGCACCGATTCGTTCGACATCGCCGACAAATCCAAACTGAACACTTCTCAGCAGCAGGCACTGGATAAGATGGGCGAATGGCTCAAGAGCGCTGGCAGTACGGGCGTGCAGACGGTCCTGGAAAAGGTCGTGTTCGAAGTGCTGGACCTCATCATCGTGTATCCTGTAGAGGACGAAACGAAGTGGACTGACAAGCAGGGGCGCATCCTGCCGGACGCTTATCTCATGGCCAGAGGCAGCAACGCCCGTGACGTCGCATTCAAGGTACATACTGACCTTGGTGATAACTTTATTAGGGCGATAGACGGAAGGACCCACATGGCAGTGGGCCACGACCATGTCATGAAGGAGAACGACGTGGTCAAGATAGTCGCAAGAGTCTGATACCGATGGATTACTGGGACGTTAGGCTGATAGGCGTCACCTCGCACCCCAAGTTCGAGGAGTTCGAGGACAACCTGGAGATGCGTCTATTCGGCAAGATGAAGGACGGGCGGTCCGTGGCTGTCAAGTACAAGGGGTTCGAGCCGTACTTTTACATCGTCGAGCCGTCGGAGGAAGTCGTCAGAATACTGGAGACCGATGCTAGGCGCATCCGGAGGACGGAGGAGTGCGAGCTGCTGTACGGCGGGGAGATGCGCAAGTGCCGTAGGATTGTCGCCACCCACCCGGGATTGGTGCCGAGCATTCGCAGAGACCTCATGGATTCAGTCCCGGCCATACTGGCCGCCGACATACCGTTCCATTTCAGGTTCGTCTACGACATGGGCATAGGAGCGTGCGTACGTGTCTTCGGCAGGGAAATCGAGGACGACGCCTTCGCCACCGACCTGGTCGTCGAAGCGGAGAGCTTTGAGGAAGTGCAGCCGTTCAGACCGGATCTCAGGACGCTCAGCTTCGACATCGAGACGAGCCTCAAGGAGCCGAAGATATTCACCATCTGCTGCGTCGTCAAGGAGGGCGACGAAGTCACCTCTAGGAGATTCTTCGGAGACGAGAAGAAGATGATATCGGACTTCTCAGCGTTCATTATCGAGAGCGACCCTGACGTCATAACCGGTTACAACATAGACGGCTTCGACATCCCTCAGATAGAGCAGCGGGCGAAGGACCTCGGCCTCGGACCGCTGAGATGGGGAAGGTTCCCGACCGAGATAGACCAGTATAACCGGTTCTGGAGGGCCCAGGGCAGGGTAATAATCGACGCCTGGTGGGCTGTGAAGCGCGTGCTGAAGCCCAAGCAGGAGACGCTGAACGCGGTCGCAAAACAGCTTCTCAACGAGGAGAAGCATGATGTCGACCCCAAGAAGATGGACGAGGAATGGGCAGCCGACAGCGAGCGCGTTATGGAATACTGCATCCAGGACGCTATGCTCGCGCTGCGCGTGCTCGAGAAAGTGGCGCTGATAAACAGGAGCATGGACCTGGCGGCCGTCTCGAAGCTCCCGCTAGACGACGTCGTCAACGGCACGACCTCGCAGCTAGTCGATTCGATACTCATCAGGGATGCAGACAAGCGAAAGGTGGCCGTGCCCATGACGTCGCGCTCGGGGAGCGACGCCAAGCCGATAGAAGGGGGCTATGTCCATGAGATGGAGCCGGGGCTGTACCATTGGGTGCTGACCCTCGACTTCAGAAGCATGTACCCGAGCATGATTATCGCGAACAACATCTGCTTCACGACGCTGTCCCCCGATGGCACGATCGTGTCGCCGACGGGAGCAAAGTTTCTGGCCAAGGAAGTGCGGGAGGGACTCCTCCCGAAGATACTCGTGACGCTCATGGAGGAGCGTGCGCAGACGAAGCGGGCCATGAAGGACGCTGGGACGCCGGAGGAGAAGGATTACTACGACGGTCTCCAGGAGGCGATCAAGATACTGATGAACTCATTCTACGGCGTTCTGGCATCGTCTTTCTACAGGTTTACCGACCCCAAGATAGGTGCGAGCATAACGGCGTTCTCCAGGGAGGCCACGAAGGATCTGATCCGGAATCTGGAGGGAGAGGGTCTGAAGGTCATTTACTCAGACACGGACTCCGTCTTCTTCCTCTCGCCACACGAGGATCTCGAGACGACAATCAGACTCGGCAAGGATACCGCGGAGCGGTTCTCGAAGGACGGCATGGTCCTTGAGTTCGAAAAGGTCATGGAGCCGTTCTTCTCCCATGGCAAGAAGAAGCGGTACGTCGGCAAGATGATATGGCCCAGGGAAGAGCTCATCGTCCGAGGATACGAGATGCGGCGGACGGACTCGTTCGACCTCCAGAGCGAGACGCTGCAGGAGGTCTTCGAGCGCATATTGGCGGACGACATGGAAGGCGCCGTGGCGCACACAAGGGCGGTCATCGACGACCTCCTGGCCGGCAATGTCGACACATCTCGGCTCGTGATAAGCCGGTCTGTCAAGGAGGAGAGCCAGTACAAGGCTAGCGACAGGATGATCAACGTCCGCGTCGCGCGCATGCTCAAGGAGATGGGTTACGAGGTCATGCCAGGGATGAAGGTCTCGTGGATTGTGACAAACGGCAAGGCTTCGCCAAACGAGGTGGAACCGTGGATTGAGGGCAGGGAGTTCACGGCTAAGCCGGACTCGAACTACTATGCCACGAGGATAGCTGCGACGATATCACGCGTCACTGACGCCTTCGGCTGGGATTCGCGTTCCCTTCTCACTGGAGCGCAACAACAGACACTCACGAACCGCAGCTTCGGGAGTGCGCGTGAATCTGCCAAGGTGGTCGCCAAGCCGAAGCGAACGGAGAACAAACTCAGCTTGGATGATTTCATGTGAGAAATCCTGTCTGTTGTGCAGTCTTTAGACATTAATGCACGGAATCAGAGGGGGTGGCATGGAAGGAGGATACGTACTTGGCTGAAGGTCGGGGCTGATACAACACGTTTAAATACGGCAATCCTTTTGCTCTGAGCCACAGCGGCGAGACTTGCCTGGTCTCGCAAGGGGATGTGCGCCTGAGGCGTGAACCCATGAACAGCTGGATGTGATTTGATGACAAAGAAGGCAGAGAAGGCTCCTGTCGAAGAGGAGCGGAAGGAAGAGGCTAAGGCGCCCGAGGCTGGCACCGAGGGCAAGAAGACCAAGAGCGGCTCGCGGAGCATGTATCATTTCATGGGTGAGGCCTGGAAGGACCCTTCGAACGGCGACATGAAAGCCATCATGTGGCAGCGCCTCGTCGACTGGCGCAAGGAAGGCAGCTTCGTGAGGGTCGACAGGCCTACGAGGCTCGACCGGGCGAGGTCACTGGGCTACAGGGCCAAGCAGGGCATTGTGGTCGTCAGGGCCCGCGTGAGGAAGGGTGGCCTCAGAAAGCACCGGATAAGGAAAGGCCGGAGGCCGAAGAGGAAGGGTATATCCAAAATCACGATGAAGAAGAACATCCAGAGGATTGCCGAGGAGAGGACCTCGAAGAGGTATCCGAACCTCGAGGTCCTTGCTTCATACTGGGTCGGTGAAGACGGGAAGCACAAGTGGTACGAGGTCATACTCGTGGACCCGAACCACCCAGTCATAAAGGCCGATCCGAAGCTGAACTGGATGTGCAATGGGAAGCACTTCCACCGCGCGTCGAGAGGCCTGACCGCAGCCGGCAAGCGCGGCAGAGGCCTCGTCAGGACGCGCGGCAGGGGCGCAGAGAAGGTCAGACCGTCCCTGCGAGCTCACAACAGGAAGGGCACCTAGGTCCTTGTGACTCTGTCCAGCAGGGAACCGACCTGGTCGTCGTCGAACCCTACCAGTGGGTAGAACACCGGAACCGGTCCCTTGAGTGCTCGGTTCGACCCGAGCTCTTTGACACCCCAGTCCATAACCACTGCCAGGCATCTCTCGCCAGCGGCTTTAGAAAACATATCGCTTTCGGGCTCGACGGTTTTCAGATCCGCGTCCCATGCAGCGAGTAAATCGGATAGCGCGTGGTCGCTGCACGCCGCAACGACCGTACACCCCCTCTTCATGAGAAGCCAGGCCGCAGCGATGCCGCGTTCGGACGATAGCATTACCAGCACTCGGCCCTGGGTGCTCTTCGGCATGCCACCTGGGCCTGGCAAGATGGTGCTGAACAAGTAAGCGTCGCGTCCTCGGACCTCTATGAATATCTCGATGTCTGGCTCATCCAGATTGACCTTGACACCTCGCGCTCTGTTGGCGGACAGAACCGCGTAACCAGCCTTCTCGCAAACGGTCTGGCTGGTGTAGGGGTGGGTCCCTGATCGCCTCGCCCTTATCGCGAACAAGGCTCCGTTGAACATGAGTGGCTCCGCAAACCTCACAACATCCTCCAATAGCTTGTCAAGGTCGCTGCTCACCTGAACCGTCGGGCTGAACGACACCACGCCGAAGGTGCGGGACAGTATCTCACATGTGTGGCGCCAATCGTTCGAATCGACGAATATTCTCCCTCTGCCAGATGATACTATGCACGATATGCCCGCCATGGCGTGCTTGTGTTTGATGTCTCCCTCGAGCGCCATCTCGAACCTGCGGCGTACGCGCTCGCTCTTGAGGCCTATTTCACCGTATCGGACGAGCAGCGTGGGCATCGTGCCGTGCGATGCCCCTTGCCTGGGATAAACCTTTCATATGGGGGCGTTGATTCGATGAAAAGGCTAAACTACAGGTATTGCATTCGGAAGAATTGGAGACAAAGAGGGATATATTGAAGACTGGACGAAAACAGAATGCTTCTTTGAAAAGAACTGTGGATCCTCCGGGGCCCAAGGCGAAAGCGGTCGTCAAGCGGGACAAGCTCGTGTTGTCCCCGTACAATCGGCCGTACTACTACCCGTTCGTGGTGGAGAAAGGCAAGGGGTGCATAATCGAAGATATCGACGGGAACGAGTACATCGACTTCAACAGCGGCCTCGGGGCGATGAACGTCGGCCACTGCCATCCGGAAGTCGTCAAGGCGATAACAGACCAGGCAAAGCGTCTCCAGCACTACTCTTACACTGATTTCTACTACCGGTACGCGGTCGAGCTGGCCGAGAAGCTTAATGAGATCACACCTGGTAAGTTTCGCAAGAAAGCGTTCTTCAGTGGCAGCGGCGCGGAGAGCATAGAGGCGTTCGCGAAGGTGTCCAGATGGCATAGCAAGCGCCCGCTGTTCATTGCGTACACTGGAGGATTCCACGGGAGAAGCATGGGAGCGCTGAGCTTCACGGCGAGCTCAACCGTGCAGAAGGCGAGGTACTTCCCGACGATGCCTGGCGTGACGCATGTGCCATACGCGTACTGCTACAGATGTCCGTACAAGATGAGCTTCCCCGACTGCGACTACTGGTGCGTGGACTTCATTGAGGACTACGTGCTGAAGAAATTCGTCCCTCCGGACGAAGTCGCCGCGTCGCTCATAGAGCCGATACAGGGCGAGGGAGGATATGTCGTCCCTCCCAAAGACTACCATAAGCGCCTCAAGAAGCTCTATGACAAGTACGGCATAATCTACGCGGTGGACGAGGTGCAGTCTGGGATGGGTCGCACGGGCAAGTGGTGGGCCATCGAGAACTTCGGGGTGACTCCTGACATCCTGTGCTCGTCCAAAGCGCTCGGAGGTGGCATGTCGCTCGGAGCCACAATCGGCCGCGAGGAAATCTTCGATTGGGAAGCGGGCTCGCATTGTACGACTCTCGGCGGGACTCCGGTCGCATGCCAATCAGCGCTGGCAACGATCAGGATCATTGAGAAGGAGAGACTGCGGCAGAACGCCGTCAGGATGGGCGACCGCGCCATGAAGAGGATGCGCGAGATACAGAAGCGCTCCAAGATCATCGGCGACGTCCGCGGCATCGGCCTGATGATTGGAGTCGAGGTCGTCAAGGACAAGAAGACGAAGGCGCCCGGTGGAGATATGGCGTCCGAGATAATCGAGCGCGCGTGGAAGAAGGGCGTCGTCGCGATAGGTGCGGGTTCCTGCTCCTTCAGGATCGCGCCGCCGTTGTGCATATCCGAGGACGAGATGGATACTGGGCTGAATTTCCTGGAGGAGTCCATAAAGGAGGTCGAGAAGAAGCTGAAGTGACCCGCCGCATTCGCGGCGTGGTCGCAGTCAAACCCTTTGCCTGATTTCATTCCAGCAAGTATGACAATAAGGAGTGCGACGAAGATGACGAAAACGAAATCATACAATCTGAAGGGCCCGAAGATTGTGATCGAGCCCCCAGGCCCGAAATCGAAGGCCGCGATGAAGAGGAAGGAGAAGTACATCACTGACGGTATCAAGATCGGTCTTCCGGCAGAGCTGGACGTTGCCGAGGGACCATTCATGAGGGACGTCGATGGCAATGTCTATCTCGATTTCACTGTCGGGATAGGCGTCCACAACTGCGGGCACAGGGCTCCGGAGATGGTCAGCGCGTGCAAGGACCAGCTGGACGAGTTCATACACATCTGTTTTATGGTGTCGATGTACGAGTCCTACATACAGCTGGCGGAGGAGATGTCGAAGATCTGCCCCGGGAAGCTCAAGAAGAGCATATTCCTGAACAGCGGGTCAGAGGCTGTCGAGAACGCGGTGAAGATAGCGCGGTCGTACACGAAGAAGCCATGGTTGCTGTCGTACAGGACGGCGTTCCACGGCAGGACGATGCTAGATATATCGCTCACCGCGAAGGAGAAGCCGTACAGGGAGGGCTTCGGGCCGCTGCTGTCACACATCCAGCACCTGGATTTCGCCTATTGCTACAGATGCCCGCTGAAGCTCGAGTACCCGTCGTGTGACCTTGCCTGCACGGACACAATACGGACGATCGTCCAGACACCTCCGTTGGAGGGCAGTGTAGCCTGCCTGGTCGCGGAGCCGATCCAGGGAGAGGGCGGGTTCATCAACCCTCCGCCTGGATATTGGGAGAAAGTCACAAAGATATGCAAGGACAATGGCATAGTCTTCATAGACGATGAGGTGCAGACGGGTTTCGGCCGCACTGGCAAGATGTTTGGCATCCAGCACTGGAAAGCCGACCCCGACATGCTCGTTTCAGGCAAGGGGCTTTCGTTGGGCATGCCACTCGGAGGCGTCACCGGCAGGGACGAGATCATGTCCGCACCAGGACCTGCTAGCCTCGGTGGCACTTTCGGTGGCAATCCAGTCTGCTGCGCGGGAGCATTGGCTTCGATCAAGCTCACCAAGAAAGCCCTTCCGAACACGAAGATGATCAACCGCGTCGAGAAGAAGCGGCTCGATGAGTGGAAGAAGAGGTTCGAGGTGGTTGGCGATGTGCGCGGCCTAGGCGCTATGATGGGCATGGAACTCGTGAAGAAGAAGAGTTCGAAGGAGCCGGCTCCCGAACTCGCAAGGAACATACAGCTGGCATGTTTCAAGAATGGGCTCTATATCCTGACCGCCGGACAGTTCAACAACGTCGTGCGGCTCCACCCGCCCCTGATTATCAAGCAGGGGCTGCTCGAGAAGGGGTTGGATATACTCGAGGAAGCGGTCGCACAGGAGACCAAGAAGGCAGGCCTCGAGTGAGCCTCGCGTTCGGTCAAACCATTTGTGAAACCCATTACGATTTCTCTATCTCCAATAGGGAGTCGCACCCTCTTTCACACCCTCAAAGGGCATGCACTCCGATTATCGGATGCGGCCGTTCGAACACCGTCCGTCAACGCGTTTGTCCAGATTAATATTCACATAGTGTTAACAAATTCTTTGCAGGCGAAGCCAGAATGAAAACCTATATAGCGATGAAGAACATACACCGCAAATAGGGCCACAATCACTGGCACATTGGCGAATTTCGAGCCGAAAAGCTGTAAAACATCCTAATAAAATTGGACGGCTCGGCTGATGCGCCGCAATCGACGGCATCGTGGGGGAGAGTCAAAGCCAAGTTTCAATCGCGGCTACCTTCTCAAAATGCGATTTGATGTCTCGAGATGCGTGGATTCGCTTGCTGCAATGCAAGCGGTGGCTGACGGATAGCGCAATCGGAAGGAGAATAGAGAGTATGGCTCTACTACCCGAGGTAAAGAAGGATTACGGAAGGCTCAAGAACTACGTGAATGGCGAATGGGTCGACTCGACCTCATCTAAAGACCTGGACGTCGAGAATCCCACTACTGGCGCGACAATCGGCAAGGTGCCGATGTCGACCGCCGACGAGACCAAAGCCGCTATTGAGGCTGCCCAGGAGGCGTGGGAGGCTTGGAGGGAGACTCCGCCGATCACTAGGGCGAGGATCTTCTTCAAGCTTAAGGAGCTGATGGAGCAAAATTTCGAGGACATAGCCAGGATTATGGTCCAGGAACAGGGCAAGACAATAGACGAGGCCAGAGGAGAAACGAGGAGGACCATAGAGAACGTCGAGGTCGCCGCGGGCATCCCCTCTCTCATGATGGGCTACAATCTGGAGGACGGCGCTGCGGAGGGCATAGACGAGGACGCAGTGATATCTCCTCTCGGAGTCTTTGGCTGCATCGCCCCGTTCAATTTCCCAGCGATGATCCCGTACTGGTTCTGGCCTTACGCAGTTGCGACCGGTAATTGCTACGTCATGAAATCGTCCAGCCAGGTCCCGCTGACGCAATGGAACCTCTTCTCGCTCATAGACAAGGCTGGCTTCCCACCGGGCGTGGTCAACCTGGTCAACGGCAGCCGTGAGGTCTCAGACACGATGATGGATCATCCGTACATGAAGGGCATTTCGTTTGTCGGATCGACTCCTGTCGCCAAATACATCTACAAGAAGTGCGGCGAGAACGGCAAGCGCGTACAGGCCCAAGGCGGAGCGAAGAACTCGCTCGTCGTCATGCCTGATTCCGTTCTCAACAGGACCGTCTCCAACATGCTAGCGTCGTTCTATGGATGTGCGGGCCAGCGATGCCTTGCGGGCTCGAATCTCGTGGCCGTGGGCGACGTGGCGGGGTCGCTCCTCGAGAAGTTCGTAGACGCGTCGAAGAGGATCAAGATGGGTTACGGACTTGACGAGAGCGTCAACATGGGGCCGGTCGTGTCCGCGAAGGCTAAGACGAAAGTCATAGACTACATCGACGGCGCTGAGGCGGCTGGTGCCAAGATACTTATCGACGGCAGGGGCGCGAAGATCCCTGGCTACGAGAAGGGGCACTTCGTAGGGCCGACGGTCATCGATGGGGTCACGCCAGACATGAAGATCGCCAAGGAGGAGATATTCGGCCCTGTCGTATCCTACCTGAGAATGGACACGCTGGATGATGCGATTGACTTCATACACAAGAGCCCGTTCGGGAACGCCGCGTCGATTTACACGCAGAGTGGCAAGGATGCCAGGTACTTCCGGCACAAGGTGCAGTGCGGCAACATTGGCATCAACATCGGAGTCGTAGCCGCGATGGCTTACTTTCCGTTCGCCGGCTACAAGGACTCGTTCTTCGGCGACATGCACGGACAGGGCCGCGACGCCATATCGTTCTTCACGGACAGGAAGGTAGTGATCACCAGGTGGTTCTGATGGCCGAGTACGAGTTCCCGGAGTGCACATCCTTCGGCTCCGTGATCAGGTTCGCCCTGGAACTCGAGAAAGCGACGTCGGCGATATACGACGACCTTGCTGCCAGGCCCGAACTCGCGTCGACCAAGGAACCGCTGAAGGCGTTGGCGGACTCCCATAGGAAACGCAGCGACATCCTCGAACACACCCGGAGGGAGAAGCTCAACGAGATGATACTCGAACCCATCCAGGATATCGACAGCAGCAACTACGTGATAGAGACAGAGGTGCCCGCCGGCGTCGACGTGGCCGGCGCGAAGGAGTTTGCTGGGAAGGTCGAGCTGACTTCGTCCAGATTCTACTTGGATTCGTCCAAGACCGCGAAGTCACTGCTCGCCGAGGCCGCGAGGATACTGGAGAGGATGGGCAAGGAGAACGAGGCTAACAAGGCCAGGCTCGATGCCCTGTAGGAGCAGCTCATCGCAGCCTATCTCGCGCCAAACCTTTTCCTTCTCTTGCCCCTCTCGCCTATTCCCTGGAGAACAGGTCGGGATACAGCTTCCTGGATGCGACTATGCCAAGCCCAATGAGCACGAACGGTATAGCGAACACCCACCAATCGGGGCTCTGCGATGTCTCCATGATTAGGCTCGACAGGTACACCCCTCCCTGGTGGAACGGGGACAGCAGCGCGACGGTACCGCCGTGAGCATAGTACAGGTCGCCATAGGTGTCGACCTTCAACCAAAGGTCCATCACGAGCGATAGCCATTCGAACACCGTCATGGTGCCGAGGAGCGAGAAGTACAGGAACATCCTGGATATCACGGTCGGCTTGAGCACCATCCTCTTCGTCGCCACGTATATGAGACTAGAACCGTACGCCGCAGCGACCATGGTCGTGACCGCGAGCAGGTACGCCACGAGGGTTATCACGAATACCTCTCCAGGGTCCTGCTCAAAGGTCGCGAGAACCGCCATGGTCAGCGGGAAGATGAGGAACGGTCCGACAACAATCGGGTAGAGTATTTTGGAGAAGATCGTGGTCGTCACGGATATGGGTCCGAAGAAGAGGACCTTGATCGTGCCTTTCTGTATCTCGTGCGAGAAGCCCTTCGCGAATAGTCCACCGACGAAAATCACGGACGTAAGCAGAGCAACACCGTACGCGTACGTGAGGAGGTGGAACGACACATCGATTCCAAAGGGTGTGCTCTTCCAGGTTATCGCGTTGACCTCGTCGACACCTGACGGCGCGACGATGAACCCAGTCCTGGCTGCCCATTCGTCATTGTAGTTTCCCGCCTCGTCGCGGACTATTAGCATGACTTCGTACCAACCCCATTCGGCCGGCGTGAGCTCAACCGTCTGCCCAGTGAGCATCGTGTAGGTGCCGTTGTGGAGTATGTACCATGTGTAGGTATCGATTGAGCCGGAATCATCGCCCGAGCCCGTGCCGTCGAGCGTCACCGCATCGCCGAGGGCCACGATTCCAGGCTCGTTGACCTCAGCCCATGGCCAGTCGTCGTCCTCATACCGCGGGTACACGGTGACTCCGAACCAGTAGTTGTTGTAGTTCCCCGAGGCGTCTCTCAGTATCAGCGTGACGCCGAGGCTCCCGTGGCTGGCGTACGGGAAGGTGTGGCTCACTTGCTCTCCGTAGAGCTTCGTCTGCACAACATCGTGGACGACCCAGGTCCAGTTGATGACACCTACGTTGTCCGTTGAGTTGACAGCGGCCAAGTCTACGGTATCGTCGACTTCGGCCTCAACGTTCTGAAGATAGTCCACCCAAGGCGCCTCAGTGTCCGAGGTGGCGTGCATGACCGTGATGGTCAAGTTGTCCTCCGCCTGGTTGATCGAGAAGTCTGCGACTGTTAGGCGAATCTCGTAGGTCCCAACGTAGTTGAATGTGTAGTCTACTCTCTCGCCGAACAAGTCCACGTTGTAGTCCACCTCCCAGAACGACCACTGGTAGTGAACGATCCGATCGTCGTCGTACGAGCCAGATGCGTCTAGGGTTATGGTCGTGCCAGCAGGTATCGACCTGTCGTATCCAGCGTCTGCGACAGGCGGATTGCTCTCCGTAGCCCATGGCACATCGATTTCGTCGCCGTCCATCATAGCCCCGATGTCGAAGCTCATCGCCTGCTTCATTGCGAAGCTCATGATCGAGAATATAATCAGAAGGAATACGAACAGTATCACCGAGCTAGCCAGACCGTGCTTGGCCATCGTTCTGATGTCCTTCTCGAATATCACGACGGCCCTCTTGATCGTGTCGAGCGGCCCTGACTTTTGCACCTCGATCTTCGGGTAGTGGTGGGTCTGCTCTGCGATCTCGGCCGGCGGCGGCGGAAGCTCGGAGTCGTCCTCGGGCGGCGGTGGAATATCCATGTTCATTGGATATCACCCCTGGTCGTCCTCTCGAATACCTCCTCCATGGTCCCCACCGACTTCATCTCGTAGAGGTCGATGTTCTCGCGTATCAGCAGCTTCGCGATCTCCGAGGCGTGGCCCCTACGGGCGAGCACGACGGAGACGTTGCCCTCGACGATGCTGATGGACTGGAGTCGGAGGTTGTCGTCCAGGACCTTTCTGGCCTTCTGGGGGTTAGACACATGCAGCATGTACGACGGCGCGAGGTACTTCTCCTTAAGCTCCTCCGCCGTGCCGATTGCGATGAGCTTTCCGTGATGTATGAACGCAAATCTGTCGACGATATGCTCCGCCTCGATCAGATTGTGGGAGGTGAAGAATACCGTGTTGCCCCTGGAGACGTACTCCCTGAAATGCTCTCTCAGCCTCTTCCTGTGGATGATGTCCACGCCCTCGAATGGCTCGTCGAGGAACACGAGCGGCACATCCGACATGAGCACCCTGGCGAGTGACACCCTCTGACGCTGTCCCATCGACAGGTTGGCGATCCTTCTGTCAATGAAAGGCCTTATGTCCGCCAGGTCGGCCGCCTTGTTGAGGGCGGAGAGCCTCTCAGGCCGGTTCATTAGCATGAACTTGCCGAACATGTTCAGGTAGCGTCTCGGGGTCATCTCCTCGTAGAACCTGCTCTCCTCGGACAGTATTGCGATGTTGTCCCTCACGTGCACAGGCGCCCTGCCGACGTCGATGCCCATCACCGACGCGTCGCCACCAGTTGCGGCCGTGAGACCGCACAGCACCTTGATGCACGTGGTCTTGCCGGCTCCGTTCGGTCCGAAGAATCCGAAGATCTCTCCCCTTCCCACACGGAGGCTGACGTTGTCGAGCGCTCTAACCTGCCTGTAATCCTTGCAGAGGCCGTTGGCTTCTATCAAAGGAGACACCTGTCCCGTCTTAGCGCAGCGATGGTTTATATATCGCGGTGGGGAGGGTATCAATTCTGATAACGGACACTGAATCGTCGGGCTTCAAGCCTATCAGCTCAGATGCGGTCACCTCTTCCTGACGGGAGCCATGGCCTTGGCACGTAGGATAATCCCGGCATCGACGACCTCTGGTTTCTTGGGGTATGTCTAGACCGGCGGGCCGACCCATTCGAATCCCTTCTCGGAAGCCCACTTCGCCAGAGGATCGTAGGTAGGCTTGTACTCCTCAGCCCCTCCTTTGTTGGGGAATAGTGGAAGGGCTACTGGGCGATCATAACGCCAGCCCTAGCCGCTGCAGAGTCTCCTTGCTCGGTACGCCCTCCGCCGACCAGCCCCAGAGGGCGTAGTATGCCTCAAGTTCGTTGATGAAATCGTCACGATTGACCACGGCGCCCTTCGAGGGACCATCGTGTATCGGCGTGTCGAAGAGCCGCTCGGGCAGGGTATCGTCACGCTTTGAGAACCCTTCTCTCAAGTTGAACAGCCGTTCGATGGTCCAGACCCTCTCGCCCACTTGTTTGAGCCCGTCGACTGTGTAGCCTCGGCCCGTCGCCGCGTTGACAAGCATCACCATGTCGTCCCATGAGTTGCCGAAAGCGTTCCTGGCGCCGAACTTGCACAACACCATGCAGTCGAGGACCGTGAAGAGCTCCTGCAGTTCCTTCAGCGTCGACGCCTTCCCCTTGACTGTGAACCTGTCGAGGACGCCCTGGAACAGCTCGGGGACGTACATCGTGGCCCTTAGGTGGCACGCGCCTCTGGTGGATGTGGCGAACGCGAGCGACATGCCCTGGATCCCACGTGGGTCGTATCCAGGGAACTCCATGCCCTTTACATTCATGGCGCACTTCTCCGCCTCCTCGCCAAACCGAGCGGCCAGGCGCCTGGAACCTTCTCCGATCAACACCCCGAACCCCTCGGACCTGCCGGTCATCTCGACGAGCTTCACGATCGATCTGTGGTCGCCCCACGAGAGTGCGAGCCCGCCTGTGTCCTTCTCAGATATGATCCCTCTATCGAACAGCTCCACGGCGCATGCGATGGTGTCAGCGCAAGATATCGTGTCTATACCGTACTGGTTGCATATGTTATTCGACATGATGATCGATTCGAGGTTGGAGTTCTCCAGGTTGGCGCCGAACATGGCCAGCGTCTCGTACTCAGGTCCCTCGGTCTCGACTTGGTAATCCTTCTCAGCTTTCGTCGCGTTTCCACAGTGGAGCGGGCATCTGGCGCATGCCATGTTCTTCACGAAGTGGCCGTCTATCAGCGCGTCACCACCGATCTTCTCGAAATCGGGAAAGTAGCCCGTCTGGAGGTTCCTGGTAGGTATCGCGCCAGCCTTTCCTGTTATGCCTACGACCATCGAGGTCCCGTACTTCGCGAAGGCTGCCGATTTCTCCTTCACGGTCTTCGTGGCCGCCTTGAACGACTCCTTTAGCTTCTCGGGGTCGGCCTGAGGAACATCCTTGGTGCCGTGAACTACGACCGCCTTGAGATTCTTCGAACCCATAACCGCTCCGGCGCCGCCACGACCAGCAGCTCGGTGGTGGTCGTTCATTATCGCCGCGATGCGCGATCGCTTCTCCCCGGCAGGTCCTATCACAGCCGCCTTCGCTCGCTGGTGCCGCTCCTCGAGCATGTCGATTGTTACGAAGACATCCTTTCCCCATAGGTCCTCAGCATCTCTCAGCTCGGGCCCGTCGTCGGTCAGAAGGAGATACATTGGCCTCGGCGCGCGACCGACTAACACGATGCCGTCATACCCAGTCTTTCTCAGCATCGGCCCCCAGTGGCCTCCCGAGTGTGCCGACAGAATCGTCCCTGTAAGAGGGGATTTCGTGGTGACGTTGTAGAACGCCGTGAATGAGCCGAAGGTTCCGGTGTACGGTCCTGAAATGAATATCAGTCTGTTCTCCGGGTCGAACGCGTCTATGCCCTGCTTGTTCTCGTCGTACAGGATCTTCGCCCCGAGTCCTCTGCCGCCTAGATATGCCTTCTGATGCTCCTCAGAAATCTCCTGATCGACGAACTTGCTCGTCGTCAAATCGACTCTCAGTACCTTCATGTCAGCCTGCCTCCCCAAAACCGAATCGAACGAATTGCCACAGGATATAAAAGCGTTTGGGGTACGTGGGACGAATGGGTCGATTGTTCGTAATATTTGCGTCAAAGGGCTGCGCGGTTCGAACGGCTGTAGAATCATATCTGTTTAATATCTCCGTCATGTTTCTGACGCTCCGTGGCATTGGAATTGATGTGGACGGATTCGTTCTTTATCGTCGCCGTCCTGGTAGGAGTGGTCGGGTTCTTCTACTCGAATCTGGGCCTCGGCGGGGGGCAGCTATACGTTCCGATAATGGACCTGTTCTTCGTCAGCCTCGCGATGAAGGAGATAGTACCACTGTCCCTCTGCTTCGCGTTCGTGACGATGGCTAGTGCCACATACAGTCACAGCCGCAAAGGCCTCGTCGACTTCCAGCTTGGTTCTTTGCTCGCCCTCGGAGGGCTCGTGGGAGTGGCCGTCGGTGTACTGTTCACCACCACTGTCGATGAGGTCCTGGTCAAGATCGGCTTCGCCTCCCTGCTTCTGATAGTCGCCACGAAGATGATGCATGACATGTATCGCGCTGAGCGCGAAGAAGGGTCGGCGCTCGACGACGTCGGCGCGAAAAGGAGGTTGGCTGGCGTCGGTGTCAGCGTCCTGACCGGATTCCTCGTGGGCAGCTTCGGCATCGGAGGAGGAGTCGTCAGCGTGCCTCTCATAATCTACGTGTTCAGGTTTGATACCAGGAAGGCGATAGGCACTTCGGCGCTGGTGGGGGCAATCCTGACGCCGGCTGCGTTCATCGCTTACGCCCTCAGGGAGGGCGTTACCATCCACTACGACCTCGCGATCGCGCTTACACCGATTATCTTCGTGATGGCGTTGATTGGGTCGACCTGGGGCCTTAAGAAGCTCAAGACGCGGGCCGTCAGGACGATATTCACAGGGGGCGTGTACCTCGCCGCGATGGAGATGGTCTACAGCCTGTTGACGCAGTAAGCCGATGCGGTCACAGCGCTATGGCCTTGTATCTCTTTGGAAGGATCACCTTGCGCTCGCCCCCGAAAGTCGTCTCGAACCAATCGGGATTCTCCGTGTGAACAGGGATGAGCACATCGGGGTCTATCTCCCGGACGATGTTCTGCAGGTCAGCAGGGCTCGCATGCCCCGAAGCGTGCAACGGGCCATCCTCCAACTCGAAGACAGGCTCCCTCTTGTTGTTCTTCCCGACGATGCGGAAACCGTGTGGCTCGATGTTGAATCTCTTGAGCCATTCTCCAAGGCGCACGAAGTCGATGGCCTGCTCCTCGTTGTGCGCCTCGCTCGAGGAGTACACGTAGTGCCCTCTCTCAGGTTTGATGTCTATTAGATGTTTCATGTCCCAGAAGCTGAATGAGAGAAGGTAGTCTCCAGGAGATTTGCCCACGTCAGTTGGCTTCACCAGCGAGTCGACACACACGTGCTCCACTATCCATTCCTCGTATTTATCGGTAGATCCCTTGGGAGAGTTGTACACCAACATATCGTCTCCTGGGACGGGGATTGAGGCATCAACCGTGTGCATGGCAAGCAACAGGTAGGCGTCCTTCGGGGTCACGACGAGCTTCCTGTGTGCCTTGAGCGACACGTCCAAGAAGATCTCAAGGCGTTCGACATTCCTCGGACCGAAGTCCGCGATGGCGAGTTCGCCTGCCACTCCAGAAAGGATCGTGTCTGCGCTCTCTCGGACTTCCTCCTCAGTCGCATTTGGACGAGTGGGCTCCTTGTCGATGTCTCCTTCCTTTCTTATCCTGGTCCCTTCTACCACAAGCAGGTATGGCTTCGCAGATCTGGCCTTGGCCACGAAATCGCGGGTCATCGCGTTTCTCAGCCCGTGCATTCTGACGTCACCAGTATACACGACGTTCCCCTGCGATGTCTCAATCATGAACGCGCTCGCACCCTTCAAGGAGTGGTCGACAGGCATCATCTGGCATCCGAAGCTGTCGAGGCCGTGCTCTAGGCCTCCTGGGACGAGCCTCGGGGCGTTGGCCCTCTTGCTAAGCTCGGAGGATGGCAGGAAGTTCCAGAACCGGAGCAGATCGTCTGTCGGCGCTTGGTCGAGCAATGCGTAGTCCCTCCCGAGCAAGTCACCTTTCGTACTGCGCAGCAGCTTTGCACCTCGTGATTCGAGGGTGCACCTCTCACAGAAGTAGGCCGGTTCTCTACCCGGCTCGCTCCTTGAGCTGTCTTGGGACGCCTTGACGATTGCCGCAGTCATAGCGCTCGTCGCGACAGGTATGTCGCGCCTGAGGAATCCGATGTCCCCGGAATGGTCCAGATGGCCGTGGGACAAGAGCACTGCGTCGACCCTGTCCACTTTCTGGCCCTTCAGCTCGAGATCTGGATGCATCAGATCCTCTCGGTATAGTCCCTTCACATCCGGCATCGTGCCCATGATCACGTGATCGAGGAGACCCGTCGTGGTCCTCGGTCTGAGGTATTCCTCGAAATACCTATTGGCCCTTGCGAAATTCATGCCGAAATCCAGGAGTACTCCTAACCCGTCGTATTCCAACAACAGTTTGGAGCCGCCGATGGTGTCGGCGCCGTCCAAGGGCGTGAGTGTGAGGCCGCTCATGTTCGAGAATGCCTGTTCGGGGGTAAAAACTGTGGTGCACCCTCTCGTCTAACGCAAGAATGCATTCTCGCAATGGAATGCATTGCATCAAATATATGGTAAGGCTGGTGCAACGAGCGCCTCTCGCACAGCATTTGGCAAACATCTATTAGGCTCATACAATCATGGGGGTCCAGATGGTTCGACATAATGAAATTGGTGCAACTAGGATGCGGAATAACTGGGCTTGTGTGCGCTGAACACCTCGCGAAGAACCGACAAGTAGACAATATTGTTTTGGCCGATGCGCGGACAGACGCCGCGGATGCCATGGCGAAGCGGTTGGATAGCAGCAAGATATCTGTTGAGAAGGTCGACGCGACCGATGCGCGGGCACTCCGCAAGCTTCTGACAGGCAGCGAGTTGCTGATAAGTTCCATCCCTGCCGAGCTGAACAAGAAGGTCATCGAGATGTCGATTGAGCTTGGAATCGACTACATCGACTACTCTATGTCGGTCAATTCAATGGAGGAGTTCGAGGAGATGGACCGTAAGAGCAAGGACCGCGGCGTCACAATACTGACATCCATGGGCGCGGACCCCGGCATATCGGACATATTCGCCCGCTACGCCGCGAACAAGCTCGACAGCGCCGAGAGCGCCCGGGTCATGGACGGTGACAGCGCGGTGGCCGAAGGCTACGATTTCTTCAGTCTTTGGTCGCCCGCAGAGATGATCGAGGAGGTGACCGTGCCCGCGGCCGTGTACAAGGATGGGAAGATGACTTATGTCCCTCCGCTGAGCGAGAGGCAGATGTATGACTTCCCGGAACCAGTGGGACCGCTACCGGTGTACAACACCGTCCATGAGGAGACGTTCCTGATGTCTCAGTTCATCGACGGGCTGAAGTACGCAGACTTCAGAATCGCTGTCGACGACAATTTCGTCCATGTAGTCAACACCCTCCGCAAGCTGGGGTTGCACAGTCTGAAGCCAATCGATGTCAAGGGGGTGAAGGTGCGCCCATTGGATGTTGTCGTATCCCTGATGCCGCGACCCGTGGACATGATTGGCAAGGTGAAAGGGTTCGCGGGAATTGTCGTGGAGGTTATAGGGCAGAAGGACGGTAAGAGGGTTCAGGCCAAGGTGTGGTCCACGATGTCGCACGAGAAGGCCTACGAGCTTGCGAAGAGCAACGCCACCGGCTATTTCGTCGGGACCGGAGGCGCGGTCGCGGCCGAGATGATGCTGTCGGGTGAGATATCAGACAAGGGCGTGCTGGTGCCCGAGCAATTGCCAGTCGAGAAATATGTCTCGAGGCTGCCGGCGAAGCATCTCGATGTCAGGGAGGAAATCACTGCACTCTGAGCTGGTATAATGGGCCCTCCGTCTCACTCATTGCCCACTGTCCTCGGTCTCTCGAGTAGAACGAAAGAACACACAATGTTACGACTGTGAGCCACTGGTCATTCAGAGCGTGTGGGCGTTCGGTCTGGTACCAGAAACCGTCTTTCGCTCGGGCGCTGAGGAGCCATCTAATGGGCATTTCCATTCTATGTTCCTCCGGCCCGAAACCCAAGTAGACAAGGGAGTCGAGGGCAGTCAATCCACTCCCGTAGTATGTAGGGAACTTGAGGACCCTCCAGTTGATCTCAGATTTGTAGAATCCCGGATGATAGTTCCTCTTGAAGAAGCCGTTGAGAACGAAGCTCCCGCCGCGCCTCGAGTCGTTGATGCGCTCGTGACTCGGAATCCACCCCAAGCCCCTGAGAACGCCGACCGTGGTCCAATAGCAGCTCGGGATATGATCATAATCCTCGGCTGCGTACTCGACTGTCTTGCCCTGGCTGACCATCTCCTTGAATTTCCCAAGCTTCATGGACTTGTACTCGGGAAGGTACCGCATATCTTGGAGGTACGGGATGTTCCAGCCGCCGTCGGCACGTTGGCTTCGGAAGAGCCAGTCCGCTATCCGGCTTATTCCGGGCTCCGTTCGTTTCCTGCCGAATCCTCTCAGGACCGCCAACGCGAACCCGTTGTAGTGGGGCCGGGGTATCATGTCATCCATTGGCCCCTTGATGAACCCCTCGTCATCCTGCCATGATAGTATCTTGTCCAGGGATTCCTCGATGTATCCCTCATCGGGGTCCGCGCAGTACTCGATGAGCCAGAACAGATTTCTGAGCATGGTGATGTATGTCCAGCCGTACGGCGGTCCAGGACCGGCATTCTCCTCCGCCTTCCTCTGACTCGAGATTGGCCAGGTTCCGTCCTCCCTGAGCTTGTCGAGCAACTTCACCCTAGGACCGTACTTCTTGGTTTCTTCCAGAGCCTTCTGCACCTCGTGATCCTCAATGCCTTTCCCCATCACATAGGTCAGGAGCCAGAACTTCACGGGCGGGACCGCAACCTTGAAGAGTCTCCTGGTTGACTGTTCCACGGCGCGGTTGATATCTCTCTTAAGCATCCGCTACGATACCAACCTCATCTGAAATGGTTTTTTGGGTCTCTCCTGGGCTCATAATTAATACAGACAAATGGCATTCGCCATCGCGATGCCCTGGACAGGAGAGGACACAAAGGACGTGTTCAAGAAGGTGTTGGGAGGGCTCATAGCCGCAGCGGTTATCGCCATAATCTATGCGGTCATGGAGCCGAAGCCGTGGTACCTTCTGACCTTCCTCGGGGTTGGGCTGTTCGTCCTAGTGTTGCTTCTGGCCTGGCGGCTGATTGCTGCGAGGGTTACCGATGAGGAGGCGTCCGAGCCATCGGCCCGCGACAGCCAGCTTTCCGTCGCATACGAAAAGCCCGTGGATTCCGCCGAGAAACGGCCGGCGCCCCAGGCACCGCCCTCGGAGCTGCCACGAGTGAAGGAACCCGACAGCAAGGCTGTAAAGAAGAAGGCGAAGGCCGAGGAGAAGAGGCTGAAGAAGGAGGCGAAGGCCGAGCAGAAGGGCCGGGATTGAGCGTCTGACTCCCTGCTAACTCGAGCGATTGGTGATAATCATGAAGTACAGAAAGGCGCTCATCCGCCCTCCGGGTGCGAACTATGTCAAATGTCTGTCATGCCATCCGATGCGCGGCACGGTAGACCTGAAGAAAGCTCGCGAGCAGCATGCGGTCTACAAAGCGATCCTCGCAGACCTCGGCCTGGAAGTCATCGTGCTTCCGCAGGATGACTTTCACCCGGATTCGTGTTTCGTCGAGGACTGCGCAGTTGTGCATGGGCCAAAGGCGCTCATCACCCGGATGGGCGCGCCCAGTCGGAGGGGAGAGGAAGACGCGGTGGAGGCTAAGCTGGAGGACTACCTCTCCACCAGGCGGGCTGAGGCTCCTGCGACTGTGGAAGGAGGCGACGTCGTGCATCTTCCCGATCGCCTGATCAGCGGTCTGAGCCAGCGTACGAACGCCGAAGGGATCCGTCTGATGGGTGAGTGGCTCGCTGTGAAGGTCGATGCGATCGAGGATGAGGAGATGATGCATCTGAAGAGTCACGTGACCTACCTCGGAGAGGGGACCCTCATAGCCACGGAGAAGTACTCAAACCATCCCGCTTTGCGTGGCATGGACGTCATCGTCGTCCCAAAGGGGGAGGAGTACGCCGCCGACACCCTCGCAATCGACGACACCGTCCTCATGCCAGCGGGCCGCAGGGAATCGCAGCGCCTGGTGGAGAGCGCCGGGTTCAAAGTGATACCCGTGGATGTCAGCGAATTTGAGAAGTGCGACGGCGCGCTCACATGTCTTTCGATCCTGTTTTGAACCCTGGATGACAAAGGTTTTATCTCGTACAAGCTCTGTCGTGTTCGGCCTTAGGAGCCAGGGGGATATGTGATGGTGCAAGTACTCGATGTCATGGAGAAGGCTCTCAACGGCGTTCCGTTGAGTGAGAACGACTATCAGCTGAGGAGATACGCCCCCAAGGTGGCGGAGAAGGTCAGGGAGTACAAGATAGAGTTCGATTCGGAGAATCCGATCCCGAACGAAAACTCCATCGCAGACGACCTTTTCGAGGCAGGCCTCGAACTCTTGGTCGATGTGGGCGCGTACTGTATGGACAGCAGCAGGGTGATATCCTTTACCGAATCCGAAGTGCGCGAGGCATTGCGGAACGCGCCATCCAAGGTGTTCTTCGGTGAAGGCCGTGACAGGAAAGCGATGGTCCCCAGGAAGATCGGGGACAAGACACCGCCATGGTGCCTGTTGGGGGCTGCCGGAGGGCCAGTCTCCAGTGACGAGTCGTTCCTGACGCTGATGGAAGGCTTCGCGGAGATACCGCAGACCAACTCGATTACCACGCCCGCGCTAACTAGGGTCAGCGGAATGCGTGTGAGACCCGCTTCGCCTCTGGAGCTCTATGCGACGATGAGGAACGCCACATTGGGCAGGGAGGCGTGCAATCGAGTGGGCCGGGAGGGCAAGCCCTTCATGAACACGCTCGCAACGGCGGAGTCCGACGTATCGCTCGCCGCGGCTGTTCATCCGAGGTTCGGCCTCAGACCGTCCGACGGATTCATGATTGCCAGCATGGACCCTATGAAGGTAGACTTCGCCAGGCTGAACAAGGCTGTCATCGCGCATTCTATTGGCGCTCCGATCGGTATGGACTTCTCGCCGTTGCTGGGGGGTTACTCGGGCGGACCCGAGGGCACTGCGGTCGGGACGGTGGCGACGCACCTGATGGGCGTGCTCACGCTGCAGACGAGCTATCTCATACCGTTCCCTCTGCATCTCCGCTACGTATCCAACAGCAGCAGGGAGATGCTGTGGACCATCAGCACAATGGGGCAGGCGATAAGCAGAAACACCGATCTGCTCAGCATAAGCCTCAACTACACTGCAGCGGGTCCGTGCACGCCAATGTGCCTGTACGAGACATCCGCCTCTGTCATGGCCGCCGTCGTCTCCGGATTGTCGATGGAATCTGTCGGGGTCGCGACGAACAAGTACGAGGATCGTGTAACGCCGGTCGAGCCGAGGATATCGGCCGAGGTAGGACACGCCGTCGCTGGGATGAAGCGGTCCGACGCGAACGAGATGGCCAAGAAGCTGCTGAAGAAGTACGAGCGCAAGCTCACATCGCCGCCTCTCGGCAAGCCGCTCCAGGAGTGCTGGAACGCCACGAAGAGGAGGCCGAGCAAGGAATACGCCGCGCTCATCAAGAGGTACAAGCGGGACATGGCTGCCATCGGCTTGAAGCTGGAGCCATCGGAACTTGACAAACCTTAGCATCTCACCGCTATGCAGCGATGTCATCCTTGACAGGTAATCCATGGGAATTCTTATTAGCCCTAGCCCTGATTAGTGAAGGTGCGACTAGCCGAGAACCTGGTGGGTGGTGGCGACCTTGGATAGGAATACCCTTCTCTTGATAGCTGGCAGGATAGTGGTCTTCCTCGTAGCGGTGTTCCTGGTTCTGACGCTGACCTACCTGATGTTCTTTGTCGTCGGCGATGAAGCAAGGCTGCGGCCTTTGGACCCCGACGTCCGAACCGAAGCCATACTCGATGACCTCAAGATTGGCGAACCGAGAGGGGATCAATACATCAATTTCATGGTTAAGATGATCTCGGGCGAATTCTTCCTATCTGCTGGCGTGCGGCCTCTTGAATCAACTTCCGATTTCATCTACCACGATGTCTTCGCGACTGCCGTGCGGTTGATTGTCGTCACCGCCTTTGTTATCGTCGCCGGATTCGGCTACGCGTGGCTGGCCGAAAGACGCCTGGGAGGTGCGCCCGGAAGGATCATGCGGGTAGTGGCCTTGGTTCTAGCCGTCTTCCCGGTCGTCGTGTTATACTTCGCCTTCACCTTAGCGGTTAATGAATGGTCTGATCTCGCTGTCGAAAGTGTCCTTGAATTAGCGCTTTTCCTCTCCTGCATGATATCCATCGCAGCCGCGGCTGTCCTCGTGTTCGAGAGGGTGGTACGTCCTATGTCCTCCGATCGGAGCGTGAATTTCATGAGGCGCACCTTGAGAGCTATGGCGACGTCGCGAACCGCCGCAGTAATGTCATTCTTCCTCGCGCTTGTGATGACCTCCGTTCTCGCGATTGAATCGCTCGCCAGATATGATGGGATTGGAGCCGTGATGTTCCGCTCAATAATGTATGATCCCCCGGTCTTCATGGCATGCGCATTCATTGTAAGCTCGATTATGCTGATTATGTTTCTCGTTCTCGATATCACAATCATTCTCGCTTCCGGACCGCATTCCGTGCGACATTTGCCTGAGAAGGCTGAGACTAGTAGGCGTCGCGCCGGATTTAGAACGCACATCAACCTTCTGACCATCAGGCGTGTGTGGGCTGCATACAGGAAGAGCCGGACCGGCATGTGCGCTATGGCGGCTTTCATTCTATTGATAGTGATCTCACTTCTTGCGCCTTTGCTGGCAACAGTGAAGGACCCATATGACCCGAGTTCATTAATGGGAGATATCCTTGCAGAGCCATCTCTTAGCCCATCGCCGGACTCTGGGGTAATTCACCCACTCGGTACCAATTCTTTGGGTCGCGACATCTATAGCATGTTGCTGTACGATTCCGCGGATTCTATCTCCATCGTGATAATTGTGGCCGCGCTAGCGCTGGTGGTAGGAATGTCGAGCACTTTTGTCGGTGGCTACGCGAGGAGACTCGACATCACGATGGTGCGGTCCATAAGCTGGGTAGTATGGATTCTCGCGGATGTGTTCATCGCGCTGATATTCTTATTGTCGTCAATCGCCGGGGTCCTGACGGGCAGTTCTATCGCCCTTTTTATCGTTATGTTCATTGCTTGGATTTCCGCGCCATTTGCCAAGGCCGAAGCTACAAGGACGCTTCTGGCCGAGATAGCATCGGAGATTCGTGAGGGAGCCGCGACGATGCCCCTTCCTGGAGTGATTGCCAGGTCGCTGCACATCACCAAGTTCGTCGTCTTGTTCGGGTTCTTGTCCGCAGTTATGGTTGAGATGCTACTTCCTCACGGCAACTTCATGTTCTCCATCCGCGACTTGATCGACGTGGGTTGGGCTAGCGTGATAACCGATGCGTACAACGAAGGCGGGCTCATTAGCGGCTGGTGGTGGATGTTTATACCACAAGCAGTCATGATCGGGCTACTCGGAGGTCTCTCGTACATGATCCTCGACAAGCTCGAACACGTGTTCGAACGCTGGCCAGAATCTGGGGGTCATGCGCACTCGGCTCCGATCACGGCGAGTCCGCCTGTCGTGAGTTCGAGCGACAACTGAATCCATCGTCAGAGTTCACTGTAGACGGCCCTGATGTTTGTGAGGTCGGCCGCGTCCACGGAGTCCAAGTGATCGAACCTCATGCCCGTCTCCTGAGCGCTCGTGCATCGGAAGCCGTGAGGCTCGTTGGCGAACCCGCAATCCCGTCCTGCGACGAACTCGTTATGTGCGGCGATCCTACAGCCGATGTAATCGTTGGCGATGTCCTCGAATCCGGCGAGCCTCTCTTTCACAACTCCAAGCAGGGCTCCCTCCATCTCATACCCGATGCTGTTCCTCGCGGATGCGATGGCCGCAAGCGTCGTTGTCCCTGTTCCGAGGAACGGGTCTAGTACGACGTCGAGCTTCGCCGAGTACATATTGATTAGCCTGTACGGCAGCTCGAACGGAAACGCACCACTCCTCCTCCTGATATTGTCGCGGTCGAGCTTCTGACTGACTCCTCGGAGATTCGTCCATACATCCGAGAACCACAGGTTTCTCTCCTCCCAAAAAAAGGCGCTCTCGTTCCTGTTGGCCTTCTCGGCCTCCGAAGCGAATCGCCGCCTCTCTCCCTTCCTGAATACGAGGATGTGCTCATGCTCCAAAGTAACGTACGCTCCTGGCGGAAGCATGCCAGACCCCATGAACTTATTCGGCGCGTTTGTGGGCTTCCTCCAGATGATGGATGGCAGGCTGAAGAATCCAAGCTCTCGGAATCGCTCAGTCACACGTGTGTGGTTCGGGAAGAGCTGGAACTGGCTTCCGATGGTCCTGGTGGCGTCTCCGATGTTGATGCATGCAACGGCCCCGTCCTTTAGCACGCGATCGGCCTCTCTCCACACCGCGTCGAGCTCATCATGCATCAGTTCGTGGGCACCCCTCCCGTCGTCCTGCCGCATCCTCCCTCTTATGTCTCTGTTGAGCAGGTAAAAGGTCTCGTCCCACATCTCAATCATCGGGTATGGCGGAGAGGTCACCACGAGGTCGACGGACGCCGACTCGACCTCCTTCATCTCCTGTGAATTGCCCACCAATATGCGATGAATCGTGTTTCTCGAAGGACGTTCCGACATCTCGCAGGTACCCGTCATGAGGAAACCACGTGGCGGTATTAGATTCTTGTCTGCTCAGCCAACGGCTTCTGAACGTCGGCTTCTGACGACGCGTGAGAACTGCGGAAGCGATGCCTAGCCAGAGACGTTGACTTCGAAGTCAACGAGAAAATGGCATATAAATACGCCGGCGCCGAATGGTGTTTCGATTACCATGGACAATTACCTCAAAGCCGCGCTGGTCCTGTGCGTCGCCTCGGTCGTCGTCACCGGAGGGACGATTGCCTATGCGCTCAGAGAAAGCGATGAGTATTCGATTTCGTCCGATGGCAGCCTCGCCCAGTTCTCATCCTACGGAGAGTTGCAGAGCTTCATCGACGCCACTAGGAACGATGGGGAGTACGCGACGTATTCTCCGGAAACAAGGGAGCTCCTGACCCCGGCTGCAATGGACGGCTCCAGCTCCTACTCAACGACGAACGTCCAAGTATACGGCGTCGACGAGGCCGATTTGGTGAAGACCGATGGAGAACATATCTTTGTCGTCTCGAACGGGGATGTGACGATCATCGATGCGCAACCAGAGGACAGCATGGAGGCCATCGCGGTGATCGGGGCAGGCGAGATACTCGGATTCGAGCCGAACGATGTGAGTCTCTCCGTCTCCGGGGTGTACGTTTGGAGCAGCAAGCTAGTCGTCGTGTCTAACGTGTACGAGTACGAAGAGACTGAGGAGTTTTGGTACTTTGTGCAACCCACCACGCGCATAGTGAACCACCATAGGGCCATTGTCTCGGTCTTCGACCTGACCGAGCCTTCTGCCCCGCAGTTGGACTTCTCGATCGGGGTATCGGGGTGGCATCTGACTTCTAGAATGATTGACGGCGTCGTCTACCTCGTGGCCCAATGGGGGATATATGAGGTGGACGACAGGATATCGGTTCCGAATGCATGGAACCGGGATTCCCGCAAGGAGTTCGACATCGACAAAGTGCATTACGATGGCGAGACTCAGTGCACGGACGCCTTCGTGAACCTGATGGCCGTTGACGCGTCGGATGGCAAGCACAGGGAGATGTCTGTGATCACGGGCTTTGCGTCAACTGTCTACATGTCCCAAGATGCCATGTACCTTACCTATCGTAAGTGGGTCGGCGAACTGTTGTGGGTCGATGGAGAGGCCGCTGCAGAGGACGAAAGTACCACAAGAACCACGATACACAAGATTGCCGTCGACAGGCTGACGATGGAGGCCGTTGCCACGGGCAATGTGAAGGGCTGGCTGCTGAACCAGTTCTCAATGGACGAGATGGACGGAATGCTCAGGGTGGCTACAACGACATCTTGGATGGAGTCAGAGAACAATGTGTACGTCCTCGGATCAGACCTGTCGATCATTGGGTCGCTGGAAGGATTAGCTCCAACGGAACGCATCTATGCTTCGCGGTTCCTCGGCGACACACTCTATCTCGTTACGTTCAGACAGGTCGATCCGCTGTTCGTCATCGACTTGAGCGACCCCATCGCACCTGTCGTGGTGGGCGAGCTCAAGATCCCTGGTTTCTCATCTTACCTGCATCCAATCGGCGACGGTTTGGTGATAGGCATAGGCAGCCAGGACGGTCACGTCAAGCTGTCCCTATTCGATGTCTCCGACCCTGCAATGCCGATTGAGAAGGACAGCTACGTGGCGGATGATATGTCATGGACGCCTGTCAGCAGCGACCATAAGGCGATGCTGTACGATCCTGCAAGGTCCCTGCTGGTGATTCCAATCACAACATACGACTACACGGTTGACTACTCTTACCAGTCGGCAGCCTGGGCCTTCAATGTGTCTGCCGAGGAGGGCATATTCCTCTGGGGGAAGATATCACATGATTCCCTCGACCAATACGGCAGGATTACACGGTCGCTGTACATAGACGACGCGCTCTACACGGTTTCCCGCACGGCCGTCGTGGCCAGCTCTCTCGCCGACCTGTCCGAGCTGGGGTCGTTGACGTTCTACACGCCGGAATACCGCGAATGGTACGGATAGGGAGAGGTGTGTTCAGAATTGGCTTCTGCTGACGCTGGCTGGCGGCCGCCAAGGGAGGCGAAGTTTATGGTCAGGGATTCCATACCCTGGTTAGGTGCCAGGGAAATGCGCGTGGAGCTTGACAAGAAGTCCTTATTCGCCCTAGCCTCGGACACCCGCCTCGAGATGCTCAAGTCCCTTCATCCCATGCGCAGGACCGTCTCGCAGCTCTCCGAGGAGCTGGGGATAGACAAGGGAGCTATACATCGCCACCTCAAGAAGATGGAGGAGGGCGGGCTTGTTAAGCGTCACGAGGACCACGGTTTCGTGTACTACGGCCTCACATGGAAGGCGCGAGATCTGATGGCGCCCAACGAGAACACGCGGATAGTCATCGTGCTCTCTGCGACGTGGATCGTCCTTCTTGCGGCCGTGTTCTTCCTGGCTGTGGGCGTGATGGTTCAGACAGGCGACGACTCGTTGCTCACGCCTAGGTCGAGCGGGGAGTACGACGACTTGATGCAGGAATTCAGCGACGATGATTCTCTGGGAGGACAGTTGTCATGGATCGTACCTCTCGCCGCATTCGCCTCGGCCGCGATTGTGCTCGGCTTCGTGGCGTACAGACTTGTCCGAAAGCCATTCCAGGACTCGCCGGAGAAATCAACCGGCCTCGATATGCCCAATCAGATCGACCCCGATGATTGAGACGGTTGTTGTCGTCCGCGATTACGCGCGTCTGATCCGTTCCTTTTCGAAGTTCTTTATCAGCTCGTTGCCCTGCCGGACGACGGATTCCTCCAACGGCGTAACCTCGTGCTCCCTGAGGAGCCTCACCGCGATTTCCTTTGCCTCCGCGACCATCGCCTTAGACATGGTGGATTCGAACCTGCCCTTGTCAGAGTCTCTTTGGATAGCCTCCCTTCGGAAGTTGCGTGCGGTGTGGATGTTGGTGAGGAATGTGTTGCCGTGCCCGACCTCCCTAATCACATCGAGTGCAGCGGTCGCCTTGCTGATCTCAAAAGGAGTCATCTGCATCCGCACATTCTCCCAGACGTAGGAGTCGATGACTTCCTGCTCGAGCGCCATGCCCTTGGCGTTGTCCAGCGACCCAACGCCTCCCATCATGTCCGTTCCAGACATAGTGCTGAGTGCAATCCCCATGGTCTCGCTGAATGTGTGCGGAAATCCTGGGACATCCGTGTCATTGAGGCCCCAATCGCCGACCATGCAAGGGAGGCCGTACCGTCGAGCCATCTGGGCTAGCCCAGCCGCTATCAGCGGCTGGTTGGCGCTCTGGTAGTGTATCATGCCGGTGCTCATGTTGACCGGCGTGGAGGACGAGCAGTATACGGTTCGCGCACCCTTCCTCGCAGCCTGGCCAATCACGAAGCTGGCCAGATTCTCCGAGTTGGCGTTCACCAGCGTTCCTGCAAGAGTGACAGGTGCTGTTCCACCAGAGAGTGACATCGACATCGTCGTGATGGGCACACCAGCCATTGCGAACTCGACCATCGCCTCGACAGCGTCATGCTCGAACATGAGCGGAGCAATCGAGCAGTGAATGACCGTAAAGTGCGGCCTCTTGTCCAGCTCTTCCTCGCCGCCCGCAACCAGCGCTCCGAGTTCGACCTGCTTCCGAGCGTCCTCTGCGTCGAATATTTCGATGCCCTGGACGTGCTTGGTGGTGTTTTGCAGGGCGGTCCAGAGCTCGTGCAGGCCGTGGGTCTGCTGAGGAACCTCCGTCGCGGTCAAGGAGGTCTGTGTGTAGTCGACGCCGGACAGGCCGTCGGCAAGCTTGACGCAGTCGGCGATGTCCTTGACTGTCGAATCGCGCTTCTTTCCCGTCTTGACGTCGATTATGTATGTGGCAAGTCCCGATGTGCCAACGTACGGCCATGAAGTGACAGGTATCCTCATGTCGTTCTTGGGATCCCTTCCGTGCAGAATCATCCTTTTCGGAACATTGGATAATGCGGCCTCAATCATGCTCTCTGGCAGCCTGGCCACTTGAGTCTTCGGTTCTACGGCCGCCCCGGCCTCTTTCAGCATGCCGAGGACTCGTTCGCTCTTGACCTTCACTCCAATTGTCTCGAGGCACTCTATGCTTTGCTGGTGTATGAGCTCCTCTTCGTCCTGGTCTAAGAATCTGATTCGTGCGACTGCCATTCAGATACCTCCCCTCATCGAAATTCTCTGATCCCCGCGCCCATATACGCAGGTATACCAAAAGCGTTTCCTCATGGTGGATTCCACGCAGCCCAAGCCGGCTGGGGGTTGCGTGTTCGATATCAGCCCGGCACATCTGGGAACCATTCGAGATTGTGTTTAGTCCTCCCCAGAGACCGAAAACCCATAGTACCTGTATGTCGATTTCATAAGCTGTCTCGACGTTCGTTCGAGGAGGAGGTGAGAGACTGGGGATAAAGAGCAAGCTCGACGTCCTAGCGGTGACGCTGGTGGCCACTATAATGATGGTCGTCCTGGGCCTGATATACTTCTTCCTGACGCTCCTGATAGTGAAGGTCGCGTCCGACGTGCTATTCGATGATTCTTTGACCGCTGGCTGGGGTGCCTTGTCAGCCGCGTTGGTGACAGCGGCGGTCATATTATCTGGCGCCTTGGAGAAGAAGAAGGACTGAATCACGGGCCCCGATTCGCCCGCCTTTGCCGTCCTGCGTGGAGCTCAAAAGACGCAGCAATAGCCCGCCGGCTCAATCAGAGTGCAATTTGCCACCAATCGACCAGTTCGTCTTCGGCACCTCATTCATGATGACTTCGATGACGTCCCGCGGGACTCCCTCGGTCTCGAACACCTTCGTGATGCCTTCTGCGATGCGTCGCTTCGCATCGACGTCTCTTCCTGGCCACATGTTCACTACAATGACAGGCATGTTTCACACACTCACTCGCGTAATGCCATTCCTGCGATAAATCCGTTGGCAGGACAAATCGTTGTCTTTTCGCTGCTGTCGCTCAGGCTGCGCCGCCTAACACAAGTAGATCTCCAGGAGCGGATGGTCTATGTCCTGTCCCTCCGCTATCTCCACGACGAACCCTCGGATGGTCCCCTTGGTGACTGTGATTTTAAAAGCGCCTGGAGCTTTGAAGGTCGGTTCCCTCGTCTGCAGGATGCTGCAGAGGGCATGATGGTCTCCTTCGATCACAAGGTTCGGATTCGGAAGCGCTCCTCTGCTCACGGAGACGTTTCCCACTTCGTCGACGTAGATGGAAGTCGATTCGACGTCGCTCTTGAAGACAACGGTCGCCGGGAGCCCGATGTCTCCGACCGAGACCCCTCTCTCGCCCTTCAACCTTTCCTCGAGTCCGCTCTCGTCGGTCGTGTCAATGCCCGATTGTGGGTCCTCACTAGTCCTCGTCTCTTCAGGGTCCATGGTCATTCTTCTCAGTCGGAAGCGGTCGGACCGACGGTTTACATGATGTCTTTTCCTCTCTATTGCCCTTGTGGCTTCCCGAATAGACAATTCTTATGTAGTCAGTACTCGATTTCGGCCTGCCTCGATATGGTATGTCGGGGTTATGCCAAGGGGGGAAACCGATTCGCAAACTAGTTGGAATAGGATTAGCGTTGACTTTCGCAATCGTCATAGCGATGCCAGTGACTTACGGCATGCCGACTATCGGCACTCAGAAGCCGAAGAACCTGACCGATGGCGAGATTGCATTGCTCGAGAGACTCGACTACGAACATGCGTGGGCTCAGCTTGAGTATCTATCCGGCCTCGGTGAGAAGACTGCAGGGTCGGAGGAGGAGCTCGCTGCCCAGCAATACGTGTATGATCAGCTGTCCGAGATGCCTCTGGTCGAAGTGTGGTGGGAGACATTCCGAGTGGCCAACTGGGACCATAACGGGACGACGGTGGACATAGTACTGCCCGATGGCGAGCTTGAGAGCATCGATGCGACCACATACGGCGATTCACCGTCGGTTTGGGGCTACGACAACGGCACGCTCTATGCTTACGGAAATAGCGACGACAGGAAGACACTCACTGCCAAGGTCGTCGATGTGGGCTATGGGACTGCCGATGATTTCGATCAGGCCGGCCCTCTTGACGGGGCGATCGCCCTTGTCCACAGAGAGGACAACACTCAGGGATGGCCCAACGTGCCAGCGTCGGAGGCGGCGTATCACGGCGCCTCGGCTGTCGTGTTCTACGGCTACTTCACGGGTGCCGACCACCCCGAGGGCATCAAGCAGGACTCAGTGTTCTCGCCAATCCCGGCGATATCGATATCGCCCAACTCCGCAGCCAGGATACAGGCGTTGCTGGAGGAGTACGACGGCGATATCGAACTGGAGATGTCCGGCCAGGTGGACTTCTATCCAAATGCCAAATCCGTGAATGTCGCCGGCGTTCTGTTGGGCACGACTCGAGCTGACGAATACGTTGTCATCTCCGGCCACATCGACACATGGTGGGCGGGCTCGTTCGACGACTGCTCATCCATCGCCATCATGCTTGAGATGGCTAGGATGTTCTCCGAAGCCAGAGAATCACGCGAGTACGTGAACGAGAGGACTTTGGTGTTCTGCTCGGTCGGCTCGGAGGAGAGCGGCGGTGCTGACGGGACGTGGTTCAACTGGCTAATCGGCTCGTACGAATTCGTATGCGCCCATCCCGATATCATGGACGGCCTCGTATTGGAGCTCAACATCGATGGCGGCAGCTTCCCGAAGACGGGAGGGAAGGTGTGGCTGGAGATCTCCATCGAGGCCTCCGCGTTCGTGTGGAGCGCCATCTCCGACCTGGGATATCGGAACGTCTTGAACTGCTACACGCCTGTTTGGACCTGGACCGACGCGTGGTCGTTCGCGGGCAAGGGCGGAGGGACTGCGATAGAGATGGTGTGGGGAGCGGGATTCGATCCGTACTATCATACCCAGATCGACGACATCGAACTGCAGTCAGAGGACATGTTGGCCATGGTGATGGAGCTCACCGCTTTGATGGCCTTCAGGTCGGTGAACGCGCTCCTGCTGCCGCTGGATTTCGTGCCTGTGTGTGGCTGGGCCGCTCAGAACCTCGCGAAGGAGAGACCCATGGTGCCGTCTCAGCGCTCTACCATTGACGCTGCCTTGGCAGTTCTCACAGACCTCGAGAGCCTATATGTCTCCATCAATGCGAGGGCCGCGGAGATTGAGGCGATGTACGCCTCCGCGATGTCCCCGCAGAAGAAAGCGAAAGTGGTGGAGATGGCGGACGAGCTGAACCGCGCCGTCATCGACGCGAGGAGGATATTCATCCCGTGGACGATGGGCGAGGGAGGCATGATGGCCTCGTGGGAGCCACTCATGAGACCTCACCAGCACGCGACTGACCACAAAGCCGTCATGTCGGCCATGCTTGCGCTCGAAAGCGGCGCGACCGGCGCGGCTGCGACCGCATTGAAGAGCGTGCGAAGCATGGAGTGGGGCATCTACTGCGGCAGGGAAGCGTACTTGGACGTCTACGGCCAGATGATGGACTGCTTCATGTACTGGGGCGACGATTTCGACCAGGCACAGAGCTACATCGATATCCAGGACGTCTATCTGGGCCTCAAGGACGGATCGATGACGGCGGAGGAGGCGTTGGACGACCTCGAATACGACCGCCAGACGCTCGAGGATTGGTTCATGGAGGATGTACTGAAACTCGAAGTGGAGTGGGGGAACGCCACTGCACCTCTAGAAGCCGTCCTGCAGTGAAAACAGTTGCATGAAGCTCCCTCTGGCTGAAGCGCGACGCCGGAGGGCCTTCTGATTTTTCCTCAAGCGAAGAGCGCTACTGTTCGAGTCCACGGGAACGTTCTTTTATCTAAGGAACGTAGTAGCCTCGTTCGGTCTGACCATGGAACTCGGGAAGGTTGTGAAAGACGAACTGTCGGGGTCTTCTGCCAAGAGCTACGTAGCCGGCTTGACGGAATTCCACCGGATACAGGGATCGCCGATGATGCGCGATGCGGCAGTCTACGTGAAGGAGGAGCTGGTCAAGATGGGCATGGAAGATGCCACCATCGAGCACTACCCCGCTGATGGCCGTCGGAAGTACTGGACCTACACGTCCGTGATGGGATGGGACGTGAGAAGCGCAGAACTGTCACTCGTGGAGCCCGACGTCCGCGTGCTAGCGAGGCACGAGGAAGTGCCACAATCCCTCCACACGTTCAGCCGAAGCACGCCGAAGCAGGGCGTGACCGCCGAGCTGGTGGACGTCGGAAAGGGCTTGTCTGATGAGGACTATGCGGGGAAAAGCGTCAAGGGCAAGTTCGTGTTGACCACAGGCAAGGGTAAGACGGTTCAGCACGAGGCAGTCGTCAAGCGTGGCGCCGCCGGCGTCATTACTGACAGCCTGACGTACGAGTTCCCAGGAGTTCGTGAGAGCATCGACATACCGGACGCCCACTCGTATCAGGGTATATGGCCGAACGCTAAGAGCGCGGGCAAGATCAAGTTTGGCTTCTCTCTCAGCAAGCGTCAGGGGAACGAGCTCAGGGACCTTCTGCGCAGCGCCAAACCTGTCCGATTACACGCCAAGGTGGATGCCGACCTATCGCCCGGGAGATACAGCGTCGTGACCTGCACGTTCCGCGGTTCGGACATGCCCGACGAGGAGATAGTCCTCGTCGCCCACCTCTGTCACCCCAAGCCGAGCGCCAACGACAACGCGTCGGGCAGCGGCCTGTTACTCGAGCTCGCTAGGACGATCACTTCTCTGGTCGCCTCAGGCAAGATCAAGAGGCCGAGGCGTACAATCCGGCTCCTCTGGGTCCCTGAGACGGTCGGAAGCGTGGCGTACCTGTCGAAGCATCCTGAGCTGCACAAGAGGCTCGTTGCCGGAATCAACATGGACATGGTGGGTGAGGATCAGGCTCGGTGCAAGTCCACCCTGTGCATGGATTGCACGCCGGATACGATGCCGTCGTACCTGAACGACCTCGTGTACTCCATGATGGGGCGCTCGAACTCCGAATACGACAGCATGGTCAAGCTCGGCATCCCGGGCAACTTCAGATACACGAGGACGCAATTCACTGGTGGGAGCGACCACGCGGAGTTCAACGAGTCCACGGTTGGAGTCCCATGTGTGAGCCTGACGCAGTGGCCAGACCTGTTCTATCACACGAGCATGGACACGATCGACAACGTGAGCGAGGACAGCCTGCGACGAGTAGGATGGGCGGCCGCCACCTCTGCGTTGACTCTCGCCAGTGCCGATTCGAGAATGGTTCGCAAACTGGCCATCCTGGTCTGCTCTGAGGGCATCAGAAGGATTTCCGAAGCAGTCGAAGCTGCCGCGATGGAACTCTACGAGGCATTTGATCCCTCCGACAATGGAGTCGAGTTTAACAGGGTCGCGCAATACCATGGGTTGAGAGTCAGACACTCCGTCCGAAGAGAGGTGCGTGCGGTGCTATCTGTCAGAAGGCTCGATAAGGCGGCGGGGTCAGACGATTTTGTCAAATCGCAGGCGGAGGCGGTCGAAGAGCACGGCTCGAGGGAGCAGCTCAGACTCGACAGTATCATCGTTGCTGTGTCCGATGGCCGTGCATCCGTCAAACGCGGGGCGATGAGATTGTCGAAAGCTGAGAAGGAGGCGAAGGCGATTGTCCCCCGAAGAAGGTTCAAGGGCACGCTCGACGCCGACCTCATGTCTGAGAAGCTTGGCGAGGAGAGGTACGGATGGTATGGAAAAGTCGAGACGAAGGATCCCCAATTCACGAGGAAGATGTATGAGGTCGTCAATCTCATGGACGGAAGACGCTCTCTCGCCGATATCACGGAATTCGTCTCTGCCGAGTACGGCCCGACCGACCACAAGAATGTCCTTCGGTTCGTTCAAGACCTGAAATCCATCGAGCTGGTCACATACTGACGCTCAAGGAATCTGATTCTGATGACTGGGCTGTGCTATCCCCAAAGGATTGCGGGCCGACTCACTCTTCACAGCTTATATAGTCAGTATGGAAAGGGTAATAAGTTGCGGGCACACTTCCAGCTCTGAACTTTGGGGGTGAGGGGATTATTCCCTACGAGAGATCAAAGGCAATCATCAGTGTATCAGTGACGGCTTTGTTCGTCGCTTCTCTGCTCGCAGGCTTGAGTGCCGTGGGGACGGAGGACTTGCCGAGCGAGGCGGCGGATGAGGAAGCGAGGGATGTCGCCGAGTGGTCGGTGCTCGTGTATCTTGTCGCGGACAACGACCTTGACCCGTACACCGAGGAGGACTTCCAGGAACTAAAGGACGGCGACTCCAGCGCCTCAGTGAACGTCTTGGTCCTGGTCGACAGATTGTACGAGCCCGCATACCTGTACTGCATCGAAGACCATGAGATGGTCGAACTCAAGAGTCTGGGCGAGGTCAACATGGGCGACCCTGCGACGCTGACGGACTTCGTCGAGTACAGCGACACGTACTTCCCGGCGGAGCACATGCTGCTGTTCTTCTGGGACCATGGCACGCCCACGGGCGGCGTTGGCGTGGACACGACGATGGAAGGCGACGAGCCGGGAACCAGCTGGGACTGGCTGTCGCACCACGAGATGATGGCCGCTCTGGAAGGCTATCACATGGACATCATCGCCTGCGACGAGTGCTCGATAGGCCAGATGGAGACCCTGTACGAGTACGTGTCGAACGGGTTGAGTGTCGACTATATGGTCGCGAGCGAGAGCTACATCGGATGGCGCGGATTCTCGTACGACAAGATCGTCCAGAGGCTCATATTGAACCCGGAGATGGAGGCGCTCGAGCTCTGCACGATCATCGTCGAGGAGTTCACGAACCTGTTCAACCAGCCGCCGTACATGAGCGAGATGCTGACGACGCAGTCGATATTCAACATGTCGAAGATCGCGGCGCTCGGAGAGGCGGTCACGGCGATGGCGGGCACACTGGCGGGCGATATCGACTCCTACCGGCAGATTATTGGCGCCGCCCAGCGGAGCTCCATCATTCCGTGGGGCGCTCGCGGCGAGAGCTGGATCGACATGCCCTCCTTCGTTGAGCAGATCATGGAGAACGTGAAGAAGGGTGACCCCGCGTACGCGGCGTGCGAGGCCGTCTTGGACGCGTACGGAGAGGCTATGCTGGGCATGGGAACCGCCAAGAACAGCGAGCTGTACGGGTACAATGGCATGGGCATAACCTTCCCTGCGAGCCACAGCTCATACACGATCGCATATGCCGATTCGGAGTGGGGTGGGTACGAAACCTACATGACATTCGAGTTCCCGAATATGGGCTGGTGGGAGTTCCTGCAGACCTACTGGGGCTTCGAATAGCCAGCGAGTCTGGCATCCAAACCACTTACTTGATTTTCATCTTCATATCTGAAATGCCCCCTGGTTCAGCACCACACAAGTTGTACATTTGAGCGCGATTATCGGCACGTTCAAAGGCGGCCATCACAGGGTTATAAATAGGGCATAGGCTGATTCGAATGCCGTCAATCGAAGGAGATAGGTCACGGGTATTCGTTGGCCTCGTGTTGGCGCCTTTGTGACTGATTCTCACTTGATCTATCTGGAGGAGATAAGGTGGGGAGTTCAGAGAGTGAATCTGGGAGTGGAGTTGCACAACCGAAGGCACGACCCGGCCGCCCGCAGAGCAGGGCTCTAATCGCGGCCGTAATCGTCGTGGTCCTCTTAGTCGCAGGTCTCGCGGGTGCGTGGGCCTTCGGACTGTTGGGAGGGGAGAGCGACGAGAAAGTCCTGGTCGTAGCTATGAGCTCCGACGTACAGGCCATGGATCCTGCCAAGACCAGCGCGATGTATGGCCCGCCCGGCTTGATCTACGAAACTCTCATCACGAGGGACCTGAACGGCGACTACGCCGATGGGCTTGCCGAGTGGTGGAACATGAACCGGACGGACCCGGACCACCCGACTTTCGAGATCCGGCTGAAACAGGGTGTAAAGTTCCATGACGGGCTGCCATTCGACACGGACGCGGTGAAGAGGATAATCAACTACTACGCCCAGGACGACAGCTGGGTCCAGTACGAGTTCTGGGCCATCTACGGCTGCGAGAACAAGACCGGTTGGCCAGACGCTGGCATATGGTGCAAGGACGATTACAACATGGTCCTGAACCTGACGTGGGCAGATGTGGCCCTGCAGTTCAACCTCTCGCACCTGTACGGTTCGATGATGGGCCCGGACGCGCTCGAAGAGGATGGTCTGGACCTGTACGGCACCGCCAATGGAAAGGTCGTCGGGACAGGACCGTACATGCTCGATGAGTGGATCCCCGGAGATCACATCACCCTCGTCAAGAACCCGGACTACGACTGGGGTTTCTCATGGTATGAGAACAAGGGCCCCGCGAATATAGACAAGATAATCTACAGGATCATCACGGACCAGGCCACGAGGTTCGCCGGGTTCGAGAGTGGTGCGATAGACGTCTTGCAGCAGGTGCCTCCAAGCAAGGTGCAGGCGTATGAGGACGATTCCGCCCTCACCGTGATCACGGGACCGGGCCAGGGCACATACCATGTCGAATTCAACTGCCAGAAGGACCCGTGGGACAACCCGACGCTCCGTAAAGCATTCTGCTACGCCGTGAACAGGGCTCAGATTGTAAGCACGGTCTGGCATGGCCTCGCCGAGGAGGGTGTGAACCTGCTCTCGCCAATCGAGCCCGAATCGTACAACGTCGCGGCGGAGTACAACTACACGTATGATGTCGACAAGGCGATGGATCTCTTCGAAGCTGCCGGATTCACGGACACAGACGACGACGGATGGCTAGAGAACGCCTCGGGAGAGCTGTCCTTGGACCTCTGGACGACGAACAAGGGCGAGGACATCCAGATGGGCGAGATAGTCCAGGAGCAGTTCGAGGATGTCGGAGTCCACGTCACGCTCACCCCGTACGCCGAGACGCAGCTCAGAGACATGGCCTCGGAAGGCAGCCAGGAAGCCATCCTGTTCTGGTACTCTTGGCCGAGGGCCGAGATACTGGACTGGCACTTCGGCACGTGGGCTGCTGGAGGGTCCAACACCGGATGGTATATTGACGACGTGTTCGACGACTACGTGACCAACTGGACATATGCGGAGACCGAGCAGGAATTCTCAGACAACGCGACTGCGGCGCACATACGGTTGCTGGAACAGGCCGCGTGGACTCCGCTAGTATTCTGGCACCAGATATTCGCGGTCCACAACTATGTGACGTTCAAGGGCGACCCCGGATGGGCTGTCAACCCGCTCGGACAGGAGCAAGTCATCAACATAGTGGACGTCGACATAGAGAAGTAGGTCCGGCGCACTCCAAACCCTCAAACCCTTTCCTGATTTAACACGGCGCGGGTCTCAAAGGGACAGGAACTCGGAGCGAATCAGGCGATGTCAAGGACTAACTTGAGGTTCGAAGGGGGCGGGTGAGTTGGCCGACCTCGCCTCATACGTCATCAGGAAGATGCTGCTGGCTATACCGATCATCTTACTGGCTACTCTGATAGTGTTCCTGATGTTGTACCTGACCCCAGGGGACCCCATAACCGCCCTGGCGCCGCCTCACGCGTCCGTTGAGGAACTGGACGCCATCAGGGACAAGTATGGCTTGAACGACCCCCCCTATGTCCAGTACGGGTTATTCCTGTGGCGGCTGGTGCACGGCGACCTCGGGATCTCCATTGGCGCGGCGACCAGGAATCTCGATGTCTCCGGCTTGATAGTCCAGAGGCTGCCCAGGACATTGGAGCTGATGGGCATAGGCCTGGGGATGTCTTACTCACTCGGCATTCCCCTTGGGGTATTCTCAGCCTTGAGGCACAACACACTCGGGGACAGGAGCGTCATGGTTTTCACACTGCTCGCCTACGCCATGCCTTCGTTCTGGCTCGGCATACTGCTCATGCTGCTGTTCGCAGTGGAGCTCGGGTGGCTGCCAATAGAGGGGACTACTGGAGGGTTCGGCAGTATCATACTCCCTGCTATGACTCTCGGCTTAGGAAACGCAGCGCTGACAACTAGGATGATGCGGTCAAGCATGTTGGAGGTGATACGCCAGGACTACATCACTCAGCTACGCTCCCGAGGCCTACCCGAGAAGGAGATCATATACAGGCACGCGCTGAAGAACGCCATCCTCCCAGTCATAACCGTCATTGGCCTGGACATTGGATGGTTCATCGGCGGGTCAGTCGTTGTCGAGACCGTCTTCCAATGGCCAGGTATAGGGATGCTCATAACCACGTCCATATCTAACAGCGATTTCCCCGTGGTGCAGGGATGCATTCTGGTACTGGCCTTCTTCGTGATTGCAGGAAATCTGTTCGCTGACATACTGTACGCATACGTGGATCCGCGGGTGAGGCTCGGATGAGGTTGAGGAAGGCTTTGAACGACAAGCTGCTGGCCTGGAAGATGGCCGGCGGAGTCAGGCAGACCCTCGCGGGCATACTCGAAAGAGGTGGCAGGAACCCGATGGTCGTGATTGGTTTCACGATGATCGTGATCATCATATCAATCGCCCTCCTCGCACCTGTGCTCCCGATTGCGGACCCTACCCAACAGAATCTTGAGCCTGGCCAGCAGCTCCTTTCCCCGTCGTCTGAGAACTGGTTTGGCACGGATGAGAACGGGCGAGATGTCTTCAGCAGGGTCATCTGGGGCGCGAGAGTCTCTCTCACGGTCGCCATGGTCGCGGTTGTCGTCTCAATGATGATTGGTATCGTCCTCGGCTTGACCGCTGGATATTTCGGCGGCAAGGTCGATTACATAATATCCGGCACAATCGACCTGTTCTGGACCTTCCCGCCGTTTCTACTGGCGCTCGCTTTCGCCGCGGCCCTCGGTGCAGGTCTGATGAATGTGATACTCGCCATATCGATATCGTACTGGGCGGGTTTCGCGAGGCTGATGCGCGGGCAGGCGCTCTCGATGAGGGAGAGGCAGTTCGTTGAGGCGAGCAGGGCGCTCGGTGCCAGGCACTGGAGGCTCATGTTCACCCATGTGCTCCCGAATTGCATCGCCCCCCTGATTGTCTGGGCGTCTATAGGCGTAGCCGATGCAATCACGATCGAGAGCAGCCTGAGCTTCCTCGGTGTCGGCACGAAGCCACCCACGCCCAGCTGGGGCTGGATGCTGTCGAGCGGCATACTTTACCTTGGCAACGCCCCCTGGATATCTACTTTCCCGGGAGTCACGATGGTCGCCACAATCCTTGGCTTCAACCTGTTGGGAGACGGTCTGCGGGACGTGCTGGACCCGCGCATGAAGGGGTTGAGGAGATGAGTGCGAGGAAACCAGTCCTCGAGATACGGGGCCTGAGGACCCAGTTCTTCCTCCGCGAAGGCATTGTGACGGCTCTCGATGGGATCGACCTCACCATCTACGAGAACGAGTCCGTGGGCATCGTTGGGGAGACCGGCTGCGGGAAGAGCATGACTGCGTATTCCATCCTACGTCTGGTACCGCATCCGGGGAGGATCACCGCGGGCTCGATCAAGTACAAGGGCATCGAACTCACGACCTTGGACTTGGACAGGATGCGCTCGGTTCGTGGAACCGAGATATCCATGATATTCCAGGACGCGTCTACCGCTCTCGATCCGGTATTCACTGTCGGGAGCCAGCTGGACGAGGTCATATCGCTTCATCAAGGCATCTACGAGAAGGTGGCACTTGAGAAGAAGGTCGTCGAGGCTCTTGAGCTCGTGCGGATAGCGGCTCCAAAGGAAGTGATGGAGATGTACCCTCACGAGCTGAGCGGGGGTATGAAGCAGAGGGTCATGATCGCCCTCGCGCTGTCCTGTTCGCCGTCCATGCTAATCGCGGACGAGCCCACCACTGCTCTCGACGTGACCATCCAAGGGCAGATACTGAAGCTTCTCAAGGCCCTCGTCGCGAAGACTGGGAGTTCCATGATGCTCATCACCCACAATCTGGGTATCGTCGCCGAGACTTGCGACAGGATATGTGTCATGTACGCTGGTAGGATCGTGGAGGACGCAGAGACCTTCGAGCTCTTCGAACACCCGAGGCATCCGTACACTGCGGGCCTTCTGACAGCTTTTCCCAAGCTCGGCGAGAAGAAGGACGAGCTGTCAGTGATAAAGGGCACGGTTCCCGATCTGATGAACCCGTTCAAGGGCTGCCCGTTCGTCGACAGATGCGGCAAGGCGATGGACGTCTGCTCGAAACATAGACCCAGCCGTGTAGAGATCTCCCGAGGACACTATGTCTCCTGTCATCTGTGGTCAGGGGGTGAGCCTTCCGATGGATAATGATGCCATGCCTGCAAGCCTCAGTGAACCTCTCATTCAGGTCGAGGATCTGGTGAAGTTCTTCCCGGTCAAGAAGGGTGTATTCGGGAAGGTGGTCGGGCACGTGCACGCGGTGGACGGCGTCAGCCTGTCCGTCATGAGAGGCGAGACCCTCGGACTCGTGGGGGAGAGCGGATGCGGCAAGACGACCGTTGGCAGGGCGATTCTCAGGCTGGTGGAGCCGACAAGTGGCAAGGTGGTCTTCGACCAGAAGGACGTCATGAAGCTTACCGGAAGAGAGCTAAGGGCAATGAGGAAGAGGATGCAGATAGTCTTTCAGAACCCGTACTCAAGTCTCGATCCGAGGATAACGGTCGAGCGCATCGTGGGCGAGGGGTTTGCGATCCACGGCCCTCCCGAGGGTGCCAAGGATCCGAACGTCGCAAGGAGGGAGCGCATCCACGTGCTGATAGAACAGGTCGGCCTGTCGCACGATCATCTGTCGAGGCTGCCTCACGAGTTCAGCGGAGGCCAGAGACAGAGAATTGCCCTTGCCAGGGCGCTCGCGCTCGATCCCGATTTCATAGTACTTGATGAACCGACCTCAGCCTTGGACGTATCGGTCCAGGCGCAGGCACTTAACCTGCTCAAGGGGCTGCAGGCGAAGCTCGGCCTGAGCTACTTGTTCATATCTCACGACCTTTCGGTCGTCGGGCACATGAGCGACAGGATCGCGGTCATGTATCTGGGCAAGATCGTGGAACTCGCGCCCGCCGATGTCTTCCTGAAGCACGCGATGCACCCGTACACGCAGGCGCTCATAGCTTCCATCCCCATACCCGACCCGAAGCTGAGGTCGGAGAAGAAGGGCATCGAGGGCGAGATTCCGAGCCCTACGAACCCGCCCAAGGGGTGCAGGTTCAATCCCAGATGCGCGCTTGCCATGGGTGTGTGCAGGGAGACCGAGCCCGAGCTGATAGACATCGGGAACGGGCACTTCGTCGCCTGTCACAAGGTCGGCCGCAGGTGACCGTCTGAGCGAGAAAGATGAAGGGGTTTGACAAAGGGGTTTCGATTCGGGCAGGCGCCTACATCGAGGGCTTTCCGCTCCCTGATACAACCAGTGTGTCGTACTCACAGCCAGTGACGAGGTCGTATGCCACAATCATTCCAGCGGTGGTGCCCATCGGCGCAGACAGGGACACGGTCAGCTCCACGGATCCCACCGGGTCGAGCCACACCTCGTACACGCTCAGCGCGAGGGAGGTCCACGCGGCATTGATGACCGTCGTCACGTTCAGCCAATAGGTCACTTCGGACGCGCTGTTCGCCAGAGCCACGCCAGCATCCCACTCGCCAGGTACCGGGCTATCGAAGACGAGCGAGTCGCCGCTCTCCCAGAGAATGCCCCAGTTGCTCCAGTCGCCTCCGTAGACCGTGACATCTATGTCCGCGTCAGAATCGCCCCACTCTATCGTGACCGTCGTGGAGATCGTCAGCGGATCGACATCGAACAGCACATCGACACAACCGTCGCCGCCCTGGTCGAACGACGATATCGTGCCAGTATACGATTCGGTCGCCGTGTTCAGGGTGTTGCCTACGGTCCTCAGGCCCACACCGACAGTGTAGTCAAGATTGTTGTTCAGGTTGACCGTGGTCTCAGTGTTGGGCTTCATGGATATGCTTTCGACTCCGAACTCGGCCGCGCTATAAGGCAACACGACGAGGCTGTACGGCTCCTGCAGCACTTTCTCCATCAGCACGATGTGCAGCGCCAGCATCCACATGCCAGGCTCGGGGCTCAACACGGTCAGCACATCAGCCGAATCCCCGGTCGAGGTCGTCCACGGGCCGAATATGCCGTCCCTTATGTACGGCGTGATCGATGCCTCCTGCACGCTCCTGTCGGGCGTTATCCAGTAGGTGTCTATATCCGTGTTCCAGCTCCCCCAATCGAGCACGGCCGTCATGGCTGGTGGAGTGCCGTCCTCCGGGACCTCGACGAAGTAGTACTTCCAGTCGCCCTCGTTGAATCCCCAGACCTCGTGGCCGACGTCTATTGAATCCTCGAATGCCTCGCCGATTGTTATCGGCACTGACACTGCCACTGGCACGAGCGAGCTGACGCCTCCGCAATCGACCTCTATGAACCCAGCATGCACGCCAGGCGTCGCGTCGGATGGCACGGCTACCGTCGCCTTGGAACCGTCGGTCGAGACCCAGCTCCACGTCTCCGACGTGAAGAACTCGATGCCCACATCGAACGGTATCTTGGGCACTGTGTACATGACCGGCGATATGCGCAGCTCGTAGTCTCCAGGCGTCACGCGCGCGTTCATTTCCTGAGTGTTCGTGTGCGCGTACGCGTAGTTGATCATCGTCCTCTCTCCGTCCCCGTCTAGACGGTAGAGGATGATGTTCAGGTGCGTATCCGTGTATCCACCCGCGCTTCTCAGGTTGTGGACGTCCCTTGAGAACACCGGCTTCTGTGCGAACGCCAGGTCAATGGTCAGGTAGTCGACGCCGTCAGGCACGTCGAATGGTACGAAGATATCGGTCGCTTTGGCACAGACATCGGAGAACATGACTGGGTCGTCGCCGCTCGGCACTATCGCCTTGGTTGAGAGCGTCGCCCCCCCCGCATATTCGACTGATGCCGAGTCGCCCACGCCAAGGGTCAGCGCGACGGACATCGGGCCAGGCGCTTCCCAGCCGCTCATGACGGCTTCGTAGGCGGCCAAAGCATCCACTCTGCCCGGCCCCTGCTCGTTCGGGCCATAGCCCATGTCCATGGCTGTACCCATGATTATCTCCTTCAGCTCGTCGGGCGTCGGTGCGACGCCGTTCTTCTCGACGAACGTCTGGTAAACGAGCGCGCCTATCCCCGCAGCGACTGGGGCGGCCATGCTTGTCCCGCCGAACTGCATTTCGATCGCGTTGTCCGGAGCCAACGACGGCCCCCACGCGCCCGCAGCGCATATGTCTGGATCTATCCGGCCGTCAGCGGCAGGTCCGCGGCTGCTGAACCAAATCATGTGGTTGTTCTCGTAGCCGTCCTCGCCTTCCTTGACGATGAGATATTGCTCGTAGTAGTCAGACAGCGGCCAGTACTTCAACAGCTGGCACTCGGGATTGAGCGTGGACGCCCCGACGGTTATCGTGGTCTTCGACACGCCAGCTGATCCGACGGTGCTCTGTCCGAGCCCCTCGTTGCCTGCTGACAGGAAGGACGCTATGCCGTAAGTATCGGCCGCTACGTCAAGGGCGTATGATGTGGGGTCGTTCCCGTCGTTGGGGACCTCCATACCGCCCAGGCTCATGCTTATGATGTCCGCTTCGTCGCTGGTCTCGGGAACACCATCGTCTCCGGACACCGCCCAGTTGATGCCGCCGATAATCCAAGAGTCGTAGCCCCATCCCTCATCGGTCAGGACCTTGCCGGCCATGATGAGCGATTCCGGAGCCATGCCCTTCATCTTCACGACGCCATCGAACTGCGGTATCTCGTAGTCGTTGACACCTCTCGAGGCCACCAAGCCCGCCGTGGCGGTCCCGTGGCCGTCCACATCATGGAACTCCTCGCTCGTGAACGACTTGGACGCGACTATCGCTCCGGCCAGGTCCAACTGGTCAAGGTCGCAGCCTGTGTCGAGGACTGCCACGACGACGTCGTCACCGGTGATCCCCATGTCCCAAACATCCTCAGCACCCATCTCAGCCGAGGTCGATGCCCACCATGTCTCGGCGGACTCCTCGGTCACGTAGTCCGCAGAAGCCGCCGCACCAACAGTCGTCTCCGATTCGACCTTCATCGCCGGCAGCAGATACTTCATGCCATCCAGATACACCCTCTTGACCTGGTCGAGGCCTACAACCTTCATCGCGGACTTCGCGCTCATCTCGACGGACAGCGCTCCGAGAGCGTCGAACCGGTCCGCAACCATCGCTCCCGCGCCTGCCATGGCCTTGCCCGACTCGGACACGTCCGCGCCTTCGTCAAGGAACACGACGGTCCGGAATATCGTATCCGGCGCCGACATCATCGATTCCTGCACTTGCGTTCTCAATTCTGGCTCCAACTTCCCGACGCCAGTCGCTGGATTCTCTCCCGAGGCGGGCGACGGCAGAGCTACTGAGACCGCGCTCGCGACGAAAGCGACTGCCACCAGGACACAAACGTATCTCGTGCGTGCTCTCATCTCGAATTTCCTCCTCCCCTGGTCGAAAGAGGGCGCGTCGTCTGCGTCAAAGGGAGTGTTTCGGCCGAGCCTCGCAGACGCACGGATCTTGGGCTCGGCCGCGCGGTTCTTTGTCTCCCCTGCAATCGAACAAATGTAAAGCGCTCTCTCCAACCAATGAACAGTTGCGCACTATACGAACTTTGCGCAATGAGCGGTACTGACTAACGGTGCAGACCCCGTTCTTGCGATGGCGCCCAGCGTGACATCGGCCGCCGTTCTGCGTCTCCCAGCTTCAAGATATCATGAATTACCAGTCGAATATGGGCACCATGTGTGAGTACCTGTCAAAGACTCCAATTGTGTATGGCGTGTCTCCAATGCCGTCAGGTCCTTGCTCGCCCTGGTAGACGCCACTCTTCTCGTCGACGCCGTCGTAGGAGGACCAGTAGTTCCCTCTGTCAGGATATCCATTGTCCCATGAGTTTTCGGTCCCTCGATTGTCGGAGGCGTGCACTGCGTTATCTATGAAGTCGTTGTGGTATGCGAGCACTCCAGTGAAATCGGACACCAGATTCCCGTTTGAGTTTCCACTTTTGGAGGGCAGTAGAGCGACCAGTGTTAGCAGTCATTTATTTGTGCCTCCTGGAACATGACGCATGGGGTCGAGCCTATTGTCAGGCGATGCGAAGGAGGCATTCAGAATATGCCTTGTCCAGATGCGGTGCTCCGCCGATTCCGAGGAGAACATCGCCGCCGCGAAGGGTGCCCTGGCCGCGTCATCAGCGAACGATGTGGACCTCTGCGTGCTGCCCGAGCTGTTCTCGAACAGGTACGTCGGGCAGTTCGCAGACATCGAGGACCGAAAAGGCGGCTTGCCCGACCATAAGATGCTCCTCGCTGAATTCAGGGAAGCCTCAAAGGCATCAGATGTCGCGGTCGCGCTGCCGTATGCAGAGGCCGTCGATGCAAAGAGAAGCTACAACTCACTAGCCCTGATAGACAAGGATGGGGCCGTCAGGGCATCATATCGGAAGATACACATCCCTGATGCCGAGGGATACAGGGAGGACCTGTACTTCGAATCAGGCGATCTCGGTTACGTCGTCGCAAGGCTGGGCGATGTCAACGTCGGCCTTGGCATATGCTGGGACCAATGGTTCCCCGAGGTGTCGAGATCGTTGGCCCTCGGAGGCGCTGAGCTCCTGATATACCCCAGCGCGATAGGCTCAGAGCTGATCCAGCCGGGATTCGATTCTCGCCCCGAATGGGAGCTCGTCATGAGGGCGCAGGCGATAATGAACCGGGTCTTCATCGCTGCGGTTAACCGTGTCGGTCAAGAGGAGAGGATAGACTTCTACGGAGGCAGCTTCGTCGCCGACCCTTGGGGTGAGGTGATCAGACGCGCGTCCACCGCCAGTCCTGAGATCGTGTTCGCGGACCTGGATTTGTCACGAATTCGGGATGCCCGCTCATTCTTCGGTTTCTTGGACACCCGTCAGCCACGAACGTACGGAGCTCTGACGAACGAGAGGAGGTGATGGCTCGAAATCGACAGACGACAACAAGGGAACCAAACGGACGCCCGCAGAGGACGGATTCTCCATGCCGGCGGAATGGGAACCACACGCAGGATGTTTCATATCATGGCCGTGCAGAGAGGAGACATGGCAGGGACACTTCGAGGACGCGAAGAGGGCGTATTCCGCCGTCGTCGGTGCGATAGACCGCTTCGACCCAGTGACTGTCATTTCGGATCCCACTGTCTCTGGTGAGGCTCGTGAGAGGCTCGGCCCGGGTGCGAGGATCTTCGAGGCTGCGCTCGATGATTCGTGGGCGAGGGACAACGGGCCTATCTTCGTCCGCAATGACGACCACAATCTCGCAGTCGTCGATTTCAAGTTTAACGCCTGGGGCAACAAGGGACCTTGGGAACGTGACGAGAAACTGCCAGCTCTGATCGCTGAGCGGATGGGGACACGACTTTACGAAGCGCCAATGATACTTGAGGGTGGTGCCATAAGCGTCGACGGCGCCGGCACTCTGCTGACGACCGAGCAGTGCCTGCTCAACGCAAATCGCAATCCTGGCATGTCGCGGGAGGAGATCGAGCAAACCCTCGCCAGTTACCTGGGCGTTCGAAAGGTGGTTTGGCTTCCCAACGGCCTTGAGGATGACATGACCGATGGCCATGTCGACGGAGTCGCCGGGTTCGTCATGCCCCACGTCGTACTGGCGGCCCATACGAATGACGAGTCTGACCCGAATTACAGGCGTCTCGAGGCGAATATGGCTCGACTGGAATCCGCTACCGACTCGAAAGGACGCTCTCTGGAGGTGGTTAGGACGGTTCAGCCGAAGCCAATCATGGTTGATGAGGTCTCCGTGACCCCCGCCTATGCCAACCTCTACTTCGCCAACGGTGCGGTGGTCTTCCCGACCTATGGAATCCGGGAGGACGATATCGCTCATGAAATCCTCGCCTCTCTGTGCCCGGAGCGCGAGATCGTCGGTGTCAGATGCGAGTACATCGGCGTCGGCGGAGGGGACGTTCACTGCATCACTCAACAGCTGCCTTCAGGTGAATACCTGTATCCGTGATGAAGTTCGCAGATAGCACGGAATCCTACCAAGTCGCAGGTCTGAAGTGAACTGTCGCTCAGAAACGAAGGCGTATTCATCAATTCACTTGGGCGGTTTGATGTCCTTGATGAACCGGTGCCACCGTCGGGCGTCATCAAGTCTCGACATGGCCTCTGTCTTGCCGATATCCGCTTCATCTTCGGACTCTGCCATGCGCAGTTCGTCAATCGCCTTCAAGAGGCCACTTATCTCCTCCATGAGCGCCTTTCCCGCCTGTACGGTCATCGGGTCATGCGAGAGTGTGTGTTCGAGGTCGTGTTCCCTCTGCTTCAACGAGATTATGAGCGAATCTGTCTTCGCCTTATCCTCGTCGGTCAAGTGCTCCTTTGTAACTAGCCGATAAACCACCTCTCTCACCTCGACTTTGTGGTCCTCGAGCATCTCGTATTCCGGAACTAGCACGCCCACCCAGTATACCATCGAATGTATGGTGGAGATCAACTTCTGCCTCTCCTCTTCGGTCAGCAGGCGGCGTCCGTCCAGGGGTACGTCGTCAGTTCCTTGAGACTCTCCCATGCAGCTCAGCAAGGAGGCGTAGGATTGACGAAATAGATTTCCTTTGCGGCAAAAGGGGTCGTAGCTGAACCGGGGCGTATAGCTCTCTAACAGCCAGAGGGGTCATTGCAGCAAGCGGAACTCGGTTCAACGACTTGCATGACCCGCATCGCTGACTAGGGGTACGTTTATAAAGCACCTATTCAAGTACTCCCAGGCCGGTGTAGGTACGATGGCAGTGATAAAGATAGAGAACGTTGTAGCCTCGGCATCCCTCGGGGCGGAGCTAGACCTTCGGGCGATAGCGCTTATGCTCGACGGGGCGGAATACGAACCTGAGCAATTCCCTGGTCTTGTCTACAGACTGAAGGAACCGAAGACGGCGACACTGCTCTTCAGGAGCGGAAAAGTGGTCTGCACGGGTGCCAAGAGCCTCGAGCAGGTCAAGATTGCCGTCAGCAAGGTGGTCAAGCAGATAGAATCAGCCGGGGTCGTGGTCAAGAACGAGCCGGAGATTGTGGTTCAGAACATCGTCGCCACAAGCAACCTTGGAGCGAAGATCAATCTCAACGCGACAGCCATTACCCTTGGCCTTGAGAAGGTCGAGTATGAACCGGAGCAGTTTCCTGGACTCGTTTATCGCCTCGAATCGCCGAAAGTGGTCATGCTTCTGTTCGGCAGCGGGAAGCTAGTGTGCACTGGCGCCCGAAGACCGGAAGATGCCGAGACTGCTGTCGACAAGATCACAGAGGAGCTCAAGGCCGCTGGTCTGCTTGCGTAGACTGGTACATGCGTAGACTGGTACAGCCAGCATATGCGAGCCGCAATCCTGCCCAATTGCCTCACGTCAAGTCATCGTCAGAACATGGATCGTTTCACCCAGTGTCCGCAGTACGGACAGGCGTTGGTCTCCATGTCTATAGAGCGGCCACAGGCGCTACATTTTCTTCCTGGCTCCTCCTCGCGTCCGGCGGAAGCTTCCGCCAAATCCTTGCCACAATCGCCACAGAACTTCTTCCCTTCGGGGTTCTCCGAACCGCAGCTCCTGCACTTCATCGGCATTCCTCAGAGTCTCGACATGCCTGTCCCTCGCTAAGGATGTTGCCATGAAGCGACCTTGCGCTTCTTCATCGCGGAGGCCTTCTCTCTGAAACGTGAGGTCTATGCCCTTCGCGAGCCCTGGCTTGAGGAAAACATGAGAAAGGAATAAGTGGTTTCATAGACTGAGCGAGGCGGCTATCCCCCGTCATGCAAACGCTGTCCGCGTTCTATCGGCCGGCCCTACATGAACTTGCCGCAGAGCACTATCCTGTCAACGTCGGGGGGACCGTAACCGCATTCTTTAAGGGATATTTTCCATTCCGAGGCGATAGGCGGGATTACGTCCTCCAACCAGGTGTCCAGCATGAGCGAGCCTGCGCCCGTGTCATCGACAAAGAGCGTCGGTTCCAACAGCGTCTTCTCGCCGTCAAGATCGATGATGTAGATGCAGTACGTTCCTTCGTAATCCCCTGTAGCAGCGACCGTTATCTCCAGCGTACTCCTACCGTTTTTTTCCCACGACGAATAGACTGCCGTGCCCAAGGGCTCCCCAGGATTTTCCTTGAGGCACGCCGTTAGCGTCTGGAATGATCCAGCCCCTGCCATCACGCTCTGTGCGCTCATCACCAACATGGCGAAAACTGCAAACAATATAACTCCTGATGCCTTCCTTCTCATGCTCTACTCCTCCGTGATTCGTCCTGCGCGTCCTGCTGAGGCCATTGCATGAACAAATAAGGCGTTTGTGGTACAAGTTTGAAAATTTGTCCACGGCCCCTGCCTGAGCGATGCCGGGATCTAAGTCCGAGACACTGGATGGAAATGAGATTGGCGAATTCAGTGCCGAGAAGGGCTCTTTCTGAATCTTCCTTCGGTGCATGTCGGCATCTGCTCAGCTGTCCAACAGAAGAATTGCTCACGTTCACCTCATTCAAAAGGACGCAACGGCCAAATTGGAGGACATAAACATATATTACTCTCCTTCGCCTTGAGGGGAGTCAGTAGTCTTTTGGCTACGGGGGGAACCACATGTACAACCGGGCAATTCAGGCCGCCCTATTCGTCGTGGCGGTCGCAGTTATGATCGTGCCATTCTCCTGCCAGAACGCAAGTTCTGCAGGAGGCACGGAGAAGACGACTGTCTACAACCTGTATTTCGGCGATCTACACGCGCACACATCCTACTCTGATGGTACAGGCACCCCGTGGGAAGCTTACGAGGCGGCTATTGATGCAGAGGCGGACTTCATGGCCATCACAGACCACATAGCGATATGGAACGCTTATTATGCCTGGACAGCCACTGAAGAAGAGTGGAATGACCTCCTGGCAGCGGCAGATTACTACACCTCCAAGAAGTTTGTGGCGATGGCAGGCTACGAGGCCTGGCTGCTCGCTGACCTTGGGGAGATCAACGTGTTCAACACGCGGGAGCTTCCTCCGGGACCCCTACTGAATCGACTGGACCGACTCCCTGAGTTCTACGACTGGCTCGCCCAGCAGCCGGGTGCAATCGGCCAGTATAACCATCCGCTCTATGTCAGCGACGACTTCCTGAACTACAGTTACCACACGGAGGACAGAGACACAGGGATGAACATCATCGAGGTGTACAACGATGAATTCTACGAGGGCAGCTACACCATGGCGTTGGACGCTGGCTGGCACATAATGCCCTCCTCTAACTCCGACACGCACAGCGCTAATTGGATCTCGGGCTCAGAGGTCAGAACCGTCCTACTTGCTCCGAGTTTGAGCCCCGAAAATCTGTACGAGGCCATGAGGGCCAACAGGGGCTATGCGACGCAGGACAAGAATTTGCAGGTCCACTACACGCTCAACGGAGCTGTCATGGGATCTGTTCTGTCGCCCACGAGCACATACGAAGTTACGGTTCAGCTTTCAGACCCAGATGGTGCAGCTGACGCGATCAAGCTAGTCGAGATAGTATCTGACGGCGGAGCGGTTGTGGCGAGCAAAAGCGTCGACAGCACGACAGTCGAATGGACAACCACGCTGACATCGGACAGCGCCCACTACTTCTATGTCAGAGTTACCACTGCGTCGAATGTTACAGGAGAAGAGGGCGTGACTGCGTGGACAGCCCCTGTATGGACTGGGCGTTGACCTCGTCGGTGACACGTTAGGAGCCGCAATAGGATCTCCTTGCGCACGATAATCCGCCTGCGCAGAAATATCCTATGATCTACGATAGGCAGGGTAAGCTCTGGTCTACAGCAGATGTGCAGCCCCAGAAGGGGCATATCAACGAGGATCCGATCCCCCTCAGTTCGCTCCTACAGCCTCTTGCCTCCTTGAGCAGGCTTTGGAACCCGATAACTGGCCCTTTCTCAATCAAGGGGTTCCTGCACCGGGGTATAGGCCTCGTCATCGCCTTTCACGGTGAAACCTGATGTTCAGGTCGTACGACATGCAAACTGGACCGGCATCTCATTCCTGACTGAACGGGTTGCGAGCAGAAGCTGCACCAATCCAGCATCCTCTCGCCTTTCCGCGTCCATGGCCTTGTGGGACGGGAAATGGTTTGTGCGGCTGAGGGCCGCACAGTTTCCTGTCGCTTATGTCTCGAAGTCCAGCACGCTCTCGTCGTAGGCCTGGGTGAACGTGAAGACCATCTCGTCCCACAAGGTGTCAACGGTGAACGCCATGCCGTAATACACCGTGTTCAGACCGTAGAGTTCCGCATCCTCGATATCCTCGAACCAGTACGCCGGGTTGATCCAGTAGTACGAACAGGTGAAGTAGATCGATATGCCGGTCGTTCTCAGTATTCCTCCGCCTGCGGATGTGACATGCCTCTCGTAAACGACGACCTCGTCAACACCTTCCTCTATCTTGTCGGTCAGCGAGCTGAGCTCAGGTATCTTTTGGCCCAGGAGGTCTGCGTACAATCCGAGATCCACGAATGGCAGGTGTTCACCCTCGTACGTCGGTATCCTCGGGGTCTGTGACTCCGCGGACTCTATCGCTCCTCTGAACCTGCTGTCATTCAAGTATCCGCCTTTGAAGAGTTCCCTGGCGAGTGCATCGATGTCATTCACCAGCTCTCCGACGCGTTCTCCCAGCTGCACGAAAGACAGGGTCGTGTCCCCGAAGTACTCTAGGCCCTGTCCCGTCTCGGAAATCAGGTTCTCATAACAATCCACATACGAATCGACGACAGCTTTTCCGACCTCCTCGACTGTCGGTCTCGGTGACTGCGTCATCACGGACAGGAACCCGGCGTAGCCCATTCCCGGCCCGGGCACGAGGTTGATCGATGCGAACATGTAATCCGCGATGTTCCTGTTCTCGTAGATGACCTCGATCATCGAATTCAGGCAGGCGTCGTAGCCCAAGATCGTGAGCTTGTAATTCTCGTCCAGCTTCTTGAGTTCGACCTGGGCCGTCGCCAAGGAGGCAGCGGTCTCAGGTGTGGTCAGCCTGGATACCCAGCCGCAGTCAAGTATGGTGCTGTCGTCGTAGCACACGCCTCTCCACCCACCGCCGTGGTCCCAGAGGACAAGCATGTAGTTCTCAGCAGGAGCGTACGTGAAGGCGGTCACGACAGCCCACGTAAGCTTGTTACCGTCGCCCATGTCGACTTCTTCAGGACAGGATTGCTCAGGGAACAAGTCACAGTCACAATCTAGCTCGCCTGTCTCCACATCATAGTGTGATACGTCTTCCTCGATTACGAGCCAGTGAGTGTCTTCCGTCAGCGACAGAGTATCCAGCAGAACGATGATTGTCACACCGTTCTTCGACCCCACCTGCTCCATCTCAAGAAGGTCGTCAATCGCATATCCTTCAAGGTTGTTGTCTCCGTCCAGATATACGAAGACGGTCCATGGGCCGGAGCCATCTTCCTGGGCCTCCTGGCCAAGGGTAGCATTGGCTAGCATGCCCGTCAGGGCCATCGAAGCGGATAGCAGCAAACCTGTTATCAAAACGCATGTTGGTGTTCTTCTCATTTCTCTTCCCCCCATTAGTATCCGTTTGATGGACTTCTCTGTCCATCAAATGGGTACTGACTCGCAATTCAATATGACGCTATAATAACCTTTCTCGTAATCTGGGGACCTCATAGTACAAATTCGAAACATAAACAACGGATTCAGGCCCGGCAGCCACAGGCTCAGGTCCTCGAGAGGAGGCCATGGATTCGTATAGATGAGGATGTCGCCGCAGCAACTTTCATCTATAGTGTTCGTGCTCTGTGGCGAGAGGTCGTTCTCTTGATAGATGGTAGTTCGGCGTTCCTCGAGAATCTCTGCAACAGCTTCGGCCCTTCGGGATTCGAGAAGGAACCGACCAGGATAATGAGGGACTATGTGCACAAGTACTCCGATAATGTGATGACAGACAACCTGGGCTCCCTGTTGTTTACGAAGAAGGGAAGGTCCGACAGACCCGTCGTGCTTCTGCCCGCTCATGTGGACGAGATCGGATTCATCGTGTCTTCAGTGAACGAACTCGGCTTCCTGACGTTCAATCCGTTGGGGGACTGGTTCGACCAGGTTTTGCTCGGACAGCGCGTGAAGGTGAAGACCTCGAAGGGAATGATTCCGGGGATCATAGCTGCCAAACCTCCGCACCTTCTTCCACATAGTGAGCGGGCGAAGATGGTCGCCCAGGATAAGATGTTCATAGACGTGGGCGCATCGAACGAGGATGAGGCGAAGGCCATGGGAATAAAAATCGGCAACCCTGTTGTTCCTGATTCGTCCTATTCCACGATCAAGAAGAAGGTTGTCCGTGACGGCAGGCGACGGGGATCGGAAGTGATCGCCATCGGCAAGGCTTTCGACAATCGGTCCGGGGCGTTCATCGCCGCCGAGGTCGTGAGGATATTGAAGGAGGACAATATCGACCATCCGAACACCGTCGTGGGTGCGGCGACAACTCAGGAAGAGGTTGGCCTGAGAGGTGCGAGAACCACGGCTTACCTCGTCAAGCCGGAAGTCTGCCTGACGATCGATGTCGATCTCGCTGGCGACGTTCCTGGAATCGAGGCCAAGGACGCACCTACGAAGATGGGCCTTGGCCCGTCCATAACCACCTATGACTCATCTATGATCCCGAATCAGGGGCTGTTGGAGTTCGTCCTTAAGGTCGCCGAGGGTGCCAAGATACCCTATCAGCTATCGCAGACGGGGGGAGACGGCGGAGCCACCGACGCGGGGATCGTGCACATGTCCAACGCTGGCTGTCCCACGCTTGTCATAGGCGTTCCCACAAGGCACGTCCACGCTCACGCTGGGATGATGAGCCTGAAGGACATCGAGAACACGACCAAGCTTCTCGTCGAGGTCATCATGAGGCTTGACCGGAAGACGGCTGAGGGCTTCTCGGCAGTGTAGACCGAGCCGACATCGGTGGAGGGCTCGGTCGCTTATTAGGTCATCCGCCTTGTTGGTGGGCAATATCGCTTGACCGAAAGCTCACAAATACAGCTGTGACGTTGTCTATTCCACGACCCTGAGGCTGTGCAATGAATCATACAAGAATGCTGCGAGCAGAATTGGAATGGCTATCCGGGCCAGTCGCGTCCAAAGCCAGGAAGTTTCTTCTTATGCCATTTCAATCTGTCGAGATGGGTGGCGAGCCCCCGCGGATGCCAATCAGGGTTGAGAAGGGCGTCTTCGTCACGACGAGAGATGGTGTCCGCCTCTGCGCGGACACACACATGCCCAAAGCTGAAGGCAAGTATCCGGCGATAGTGACGCGGCTGCCGTACGGAGAGAGCGAATACTGCTCTTGGAGCCCCGTTTATGGGCGATTCTGGGCGCGGAGATGCTTCTCCTTGGTCAAGTCTCTGATATGCAGAGAGTTCGAGATTCGGATCATGAACGCTGATTGTGATTCAATTTCGCGATTTCAGCGCTGAGGCCTGCTCCTTTTCATGCTCTTTGCACTCAATGTCACTCCGAATCGAGGCTATTGGCACCCTTTGCCCAAGAGGACCCTCAAGTTCCTTGGGAACAGGCTCAGGTCGAGGCCGACTCTCTTCAACTTCTTCTGCATCTCCGCGGCCTTGTCACCTCCGAACCTGCCTCGGAGAAGATATGCGGTCTCCTCCTCGCCGAACTCTCCTCGGTCCTCGCACCAGTCGATAATATCCTTGTCGTAGGGGCAAGCCCTCTGACAGCGCATGCAGCCAACGATGGAGTTGTGGGCCGAAGCATCTACCCATTTAGGGAACTCGTGCTTTGCCTCCTTTTCGTTCAGATAAGTTAGACACCTCTCAACCCGGATCAAGAACCTGTCCTTCTGGATGGCGCTCGTTGGACAGGCGTTGATGCATGCCCTGCACTTCGCACACAGTGGAAGCGCCTCTTTGTCCTGCCAGTTGTCGATCGGGCTTTGGTAGTCAGAATAGAACGCTGTTAGGCGGTGAAAGCTGCCGTACTTCGGTATGTATGCGATGTTGTTCCTGCCGTATTTGGCCAGGCCGCTTCTGACGGCAAGGAGCTTGACGGGCAACACAGCCCTTACGAGCCTGTATTGCCTTGGCATGAAAGCCCTTTTCAATTCGTTTCTGGCTCGCCAGATCACCTTGTGCCCGTCAGGGTAGTTTGGGGGAACGAAAACCTGAACCTTACGGTTCTTCCAGTGGAAAGTCGTGCGAAAGATGGGCTTCGGCACCGCAATCACGATTATCGATTTCGCATTCGGGAGGCTCTTAGGCAGTGTCGGTGTAAAATAGGGGTCTGCAAATTCGCGGTAGAAGTCTTCGTCGAGTAGTCCCTCGCTGTGCAATGACCTAATCTCCTCACCGAGTTCTTCGAGATGTTTGGCTGAGACAACGCTTGCATAGCAGTCGTTTTGCTCCAGTCGTCGGATGAACAATGGTTTCTCCGGCACGGTATCCTGCCACTACGTGATGGCGGTCACGGCTATTAGAATGGCGCCGTGGTTAGGCAATCCTTGAACCGGCCGAACCGTTCCCTCAGGCATGAACCAGTGCAGCGCCATCAGAGGACTCGAAAGGGCATCCTCGGACTTCGACGAAATCGGAGTCGAGCCAGTGCCGCGCTACTAAGAACCCAGTTATCTACACGCAAACAGGCAGGGAACCGTGGATGAAACGAGATGGCCGGCTCTTCTCCGGTTGGAGGGTACGACATGCAAGCCCGGTTGGATGGGTCAACAATGATTCCGCATACAAGAAGAATCAACAGTTGATGGAACACATAGAGAGACTCATATGAGGAAAGGAGTTGCGCCCGCCCTGCTCGGACGGGCATTGAGGTTTGAACGCTTTCAGTTGTAGTCGACCAGGAAATCATACCATCCCATATCGACGCCCCACTGGGTTTCGATATATGATGCGCCGTAATAGCTCCAGGAACCTTTGCTGCCCCACCACAAGGTGAGACCTCGAGCGTCCGGGAGAGCGGAGCACGAGTGGACGGCTAGGACGGCATCGTCGACTGCAGCGACCATGGCGGTTGTAGCGCTTCTAAGAGCCGCGTTGGAGAACTTGCTGCTCGCCAGCAGCGTTTCCCCAAGGTCTGCCATATCCACGAAGTACTTCGTCGACCAGGCCACATAGGCGTTCCTGAGCGCGGTCGAGTACACTTTTGCGTATGCTGCCAGGTTGTCGTGCATAAGACCACACCATGTCTCAAAGACGGATGCAGATGCTCCGATGCTCGAGACATCCACCGCTGCGAGATTCACGGTCGTGAAACTGGTCTCGTCGTAGTACTGCCCCCACCCGTCGACCATATCAACGCATACCTGGGCCGGTGTCCTCGTTTCGTCGTTGGCGACAGGCGTCCACATGAAGTCGTACGGATATCCGTCGAACGGCACGGATTCCTCCGAGCCGACCATGTAGCCTACCAATCCGGTCGTGTAGGCTTCGTACGCCACCTCTATGTTGCCCATGTTGCACGCGTCGAACGAGAGGATGTCGATGTAGACGTTCGCATTCTCTATCGCGGCCTTCATCTCGGGCATGTGGATCCTGTCCCAAGATGTCTCATCGAAACTGCATTCTATCCATCCCATCCCATGGTCCCAGATGGTGATGCCCAGATTGTCCGACGGGTACAGCGTGGCCACCTCGGTTATGAACCATTCAAGGGTCGCTCCATCGCCGAAGTTCATCTCCGGGTAGGAGTCCACGACCTCCCAACTGCTGCCTGATATCTCGACCAGGTCTGTACCGTCAGTCGATTTCAGGTCCACCATCGCGACAATGTTGACTTCTGAATTCGCGGGTATGTTCAGCAGGAGAGGGAGGCTCGTTCCATCCCACTCATCCTCAAGATTGTTGTCCCCGTTGACGTACAGGGCAAAAGTCCACGATACGGTCTCTGCCGCGGCGTTAGGGATCACCAATAGCCCCGGCGCCACGAGGGCGGCGCTGAATAGCACCACAACGCATAATCTACTCGCTCTTTTCATCATTTCCATACACCCAACCTAGAGAGGTCAGTATGCGAACAGTATTTCCCCCCTCGGCGGTATCGGCATAGGCGTATTTCAAACACGCACAATGTCTGCTCGCCCCAACGATGCAATGTGCACAATGAACCCTATCGATGGAATGATTGGCAAGCGGCCCGAGGTGCGGACCGGATTCGCGAAGTGAGGGAAGTTGAGTGTATAGGCACAGCAGCCTTCTACGACGGCGTGGAGGAGAGTGGCATGGGTAACCGTGTCCTTTGTGGAATCCAGGAGAATGAAGGGAACTCACTTCGAGAGCAGCCATAACGTCGCTCGCCTATCTGTTTGCAGCCAAGGCTCCAAGATGAGGCTGCTGGCGACAGATGCATGAACCTCGCGCGGCTCGCCATTTGGAAAGAATGAGATGCAGGGAGGAAATGGAAGAGGTTTGTGTCACGAGCTGATTCTCGTGACAAGTATGGTCGAGCCTAGTTCCCGCGAGTGTGGCCTCTTTTGCTGTGGCCGTGGCCGTTGCCACCGCCGTTGCCGCCGTTACCGTTGCCACCGCCGTTGCCGCCGTTACCGTTGCCACCGCCATCGCCGCCGTTGCCTCCGCCTGAGCCCTGTGGGATCAGCGGGCCGAGAACGATCCAAGCAGCTCCGCCGTCGACACCGCCAACTCCAATCTTATACGTGGCGTAGTCAGCGCTGTCCTCCTCGACGAGGTCTGAGAACGGATGGGCGGGATCGAGCAGCTCGCCCTCTTCGCCCTCTGGGTTGTAGAGATGGGCAATGGCGTAGTCCACGCTGTACCACTGGCCAATCACGCCGACGCCGTCGACAACACAGCCGAGCCGAGTCTCCACCGTGTAAACGCCCTCATCAAGCCCGGTCGTGTCCCAAAGTGTCCCATATATTACGTGGCCTGCCTTGTTCACCTCGCGGCCCAGTCCCCTCTCTTCAATGACCTTCTCTCCGGTCAGCGGGTCCCAGCCAGCCTCGAAAACCAGCGGCTCGTCCAACTCGTCTGACGTAACGGTGATCTCGATGTACGAGACTGACACCATCCTCGTCATTGGCAGGACCGTTGCCGAGTCGGCGATGATCGCCGCCTGTTGCTCGAGGCCGTCATCGAATACGCCTGGGTACAGGTTGACGTCTGTCGTCAGTATGTCCCTCGACGAATCGTACCCGGTCATGTCTATGACCATAGTCTCAATCCGAACGTAGTTGTCCAGTCGCCATTGTGGTGCATAAACCATGTTGTCCGCGTAAAACACAGCACATGAGACGGGTGCACTCCCCGAGGGCGCCGTTATGATCAACGGTTCGCCTTCCTCCTCGCTGGCGCCGATCACGCATGCACAGGATGTTATCCCGAAAAGCACAGCGATCACAACTGCCGATACTTTCTTCTGATTCATTTGTTTGTCCCCCCCCGATACATCAGTCATGTATGTCGCATACTGTCTGAAGTAAAACCTGTATACCGAAACAGTATTTCTTCGCTCGCACGAAATCAGTTTCAGATGTACGAGATTCGTCGGGTCCATCTGAAGCTTCTGCGGATTCTCGCTACTTGATGATCCGGATTCGGTTGGTCATCCCGTGCCGCTCCCTTACGACGAGTCCGCGTTTCTCGAGCTTGTCCAGAAGCCTAGTGACCTTCGCCTTGGAGAATACCTTCGCAGAAACCACATGCATCTGCAAGAGCTCGCCACCGGCGCCCCGTATCATCTCGTAGAGACGAAGCTCGTCTGCGCCGAGCGTACTAAGGGTGCGCTCGTCGTCCTCCGTGGGCTCTGTCGCCGACTCGTTAGCCTCTTCGGCAGGCTGATCAGGGCTGGATTTGGCAGAGGATGCATCGGATGCAACTGGTTGGCGCTCCGGAATGGAATGAACGAGAATGTACACTGATATCGCCATGAACGCGACGGAAAGGACAGCCACCAGCCCCCTACCCCGAGAGAAGTCCGGGCTGATTCCATCGCCGGACTGCGTTGCTGCAGTCAGTGCAATGGCAAATACTGCCGAGGAGATGCAGACTGAAACGGCAGAAAAAGCGAGCTGAAGCGTCCTTGTTCTCACGAGCCACGTAACACCGGTTGCGATATTTCACACTTCCCGAGATGCACGTCCATCTCCATCGGCTACCTACGAGTGTCAGAACTAAGTCAGTACGATACGGGCTCTCTACCCTACTTATAAGACTTTCTAACCCTCGAATAGAAAAGGATTTTAACCATGTGCGGAATGATGACCTCTAGGCCTATGTAGGGCGGGGGGACGCTATTGATAAAGATTGCGCTTGATGGAGGTAGACTCTTCATCACCTCGATCATGCTTCTGACGTCATTAGTAGTGCTGCTCTCGTTCTCGATTCTGAGCCCTTCGATGTCACCTCTGACGTCAATCGCAGATCTCGACGCGGACGGCGTTCCCGACAGCACGGATATCTTCCCCGCTGACCCGAGCGAATGGTGTGACTCTGACAACGATGGCGTTGGTGACGCAATCGATGCGTTCCCGGATGATCCCAACGAAACCCTTGATTCCGATGGCGACGGAATAGGTGATAATCTCGACTTCATGGACGAGGGTAACGGCGGAGTGAAGATCTCGCTCGTAAAATTCGAATTCGAGGGATACACGTCAAGTTGTCATCGCACCAAATACAGTCCAGATCCATGGTTCGAAATTAGAGTCGACGCCGACTGTGATGGCGACTTCGAGATCATTTTCCAGAGTGAGGTGTTCTATTGCGAAGACTACCTGGAGTGCTTCTTCGAGGCCGTCGTCGATCTGAGAGACGATGCCAAGAGCGTGAGGTTCTCGATAGTAGTATACGACGTCTGGGACGTGGACAACAACGAGGTCGCGGACTTCGAGATATTGGACTACGTGCCTTTGGACGGGCTCATGGCAGATGACCAGACTATTGATCTTCCCTGCTGCTCCACCTGGACCTATTGCGGGGAGGGGGACACGGACAACCCCGACTGCACGCTGGAGTACATGGTTTCAACCGTGGCGCTGGTCTGAGTGCGGTGTCGGGTTTGTGATAGGCCGATTTTAAGAACCCTCACACGAGTCGCCAGTCGCGCCATCAGTCGTCATCGTAACCGTGTCGTCGAGATCTGTCCGATAGGCCGTGACGCCGTTATCTTCAACCCTCCTCAGGGTTCCCGCCTCTTTGCGTAGTGAGGTGATTCATGGGGCCGATCTCAATCTCTCCGAAACGCCTTCGTGGCGGACCTCTTGGCGCCTATGATAGACTTCTTCTCGATACATTTCTCAGGGATTCGAGTCGGATTAACTAATAACGGGGCGGACATTACCGGGACCTGATGTCGATGGAGATCTCGTGGACGAGGAAAGCACGCAGGCTGCCTGAAGAGGTTAGGGAAGAGATTTCGCGGAGGTTGAACACGCTACAACCGTACTTCCCAGAGCTGAAACCTCAGGTCAAGATAGGGTTGACGCGTTTCCTTGAGGGGTTCGTCTTTCAGTCGAACAGTGGGTCCGTCAAGCTGAAGCTGGATGTGCGGAAGCAGAAGAACGGCGCTTGGCGATATCCAACGTATTGGACGATCGCCCATGAGCTCATGCATCTGGCCCAGTTCAATTCCCATAGTATACCTGGAGGCGAGAGAACTTGTGACATATTCGCCCTTGCTAGGTTACCGCCGAGGTTCATTGACGAGTCACCAACATATCTGTTCGTTCCTCCGGACGCGAGGGCGACCTGGAGGGAGAGGGACGCCGAGCTTGCCCATACACTGGCCGAACTGGCATTAAGAAAGCTCGCGGATGGCGAGGCATCGTACGCGTCATTTTGGGAGGACGAATTCGAGCACAGTTACGAGACGGCCTGACCATCCGAGTCACCCGCAGGTAATTGGCATAGTCCCATCCATAGAACTCGCGCCGATTGCTCTTCCCTCTCGAGACTAAGGGATCCCGAGTGGGCGACCTCTTCTCACGTGTGTGGTTGCCGGGCCGCGAACGAGAACGGCATAGGCCATCGCGGCTTGACGTACGACGATATGCTTCTCAGGCTCAATGATGACCCGGACATGACTTCGAGCCTCCGAACACAGGTTGGCGAGCGTTCCTCGAGACGTACTGGGGCGTGGCGTAGAACCGCCACGAAACTCACAAAACGACTTACCCGCTTTTTCCCGGCCAATTCTTGACGTCTTAGTGGTCGAGCCGTCTCAAGTCTTCTCGTCCCTATGGCTTCTCTCACCGAGCCATGGATGGAGTGAGAAGTCTGACTCATTCTCAATGAAGGGGTTTCTGCACCGGGTCAAACTCATCACGGGCAGTGCAGGTCTTGGCAAGAGCCCGTTCCTCCAGCATCTCAAGAGATAGGCAAGGGCGACCGTCGAATCTGAATCTCGGTAAGAAGACCAGACGCTTCTGTCCACGCCCACTCGAGAGTAAGGAGATCATCCTGCAACCATGGAATCAGCAGGTCGTCTCTCATGTCTTGGAGGATGAGCCGTGCCTCGCCACTTGAAAGAGTCTCATTGATTAGTCCCAAGTAGACCCAGTAAACGTCTAGATATCCCTGCTGCTGGTCGAAATCGTCGGCCCAGCACATCTCGTCGTTTATCATCCAGCTCATGAGTAGATTGTACGTCTCAAGGCTACACGACGGCGCCCAGTCCATAGTGTAGATGCCTTCGAGCGCGTTGATGGCGTTGTTTGTGGAACCACTCGACAAACCGGCGATAGCATCGTTGAGGCTGATGTAATCATTAACATGTTGATCTGTGCGGAGGAATGTGTCCCACGAGCCCATCGAGCCGCCCTGGCCTTTTCTCAATCAGAGAGCGCGACCTGCAACTCCTGTTCGGATTCTGATTCTCGTGCCGTGAGGATTGGCCTGATAGATTGTCTATGTGAGTTGAGGCCTTTCTTATGCCAGGTGATTGTTGAGCGGCGGAGACCGCCCTAGTTTCTGAGCAGAGCCCTCCTCGCAAGAACCGCCCCCAAGCCGATCATAAGCCCGGAGAACACCCCGATGCCCAACATGTCGACGGCCACGGAGTACTCCGCCCCTACGTCAGTGCTGAATACCAGCTGTCTCATCCCGTCCACGACGAAAGTTATCGGGTTGTACAGGGCGACGGTTCTCAGCCAATCTGGCATCAGTGCGATTGGTATCAGAGCGCTGCTCGTGAACATCAACGGGAAATTCAGAAGGTTGATTAATCCAAAGAGGGTCTCCTCGTTCCTGACGACTAGACCCAAGGCTACGAACAGAGCTGCGAGGCCTATTCCAAGCAAGGCAAGGAACAAGGCCATGCCGGCGGCTTCGACGATGCCAAACGAGGGGCTGAACCTCAACCCGCTCAACCCTGGAATGAGCACGAAGGAGGCCGCCAGAAGAATCACGACAGTGGCCTGGAGCATCGATTTCACAAGCGAGGAGGCAATCCTGGAGAGCGGTATGACCGATCGCGGGATTGGCGCCACCTGCAGCTTGGACAGGAACCCGAACTTCCGGTCCCATAGGATGGACACGCCGCTGAAGAAGGACGCGAAGAGCATGATGAACGCCGTCTGGCCGACAGCCATGAACGAGAAGTAGTCCGGCGCTCCGCCGAACACGAGGCGTAGATCCATCCCTGTTCCGTCCACCTGCGCCAGCCTGCCGATGTTGAACGCCTGACCGAACAGAAGCAGCCACATCAGAGGCGTCGTGAAGACGAGGATGATCTGAGCTGGCGTCCTGTACCATCTCTTCAGGTCGCGCGCGATAAGAGCGAGCGTTTCACCAATCACTGCCTCACCGCCTCCTGCGGAAACGTCCTCTGGACGTGCTCTGATCCTTGTGTCCGGGTTTGGAGTTGGACTCCTCGTCCCTGAGTTCCCTGCCCGTGAACTCGAGGAAGGCCTGGTCGAGTGACGGCTTCCTGATTACCACCGAAGCGACGTCGATCCTCTTGGACATGAAGCTGTTCAGAATCTTCGGGAGAGAAGTCTTGCTGTCGGGGACCTTGATTCTCGCCTTGTTGCCCGTGCACGTGCCGTCCAGCAAAGCTATTCCAGGCATCCCTTTGATCACCTCGAGGATGTCTTCATCGCACTCGGCAACTTCGATTTCGATGACGTCCCCGCCCACCGTCTTCTTGAGGCCTTCCGGGGTGTCCAGCGCGATGACCCTCCCGTGGTCGATTATCCCGATTCTGTCGCAGAGAGCATCCGCCTCCTCGAGGTAGTGTGTCGTGAGGAATATCGTCATATTGGTCTCTTTCTTGAGTTTATTGATGTGCTCCCACATGCTGGTCCTCGTCTGAATGTCGAGACCCAAGGTGGGCTCGTCTAGGAAGAGTACTTGGGGTCTGTGGATAAGCCCCTCTGATAGCTCCAGACGCTTCTTCATACCACCCGAATAGGTCTTCACAAGCCTGTCGGCGGAGTCGACGAGCTTGACAAGGTCGAGCAGCTCGTCGATTCTCTTCTTCGCCTCGCTGTAGGGAACCGCATAGAGTCTCGCCTGCAGCTCCATGTTCTCTCTGCCCGTCAGCTCATCGTCGACCGTGAGTTCCTGCGCGACTAAGCCGATGCCCTTCCTCACCTTGCTGGGCTCCTTGACGACGTCGTGCCCGAGCACCTCGGCTCTTCCACCCGTTGGCAGAGTCTGAGTCGTCAGGATGGATATCGTAGTCGTCTTGCCGGCTCCGTTCGGCCCCAGGAACCCAAATATCTCGCCACGGCCGACCTCGAAGGATATGGAGTCAACCGCCCGAACGTCGCCGCTGAACACCTTCTCCAGCTTGTCCACAACAACGACTGCGTCCTCGACTGGCACGAACCCCCCCTCACTATTGGCCCTCCAGGCCAGTTTGCCGTGATAAAACTTGTCACGAAATGGCATGGATTCTCCGAGGAGGACCAATGCGTCAAGCGTGAAGCCCTCTGATTTTGATTCATACGTCTGGTATTCCGACGATGGGACGGAGCAGCCCGTACCTCCATATTTGAGAACGAATTGATATCCGATAACGCCGTTATCTCGCATGCCTCGAGGGTGGATCGAGGAGGGGGTGAAGCGAGTGGGATTCATCAACATTGGCGTTTATTCCGCAAAACCCGATAAGGACGGCGAGCTGAGGAACGTCCTTAAGAAGATCTCTCAGTACATGAAAGAGAACCCGGACAAGTTCACCGCGCTCAAGTCGAGGAAGTTGTATACCAGACATATAGGCGGCGTGTTCGGCGAATACGTCGACATGTGGGAGTTCGGGAGCTGGGAAGAATACGCCGAGTATTCCAAGATATACGGAGCTGACAGCACATATGCCGGGTATTGGAGCGAGCTTGTCGAACTGGTCGAGCCCTCCACGCATTCGTGGACGAATCTGATAGAGGCCGGATAGGAGGAGTCCAAGCGGCCTTCTCTTCGGGTTGTTAACCCAAAGGGCTATCGTTCTGAAGCGTGGTATCCCGCAAACAAGAAGCGCACATTGGGGAGAGGATCGCAATGCTATCTTGCCGCTATATGGCCGCAGTCTCACTGGCAGTCGTAGTCTGTCTAATGCTGGTCGCGTTTCAGCCTATGCTCAGCAATTTGAACGAGAGAGAGGCAACCACCCAGCAGACCCCGCACGAAATTCCGGCGGCCTTCCGGGATCTCAGTAGGTTCGTGGGCGAGCTGATGAACAACACGGACGATACGAATCACTCGGACACCGACGGCCTGCCCGACTCGGTTGAGCTCGTCATCGGCACCGACCCTTTCAATCCAGATAGCGATTTCGACAGGCTGAACGATTACGACGAAGCGTTCATGGGCATGGATCCCAACAAGGCCGATTCCAACGATGATAGATTTCCCGATTACTGCGAACTTACAAACGTAACGTTCGACCTCGACGGAGACGGACTGCCAAATGCGTGGGATCCTGACAACGATGATGATGGAGTATCTGACTATCTTGACCTGTCACCCTTCGCCAAAACGACGCTCCAGAGCTACTTCCAGATTACAGTCCAGACTTCTGGAAACCCTACCTACGCATCGTTTCAGCTCAGGACTAACAATCCCGACCATATGAGGCTGATGCAACAGAGTTGGGACTGGCCCACCGATTCGAAGGGATCGTTCAGGGACCTAGACGGCTCTGTAGACGATGTCGTCATCATACCGACCCTGAGGATTGACTGTCAGAATCTCCCAGATCAGGTAGACGTCGAGGAGTATGGAATCATAGTGGACGAGTCGTCGGCATTCGTCCCATTGTTCCCTGTGTGGGAATATGGCAACATGGTCGCCCTTAAGGGCAGGATGTTCTTCCCCGAGACGGCATCACCGCTGAGCGCATCCCTAGACCTCAGCCTAGTGTGGAGGGTCAGCGGCCTGAACGACAACGAGATCAGGGCGTTCGCATCTGAGAGTGGCGACTACTTGCGCCTTCAGCCCGATGGGTCTATCCTGGCCAATGGGGATGACATCGGGGCGAATGAGACCTTCGTCTGGATGTCGTTAGGGAAAGACAGGGCCGCTCTCATGGCCTCCAACGGCCTCTATATGACGCTGAATCAGGACGGGTCGATATCCGCGTCGTCGGATGAGATAACGGCCGATACCGAGTTCATATTCAACAAGGGTGAGGATGGTTCCGTCGTAATCGTCGCAGGCAATGGCAACAACCTAACGGCTACATCGGACGGGGCATTGACGGCTGATGGTGCGGAGTCTGAAGGCAGCAGCACTTTCACCGAGGCCGACCTTGGAGTCGTATCATCTCCGACTATCCTCGCTACGTACTACGAGGATTTCATGCTGACAGGGCTGGAGGTCAGCGAGAACTTCGGCTCCAGCGTCGGCGTGTTCCACGGAGCCGAGCTCGACCAGTTGATTGCTGCCAATCTGCTTCTCGCGTATGAGTACCTCAGGAATTCATCGAACAGCTTGCATGATACTCCCGCGTTGCTTGATGACTACAACCTCACAGCGATCACCTCGGATATCAGAAGCTTCTCCCACCACGACGAGGCCCTGCAAGAGGCCTTGTCGACAATGATCCCCTCCGCAGTGGAATCCGTAGCGTTGGGGGAGACTCTTCCTGTAATCGTCGGGATAGAAGACGAGGCTGTCGGCATCGAGTTGGCACAGCTCTCCGATGAGTATGTCCTCGACGGCCCCTTTTCGATTGACCTGAGGGGCGAACCCGCAATCGTATCAAAGGTTCTCCGCTCCAGCTGGTATACCGGAGGCGTCGACACGCCCCTCGAGCTGTTCCAGGTCATCGACGAGGTCAGGACCTGGGATCTGAACGAGAGCTCTCTGATAACCACGGTCGGTCTGGTGTCGGCGTGGTATTGTGGCGAGTTCGCAATCGCATCAGTCGGAGGCGTGACCGTGGACCACGACTTCCCGGAAGTCGTGCTACTGGACGAAACCGTCCAGACCATCATTGAAGTCAGCTTGATGTCGATAGACATCTTCTTGACGACCTTCGAGATACTCGATACTGCCTATGCGTTCTGCGAGACCTTCGCCCGACTCGGAACCATCGCCAAGACTGCCGGTCAGAGCACATGGGATCTGTTCAAGACCACGTTCAACTCAATCAAACAATCCCTGACGAGTTCGACCACTGTTCTCGAGCGCATCAGTACAGCCATGAACATTATCGGCGTGATCCTGGCCGTGGGAATCTCGCTGTACGCCCTGTTCGCGATAGGCGAAGAGCTCGGTTGGGGCGCGGTCGGAACGGGCATCGCCGTCACCTACTCGATAGTCATGCTAGCGTACTCTCTGACGCTGATAGCCTTGGCCGCATTCGGCGGCCCCGTAGGTGCGGTTATCGCCATGATAATCGCCGTGGTGGACATGGTATTGCAGCTCTTCGGAATCGATTTCATCGGGTTGTTCATCGGGTGGCTCATCGACTGCTTCACAGACACCAGGACCAGGAGCGAGGTCGACTTGGCCTATGTTGACTCCGAGATGTCATTCGTGGACGTGGACGGGAACGGCATAGATGCCGGCGACAACATATCTTACCGGAGCAGGCTGTACGGCAATGTGACGATCACCGGCGACGGGAGCTACTCCGACCTCGTAGACAGCTACATCATCCCGCACCAGGTCATTTCGGTACCATGGGGTTCTAGGTCCACGCGCGGTGGCTGGACGGTCGAGAACTCCACCGTCTACACATCCACGTCCAAGTCGGTACTGTACGAGACCGAGGCTTGGGTTAAGCCGGGCATCGGCATGGTCAACTTCCCGGTGGCCATCGGCCTGTATTCCGACTACAGGATATACTACGACGATTGTTGGTGGTTCTTCGGATGGTGGTGCGACAGGGAGTCCCAGACCAACAGCCCGTCCGACACCCAGGTCTCCCACTGGACCACGATCTACTTCGACGTCATGCCTGGCAGCATCGACGAGTTCGGCGAGTGGAGGGGGATGGTCTCGAGCGACTCTGACGGGGACGGCTTGAACAAGTCAGAAGAGGCTGCGGCTGGGACGGATCCATGGAGGTGGGACTCCGATGGCGACGGCCTCGGCGATGCATACGAGTTGACGATCGGCTCAGACCCGAGCATCCGGCACGGACGCGACACCGACTTGGATGGTCTCGACGACCGATTCGAACACGCCAGAGGATACAACTTCTCCAGCCCTGATTCGGACGGGGACGGCCTCACGGACTTCTTCGAGTATCACGGATGGGCGGTGAATTTCACGTACAGGAACGACACCTACTACTGGCTGGTCAATTCCGACCCCCATCTGAGCGACACCGACGGAGACGGAATCGGCGACTTCGAGGAGTACTACTGTCTACTGAACCCGAGGAGTGCCGACACTGATGGGGACGGCATTCAGGACGAGATCACGGACTACTATCTTACGCATATCGATTTCAGCTCCTCCTTCGTGCCCGAGGCTGTGGGATACTCCCCGAATTGCGTCGCAGTAGACGAGGACGGATTTGTGTACACAGACAACTCCACCAACGTCGTGGTCTTCGATCAGAACGGGACTGAGGTCGGAGGATTTCCGGTCCCCGACTACAGGCCGGATGAGTTGGAATGCATCTACCTGAACTTGTCCGGCGAGCGCCAGACACTCCTGGTCGTATGCACGGGCGCGGATGTCCTTGTCTATGCAACAAACGGAACGCTCTTGAGTCAGATACCTGGCAGCGTTCTCGTGGGCATCGACGTCTCAATATTCGGGATGACTCTGGACCCCAACGGTCCGGACCCCAACACGTACTATCTGTACGTTCTGGACTCCTACGATCGTGTTCGCAAGTTCTTGATGAATGGAACTGAAATGATATCGCAGGAGGCTCTTTGGGGAGAATCCGGCACCGGACCTGGGCAGTTCGACCTGGGATGGTACGCGGCAGACATCGATGTCGATGAGGATGGGTATGTCTACATCTCAGACACGAACAACGACAGGATTCAGAAGTTCGAACCCGACGGCACGTTCGTGACGATGTGGGGCGAGACAGGCACCCAGGACGGTTTTCTCGACCGAGTCAGGAGCATCAGGGTCGACGTCAATGGCGACATACTGACGCTTGATGGTAGCGGGGATTTCGCGGGCCGGATACAGAAATGGACATCGGACGGCAGATGGATGTGCAGCCTTGAAGAGGACTACATCGCAGCCAACGGCATTACAGTGGACGGCGGGAATCGCATCTACCTAGCGAGCTGGGGGAACGTGACCAGATGCTCTCACGACATGGAGCTGATTCAGGCAGAGCCCGACTATGTGTTCCTCGACGCTGACAGCGACGGCCTGACCGATGTCCAAGAGGAAAGCGGATGGTCTATTACTGTCACGACAGAGGAGTCTACTTCCTCGCTCACGGTCAGCAGCGAGCCGATGACGCCCGACACAGATGCCGACGGCGTTCCCGACCCCGACGAGGCTGCTATGCAGTCCGATCCGCGTTCGATTGACCCGGACGAGGACGGGCTTCAGGACATGGAGGAGTGGCAGCTCGGGACCAACTTGACACACTGGGACACGGACGGCGATGGGCTCGGGGACGGGGCCGAGGTCGAGTTCGAAAGTGACCCGAAGGTTCAGGACACCGACGGCGAAGGGCTGACAGATTACGAGGAGTTCATCCTGGACCTTGACCCGAACACACCTGACACCGACCAGGACGGCCTGGATGACTTCAAGGAGATCGGCTTCGGCTCTGATCCCAAGAATCCAGACACCGACGGGGATTCCATGTTCGACGGTCAGGAGTACGAGCTCGGGGCAAATCCCAACTCTGCAGACACCGACGCTGACGGCATCGATGACGGCCAAGAGGTTCTGTTCAACACCAACGCGACCTCCGGAGACTCTGACGGAGACAAGCTCTCGGACGGGTTCGAGATATCGTCAATGATGAGCCCCCTGTCGGAGGACACGGACGGCGACGGGGTTAACGACTCTAGAGAGCTGGAGTTGGGTCTCAATCCGAGGAGCACCGACTCCGACGGCGATGGCGTGCCCGACTCACTCGACCTCGACTACCTGCTCGAGCTTGAGGACGAGATCGTACTCTGCTACGACGACATCGAAGGCTCGGCCGAGTTCGCGCTGCATCTTACGCAGAACGCAGATGTCAGAACCGTAGGTCCCGATACGTTGCTGGCGGAACATGCCGATGCGAGGTACATCGTCCTCGTTGGCCACCCCGAAGCGGGCGAAGGCACCGCGGGCGGAATCATATACTCAATACTAGAGGACTCTGGTGAAGTCCTTGTTCAGATGCTCGACTCGGAATACGGTCGGATGGCGGTCAGGTACGGGCTGTGGAACGAGACGCAGACGGTAGTGATGCTCTCGCACGTCTACGACACCGACTGGATCCGGGTACTGGGCGTCCTGAAGAGCATGCGCATGACCGTATCGGAGAGGAGCGTGATGGTGGACTACCTGAACCCGAGGGCCTGCTTCATGCTCGACCAGATGGATACCATGAGGGCCACCGACACGTTCGTGTGGACGAAGCTCGACAACATGGCCACGTTCAGCGTGAGAGTGGACAAGCTCCATGACGACGAGGTCTCGGATAGTCTCTCCGGGTCTGACGCCCTGGCGCCTGGCGAACTCATGATGGATAAGTATGTTCGGATAGAGTTCCAGTCACTCGATCCGGACCTGTCGGCCGTCGTTTCGGGCTCGCTGATTAAGATATACTACACGGCCTCCGACCTCGACGTCAATGGCGACGGCGACGCGGGCGACCCTGAGGATCTGAATGAGAGCTCGCTGCAGCTCTTCCTCCTGTCGGCAGACGGCGAATGGGTAAGACTTTCTGACATCGTCGATACCACCGGTGTGAACACGACGGATGTGGAACTCTTCGGCATGTCCTACGAGGGGTATCTGTGGGCCAACGTGTCAGGGTTGTCCCTCTTCGGCATAGCTGGTCAGCCGGACGAGGGTCTCCCAGGTTCGGAGATGCCGTGGCTATTGATTGCACTCGCGGCCTTGGCCGCGATCACCCTTATAGCAGTAGCCATCGCAGTCCGCAGGAGGAAGGCGCCGCCGACCTGAAGGGCTGACGATATCAAACATCGTCAAATTATAGGCGATTATCAGCATTCGCGTACGGCAAGAATGGCCGAGCTGCAGGGGGAACCCTGGATGAAACGGGACGGATGGCTCGTCTTCAATCAGGGCGCTCTTGCACTCGGATGTAGGTGATTTCATCGCTCTTCCTCGTGGAGTGGGGAATTCAGTTTGTGCGACATTCAAGCCTGAATTACTGGGTCATCTTTTGGCTCCTCCCCGCGGCCTTCTCTCAGCTGGAAGCGATTTGAGCTTGTTCTTCGCGAGAAGCGAGTCCTATCTAAATCGGGCAAAAGAACAATTGCAGTCATAACATACGATGATGGCATGACAGGTATGATGAGCGGCAAGATATGCCTGATAACTGGGGCCACATCTGGCATCGGAAGGGAAACAGCGTTAGCGTTAGGGAAGATGGGAGCAACTGTTGTGTTCACGGCGAGGAGCGCCGAGAAGGGAAAGGCCACAAGAGGCCAAATAACAGCTGTTTCCAAGAACGAAATGATTGATTCCCTCGAATGCGACCTATCATCTCTGTCTTCTGTGCATGATTGTTGCGCCAACTTCCGGGAGAGATACGACAGGTTGCACATTCTGATCAACAACGCAGGGACGTGGGAGAGAGAAAGGAAGGTTTCGAAGGACGGAATAGAGAATACATTCGCGGTAAACCATCTTGCGCCATTCCTTATGACGAACCTTCTCCTTGACTTGATGGAGAGGAGCAGCCCAGCAAGGATCATCAGTGTTTCCTCGGGGCTTCATGGAGGGACCATCAATTTTGACGACGTTGAATTCAAAACTAAGTTCAACGCGATGAAGGCCTACAGGCAATCAAAGCTGGCGAACATACTCTTCATCAAGGAGCTTTCAAGGAGACTGACAGGCACAGGCGTCACCGCCAATTGTCTGATGCCGGGGCTTGTCGCCACGGGCCTGTCGAGAAACGCAGGAGCGTTTGGCAGGACTTTCTTCAGGGTGTTCGGAGCCAGTCCCGAGAAAGGTGCAGACACCTCTGTCTACTTGGCTAGCTCGCAGAACGTGATGAACATCTCGGGAGAATGCTTCAGAAAGAGGAGGGTGACAAAGACCTCTAAAGAGTCCAACGACCCTGAACTGGCCAGAAGATTGTGGGAACTGAGCGAGAATCACACTCAGAGATGGTTCCCTCTTGACCGTCGCCATTCCCCCATCCTTGAATCGCCTTCGGCCTAAGGGCTTCTCTCCGCTCCTATGGCTTTGTCCCACTCCTCTCGCCAGCGGTTCTGACCCACCGTTTACTCATGAAGATGGACCAGAAGGCGCGGCGCTCCAATATGCGTCAAGGAAGTCAAGCCAAATCTCATCCACGAAGAGCATCTGCCCGTAATACTCGGACCATTGTGGCATGGGCCAATGGCCTACGTTCACCTGGCAATTCTCATACATCGCGAGCGATCTGGGGAAGAGTACGCCCATACCTTCGTATCCCGACCGTTCGTCTATACTGCGATAGTAGACAACCGCATCCGACAGACTCATCATCACATTCTCGCACGCAGACATGACAGCACCGAGGCTTCGATCGCGAATAGCCTCCACAAGCGTCGGGAGGTCGACAGTTCTTTCCCAGCCGTTCTGGGACCAGGGCAGGATTGCCTGCGCTCTCGCGTATGACACAATACTTGCATACTCATCCATCTCGAGGATTAGCGCAGACGCCATGTCCTTGATGTCGCATACGACTTCTCCCATTCCGGAGAGTTCTATCACGGAGAAGGTCACGTGCTCGTATGACATGTACCACCAGGCAGTTCCTGGGTCATCCTCCAGTTGCCCGTCTTGGTGTGGTCCCTCCTCTCCCCGGTGTTTAACGTTGTAGTAGTCGACGTGTTCGTCAACCAAGGTCGTGGCGAGCGTAAGTGGAGCCATGCCAGGCTGGGCAACGAGTTTCGTCAGAATGGTGTCCCACGGGAAGCCAGGCATCGGGTCGTACCCCTCACTGGCTACGACATAGTCAATGTCCGCTCCAGATGCGTAGTATTCGTAGGCAACCTCAACCATTGCGAGAATACAGGCAGCAAACAGGAGCACGTCTACTTCGTAGTCGGTTAGGGCTGACACCACCTCTTGGTGGGTGAGGTAGTCTATGCTATCGTCGGCTCCGGTGTCGTAGTCGAAGCATACTCCCAGGGAGTCGTCCCCGTGGTTCCAGAGAACGAGCAGGAAGTACTCCGATTCGAAATTCGAGGTGGCGTACGTGACAAACTCTCTGAGTGTCTCCGAGTCACCCATATTCGTCTCGACCCCGTGCAGCCCGCAGTCTTCCTGCTCTCGAAGCTCTCCTTTGAGCACGTGATAGACATGCGCAGGGCCTATCTCCGTATCCCACAGAAGGATAATGTTGACAGATTCTGTGGAGCCGATGCTTAGCATCTGGTTCACGTCTTCCTGCGCCCAGAAGTCGAGATCGTTATCGGAGTCGAGGTATATCGCCAGTGTCCAGTCTGCAGCACCGTCTTCACCCTCTCCTGCCGCCAGGCTCGCGAAGAGCGGGACGGCGAACGCCGCAGAAACCATCAAACACATTAGACGCTTCGAAGAGTCACTGATTGACATACCCGAGTTCCCCCGTGCCCATGGCCGGAATTGCCTGGCATGGCTTAAGGGTTTCTTTCGCCTCCCATGGCTCTTTCTCTTGGTGCGATCTCTAACCCCGGTCGGATGGTTCGGTTCTATCGGAGGGAATTGAGACCTTGCTAACCTATCTGATATTGACAAGAAAAGAGAAAAGGATCTAACCCCGGCAATTCCACGTGAGAAAAGTCAATAAGGTGGGAGGAGTATAGTATCTGATGTAGGATATGAGGGATACAATGGCGAGGCTGCCAGGCTATTCTATGGGCAGCGTTCTTCTGACATTTATCGCAGTCTTCTTTGTCATGGGGTCATTTTGGATGTCGTGGTACTACATCTCAAATGGACACATAATCGTGTCTGAGTATTATCTGAATCATTTTGACCCACTATACGGAACAGCCGAGAGTTACCGCGATTGGAACCCCGTAGGGGAAGTAATGGAAATGCTGAAGTTCTTCGCCGTCCTGTGGTTTCTCGCATCCCTCCACTACGCGTATTGGGTCATGTCAGACACAAAAGGATCTGCAATCAGGGACATAGCATCTGGAATGGCACCGGTTACGATTGGCGTCGGGATGCTTGTGTACTTCACGTTGGCTTTCCCTAGCGCGGCCCCTTCGCAGTATGTGTCGGGATTCTTTTCGAGCACAACCGATGGGGACGTTGTATACACCGGTGGTCCTGGAGGAGGATTCTACCTATGTGCAATCGCATGCATCCTGCAAGCATCGGCTGTTCTACTTCATTCCAAAGCAGTCTCCTCAAGAGCACGTCCCCTAGAATTGGAGCCATACGAAGCTCCCGTGGTCAATAAGTAGCCGCCGAAGTAAGCCGAGTCTTCCCGTATTGCGATAGGAAGCTCGGACTTACCCCTGATTGAAATCAGAAGAAAGGGGTTTAGCTCCGACATCAATTCGGCCTGATTGGCCTCGCATTGCGACATGACTGGCCTGTCATACTAGGCATTCGACTCTGAACACTACTGCCGCATAGACAAGACGGAAGATTCTCCGGTAGGAAGAGTCATTAAAGGCCATTATCGCAATTCAGGCACCGGGAAATGGCGGGAACATGAATGACTTTGAGAAGAGGATAAAGAATGCTGTTGGAACTGAGCTGTTTTCGGAGCGAGTGGATACGCTTCAGGTGAATGTTGGATTCCTCTGCAACAATCGCTGCAAACACTGTCATCTCGAGGCGGGTCCCGAGAGGAGGGAGCTGATGGATTGGAACACCATGCAGCTCGTGATAACTGCTGCGCGTGACATCAGACCGAAGCTTGTGGACATTACCGGAGGAGCCCCCGAGATGAATCCTAATCTGAAGAGGTTCGTCAAGGCGATGTCCGCAGAAGGCTTCAGAGTCCAGATCAGGACAAATCTGACAATTCTTATTGAGCCAAGAATGAAGTCGATGATTGATTTCTTCAAGCAGAATCGAGTGAAGCTCGTAGCGTCTCTTCCCTGCTATCTAAGAAAGGAGGTCGACGCTGTGCGCGGAGATGGCGTCTTCAATCGCAGCATCGAAGCTCTGAAGAGACTCAACAAAGCTGGCTACGGAAGGGTTCTCGAACTTCAGCTGGATTTGGTATTCAACCCAGAGGGTGATTTCCTGCCAGCAGAGCAGTCTGCCTTGGAGCAGGAGTACCGGGAGATACTCTTCAGGGAATACGGCATTGACTTCAATAGCCTTATCACGATTGCTAATATGCCAGTCGGCCGCTTCAACGAGATGTTGCGCCAAAAGGGCCATTTCCAGAGGTATGATTGGCTGCTACGGAAGGCCTTCAACAAAGAAACCATCGATGGACTGATGTGCAGAAGCCAGATTAATGTTGGTTGGGACGGAAAAGTCTACGACTGCGACTTCAACCTCGGTCTTGGATTGACGGTCGATGACTCTGTACCTCAGCACATTCGTGATTGCGACCCAAAGCAATATTCCCGCAGGAGAATCGTAACGGAGAGCCACTGCTTCGGTTGCACCGCGGGCCAAGGGTCGTCTTGCGGGGGAGCACTTGTCCGATAGAAATAAGAATCCTGAGCATTGCGGGACTGCATCAAACGCATGCATTCTTCTCCTCACGAAATACCCGCAGAAAGGGGTTGTCAAGCAAAGACTTGCACGGAACCTGCCAGAGGACAAGGTCATAGATCTCTACGGTTGCTTCGTACTGGATTCGATTGAGACTCTCAAGGCATCAGGAATTCCGTTTTCCATCTGCTACTATCCGAGCACCAAGCTGGGAGGATTTCAGAGTTGGCTTGGAACAAACGTGACCTATATCCCTCAGCGCGGACGAGACATGGGACAAAGGCTTAGGAACGCCTTCAGCGATGCATTCAATAAGGAGTTCGAAAAGGTCGTGGCGATTGGAAGCGACTCGCCGGATCTGCCCGTCAGGATTCTGGTCGAGTCCTCTTCCGCGCTCGATGGTCACGATGCAGTGATTGGCCCTTCGACCGATGGAGGATACTACCTCATAGGATTCAGTCGCCGCGCATTTCTTCCAGATGCTTTTGAGGGGATCCATTGGAGTACTTCGCAGGTGTTCGAGGACACTTTATCAAAGTTGGAAGGGGCAGGCCTGAAAATTCACATACTTCAAGAATGGAGCGATGTCGACACAATGGATGATCTTAGCGCGCTATTCCAGGATCTCTGCGAGCAGTCTTCATTCGCACAAAGAACAATGCGCTTCATTTGCGAGAACAAGGCTTTGTTGAGATGATCGAGGAAATGATTGCGAATATGGTTGAGAAAGGTTCGCCGAATGAAGGCAGAACAATCATATCGGTCATAGTGCCCGTTCATGAGGGCATTTCCAGGCTTCTGCAGATCAGAGAGTCTGTCCATGCTTCTAATGTCATCGCCGAGCTGATCATCGTCATCAATAGCCCGGAACTGGTGGGTAAGATCTCTCCCGAAGGACCGAGCGAGATAGTCGTAGTTTCCAATCGGATCGGACGCGGATATGCGTTCATAGAGGGCGCAAAGATCGCTAAAGGAGACATATCTCTACTCCTGCACTCTGATACCACGCTGCCGAATGATTGGGATTCTGCCATAATCAAGGCCATGTCGGATCCGAAGACCGCCGGTGGCGCATTCTCCAGGTCGTTCGACAAAAGAAGCGCTTATCTTCAGTTTCTTTTGCCATTGGGCAGCCTCTTTTCGTGGGTCCTGGGAGATGTCTGGGGCGACAGGGGGATATTCTTGCGAACAGGAATCCTGAGGGGATGCCTTCAGGCTATTGATGTGCCGATCATGGAAGACGTCAGACTTGGCAAATGCATGAGGAAGCACGGGAAGGTGAGACTTCTTCGAGAGACTGTAATCACAAGCGCCGATGCTTTTCGGAAGCACGGCAATATCCGTCATACTGTTAAATTCCTGAAGTGCCGCGTTTGGTACGCACTCGGCGGGGATCTTGACCAGATATTCGACTACTACTATTCTAGGAGATGAGCTATGGCTATGCTCTATTCAACGTCGATTGCGTTAGTGAAGATGGCGAGGCCTCTGATTATTGTTGCCGGCATCATTTCATACGCCCTTGGTTTGGCCATGGCACAGTACGAAATGGGAGCGGTCGATTTGGCCGCTGCCTTTCTCGGCTTTGTCATTTTGATCTCGGCGATAATGATGGCACACTATGCCGACGAGTATGCAGATGTGGACACAGACTCACTTACAGCAAGAACCATAGTTACAGGAGGCAGTGGTGTTCTCATATCGAAGCAGGTTCCTAGATCGCTGGCGTTGAATGCAGCTGTGGTCTCATTTGGGTCCGCCATGATCCTAACGGCCGTAGGCATCACTTCAGGAATTCTTTATCCCGTCACGGGATTGGTCGTTGTGTCGGGACTAGCCGGAGGCTGGATATATTCTATGTCTCCGATGCGGCTCATAAGGCGGGGCTGGGGGGAGCTTGACAATGCCATTCTCGGCGGGTTCCTTATGCCCCTCCTCGCGCTCGCCTCTCAGACTAGTGAAATACCTGCGAGAGCTGTCTTATGGTGTGTGCCAGTTTTCTTAATCGTGATGGCAAACCTCTTGGGCATTCATTGGGCCGACATGATGGCGGACAGGCAATCTGGTAAGCTCACTTTAGTCGTTAGACTGGGCGATCGAACAAGGTTGTTGCACATGGTCGTGATTGCCTCGACCTATGTCTACGTCTTCGCGTTCACGGGAGACTTGTTTCCATTAGAGGTCAGCGTTGCCACGGCGGCGACATTGCCGCTTGGGATTTACTCTGGATTTGTTTTCATGCGCACTCCAAAGCCCATTCTTGGAGCGATCACTATGGGTGCTGTGATGACTGCAATGACAGCTGGTTGGTTGCTCGCATGACCCATACATCGACATCTGGCCCGGGCTCAGCGCCCATGGCAGGCCGCTACGGCGGCGCTCGTTCCTGAGGCGCCCACGACTTGTTCCACGATCAGCATACGTGAGGATGACCCGGCTGCTGAAGAAGAGCAACGGCCCCAAGATAAGCCTTGCGCCCATCCACAATGCGAAGGGGGAGCCTGGAGCTCGGTCTATGCGGTTTTGCAGCACACTAGCATGCATCAAATTCGAAGCGTAGGAAATTCCTCGCGGTTTGGATACATAGTACTGAATTATTGTCACGTCTCGAGAGCGAACAAATGTGAATCTCGAAAGATCATCTCCTTTCATTATGCAAATCGGCGCATGATACCGCACCTGTACGTCCAATTCTATAACAACAAAAGTGCCCATTCGAAGTGGCTCACATAGTGAGTGGAGGAGGAATGGATGAAGAACATAGTCGAAGTCGCATCGGAAGCGGGATCGTTCAAGACCCTCTTGAAAGCCGCAACAGAGGCTGGTCTGGTAGATACTTTGAGCAAGGGCGGACCTTTCACAGTGTTCGCCCCGACGGATGAAGCGTTCGCCAAGCTCCCATCGGGGACAGTTGAAGGTCTCCTGAAGGACAGGGAGAAGCTGAGTGCGATTCTGAAGTATCACCTGGTTTCTGGGAAGATGGACGCTGAGGCCGTTACAAAACAGGCTTCACTGAGAACCGTCCAGGGAAAGGATCTCAGGGTCGACCTCTCGCAAGGTGTCAGGGTTGGATCTGCCAAGGTCATCAAGACGGACATTGATGCCAGCAATGGCGTAATCCACGTGATCGACACAGTCCAGATACCATAAACAGACGCCAGTTCTTAGTGTGCTGCTCTCGATCAGAAGCCCCGGATCAGGCAAACCCTTTTCCTATTTCCAGCCCTTGATGCATTTTCTCACTTTGGGCGACTTGCATACCCGGATCGACGGCTCACCGCTAATCGGCAAAAGAGATAAGAGGGACGATTTTCATGCGGTCGTGTAGGTGGTTGAAGTGGCGGTGTACGTCGTATTGTCGAAACTGACAGATGAAGGACGAAAGACACTCAAGGCCAAGCCGGAACGCGTGAAGGAAGTGAACGAGGAGATTTCGAAGATGGGCGCACGAGTTATGCACCAGTTCGCACTCCTCGGCGAATACGATTTCCTCACCATCCTGGAAGCACAGGACAATCTCACAATCTCAAAGGTCATGGTGGACCTGGGTTCCCGCGGAACCCTCGAGACGAACACGCTATCGGCAATCCCCATTGATGACTTTCTGGCCAGGTTCAAGCCATAGAATCCTTTGAGAGTCTGCCAGTTCGTTCTGTCAAGCGTTCCCAAGGGTGCCAGGATTCTCGACGTGAGAGTCCTACTTCAGTCTCCTGAGCCTTTTTGCGATCAGCCTCCGCAACTTCTCGTAAGTTGGTGGGGGCCCGGTTCTCACAACCTTGTCATCTATGAACAGGCCGTCATTTATGCCCCATTCAAGGAACGTACTCCTCTCAGAAGTGTCGACACCGTTGAACACCACCTTGTCACCCAGCTCAGCAGCAATTCGTTTAGCCCTTTCATATACCAGGTTCTGGGCAGGGCACCATCCGTTTATGAACGCAGTCACAGTCACCTTCCCCGAAGTTGCCTGCGGCCTCTTCTTCTGCTCGATCCAATGTGGCGGTTTAGCATATTGGGTGAAGGGTTTCCATAGGAGCACAGCCATGCCATCCTTATCCGCTTTCTCGTATCCTTGCTTCTTGAACCACGACGCTCTCATCCACACGGGCAAACTGGCGCCCCACGCAGCCATCCCCTTCGCCCCGAGTTTTCTAGCGTCATCTTCCGCCGCTTTGAGAAGTGCCTTTCCCATTCCCTTCTTGCGGAAATCGCCCCTTCCCTGCTTGTACCCGTGTACCCAGATGCAGTTGATGAAATAGAGGTCTTCACCGCGAACGTTTGAGAACTCTACTGGGATGTACTGGATCATCCCGCCAACGACACCATTGTCATCAACAGCTAGTTTGACTCTGAGGCCACTCTCTTTCATTCTTAGGTACCATCGTTCCTTGTGGTCTCCTGCGTCCTTCATTTCATCTGACCAATCCTCGAGACAGACGAAGTAGAGCCTCTCGTTCTCTTCACTCAAATCCGTGATCTGCAACGATATCGTCTCCTCGTCGACTATGCCCGAGTCGCATCATAGGCCTTTCGAACTGCTTTGAAGATGAATAGTTGCGCAGGGAAGATGTAATCCCGATGATTGGAATGTGCAGGGTACGAAGCAGCATTTGAGCCCGCCAGGTTACTTATTGACTAATTCATATTCCTTGATATCCCAGAACCAATAGCCGTTTCTCAGTACCTTCTGAGATTCAAGAACATCTATTCTTCGTTTGAAAATGGGGCCATCGGTAACTACCGTGTGAAATTCACCATTCTCTCCACAAACATCGATTCCTAGTCCAATGATTTCTTCCAGCAAGTCTTCATTTAATCTTCTTCCAACATACTTGCCGCTCACCAAATCTGCTTGACAGCTGGTTATGCATGCTTCAAATCCACTGCGCATGAAATCTATTAAGATTTCTTTTACGGGTCTATTCCACAGAGGCTCCATGACGTCTATATCTAATTCTCTGCAAATTCTTTCCGCCCATTTTCTACAAGGCTCTAAGTGGATATCGCCAAAGACCATGGCCTGAATGTTTCTGTCTAGAATCAGACTTCTTATGCCTTCTTTGAAGTCACTTTCATAATCGTCACCTCTTGTTTCTATTTGATGGAGAGGGATTCCAATCGCTTCCGCTTGTGCCTGAACTAGTGTATCTTCAATCCCATGAAATCTCACTCTTTGGGTTTCTTCAGAAATTGTGTTTACCAAGTTGGTTATATTGGCACCATCGAGCATTGCCTTGTAGCTGGCAAAGCAGCTATCCTTGCCCCCGCTCCATGTTGCCAGCACATTCAATCCGTGCATCGAATCAACTCTCCAGTCTAATCCTCTTGTCCTATTTAGCATGTAAGTGCGGAGAGCCGGATTTACACTTGGACGGCTAGCAGGATTTCAATCTCGCGATTCTAGCACCGAGCTAAACTCTTTCTCAGCCCTATTTCATCGCCTTTCCTCGTGGGTCTCGGAGAATCAGGTCGAAAGGCTGTTTGGCACTCCGACGCCACATCGGGCGATTGCACTGACCGCAATCGATTTCTAGCATGTACTGCGGTCAGGGTATCGGAGCACGGGCATCCCCGCAGAGCACATCGGTTGGCTGGTGGCCCGTGTGATAGGGGGAGTATCGCATTAGGGTGTCTTGCGTATCGTTTGCAGTATGTGTAGCGACCGCGTTGTGTCTTATGGCGTTCATGCCTGTCGGCTCCGGGGGAGCGGAGGCGGCCTTGCCTATACTCGACGGGATGCCCGTCGTGGTGCTCTCAGGCGCGCCGGAAGAGCGCGGGACGGCCTACGGCCTCGCTGTAGGCCAGATGATCAGGGACAACTTGAACGGGTTCTGGGAGGAGGCCGAGGCTAAGGGAATGGACAAGATGGCCACGGCCGCTCAGGCCGTATCGCTGTCCTCGTCGATGCCTGAGCACATGATCACGGAGATACGCGCCATGGCAGCCGCCTCGGACGTGGACTTCGGCGAACTCCTGGCGATGAACATGTTCGGCTCCTCAGTTCGAAGCCATGACGGCTGCACGATACTCGTCGCCGTTGGGTCGGGCTCCGTGACTGGGAACACGCTCGCATCGAAGACAAGGGACGCGAACTGCCCGAACGTACTCCTTGTCGTCGAGCCCATCGATGGAAGGCACGGGTTCATTGCCGTCGCGGGCGCGGGTGACTGGGGCATCTCATTCGGCCTCAACGATGCTGGCCTAAGCGACGGCAACAACTGGGTGCCCGTGCCCGAGTTTTACGAGGGCGGCTGGGACGAGAACCCCCTGAACCGCCATGTGCTTGAGATGTGCTCGACCGTGGACGAGGCAATCGAGCTCGTCCGCAGCGTCGACAAGTACGGGGGCACGAGCGTGATGGTCGCGGACAAGAACTCGGCTGCGTTCATAGAGGCGGTGTCGTCGTGCTACCAGACCCAGGATGGCGAGGACACCGTTTGGCAGGAGATAACGGACGGCGTTGCCGTGCACACGAACCACTACACGTTGCCGCCGTTCTTCAATTGGGTCGTGAACGAGGAGTTCGGGTACTTCTGGGTCCCCTCGGTCTCCAGGATGGACCGCGCCTACGAGTTGCTCTCGGAGAGTGGCAACGTCGTCACGGTCCAGGACCTCGTGTCGTTCACGAGGGATGTGGACGACTACGGCAACTCGCAGCCCTGGGAGATTATCGAGAGGCATCTCGACGAGATGCCCTGGGGTACATGGGGCTTCGGTTGGCCCGGATTCTCGATATGCAACATCAGGACCGTCGCCGCGGGTGTGTTCGAGATAGACTCTGAGAACCCGTCCATCATGTCGGTCATGTGGACTGCCATCAACAACCCTGGGTACACGCCCTACTTCCCCCTCCACAACGGTCTCATGAAGCGTCCTGGCGAGCTCGTAGAGACGCTCTCGGCGTATGTCAACGGCATCGTATGGAAGGCCGCGAGCCTACTCAGGGAGGGGACATTCGAAACCTGGGTAGAGCTCGCGCCAGTGCTGACCGAGTGGGAGTCCGGGGCCTTCGAGAAGAACGCGGAGGCGGAGGCGATCGCTGCCGAGGCTATAGCTGATGGAGACACTGGCGGAGCCGTATCCGCGCTCACGGAATCGGACACTGTCCTGGGGCTGGAGGCATACGAGTTCATACTCGAACTGTCGCTGTAACGACGACCGGGTGCGCCTCTTCCTGCTCTTTCGCGGGCCCCTGGCTCAGTCCTGGTTAGTGCGATCTGCAGGCCTGCCTGGTCGATTCTACGGCTAAGCCCAGGCCCCAGTAGAGCGTTCGTGCTCTCAACTGCCTCTACTTCAGGTTGAACAGCTCAAGGAACTCTCCCCAACCTGTATCGTCGGGGAACCAGAGCGTCTCAAGATACCGCGTCTCGAACGAGTTCCAGGAGCCATACCATCCCCAGTATATCGTCATGCCGTGGGTGTCCCTCGTAACAGCCGATGTGGATATGGCTATGACCGAACCCTTCAAAGCGTCGGTCAGTCCAAGGGTCGAGTCCGACAGGGCCGTCCGCTCATCGCTTGCAGGACATCTGGCCAATTCCTCATAGAGCAATTCGGCCAGGTCGATCATATCTAGCTGGAACTGAGTCCCGCAGTCGGCATATGCATCCTTGGCCGCGTGATTGTATGCATTCTTAAACAGGTCGATTCCGTCTATCATGTCGTCTGTCCAGTCGCTGAAGGAATTCATTGCGGCCATGAACTGGTTCACGTCTATCGCTGCGAGGTTTACCCTCTGAGATTGGTGGTAGTACGATTCCCAACCCATCACCATGTCTCCCGCGACCTGCACGGGTGCCCTGGTGGAGTCCTGTATCAATGGTGTGAACATCAAATCATACGGGAAACCGTTGCCGGGCACAAGCTCCTCCGAGGCCACCATTATGTCGACATACCCGGAGTAACCGACCTCGTACAGCCTCTCCATGCTTGACATCGAGCAGGCATCGAAGCCCAATATGTCCAGTGGTATGTCGGCTTCCCGCAGCGCCTGGTCCAGGTCAGGGCCATACATCCTCGATCCATCCGTATCGTCGCTGCTGAAGGATCGCCACGCGCTGCCGTGGTCCCACATTATCACTGCCAAGTTCTCCGACGGGTGTTCGGTGTTGGTCCATATGAGGAAATCCCTCAGTGTGGAGGAAAGGCCGAATCCCAGCTCCGTCTCCACGTAGCTGATCGTCGTGTCCTCGCCTGAGAACTCGATGATTTCATACCCCGTCGTGCTCAGCCTGTCCACCCACGAGACGATGTCTACCTCGTCGTTATCTGGGAGGGCACACAGCCACGGATAGGTGAAGTCGTCGTAGCAGATTTCCAGGTTGTTGTCGGCATTTATGAAGAGGGCGATAGTCCACTCCGGAATGCCGTTGTCCTCCTGATCAACAGCAATCGATAGCCCTGTGAATCCAGGGACAGCGAGGATCACTGCTGCCAGAATAATCACTGACTTGCCCACAGAATTTTCGCGGATAAGCTTAATCATACCAATCCTCCCAAGCCACTGCACAGCCAATCTCCGTTGCGCTATATCAAGAATTCCGTGAATCTAGCCGTGGATTGGCACGATGCGACATGCAAGCCTGGTTGAGTGGGTCTTCTCTATCGCAGGGAATTGAAGTTGAACATGGTTCCTTCCGAAGCTGCCTAATGTTCCACGGAGTCAGTATCGGCAAGTCTAAACCCAACGATGCTGTTGCCCCCCCAATCACCAAGGGGGGTGAGAGGATACTTCGGACTGATGATTCGGGGAGAATACTCCGTGTGTTTGTGTCCGTGGCGATAGCGGCCTCGCTCTTCGCAGGGTTCGCATCCGCGGAGAATTATAGGGATACGGTAGACGCGGTCGTGTTGTCCGAGATCGCTCAATGGACCGTGCTCGTGTATCTGACCGCGGACAACGACTTGGACGCCCTCAATGAGACGGACCTCGAGGAGCTGAAGAGAGGCGGCTCCAGTTCTGATGTCAATGTGCTCATACTGCTGGACACACTCTACGAGCCCGCCTATCTGTTGTCCGTCGAAGACCATGAGCTGGTGAAGCTCGAGAGCCTCGGAGAGGTCAACATGGGCGACCAGAAGACGCTGGAACAGTTCGTAGACTACAGCTCTACCAACTATCCTTCTGAGCACATGCTCTTGTTCTTCTGGAATCACGGTTCGGACGTGGATGGAATAGCGTGGGACCAGACGATGGAGGACGGCTCGCCAGGGGACGATGAATGGGGCGGCGACTGGCTCTCGCACCACGAGGCCATCGCCGCTCTCGATGGCCACCATGTGGACATCATGGCCATGGACGAGTGTTCCATAGGCCAGATGGAAACGGTGTACGAGTACCGTGTCAAGGGTCTTGACACGGACTACATGGTCGCGAGCGAGAGCAGCATCGGCTACCGCGGCTTCTCGTACGATGAGATACTGCTCAGCCTGAACGCGTGTCCTGAGATGAGCGAGGAGGAGTTGAGCCTCATCATAGTCGATGAGTTCACGGAGCTGTTCAGCGTTGCTCCGTTCCAATGGGAGATACTGACGACGCAGTCGGTGTTCAAGATGTCCGAGGTAGAGGCGCTGGGCCAGGCGGTCCTGGTCCTGGCGGACACGCTCGCTGAGGACATCGACTCGTACAGCTCGGTGATCTCCACAGCTCGTCGAGCTGCTATCACCCCAGGCTCGCCAGCAGTTGGCCGGATAGACATGCCCACTTTCGTAGGGTACATCATGGACAGTCTTGAGAAGAACGATCCTGCTGCGGTTGCGTGTGCCGAAGTGCTTTCCGCATACGAGGCATGCATGATTGGCATGGGCACCACGAAGAACAGCGAGCGGTTCGGCTATGAGGGCATGGGGATCAGGTTCCCGCCGGCATACGCTATGTACACCACGAGCAGCTACACTGCAAATACCCACGTGCCCTACATGAGCTTCGAGTTCCCGAACAGTGGCTGGTGGGCGTTCCTCGAGACTTACTGGGGCGTGGCAACCGAGACGGTGACCTATGAATACTATCTGACAGGCAACCCTGAGGATGTGGTCACTCAGACATCGCAGGGCATGTTGCTAGCAGGTGGCAGCAATGACATCGCCGACGCAATGAGATGGATGATTTCCAAATCTGGCGGCGGGGACTTCGTCGTCATACGCTGCTCCGGCTCAGACGGCTACAACCCGTGGGTCTTCAACAGGCTCGGTGGCGTCGACTCGGTCGAGTCGATAGTGTTCCTGTCGCAGGAGGCCTGCTACGACTCGTTCATCCTGAACACAATTCGCAACGCTGAGGCGCTCTTCATCGCTGGTGGCGATCAGTGGGACTACGTCAGCATGTGGAATGGGACGCCCGTCGAGGACGCCATACACTTCGTCGCGAACAAGCCTGCTCCTGTAGGGGGCACTAGTGCAGGCCTCGCCATACTGGGGGAGTTCGCGTTCTCAGCCAAGTACGACACAATCGACTCAGAGGCGGCCCTCATCAACCCATACAACCGCAGTGTGGCCATAGAGCGCGACTTCCTCAGCATGGAGCACATGGAGGACAAGATAACCGACAGCCATTTCGTCGCCAGGGACCGCATGGGCAGGCTCGTGACCTTCCTTGCACGCATAGTCGAGGACGGATGGTCCGATGTGGCGATGGGCATAGGCATCGATGAGAAGACCGCTCTTGGCGTCGACGAGAACGGCGATGTGACGGTATTCAGCCTGCCCGGGTACACGACTGGCTCCGTGTATATGTTGCGCACGCCTGGACCACCCGATGTCTGCGATCCCAACACACCACTCACATACACAGGGGTCTCGGTGTACCGGATATCGGCCGGTGCGACCTTCAACCTGGCAACGTGGACGGGCGAGGGAGGCACCGGGTACACACTCTCAGCGATCGATGGTGTGTTGTACTCCGATCAGTCCGATGGGAGCATCTACTGAGTAGAGTCGTAATAAGGTCCACTGACACCCCATCGAGAATAGCCACTTCAGTCTGTTCGACCTTGAAATCAGGTGACTGGCCAGATTTCAATTTCGCGATTCTAGCACCGAGCTAAACTCCTTCTCAGCCCTATTTCATAGCCACCACTATGTGGTCGTGAGCACATTCTCCCCACAAAACGATTAATCTCATTTGGAGGATTACACTAGGGAACCACATGAAGAAGAGATGTCCGTGGGCGAACTCCGATGATTCGCTCTACCTTGAATACCATGACAAGGAATGGGGTATGCCCGTTCATGACGACCAGAAACTGTTCGAGTTCTTGGTGCTCGAAGGAGCTCAAGCGGGCCTGAGCTGGAAGACGATTCTGAACAAGCGGGAGAACTACAGGCGAGCGTTTGCGGGCTTCAATCCCGAGAAAGTCGCTGCATTCGACGGTAGGAAGATCAAGAAGCTACTAGCAGACCCAGGAATCGTCCGCAACCGTCGGAAGATAGAGTCGGCGATATCCAACGCGAAGGCCTTGTTGACCATTCAGAAGGAATACGGAAGCTTCGATTCCTACATATGGTCCTTCGTAGGCGGAAAGCCGATCTGCAACGAGTGGAAGAGGCCCGCCCAGATTCCAGTTGCCACGCCTGAGGCCAAGAGGATGAGTACAGACCTTGTTAAGAGAGGGTTCAGGTTCGTTGGCCCGACCATATGCTACGCATACATGCAGGCGGTCGGGATGGTCAACGACCACGTCGTCGGCTGCTACCGTCACAAAGAGGTCATGGCGCTGCGATCGTAGTTCCCGGGCCGATTGTGATTATTGTCGCCATGTTTCTCCCCGTCTTCGGAAGAACGGCCCGAATATCAGAAGCCAAGATTCAACATCCACAGAAGTCCCACCGAAGGTCTCATATAGGCAATGTGTGTTATTGCTAACATAAAGTGGCTCACAGCTAACATAAAGTTAGCACAAGATAACCCAAAATGCGGCGGAAGCGTGGTATGATGGATGAGAGAAAGAGATTCAGAGCGTTCGTCGGGATATTGGCTGCCGTGATCGTCGTTGGTGCAATCTTCGGAATCGGGTCGGTAGTCGTAGACGGTGACAGCTGGGCGATAGTTGCGTCGATCGTGATTCTGGTTGCCACAGCGCTAGTCGCGATTGTCGTCACTAGAAAGAAACTGAAGGACCTGAAGAGCGGTTTTCCGAGCGAAGACGAGAGATCTGCGGCGATGAAGATGCGTATTGGGTACCTTGCCTTCTGGGTGAGCGTGTACCTCTGTTTCGCTCTCGGATGGATTATCAGCCTGTTCGTCGAGGATACGTCAACGGGTTTCATCCCGCTCGCAGAGATGATGTTCGTTCTGGCCGGATTGATGTGCATAATCTTCATCGTGATTTGGGCAGTCGCGTCAAGAGGGAAGGGCGTGCAATGAAGACGAGGATCAAGGAGCTGAGAGCGAGATACGACATGACCCAGGACGATCTGGCGAGGAAGGTAGGAGTTCGGCGCGAGACAATCCTGTTCATCGAGAACGGCAAGTATGTCCCGTCCCTGAAGCTCGCACACGACATTGCCAAGGTTCTGAAGATCACGGTGGACGAGCTGTTCATCTTCGGGGACGACTGAGCGCGGCCAGCTGGCCGATGCTGCGAGCCGGATTTATGCTTCGAACACTGGCCGAATTTGAATTTCGCGGTTTTAACACCGAGCTAAACTCCTTCTCCTTTGTCTTTTCCCATGATGAGAATACAGACCATGTCGAACTGCAACAATGGCCTCTAGAAAGGATGCTCGACCTTCACCAGCTCAAAACAGTCGGGTTCGATTGAACTCGGCAGCTCAAATCCAGAAGGGCGGAGGAACCTGGAACGAGAAGTCAGGCCCCGGATATCCCAAGCCAGTCTAGGTCGATGTTCCCGCCTGAGACCACAACGCCAACTCTCTCCCCATCGGCGAACCTGAGCTTTTCCTGCATGATGGCGGCCGGGCCGACCACGGCGGCCCCCTCGATTATCTGCTGTTCGTTTCTCATCATCCAGACGATTGCATCCTTCAGCTTCTCCTCTTCCGCAAGCACGACGTCATCGAACCACTTGAGGGCAAGGTCTAGGTTGAGCTGAGTGATACCGCCCGCGAGTCCCTCACAGATTGTAGCGGGAACAGGGACCTCCACCAACCTCTTTGACTTGAAGCACTCGTGTAGCGTGTGCGCCGCCGTTGACTGAACGCCGATGATCCTGATGGCAGGATTCACTGTCTTAGCCCAAGTCGCGATGCCTGTTAGCAGGCCTCCTCCGCCGACTGGGCACACAATAGTCTCGACATCCGGGAGGTCCTCGAGCATCTCCATCCCCACGGTGCCGTGACCCGCCATCACGCTGAAGTCTTCAGTTCCCGAGACGAACGTCTTGCCGCTCTTACCTGCAAGTTCCTGACAGTGCGCAAACGCCTCGTCGAAATACCTCCCGCGGAGCACGACTTCCGCGCCGAGCGCTTTGCACTTGTCGATCTTGACCTTCGGTGTGTTCTCGGGGACGCATATGGTCGCATCGATGCCCAGGCTCTTGGCACCGAGGGCGACTCCTAGCGCCCAATTGCCCGCGGAAGTGGTAATCACGCCCCTGCTCCTCTCCTCTGAGGAGAGGAGGCTCATCCTGTAGAGAGCTCCACGAACCTTGTACGAGCCTGTTCGCTGCAGGTTCTCCCACTTCAGATGCACCTCGGCTCCAGCCAGGTCGCTCAGACCATCGGAGCGAGTCAACGGAGTCCTGTCGACGACGCCTGCTAAAACCTTACGCGCCCTGAGCACGTCGATTGCGGTGAAGTCCAAATCGAGGCACCCTCACACCCCCGAGAGGCAGAATAGTTTATGAACCCATGCTTGCGGACAAAGCGAAAGCTGTGATTATGATTGCCGTATAGATAACTCTGTCACTCCAGCGTGCCCGCTTCCTAGACTGAACGTGAAAAACAAGAAGTGAAAGGCGTTAAGGGGTTTGAGGAGAAGATCGCGTTTACTTCTTCCTCTTGGCCTTCATTATCTTCATCCAGCCGCCACTCTCGTAGACCGCAAGCTTCCTCTTGCTGAGTGTGGCCTTGAACTCGTCCCAGTTCACTATCTCCAGGCGTGGGTTCCTTCCCTTCGTGAACTGTACTCCATTCGTTCCCTTGACGCGGCCGGGTTTGATGCCCTTCTTCTTCGCGATCTCCATCGCTTTCTCGATGCTTATGGGCTCCATGACCATTTATGATCCCTCCATTCGTGCTGGCCACGCCATCCAGGCATGACCCAGATATGTATCACTATGGACGATATATAAGACTTTGCGTATGCTGGCTACTCCCAAACGAGTATCTGGCTCTGAGCGGATTCGACCAAAAAATAGCCGGCGGCCAAATATACTGGCTCGGATTCACCCAGTTTTCGACGGCGGGGCGAAGCTCATCCGCGCTCCCCATAACGGGCCTGTCGAACACCTGTTCCGATGAAATAGAATATAATCGTGTACACTATTCGAGGTCGTGAGGAGCATCGAAATGGGAATTTTCGGATCATCTGGCGTTCGAGGGGTGGTCAACAAGGAGATGACCCTTGACCTAGCCATGAACATAGGCATGGCCGTGGGCAGCATGGCCAAGACGGCAGTGATGGGACATGACTCCCGGACAGCCAATGATATGATGTCCGCTGTGGCATCCAGCGGCATGATGGCATGCGGATGCGAGGTATACTCAGCAGGATTCATCACGACCCCCACCCTGGCAGAGGCCGCCCGATGCCACGACTGCGGTGTGATGCTGACCGCGAGCCACAACCCTCCCGAGTACGCAGGTATCAAGCTTTGGAACCCTGACGGCATGGGGTTCAGTGCGGAGCAGTCCGCTCAGATAGAGCAGATGATAGAGGAGGACAAGTACTCCACGAAGCCCTGGAACTTGGTGGGCTCCTCCCATCTGTTTCCAGATGCTGTCGAGACCCATATGGAGCGGGTAATGGCAGGCGTAGGATCCGCCAGCCTCAAGGTGGTGGTCGACTGCGCCAACGGCCCTGCGCTTACCATAACGCCACTTGTGCTCCAGCAGATGGGGTGCAGAGTGGTGACGCTGAATTCGAATCGTGACGGTCATTTCTCCGGCAGAATGCCGGAGCCGACTGACGAGAACATCTCCGACCTCAAGAGGTCGGTCGTCTCGATGAAGGCGGACCTGGGTATCGCCCATGATGGGGACGCCGACAGGATGATAGCTGTCGACGACAAAGGCGTCACCCTTTCGGGTGACGAGACACTCGCCCTGTTCGCCAGCAGGTACGCATCCCAGCGCATCGTGGTATCTGTGGACGCGTCGATGGCCGTCGACGACACTGTAGACGTTGAGGTCGTGCGCACGCGCGTGGGCGATGTGTTCGTCAGCGAAGAGGTCAAGAGGACGGAGGCAGACTTCGGCGGGGAGCCATCGGGCACCTGGATCTTCCCGGACCAGACATATTGCCCCGACGGCATCCTCGCTGCAGCGAGGATAGTCGAGATAGCCTCTTCTGAGAAGCTGTCGAAGGTCAGGGAGTCTATACCGCGGTATCCGACCTTGAGAGCCGCATTCGAATACGACCTCAAAAGCAGGGACGAAATCCTCGATCGACTGAGGGACGAGATGACGGCCATAGATTGCGACGAGCTGCTCACCCTCGACGGCTACAGGCTGCTGTTCGAGGACGGCTGGACCCTCGTGAGGCCGTCAGGAACGGAGCCCAAGATACGTGTCGTCGCGGAAGCACGTAGAGCCGAAAGGGCTGAGGAGCTGTTGACGATGATCAGCGACAAGGTGAAGGGGTGCTTGAAGTGAAAGGATTCATACTGACGGCCGGCGAGGGTGTGCGCATGCGACCGCTCACATCCAACATACCTAAACCGCTACTGCCGGTTGCGGGCAAGCCGTTCCTTGAGCATAATATCGAAGCGCTCAAGGCTGCGGGGATCAAGGACATCCTGCTTCTGGTCGGCTGGAAGGCGAACCGGGTCAGGGAGCATTTTCAGGATGGCAAGGCGTTCAACGTGCGAATAGAGTACGTCGAGCAGAAAGAACGCCTCGGCACCGCCCACGCGATAAGCATAATACGCGAGAAGGTGGCGGAACCTTTCCTCTGCGTATACGGCGATGTGGTGCTCGCGAAGCAGTCTGTCAAGGACCTAGTAGAACACCACAGGAAGGTCAATGGGTCGGTCATCGCGCTCACGTCTGTCCAAGACCCGAAGCGCTACGGCTGCGTGGAAGTGGAGGACGGCGTCGTCACGAACATCATCGAGAAGCCAGAGACCCCGTCGGGCAACCTCGTGAACGCAGGGGCGTACGTGCTCGAGCCTGAGATATTCGAGGCGATTGACGAGACGAAGAAGTCCCCCAGGGGAGAGTACGAGGTGACGGACTCGCTGAAGATACTGATCGACAAGAAGCACATGTTCGCCCACAGGCTCGAGGGCGAGTGGATAGATGTTGCGAGGCCTTGGGACCTCCTGGAAGCCAACCGCATACTGATGGCCGACATGGAGACCAGGATAGACGGCGAAGTCTCCGAGAAGGCCACCATGGAAGGGCCAGTCCAGGTGGGCGAGGGGTCCAGGGTGATGGCCGGCAGCTACATCACCGGCCCGGCCATAATCGGAAACGGTTCCCTGGTGGGACCCAACGCGTACATCAGGCCGAGCACATACATCGGGGACGGCTGCAAGATAGGCAACGCCGTGGAGATCAAGAACTCGATAATAATGGGCGACACCAAAGTGCCTCATCTCAGCTATGTAGGCGATAGCGTGATCGGCGAGAGGTGCAACCTGGGCGCCGGGACGAAGATAGCCAATCTCCGCCTCGACGAGAGGGAGGTAAGCGTCATCGTCGACGGCAAGAGGGCCGGCTCCGGCAGGCGTAAGCTCGGTGCCATCATGGGCGACGATGTCAAGACCGGCATCAACGCCACAATCGATGTGGGCACGATCATCGGTGAGGGGTCGTTCATTGGCATGGGAGCTCTCGCGAAGGGCACGATCGCCCCTCGTAGCAAGGTGTTCTAGGGTCTCAGAGAAGAATTCGCACTGCTACTGGGCCGGTCAGTCGACGACCTTCAGCTCGATTATGTCGCCCCTTCCGCTGTAGGACGTCCAGCAGTCCATCTCGTAAGGCGCGTGCGTGATGATGTGGACCCATCCGTATCTCCTGAACAGATCGAGGTCCGCGTCCGATGGCAGGCTCGTATCCGAAGGATGCGAATGGATCGTCCCTACGACGGTGAAGTCGATTGGCAACATGCTCATCCTGAATATAGCGTGGGAGTTGCCTGAGACAGTCCCTGGGAGGAGCATCAACTCCTTGATCACGCCCTCCTCCGCACGCAGGAACGCGGCGAACTCGCTCGGGAAGGAGGACTTCGAAGCTTCCATGATCATCTTCAGCGTCCGCCTGCGGATGCGGTCGACCTTGGCTCGCGGGTCATTCGAGAAGTCAAAGAGCGGCATGTGTCAGCCCTCGTCACGCTTCATCTTGGACGATAGCAGCTCAATCGTCCCCTCAGCGTCTTTCACGCTGAAAACGATCTCGTGGACGAGCGGCCTCCACGCCCTTACCTTGAGCTCCTCGCCGAGCTTGAGCAAGACGATGTTGTCGAAGGAAGACACCACGAACATCGTCCCGGTCTTGTCGTTGTACCGAACACCTATGCCGACGCTGAGTATGCCTCTCCTTATCTCCCCCCGCAAGGCCTCGCGGATGATCGAATACGGCACGTCGACCTTCATGATGAGACCCATGTGAAGTCTCAGGGAGCGCTCGCCAGCTATGTGATATGTGAATATGCATGGAAGCGGGAATAGAATCAGCAGAGCCGCGACAGACACTGCGACGACGAGCCAGAACGCGACGGTGAAATCCTCCACTGCGACTAGCGCGAGGGACAATGCGAGTGTGATCATGGCGGCGCACGCGACGTTGCCCAATATGAACCATCGTTTGGCGTAACCAATCCTGACAGTCGCCAACTTCCATGATTGCATGGCTACTCCATTCGCTCCAGTCAATGACGGTGGACCGCGTGCGGGGTGAACGCAATCAGCTTCTCCTGGAGGTCCTTGTAGAAGTCGTCCTCGAAGCTGACGAACCTCGCCTTCTTCTCTGACGCCGTGAACTCGAGCAATTCGCTGCCGCCCATCTCGAGCACCTCCTGTCCGTCGATGACCATCGTGCACTCCTTAGGCTCCGCGATGGTGATGCTTATCTTGCTCTTCGCGGGGACCACGAACGGCCTCGCCGCCAGTCTGAAAGGCGCTATCGGGGCGATGACCAGCGCCTCAACCCGCGGGTCGACGATGGATGAGCCAACACTCATAGCGTAGCATGTGGACCCCGTGGGTGTAGCGACGATGACGCCGTCAGCGCGCAGCTCCGTCGCCGGCTGCCCATCGACGGATACCGAGAAATGCCGCATCTTGGCGATGTGAGCGGTGTGGATGACCGCTTCGTTGACCGCGTCCTGCAGACGGCGTCCGTCCATGGTCGTCGTGAGCTTGATTCTCTCGTCTATGTGATAGTCTCCTCTCAGCAGCCTTTCGATCGAAGACTGTATCTCGTTGGGCTTGACCTCCGTGAGGAAGCCAAGAACTCCCGCATTAACCCCAAGCACGGGCAGCTCGGTATGCCGCAGGGTTCTGAGGACGGTCCCGTCGCCGCCGATTGAGATTACGACATCGACATCCATGCTCGGGAGCGGGACCCCCTTCTTGCCGAGAGCGGCAGCCGTCTCGGCTTCGAGCACGTATTCGTGCCCCTTGAGGGCTCTGAGGACGCCGTCAGCAACAGGCTTGAACCTGTCCAGATCCGGGGTGCCAATTATGCCTATCCTCGTAGGACCAACTCCTTAACGACTGGGTCGCCGTAGGCGAGGAAGTTCTTCCTGTCGTCTAGTGAGAGTCTAACGTCATACTTGTTACCTTCTAGGTCGCACAATTCTCCGCCCGCCTCGCGCAGTATCAACGCGCTCGCCGCGATGTCGACTATGCGTATCATCCTTCGGGGGTTGGAGCAGTTCATGTAGTGCCCGTCGACGGCACCCTGCGCCACGAGGCACATCTCGAGCGACGCGCAGCCCATGGTCCTGACCCTGCTCGGCAGGTTCCTGACGACCTCTGTCTCCGTGCCGGCGTCCTTGCCATCGTAGATGATGAATATGGACTCGTCCGCCAGATATCTCGAGACGCCTATCCTGTGGTCGTTCAGCGTCGCGCCCCCGCCTCTGCGGGCGTAGTAGGTATCGCCCGTGTACAGGTTCCTGATCAACGCGTGGTCGCAATCGCTCATGCGGTCGGTGCATATCGCCAACGACACCGAGAAGAACGGTATTCCATGGGTGCAATTGAGGGTCCCATCTATCGGGTCGAGCACGAGGGTCTTCTTCGCACCTCTGTCGATGTGCCCTACCTCCTCGCTGAGGATGTTGAGGTCCAGACCTTCGTGCGCCACATGTTCGATGACCGCGTCCTCCGCGAACTTGTCTATCTTCGAGGTCTCGGAGCCACTCGCCCCCCTGCCGACCTTGACATGCCCCGCGAAATCCATGGGCAGCTCATGGTACTTGCGCATTACCTCGTCCGCTATATTGCTCAGCTCGGCCTTCACGGCCAAAGTATCAGGCCTATCGACTATATTAGTTTCCTGACTTCGCTCTCATCATTTGAAGATGCCGAGCATCGAGAACCTGCCGCCGTTGATCAGCTTCCTGACGCTGATGTCGGAGGAGTATATCTCCCCAAGCTCTCTCGCGAAGCCCTCGGGAACTCCGTTACTCTCCAGCGTCCTGACGAAAGTGTTGTAGGCCCTCTGGGTGCTCTTCTTGTGCCTGAGATAGGAGAACCCCAGCCTTATCAACATCCCAGGAGCCTTGGCGCCAATCGTACCGACCATCCTCGGCAGGTCGGCCCGATATTCGGCGCGGTCACTCATCCTCATCCTTGTCCATCTTCAGCTTGGCCTTGATTCGGCTCTCGATCTCCTTCTCGATCTTCTTGTCAATGCCGTCATCGTCGTCGTGGTCGCTTCCAGCGGTGAACGCCTTCGCGATGAGTCCACCGACGCTGACGTTCGACATGAACTGCTTGGTCAGAGCATACGCCTGGGCGTCGTCCATTCCCGCGTCCCTCATGGACTTGTAGAACTGCGCCACCGACTTGGCCATGTTCTCCGCGTTCTCTTGATTGTACAGGGTCTTCGTGATCGCCTCGACGAGTTTCGGTATCTCGCTCGATACGACCCCGAGTATCTCCTTCAGCTTCTCCGCATCCATGTCGTCATCGTCCCAACTCATTTCATTTCACCTTCCGTCGGCCCTCTCCCGGGCCTCTCGAATGTACTATGACAAGAATCCGTATTTGAAAGAACTGGGCAAAAGTGGCCAATGATTAGTCACTCTGCTCCTTCTTGCCGAGGCCGAGGCCAAGGAGCTCGTACCACTTCTTGACATAATCTTCAGCGAGCCAGTACACCTTGGACCTCTCCGAGCCACGGGTCACCACGACGCCGTCTTCCTGGAGCTTCTTCAGTCGCTCGCGCACGATCCTTCTGGAGGATGTCCCTCTGCGTTTCTTGAGCTTCTCGGTTATCTGGGATGTGTTCTGCCCATCACGGTCGAACAGTATTTTGACGATCTCCCTGGATATCGAGTCCTTGACGCCAGGCACGAGCAGGTCGGGAGATATCTCGCCGTATCTCTGGTAGAGGTCCATTAGTCGGAAGTAGCTGGAGGATATCTTCTGGAACCTCTCGAGATACTCGAGGAGCTGCGAGTACGGCGTGGCCACCTTCCTCATCGACTCTTCGAGTCCCTCCATCTTCTCCGAGAGGGACTTGATCTGCTCCTGGATGTCCTCCTCGACCATCGCTGTGTCAATGATATGCCGTGTATAACTCTTTTATTGGTGGAAGTCTTCGACCAGCTGATGAGCGACGGACGATTGACCTCCTCGAACACAGGGCCTCTGCCCAACGTGGTGCGACATGGAGACTCGTTGTTCACGGCCAATGCCGTGCCAGGCGCGACTGTGTACGGCGAGCGCCTCGTCGATATCGATGGGATTGAACACAGACAGTGGAATCCGATGAGGTCCAAGCTCGCCGCGCTGCTCCTGCTTTGCGAGCGGGAGCTGCCACTGAAGAGGGACAGCAGAGTGCTCTACCTCGGATCTGCCTCCGGTACGACAGCGTCTCATGTATCGGACATCTGCTCAGAAGGGATCGTTTACTGCGTGGAGGTTTCTCAGCGATCGTTCAGGGACCTCGTCGGCCTGTGCGAGGTTCGATCGAACATGATACCAATAATGGCCGACGCCTCTCTTCCGGAGGGCTTCGACTCCATGGTAGAACGAGTCGACTTCGTCTACCAAGACATCGCCCAGCGGCAGCAGACTGACATCTTCTTGACGAACATGCGGCATTTCGAGGCACCCGCTGGCGTTCTCATGCTCAAATCGCGCAGCGTCGATGTGAACCGCGACCCAAGAAGGGTGTTCGCCGAAGTCAAGGGGAAGCTGTCGGCAGAGGGATTGCATGTGGTGGAGGCGGTGGAACTCGAGCGCTACTCCAAAGACCATGCGGCGTTCGTTGTGGAGGCCGGCCTTTGACGCACAGGTTCGTTTATGCGGTGGCATTCGACGGTGACGGTTTCGTCATGGTCCGCCACCGGAGGCGGGGCTGGGAGATGCCTGGAGGGCATGTCGAGGAGGGCGAGGCCCCTCGCGACGCCGCCATCAGGGAGTTCGAGGAGGAGACCGGCATGGGCTTCGACATAGTCAAACAGATAGACCTTGGAGAGGGGACGGTGTTCGCTGGTGTGGTACGTAATGCCACGCGCTCCTCGCCGCTTCCTGAGGAGATAACCGAGGTCAAGACCTTCCGCGAGCTGCCCGGGGGCCTGTCCTTCCCGTTGGTGGAGTACGAGCGGGTGCTGGCCATGGCCCGAGATGCCGTAGAAAGCTTTAAAAGAAGGAAGGGTATAAGCGCTTCTGCTTCGCCACTTATGAAACCCCTTTCATCGGAGTAGATACACAATGTCGAGGATGCATGCCAGCCGACGCGGCCGCTCTGGCTCGAAGAGGCCTTTGACAGATAAGGTCCCCGAATGGGTTCAGCAGTCGCCAGAGGAGGTAAAGAACTTGGTGGCGAAGATGGCCGGAGAGGGTATCTCCATGGCCAAGATAGGGCTTATACTGCGTGACCAACACGCCGTTCCCAACGTGAGGCTCGTGACGGGGATGAGCATGAAGGAGATCTGCGCGGAGAAGGGTGTCAAGTTCGAGTTGCCAGAGGATCTCACCGCCCTTATGAGACGGGCGGTCAAGCTCAGCGGCCATGTCAAGACCAACAAGAAGGACATGCACAACATCCGCGGAATGCATCTGATAGAGTCCAAGATCCGCAGGCTGGTGAAGTATTACAAGCGAGAGGGTGTCCTCCCGGAAGGATGGAACTACTCGCTGTCTACCGCCGCACTGCAAGTAGAGTGATGAGCTCATGAGCGGGAGCGTGACTCTCCCGGCAGAATTCTCAGAAGCGCTCGGCCACGTGGCGAAAGCCTTGCGCTCGAACGGGCAGCTCAGGGTCGTGACGCACTACGACGCCGACGGCATCGCCGCAGGGGCGGTTCTCGCTGGGGCGTTGGCTCGCGAGGACCGGCAGTTCCATCTCACGATGGCGAAGGGCTTCGATGACGACCTCATGGACAGGCTGACCAAGGAGGGCAACGACATGGTCGTATTCCTCGACATGGGCTCTGGCCAGATAGACAAGCTGGAGACACTCGAGGGCGTCACCATAGCACTGGACCACCACAAGCCGGTGCGCAAGTCAAGAAAGGTGCTCCAGGTCAACCCGCATTTTCACGGCATCAACGGCATGACCGAGGCGTGCTCATCCACCCTCAGCCTTCTTCTTGCCATCACCCTCGACCCGCGTAACTGGGCCCTATCCCCGATCGCCCTCGCTGGCGCGGTGGGGGACCGACAGCACATGGGTGGGATGAAGGGCCTGAACCAGCAGGTGCTCGACCAGGCGGCTGAAAAGGAGTATCTGTCAATCCAGAAGAGCCTCAATCTGAAAGGCACGACAATTTTCAAGGCCATCGCGGATTCGGTGGACCCGTACTTCGTCGGACTATCTGGCAGAGGGGAGAACGTGACTGCCTTCTTGGACTCAATGAAGATTAACCCCGATACCGCCCTTGGCTCGTTGGACGATTTCTACAGGCGCAAACTGACGTCGATGCTCTCTCTCCGCCTCATGGGCCAGGGATGCCGTCCGGAGACCGTCGAGGAGCTGGTGACCGATGTAATGTGGATCCCCACGATGGAGCTGAGCGCAGCAGACCTCGCAGACCTGCTCAACGCATGCGGCAGGCTCGGCCACGAGTCGCTTGGGTTGGCATTGTGCTTGGGCGACAAGGGTGCCAGGGACGAGGCAGACTCTCTCAGGAGCGAGTACAACGCCAGGCTGAGGGACCGGCTCATGTTCATCGAGACCGAAGGCGTCGAGCAGCGCGACCACATACAGCACTTCGAAGCTCCGGTAGCGTCTATGGCCGGCGCCGAGTGCGGGCTCGCGATGCAGTACATCCTCGACCAGGCCAAGCCAACTCTGGCGCTGTCGACCGTCGGCAGCAAGATCAAGGTCTCCAGCCGCGGGACGAAGTACTTGGTGTCAAAGGGGCTCGACCTCGCCGCCGCCCTAAAGAAGGCGGCTGAAGGCGTCGGCGGCGGCGGCGGAGGACACGCGGTTGCGTCGGGCGCGACGATACCCGCGAACAAGAAGGAAGACTTCATCGCATCTTGCGATTCGATCGTGGGCCGTCAGCTTGACTGAGAAAGTTGAATAGAGCGGTAGCCAATGGTGTATGCGGGGAGATCGTATTGAAGTGCAGCACTTGCGGAAAGGATGTTCCTGACGACATGCGCTTCTGTGGCTACTGTGGAAAGCTAGTCAGACCTGCCGAAAAGCCCACGGGCAAACAGGTTCAGACCGCCGCCTCACACAGGCGATGCGTCTCCTGCGGCAGGTCGATATCGTGGGACGCCAACGCGTGTCAGTACTGTGGTCACGACTACAGAGGCAGATGAACTGGCGCGAAGGGTTTCTTGTGGATCTTCGAGCGCTGTTTAGAACCTGTAGGTACCGCCGAACACCAGCCACGCGAGCGTCGACTTCGCCGTCAGGCTGAGGATGATGTACACCTTCTCGCCGTACAAGTAATCAGCCCATTTGCCCTTGCCGCGGTACTGTAGCGCCATGTTGATGGCGAATACATTGAAGAACGCCGCTAGCATGAAGTATATCGCGTAAACGAACAGAGGCACGGAATCTGGGCTGTGCAATATCGCGCCGAAGAAGTATATGCCGAGGACTATCCATGGCACGAGCCCCGCGAAGCAGCCCATGATGTAAGCGGACCAGTCGGTCTTCTCCGTCGTCTGGTTGTGCAGCTCCATCATCAAGCCGAACAGGTTCATAGTCGCGTTCAGGGCGAATATCAGCATCAGACTGGCGAGCTCGAATATGCCGACCAATATGGCGATGAGCACTATCATGATGGATGAGCTTATGGCGTACTCGACCCACCTGGCGTAGTTGATTCCCTTCCTCAGGTTCGCCACGTACCACTCGTAGGCGTACGTGGCCAGTGACAAGTGCGCTATCGCAGATACGAACAGGAACGATGCCACGAGCGGTCCCAGGGGCACCGAGGCGATCACATCCTGGACGGATACTATCTGCCCGTTCTCATAGTCCAGGAATGTGGTCCATATCTGACCCTTGCCAGGCGGGGCGAGCCAGAGCATCAGCGCGCCCTGGAATAGGTGCAGAAGGCCCATGGCAAGGTTGAAATTCTTCAGCTTCACGAACTTAGTCTCATCAGAAGCCTCTACGCCAATCCCTCCTCGACGGAAGAGTGATGTAGAGCGTTAATATCATTTTCCATGAATTGTTCGGTTTCGTCGTATATCTTGAACGATGTCAGCTCATCCAAGGGAGATCGACTTCGTCCGTTCTGAACCGTTGCCTGACGGCGCTCTCGCCTATGGGCGTTCGCACGCCAGCTGCATGCATGACGATTCCAGTCCAGGCTATCATGGCCCCATTGTCAACGCACAGCGGCCCAGGGGGGACATACATCGTCGCCCCGCGCTCCTCCGCCATGATTCTGACCATCTCTTGGAGGCGCTTGTTCTGGACGACTCCGCCGCCGAGCAAGACCTGGTCCTTTTCCACATGCGCCATCGCACGTTCGGTAACCTCGACGAGCATGGCGAAGCAGGTCTCCTGTATTGAGTGACATATGTCCTCGAGGCGTTCGCCGTTCCGGCGAAGTTGGAGCGCGGCAGTCAATATGCCCGAGAACGCGACATCCATCCCCTTGACGCTGTACGGCAAGTCTAGGAGCTTGCTGCCTTCCTTTGCACGTCTTTCCAGGTGAGGCCCTGCGGGGAACGGCATGCCAACGGACCTCCCGAACTTGTCGATCATGTTGCCGATGCCGACGTCTAGCGTCTCCCCGAAAACACGGTATCTCCCACCGGAATACGCTATCACCTGTGTATTCCCGCCTGAAGCGTACAGGAGTGTAGGGTCCTCGCATCCCGTGACTTTCCGGCCTATCTCGAGATGGGCGACGCAATGATTGACACCAATCAAGTCCACGCCTATTGACAGCGACAGAGCTCTCGCGGCGGTCGCCGCCGTTCTCAGACATGGTCCCAGGCCCGGCCCCTGGGAGAACGCGACCAGGCCGATGTCGTCGTATGATTGACCAGCCTCCTCCATGGCGCGATGTATGATAGGAACCACGTTCTCCGCATGGTGGTTCGCCGCTTCGCGAGGGTGTATGCCTCCCTTCGACCCATCTATCATCTTGGTAAGGTTGGCGAGGACGGTGCAGTCCTGGTCTACCAGCCCGACGCCTATTGTGTGGGCGGTGCCTTCGATGCCGAGACAGATCATCGGCGGTTAATCGACTGAGGGGTAAAAAGGATATGGTTCGTCCACGAGCGACCAGTGGTCGCTGACGCGCCTCGCCCTCAGACTATCTGGACTAGGCGTCCGACTCCCTGGGCCAAGGCGGTGTCATAGACTATCTTCGCCGTGAGGCAGTCCTGGACCGCGAGTCCGGTCGAGCAGAACACGGTCACCTCCGACTCGCTCCGCCTTCCGACACTCATGCCGGCGACTATCTCCCCGATCTCGCCGTCGATCTCGTTCCGGGTGACCTCACCCTTCGACAGCGGGACGTTGATCTCACCGGAATGGCTCGCCTGCTCCCAGTCGTCGATTATGACCTGTGCCCGCTTGAGAATCGCGGGGTCGAGTTCCTGCTTGCCAGGGGCGTCGGCGCCTATGCAGTTGATGTGGGCGCCGTCCTTGACCCAGTCGTTCATAACTATGGGCGCGCGCGACGATGTCGCCGTGACGATTATGTCGCAGCCCTCGACGGCGTCCTCTGGCGAGGTGGTCGCCCGGACCTTGCCGATCTGGTCTCCGTAGAGCCTCCTGAATTGGCGGGCTGCGGCCTTGGTCTTCTCAGCGTCGATGTCGAACAGACGCACCTCGTCGAAGTGTCCGTACTGCGTTATGAGCGCCATCATCTGCGTCCTCGCCTGGTTTCCGGCGCCTATGATGCTGAGGCTCTTCGGGTTCTTGTTGGCAAGATACTTCGAGGCCACCGCCGACGCCGCTCCGGTCCGCATGTCTGTTATGTGGGTAGCGTCCATGATGGCCATCGGGGCACCATTGTGAGGGCTCACGAGCACGAGCAACCCCATGACGGTCCTCAAGCCGTGCTCCTTGGCGTTACGCGGGTGGACGTTGACAATCTTGACGGCCGAGACGTCCATGTCCTCGACATAAGAAGGCATTGTGCGTAGGTCGCCATCGAACTTGTCGTAGAACAGATACACCTTGGGTGGCATCTGGACCTTCGACAGCCCCTTGTGTCTGAACGCGTCCTCGACGGCTCCAATGACGTCCTTCATCTTCAGTAGTCTCTTCACCTGCCTTCCGGTGAGCAGAAGGGTCTTGACAGAAGCGTGCTGTGCGGTCATCGCAATACAACACTCCGTATGTCTTGCTAACGGGTGCAGGAATATAAGCGTATGCGAGCTAAAGGGCGATTTCTTCGTAACGATGTCAACTCTGTTCTCCAGCACCATCCGTCCTTCGTAGAGGCCCAATTGCAGCACATGCGTCGAATATTGGGAAACCGATTTATTTGAGTACGGTGTATCATGACCACCCGGGCAGCCTCTGGAGGCAGAGAACAGATATGTCGGATGAAGACCAGATCGAACATGGCGACATGAGAGCCCGCCTCATCGGGCTACTTAGATCCAGAGCAGACAGCATCGTGGAGCTCTGGACCGCGGAGGTCACATCAGCCCCTTACACCCGAATAGCCGATTTCACATTCCCCAAGGAGGCGCGAGCTGCCAGACTGAGTTCTTGCTTGGAGGCGCTGCTCAAACTCGCCGAGAACCCTGGCGATGCCGCTGCTCGCGAGATGCTCCGTGTCACCATCAGGGGCGAACATCTCCGAAGCATCGGCCTCGTCAAGATGGTATCCGACCATCACATCCTCCGCCGCATACTGCGCGGGTCTCTCAGGGAGGCACTCACGGCCGACGAGGCCATGTACGCGGAGTCGCTCATCGAAGAGATGGTTGACATATGCGTCGAGGAGACAGTTGTCATTGTGGAGCAGTATTTGGAGGCCCAGCGTGTTCTGACAAGATGTGCTTGGGATTCCGAGGGCTCGATTCCTGATCCTGACCAGACGTACGCGGCGTTCTGCAGGAGCGCTATGGAATACTTCGACGCAGATATGGTGGCACTCTTCCGGCTTAATGACGAGACCCGGGAGGCGTTTTGCATCGCATGCTTCTCCAAGGGCCTGAGCCTATCCAGATACGCCAGGGTCAACTATGGATCAGTGCCGCTGATTGCAGCCGCTATATCTGAACGCAAGCCGCTGTCCAGCATGGACCTGCGGATGGGCAGGGGCCAAGGGGTCAAACTGGTCAAGAATATGACCTTCGAACATGCGATGGCGATACCCCTGGTCAAGAACGGCGATGCCACGGCCCTTATGTTCGTGGGGGATAACGCCCGGCACTCGTACTACGCTCCGGAGGAGGTTGGAATCGCAGACGAGCTGTCGAGGCTCGTTGTGAGCGCCCTCGACAGCGTCGATACGATGAGGAAACTTGGCTTCCGCTCCCGGGCGCAGAAGGCACTGATAGACGCCGCGGCGGACATGCAGAAGGAGATCGATTCTCACGAAATATACAGGATACTCGCGGACAAGCTTGTGGACCTCATCCCCAGCGACGAGGTTGTGTTCTATGTGTTCGATTGGGCCAGGAACCTCTGCAACCCTGTCTATTCCACCGGCCCGTATGCTGCAGAGACGATGGCTGATAGGGATTTCCCTGCCAGCCTTGGCGTGGTTGGCGCTGTTGCCAGGACCAGGCGGGCGGAGATAATCGCCGATATGGAGACAGACCCCAGGGGCGAGCAGATACCGGACACTCCGGCCACTCACACGGCCATGCTCGCGGTGCCCATCCTGGGCAGGAAGGAGGTTCTGGGCGTCATTGAACTCATGAGGCACCTGCCTTCGAGCTTCTCGAGGGAGGAGCTTGAAATCGCGGTCATGTTCGCGAACCACGTGGCTGTGGCGTTGGAGAACGCTGGCCTGCTCAACGAAGTCATCAGGGTCAGGGACGAGGTCGAGCTGCACATAGACCTCCTGACGCATGACATCGCCAACTACAGCACTCCTCTTCTTGGCTACCTCGAATCGCTCAAGGAGAGAACGTCTCATGACCCCATCACGCTCGAGAAGGCGAGGATACAGGTCGAGAACATCTCCATGATAATCGCAATGGTGCGAACGTTGGCGAAGCTGCGTGGGATACGGCGTGATAAGCTGAGGCGCGTGGATGTAAAGCCATCGATGGAAGCGGCTGTCATCGCAATCCGAAAGTACAGCGCGGGAGAGAAGATGACCCTCTCGTTGGACCTTCCGAATGGCCCGATGATGATCATGGCGGACGATCTGTTGCCCGAACTCTTCGTGAACTTGTTTCTCACCGCCATAAGGACGGGCAGGCACGAACCTGTCAACCTAGTGGTGTCGGCATCGCCCGATGAGGAGAACGAGCCCTCATGGGTCATCAGGGTGGTGCATCCTCAGAGGAGCATGCCCGATGACCTGAAACACAGGGTGATGCAGGTCACGAAGACCTCGAAATCGGAGCTGACTGGAGGCTTTGGGATAGGTTTGGCCTCTGCAAGGGGCATCGTCGAGAGATATTCCGGGAAGATGTGGATATCCGATGTCGACCGCGGAGACTCATCGAAGGGTTGCGTGTTCAACCTCAAGATACCCCGGGTGGAGTAACTCGATAAGTTTCGCCAGAAGTTTATGTACCGCGCTATCGTTCGTCATGCAGAGGCATGACGGAATGCCAAGGCGCAAGTACGGCAGGATGGTCAAGGCAGTACCTCCTGTCCCGGAAGAGAAGTGCAGATACTGCAGATTGGGTATGAACTGCCCTGTTCATAAGAAGAGGGTGTAGCTCCATCAAGAGCGCCCTCGCGGTGCCTATTCTTATCAGCTCAGCGGAAGGTTAATTGGCAGTATATGTTAATCCACGTATCGTGGGGGCGGTTATGAAGGAGTACGGGTTAATCGTCATCGGCTCCGGGGCGGGCATGAACGTCGTGAGCTCAGCTCTCGCGAGGAGCATGAAAGCCGCAGTCGTCGAAGAGGGTCCTCTGGGAGGTACGTGCCTTAACAGGGGCTGCATCCCATCGAAGGTATTGATGCACGCCGCAGACGCAATACGCGAGGCCGGAGCCGCCTCAGAGTCAGGTGTGGAATTATCGCTTGCCAAGGTGGATTTCCCGCGGCTAAAGAAGCGCATGTGGGACATCGTCCTCGACGGAAGGCATGAGATGGAGAGCGGAGTAAAAGGGACGAAAGGCCTCGATCTGTACAAAACGATCGGCTCCTTCGTGTCCGACCATACCCTGCGCGTCGGCAAGGACGAGATCACGGCTCCCCGCATAGTGATTGCATCGGGTGCGAGGGCACAGACTCCCAGGATACCCGGCCTCGACGATGTGGATTATCATACGTACAGGACGATATTCGACGTAGAGGAACAGCCCGAGAGCATAGCCATACTGGGCGGAGGGTACATCGGGTGCGAGTTCACCCACTTCTTCTCCGCCATCGGCTCCAAGGTTGTTCTTATCGGGCGCAATCCCCTGTTGTTGCCTAGGGAGGAGCCAGAGACGAGCGCCCTCGTCAAGAAGAGGCTCTCGGGCCATGCGGAGGTCTATACAGGCACTGATGTCCTTCGCGTGGAACGCGGCTCCAATGGAATCAAGCTGCTGATATCCGATGCGAAGAGCAAGGAAGAGCGAGCCGTCGAGACCAGACTCTTGCTCGTCGCTACTGGCGTTAGGCCGAACTCCGATTTGCTCAAGCCGGAAAACACCGGAGTCAAGACCGACGGCAAGGGATGGATACTGACAAACCAATTCCTTGAGACCTCAAAGCCTGGAATATTCGCCCTCGGCGACGCCCTGGGACGCAACATGTTCAGGCACACTGCCAACTACCAGGCGGGGATAGTCGAGCATAATCTTTGGGAGAAGGACAAGCGTTCCATGGACCTGCACGCGGTGCCACATGCGGTATTCACCTATCCCCAGGTGGGCCAGGTCGGCATGACTGAGGAGGAGGCGAAGTCGCAGACGAAGGTCCTTGTCGGCATCGCGAAGTACATGGACACCGCGATGGGGTATGCGTACGGCGACCCCGATGCATTCGTCAAAGTCGTCGTTGAGCATCCAACGAGGCGCATACTCGGCGCTACTGTGGTCGGCCCGCAGGCGGCGACGCTCGTGCAGCAGATGGTCAACATGATGAGCTCTGGGGACCAAACGTACTACCCGCTCGCGCACGCGCAGATAATACATCCGACCCTGACGGAGGCGTTAGCTTCCGCGATAGGTCGTCTTAGGCCGGCCAATTTCGAGCCCGAGCACAAGCACGTTCACAGCGCCCGCTGACGATCACAGGTCGCGGTATCACTCCATGAGCCTCCCCTGTAGCGACTTCTCCGAGACCTCCTCCGCGAGGACATTACGGTATCTGTCTAGTATGGACTCTCTGTCGAGCATGCCCACCAACCTATTGGGCTTGTTAGGGTCGACCACGGGAAGGTGCCCGAGCTTGCGCAACACCATCTTCTCCATCGCCGTCTGGAGCGTCTCGTCGGGATACACGGTCACCACGCGCTTGGTCATGATGTCCCTTACCAGAGCGTCGCGCTTGTCGCTCTCGAAAGCCTTCCTGATGTCCGTGAGCGTGATGATTCCAGTGAGGCGGCCGTCAGCGGAGACCACAGGGAATCCCTTCTTGCCCGTGTAGAGGTGCATGTCAACGACCTTTCGGAGTGGAGTGTCGTCCTTGACCGTGGTGTAGTCGGCGACCATAGCGTCCTTCACACGTGCAGATTCGAGTATGTTTACCGACAGGTCGTGCACGAATCTGATGCCCTGTTTGGCCAGCTTCGCAGTGTATATAGTCTCCTTTGAGAGCAGGCTGCTGACCGCATCGGCGATCACGCATGCGAACATGAGCGGGAGGATGATCTCATAGGCCGAGGTCATCTCGAACAGCATGAGTATCGCCGTGAGCGTCGCCCTGCTGGTGGCGGCGAAGACCGCCGCCATGCCAACCATCGCATACGCTCCGTAACTCGCGGTGTCGAAAGGTGAAACCGTGGTCACGAAGATGCCGAAGCCCGCTCCAAGCATCGCCCCCAGAAAGAGCGACGGACCGAACAGCCCTCCCGAGCCGCCGGATCCCATGGTGAGCGAAGTGGCCAGCATCTTAAGTATGAGCAGAACGGCGAAGAAGGCAATGGCCATCAAGGGCGCGGCTGGAGTCTCCAGGCTGCTGTTGAGCACATCGGCGACGCTGTCGTATCCGACGCCCATAGCGTGTGGGTAGAATAGGCCGATCGCACCGACGAAGAGCCCGCCGATAATCGGCTTGACATACATGGGAATCGATATCGAGTCGAACGCATCCTCTATCTTGTAGAAGACCTTGATGAATAGCACACCAGCTAGCCCGGCCAGGACGCCCAATCCGAGATACAGGCCGAGCTCGTACGGGTTCTCCAGTCTGTACTCGAAGACGATGTCGAAGGTCGGGTAGTCGCCCAGGAATGTTCTGGAGATGAGCGTGGCGAACACCGTCGAAATGATGAGAGGTATGAACGACCTCGTGCGGAACTCGAGCAGAAGGAGCTCAATTGCGAAGACTGCTCCGGCAATCGGGGTGTTAAACGTTGCCGCGATGGCTCCCGAGGCACCGCAGGCGACCATTATCCTCAGTTCTGTGCTGGTCAGCTTCAGCGCCTGGCCTACGGCCGACGCGAACGAAGCGCCTATCTGCACGATGGGGCCTTCTCGCCCTCCGGAGCCTCCTGAGGCGAGTGTTATGGAGGACGCCAATGCCTTCAATCCAGGTACCCTCGCCCTGAATCGCGCGCGGTTGGCGACTATGCCTCTCATGACGTCAGCAACGCCCGCGCCTTTGACCTCGGGGGCTAGCCAATAGACAATCACTCCCACGAAGACGGCGCCTATTGCCGGCACGGCGACGATCCAGACGCCCATGGAGTTGTCCATCGGCGTCCCGCCAATGAAGAACAGATGCTGGAACGCGTCTATCATCCACCTGAAGGCTATGGCGATGAACGCGCCGAAGACTCCGATGATGGCGGCGAGCACGTTGAGCTTGCCGTACTCCCTCATGAACTCGCTGCGGATGTATCCCCGCAGAGTCTTCTGGAACTCTCCGAACACGTCCACCAAACCCCCTTCGCCCGAGATTCACGCCTGGCGGTCGCAAGAGGTCGCCAAGTGGATCGGGCAATGGGCAATTCTGAGTGTGTAGCACGTCCAAACCCTCTGGGTTCGGACCTTTCACGGACTGGGTGAAGTGTCACGTCCGAGATATTACTTTCTCACAAGCGGTTCCAGCTTCTACTGTAAGTATGGCTATTGGCTGCGATTGCTGCTTGCATTTGCCCCTTCCCTTCCCCTTGACGTTCAGGGCCATGATCGATTCGTCGATGTATTCGCTGCCTTCCTTCATTGCGTTGGGCACCCTGCAGATCTCGGCGAAGCCAAGCTGCTCGTAGAGCGTCCGAGCTGATTTGTTGTAATCAAGGACACTCAGTTCGATGGTTTCGAGCCCTGAAATTCGTTCCTTTGCGAGCTCGATGCACGCGGTCATAATCGCCTTCCCGATGCCTATCATCCTCACTGCCTTTGCGAGGACGACGCCGATGACCGCTCTGTGACTTTCCTTCCACATGCGTCTGCTGATGTCGCAGTTGCCAACGATCTTGCCGTCTACTTCAGCTACGAGCAAGACTGTAGTTCTCCTCCTTATCTCACCGAGCCTCGCCTTCAACCATTCGCTCTCCTCCTTGAGGGTGACGGGCCTGTCCATCACGATGCCTGACCTGTCCTCCCGTATGACCGAGTTGATGAACCTCATCAACGCTTCGGCATCGGCGATGGTCGGCTCTCTGAAGATGACGGTTGTTCCATCCTTGGCGGTGAACTCCTTCCGGAACACGAAACCGAATAAACCAAAGGGGTTAATGAATGGTGCTATTGCATCCTCTTTCCGCCTCTGGTCTATGAAGTGCTCGACGTGTTCCTCAGTCAAGGAAGGCGGGGGTGGATCACGATGGAAGAATGACATCATGGGACTGGCGAATGTCGAAGCCCTCTGAAGAAGTGCCCTCCAGAATCATCGATATGCGCTGTCAATCTTGATGGTGGAGCGAATGTGCAAACCTCTTGTCTTTTGCCCTTGGCCGATGTCACGCTGGGAAATCGATAAATAGCAGCTACCGGATGGCTTCGTGTAAGGGTTGCCAGGGGGAGCACGAACGCCATGCCGTTCCATCGCGTTCGATACGGGTGAGATGTTGGAGAAATTCACGCCTTGTGAGTTGAATGGAGACGAGAAGCGCAGCAGAGCGGACGCGTATTTCGACATCCTGGCTCACGATGTGACAAATCTGATATCACCAATCATGGTCCATGCCGAATTCATCAGTCTCAACAAGGAGCTGCCAAGAGAGGCAAGGATTTCCGCCGCCAAGATGGTTAGACAAATTCGCCGAACAGCCAACTTCATCCTCAGCTTCAGAATGCTTCACGAGATCGCCTCCAACCCTCCGACGGAGCCTGAATTGTATGATATCCACAACCTCGCGCAGCTCATACAGGAGACCGCATCAAGTGAGTATCCTTTCAGGAGGCTTTCGATACGTGTGACGGCATCTCCCGAGGGTGTGGTCAAGATCCTTGGCGCTGAATACATCAGGAGGATCATGACGGGGCTTGTGGATAATGCCATAAGAAACGCCCTCCGCTCCGATGTCGAAGTTGAGATGACCTTCTCCGCCGTGAGAGACGATGAAGGTCGGCCTGTGTGGAGGTGTGAGGTCATTGATGACGGACCCGGAGTCCCTGACGATCTGAAAGCCGAGCTCATGCAGCCGTTCGAGACGTCGAAGCGACTCACTAGGAGGTCGCCTTCGAGCCTGATGTTCTTCTCTGCGATCCTTGAACATCTTGGCGGATGCCTTCGAATTGAGGATAGGGTGCCAGGAGACATGAGCAAGGGAACCCGAGCTGTGGTGGAGTTGCCCAAAGGCCAGGATGTCGACGGCGTTCATTAGCGACCCGCTATTCTGCCGTGCTCTAATTGTCCGCATCAGGCATCGACTTCTTGGCCGAGCTTATTGTGTTCGCGACCTTGCCAGGTTCACAGCCTAAGAATGCATAGTCCCAAGACATTTTCTCAAGATCCCCAGCCTCAGTTGCCACTTGGTTTACTGCGTGGCCGGACCTGTTTCGGTGTTCGATGATTTCCGAGAGCCTGCAGCGCACCTTCGCCCTTGCCTCCTCTGGAAGGAAGTTGACAAGCCAGTTCGTGACGGGCATATGCGGCGGTTTTGACGGTAATGATATAGGCGATGAAGTCGCTCGTGAAACGTCCTTCAGTGCAAGGGCAGAGGTGATGAAGTTGAAAGCGGTGATAGCGGTAGACAGTGTGTATGGCAATACGAAGCTGGTAGCGGAGGCGTTCAAGGAGGAGATCGAGAAGGCCGGACACGAGGTCGAGCTCATCAACCTCAGGAAGGAATTCCGCGTCCCGTCTGAAGGCGACCTATTGTTCATCGGCTCGCCGACGCGGGTCGCGAAGATGACGGCAAAGGCAAAGAAGTTCGTGAAGAAGTTGGACGCCGCCGCATGGAGCGGCAAGACGGTGGTCGTGTTCGATACCCACATGCCTCTCCCAGACGACCCGGAGAAGCAGAAGAAGGCCATGAAGTGGGTCGAACCAGGCGCTGCCGGGAGGCTAAGCGTCCTCACTGCCGAGCGAGGTCTGAAGGTCCACTCGCCGCCTCTGAGGTTCATGGTCTCAGACATGAAGGGACCACTGGCACCCGGAGAGCTAGAGAAAGCCAGGGCGCTCGCCCGCGAGATAATCGCTTGATTCAATTGTGGGATCGTGTCAGAAGTTGAGCATCAGGCGAGCTGAGCCCGCATCGGCTCTCCTGACACATGCAGAATCCGAGGGTGAGCCACTCTGGACAAGTCGCGCGGGAACATTAGCACATTGAAGAGAAGTATGGAATGAAGTCTTTCAGCAGGGCGAGAGTAACGGCCCAGGCATCCGTTTGAGCTCGGCTCCACTAGTATGCTCATGTTCCTGCCGAGCGGCGCTTGCGTGTTCATGGGCGATTCGGTGATTTGCAGTGATTGTATCAGGAATGATAATCGAGCTCTTGTGCGCAACTCTCACCAAGCCTGTTCTAATGCTATTCCGCCTTGTGGAAATGGGAAATGTCGCCCGCCTCGGTTCCACCCACGGGCGCACTTGCCCTATCATAGAGTCGGTCCCTATCCCTGTCATTATCTCCATGGGTTTGCGATGAGCCGCTCCGAGGCAAACTGCCTCGACACTTTGCCAGTCGTGGCGTACCTGTACAGCGCCGCAACTAGGACTCCGCTGGCTGCTGATGCCACAATCGCCAACGCGATCCAGTATATCAGGGTGATGACGATGCCTATGATCGCTCCGGTGATTCCGCCGAGCAGTGCGCCCATGACGATGATTGGCAGCCCCAGAAGCCCGAGTAGGAAGAATATGAGCCCGAGTCCGAGGCCGCCTGATAAGGTCTCTCCCCAGACGTTCTTGAATATTCCACTACTGCGCTTCATCGCGCTCAACGGGCCGAGCTTCTCGAATATGAGGACGGGGACCACGAAGAAGGTTGCGAGCGCCCATGCGATACCTACGATGCCGACAAGGATCTTACCGAGGAATCCGACCCTTTGCTGAATTGCCCTGAGAATGAGGCCAACTGTCGCGGCAAACAGCGCCCATGCGACGATTCTGCCGAGGTTCTCCCGTGCGATTCTGAAGCCGTCCCGAAGGTGCGGTACGCCATCTTCCAGACGGATCATAGCACAGCCGATGAGCGCTGCATTGAAGAAGACGACAACGAAGTACGCGAGGACGTAGGCCGCTATGAGCATGCCGATGAAGACGTAGTCGGTCATGCCATCGTACATCCCGTCCCACCCGACAGATAGGTACATGCCTCCAAGGAAACCGCCAATGATGAGTATTGTGAACACACCAGACAACACTGGGAAGAGCAGTAATTCCTTGTCCTTCTTTATAACTCTCAGGCTTGTCTTTGCCATCTCCCACCCACGCGATATCCTGCCCATGGCTCTTCCTCCCCGGGCGCTGTTGCCAGTGCCTAGGGTGATGGATGATTTGCAGTTGTAATAAGTCTTGCCATGGTCATCCGTTGTGATTTGCGATGAGACGCGGGGTGCGGAAATCAATATTAGAGGCATTTGTATTGGGAGTTGGGGGTTACCATGAAACCTGCACTGTTCGTCCAGGATATCCAGAACGCCTGGCTATATGACCCTGACAGCAACCAGAACTTGAGGAAGTCCGTGGAGAAGCGTCTTGCCCTCATCAACGAGTCGATTGCCTGGTTCAGGATGAGGAAGCTCCCTATCATCGTGGGATATACTGAGATCGAAGAGGAGGGATTGGTTCCTGGCACTGAGAGTTTCGAAGTCCCGGAGTCGGTCGATATCGAGGAGACCGACTTCAAGGTCACGAAGCGACATGCGAGCGCCTTCGCCAACCCTGAGCTTGGAGCTATGCTCAAGAGAGAAGGATGTGACACCATGGTGATCTTGGGATTGAGTGCGAGCGGGTGTGTGCTGGCGACATATTTCAGCGCATTCGACTGGGATGTGTGCCCTTACCTGCTCAGGGGTGGCGTTGCATCCGCCAACGAGGAGCATGTGCGGTTCGCGGAGGACATCTGCGATACCATAAGCCTGCAAGAACTCGACAGAAGTTTGAACGGTGAGTAGATTTACATCTGGAAATAGTGAAGGATTTAAATCCGAGTTCGATTCACCCATGATTGAAATCAGATAGACGGCAGGAGATTCAGGTGTGCTCTACATCTGAATCGGGTGCCTCGACGATTGTGCCAACCTTTGATAGCCGTGCCGTAAAGGACATATTCCTAAGACTCTGGTCACGGACAAAGACCACAAAGGCATCGAGAAAGACTGTGAAGACATGAATGCCATCGATGGCAAGGCACCATGGAAGTGAGAATATGAGGAAGGGATTCGAGAGCGAGTTGGGCAGAAGCATATCTGGGCAGAAAAAGGAGAGGAAGATCTTGGGCAAGGCATGGATCTCGCTGGCGCTAGGCGCGGTCCTCCTAGCTGGCAGCGCGTTGGCCGTCACGGCGCAATGGACTGGCGGCGAAAATGGCGCTGGTGTCGTTAACGGGGACCAAGACCAGATCAGAGATCCCGAGTTGAACCCCGATTGCACATGCGATTGCGACGGGATCTGTGACAACGACGCCGATGGAGACGGAATCTGCGACAACAAAGAGGACGGCACCTGCACACCCTGATCGCGCTTGGCCTGATTCCGACGCTCAGACTTGAGGGATAAACCATTCAAAGGCCTGTCGAGACGAGCCACACACCGGCAGGCGACCACTTTTCATATAGCCTGCGCCATCGCGCGCCTGTGGAGAACCAGGCAAGCTCTGGTAACACCCACTGTGTGCATCGACATCCCACACGGACCAGCAACTCAGCGGAAGACCGTTCGCTTGGCGTGGGAGAGGTCGCGAATCTAAATCTCGCTCGGACAACCGACTTCTTCTCGGAAAGGACATAGGGGCGGAAGAAATGAAAGGGGTTTGATGATTTCTCCCTGAATTTCGATTCCTGCTGATTGAAAGGGAGCCTGTAGGGCTGGAGTGAGCCCAACCCAGCCTGAACTCGTTCGTGGCCAGGGGGCGTTTTTCCGCATTCATTTGAACTGTCGGTATGTGAGGCCAGCCCGTCAGAATCTTTCAGTTGTCCTTCGATGGCTGCTGCGAAGGAGCCGGCATCGAACCGTTTCCAGTGCCCTTATGGCCTTTGCCAGCCGAGCCAAGAACCGGGAGAACGAGGAGGTCTCTTGATAGAAACGCCGATATACCCGGCGCTGATATCTACTCCAGAAGGTCGTCTGTGATAAATGCGTGGTGTGCTGAATCTCACAAAACGGCTCATTGACCTACGAAATCCAAGTAGGACGGAATTGCCATGATCCAAGTGACAACTGAGGACAACGTGACGCCATACCAAGTCGAAGCGAACCTCAAGATGGCCTATCTCAAGACGAGGAGATCTCATGATTCCAGGGTTCTCGAGGGATTTGTGACGCTCCTGGCGCATTTTCGGAAACACCACCTGGCCCTCCCCGCCCTTCTGCAGGAAACTGCAGATCTCATCAGAAGCCTGTTCACGCTGAGATATGTGATGATCGGTCTGAAGGGCCGAGACGGCAAGTACAGATACGAGTTCATGTCTGGGATGAGGGATGATTCATGGGCAGCGCACAGAAAGAAGGAGTACACACTGGAGTCGTTCTCGACAACTGTCCCAGGATGGTACAGTGCAGGGGTGATAAGCGACTTGACCCGGATTTACCTCGAGGAGAAGAACCCTCTGGGCCCCGGGTATGAGAACTCAGTCAACAGACCCGCGCTGTTGAGCATGCAGAGACCTTCGGTCGAATCGAGCCTGGAGGCGGACTTCTTCAATGCGCTCATCAAGGGTCCTAGGGACGAGTTGCTCGGATGGATAGAGTATCCCGGAACCGTTGGAGGGAAACTGCCCGACGCGTCTGTGATTAGGAGTATCGAAGTGTTCGCATCGATTCTGGCGGCCGCGATAACTTCCCAGGACGGGAAGAGAAGGGCACCGTAGCATCGGGAGGCTCAAAGCGGTTCGGAGCCAGATCACCGATGTGTCTAAGGGTTGTTCTGTGGCCGAAACACGAAGTAGACCATATTAGGTCTGAAGCGTCCTATGACAAGGGCCGAGTCTGTCAAGACCGTCTCTTCTCTTTCCAGTCGGCCCTCAACCCTTCCCAGTCGCTCCTCAGCATCGAGAAGAGGAGATCGTCGGCGAAGTTCCCGAACTCGTCGAAAAAGCGTTGCCTGAGCAGCCCTTCCCTCTTGAACCCGAGGTTCTTGATCATCTTGATCGAACGCTTGTTCCGAGGCATGATGTAGACCTCTATCCTGTTAAGCTCCATCCTCTCGAAGCCGAAGTCGATGACCGCCATCATCGCCTCGGTCATTATGCCCTTGCCCCAGTGCTCCTTAGCCAGATCGTAGCCCATCTCGGCCTGATAGCCCGCGGAAGGGGCCCACTTGTAGAAACCCAGTGTACCGATCGGCTGACCCTCTCCCTTGAGCGTTATGATCCATCTGAATCCCCGCCTCTTCCGGTACAAGTCGACCAAGTACTCTCTGAACTCTTCCCGTGCCACCGCCATGTTCTTCGGACCAGGCTCTCCCCCTCCCCAGACCATCTCGTGCCTCGAGAAGTGCTCAAAATACCACTCGACATCCTTCATCGTCGGCTGCTGGAGGATCAGGTGCTTCGTCCTGATCTCGGGGAACTTGCTGAAAGCAGTCTTCCTGTTCATCCTAGGCCTCCTCCCATCCGAGCTTCATTGCATACCCACTGTTGACATTGTCTGTCGTTTGAAATGCTTTCTTCTATGATTTGGCAAATAGATGCCCAGTAAACCTTTTGTGGTTCGGTCGCCGTAGCTGCGTAGCGAGGAGTGAATCTCCCAATCCCAGGAGTTCACACCGGCGGCATGTACCTTAACCGGTACCTCATCGTCCTTGGGAATGGGCTTTTCAATCTCGGCTAACCGGAAAACGGGCGGCGGTCCGGGTGATGTAAATGTTATCGCTTTCATGAGTTATCATCCTAATGAGTTAGGTTTTGTTGTCAGATACCACAGTGATGACCACATGTCCTTTCTTATGCCCTTTATCGACGTACCTATGAGCTTCTACGATCTGTTCCATCGGATAGCGCTTGTCTATGACTGGTTTCAACCTTCCCGCTTCTATGAGTTCCTTTAGGTAGGTCAGGTCTTCAGTCTTCAATTCTCCTCCGTATTTCTTATGAACGTCAAGATAGGTCCCGCCCTCCTTCAGACACTTTTTGCCTCGTGAAGAGGATATCTTATGTACGGCGTCAAAGACAACATCATATTTCTCACCCGTTTGGGTGAAATCTTCTTTTGTATAATCGATCACCTTATCAGCTCCCAGAGATTTCACCAATTCTAAATTCTTGGTACTGCATACTCCTGTAACCTCTGCCCCGAAGTTTTTGGCGAGCTGCACCGAATAGGTGCCGACACTTCCTGAAGCGCCGTATATCAGGACTTTTTGTCCGTTCTGGATATTAGCCTCTCTGATAGCAGCCAATGCTGTAATCCCCCCGGCAGGAACTGCAGTGGCTTCTTCAAAGGTCAAATTGGCCGGTTTTAATGCCACCAATCCTAGCTTTGCCCCTCCCCCTTCTTCAGGGACGCATTTATACTCAGCATAAGCACCAAAACCAAAACCGGTCAATGCAAAAACCTGATCACCTTCCTTGAATCGTTTTACATCTTTGCCTATTGTTTCAATTTCCCCGGCCAACTCCATTCCCAAAATGGGCATTTTCTTGGGTCTTAAGAGGCCATTGACCAATCTTACAAGAAATGGGTCTGCCTTTCGCAGTCTCGTGTCCCCTACGTGGGCTGTTGTCGCATATACCTTCACAAGTACTTCATTGTCCTTGGGAGTGGGTTTCTCCACCTCTTTGATCTTAAGGACTTCTGGCGGTCCGTATCTATCATATACAATTGCTCTCAACCAAACACCTCCTATAGATACGATGTTAATGATGCCAATATACATTTACTTGCGGTTGAGCCAAATCATAGAGACTGACCAGAACAACACAAGCGCTGGATAGCCTATTTGTCTACGGTGTAACCCTTAGATAAAGCAAAAGTGGGCCCAACCGGATTCGAACCGGTGATTTTCTGCATGTCAAGCAGATGTCATAACCACTAGACCATGGGCCCGTTCGGGGGCCAAGATAAGGCAAGGGGTTCTATAACACTTTCTGTCCTCGCATTGCCTGCCAGTCGTTGGGCTGATGCCTTTTTCTCCTCTCTCGGCAATAATCGGTGGTCATGTCCGATGAGACAGTGCTCGTTTATGTGGGGAAGGGATCCTCTCATTCATGGGTTTGGCTGGCCGACCTGTTCGAGGCCAGAGGGATGCTGGATGTCAGCTTCGTCGACGCTGCTGGATTCGTCCGAGGGCTCGATGACACACCCTCCTTGGCGGTGATATCGGGTGGTGACGGATTCGAGATCGCATCATCCTTGTCTGGCTTTGGCTTCAACGCCCTCAGGGAGTTCATAGGCCGGGGGGGCAGGTATCTCGGCATATGCGCCGGTGCCTACCTTCCATTGCCATCAAGAGTAGAACCGTTCTCCCAGCTGAATCTCTCGAATACGAGGATCAGGAATATCCGGATGGAGCCTACGACCTCAACAGAACCATCTCCGAGATTGGCCGTCAGATATGGTTCCTGCAGTGTGTTCCATCCGGTCAGAGGGGAAATGGTGATCGGAAACGGAACCGATACTCTCATCGCTCCGATCTACGGCGGACCAGTGTTCTCGGAGCCGACGGTCGACCGTCCAGTTCTCCGATATCTTTCGTTCACGCCTCGGACGACTCTGCAGGCCAACCTCCGGATGGCCGAGGAAGTCGTGATTGGCCACCCCGCGGTCGTGAAGTGCAATTTTGGGGACGGCCAGCTCATTTTGGCAGGACCGCATCTGGAACATCCTGAATTCCGCGAGGCGAACGACTGCTTCATGCGCCTTGCAAGGCTCCCGGACCAGGATCGCCCTCGGCATGACCTCCTATCGCGTGCGAAATCAGAGACCACAACGCTGGACCGTTCATTGGCCGACCTAAAGGTCACGATCACGGGCATGGAGCGGGCGACGTTCATAACGGGGGCCAAGCAATGGGATGGCAGCAGGATGCTCGAGCTTGCAGGGGCGATTGAGAGGCGGAGTGGTTCTATCGATGGCGACACTTCCCAAGCCGTTTCCGTTCTGTTGGACCGATCGCGCGAGAACCTGATGTCGGCGGGTCCTGACAGGGTATCGGACTCGGACTCCGCTCCCGATCTGCTCGTGGAAGCCGCTCGCCTCGTCGTCGACAACCATTTCCGCGCGGCGAGGGATGGGTTTATACTCGCCGATAATCATTAAAGCGAACATGCCTGACGGCAGGTACCTGAGCGAGAGGGTATGGCTCTACGCGCCGTTCTTCGCGTTCGTCATCATAGTCTCTGCCGTGATACTGCTCCTTCCGTACGAGACGGTATATGTGCGCGACAGGACGTACCTGCACCTGTTCCTCGTCACCGTTGTCGCGTGCACCGTCGTCTTCCTGCTTGGCACGCTGTACAACGCTCTGCTCTGGATGCGCGGCAGAGGCCTCGTATCGACGCCGGAGGGACGGCTCGTCTCTCTAAGCGCGAAGGCGTTGAGGCTGCTCTTCAGCAGGAGATTCGCCAGAGCAATCGGCGTCTTCGTGAAGGACGCGCTTTACCTGTCCAAACTGAAGGGTCGCAGCCGGACGAGATGGTTCATGCATCTCATGATACTCGGCGGGTTCGTGCTGATGTTCGCCCTCGACATCGTCGTCACGCTGTCTCTCGACCTGCTCAAATACGGACCCATGATAGACGAGGCCGGATGGGCCAAGCTGTGGGTGAGGGACTTCGGCTTCGAGGTTGCTGGCCTGATGATGCTTGCCGGGCTCTCCGTTGCGGCCGTGCGCAGGTTCGTCATCAAGCCGGCCATCCTCAGGACGGAGCTGCCTGACGCTGTGTCCATCATCTTCCTGTTGTCAGTCGTCGCCGGCGGCTTTGCGCTCGAGGCT
>JAOTTD010000053.1 GCA_029864565.1 Thermoplasmata archaeon | reverse complement strand
CTGCTATGGATGCTACAAGACACATTCCATTCGTTCTACGTGACATCTCCTGTACCTCCAACTGGAAAAGATATGGCATCTCGACATCGTCTTTCCCCTCCGAAAAGGGTACGGAGCTACGGGGTATATTAGCGTGACCAGTTTGCCTAAAGACCAACATCCATCAGGCGACTTCGCAAGTGATAAAGCTATGCCGAATCATCGTCGACGTCACAATCTCGGTTCTCTTTCGCCGCCTTTGCGCCCCTGTAGCCTTTCTTTACCGTGAGCCGACATTGAATCGAGATGACTGGCTCATTTTCAATCAGAGGGTTTTTGTACCGGGATTTAAACCTTTTCATCGCCTTTCCTCGTGAAATCAGAGGTTCAGGTTGTACGACATGCAAACCAGGATGACTGGGTTGACTCTATCGTAAGGAATTGTCTCAGAACTTGACTACTCTTCGTACACTCTTCTCGCTCGTGAACATCTCTCCAACCCTTGACGATTCTTGAGCATACTGACTCAGGGATGAATTAATATGCAGAAACGCCGTTATGCGCTACGTCTCGAGGGTGGCTCGAGGGGAGGAAGAATCCGGAAATGGAAAGAAGATTACGTAGCTGTAGTGAGAGCAAGTCTGTTCGAAGGGTCAGAGCCTCGCGCACGGTGAGGGTGGATTCTGGGCGAGGATTGTTGGCTCGCCTAGAACTGCAGAGGAAAGCATCGATAAAGATGGTTGCAGCACTCATCTGCATGATGCTGGCAATACCTGCGATGGCGATGACGCTTTCGAGCCTGCTTGTCGCTGCAGAAGACGTCGATGACACTGCTGTCCCAACCCCGCTCATTGCGTGCAAGAACGTCCAGATCGGATCAGTCGATGTGTGGAACGACTTCGACTACCTGTACGTCAAGTACGAAATCACTGTGGAGAACTGGGGTCTGCGGGAAACGCACTGTCAGGTAGAGGCGGACCCTGACTCGATACCGCAGATGAATGGCAATCCGACCCCAGAGAAGTTCGCATGCATAGTGGACCACGACCCAGTCGTGGATGAGTACACTTGTTGCTTTGACCTGGGCGATGATTGGACTGCTGGAACTCAGTTGTTCGTTGCGGCGCACGCGAAGGTGGTGTACGAAGGCCTTACGGTATGCTGCGCATGGGGAGACGGCATTGACTTCGAGGGTCCGAACTGGGCAACCTATATTGCATACACCGTGAAATCATGGAACCTCGAGGGAGACTGGGTCCTTGAATTCTCCATTGGGGGTGGAACCTATGCTCACGACATGACTGTTTCAGAGCAGCAAGCAGGCGGGACATTCACCGGCACGGGAGGATTTCCAGCAGAAGCTGTGAGCTACTCGGTCGAATGGGAGGTAACAGGAACTGTTCTCGAGGACGTAGTTACGTTCCACATCGTCTACTTGTCAGGCAATCCGGGTTATTGGGTTGACGCGACTGGGGTTATTTCGTCTGGTGGCACGATGACTGGGGAATGCTACACGTCTGGTCAAGCCGGGCCGTGGGATTGGGTGAGTTCATCCGGAGCAGCGGTCTGGTGCTGAGGTCACAGAAGCAGCGATAGAATAATTGTGAGAAACGCTCTCTAAACCCTTTCGCACGCTTTTCATTCCCCAAGGATGCTGCAATCGTGCCCGCTCCATTCTGAGAAAGGCAACAAGGGCTGGGGGCCTCTGATTTCGATTATCTGAGGAATGGCCTCTGCTAGCATTGAGATTTCGCCATGAAACTCAGTTCAAATCCTACGACCTGCAAACCTTGTTGATTGGGGCAACGCTATCACGAGGAACTGGCACCGAGCTAAACTCCTTCTCAGCCCTTTCTCTCCCGATCTGTCGGTCGCAGGTGGCTCCGAAGCCAAAGAAGTGAGGCTAGTTCATTATCATGACTTCATTGATTCTCTTCGGTCTGCAATCGGTTTTATAGCGCGGATGTCATGTCAGCTTGGGGAAGTGGTCATTTGGCGGTTCAATACCATAGAGTCTTGGCTTCAGCGTTTGTCACGGTGTGTCTCATCTCGTCGGCTACTGCTCTGTGCTGCGCGGAGGCGGACTCACAGATTGCCGAATGGACAGTGCTAATCTATCTGGATGGTGACAACAACCTCGACGAATACAGTGAGATGGACATTGAGGAGATGATGGGCGTCGGCTCGACTGATAAGGTTAGGGTTTTGGTGCTATGGGATAGATACGACCAACCTGTCTATCTTTACGAGGTACGTTCGACGGGTCTCGAGGTGATATCGGGCCTTTCCGCAAAACCTCCACACGCTGAGGATCCCATTGAGTTGAACGGGCAGGAAGTGAACATGGGCGACTGGAGGATACTCGAAGCGTTCGTGGACTTCGGGATTGAAAAGTACCCATCAGAGCATCTGATGGTCATCCTTTGGGACCACGGTAGCCCTCTATTTGGCGTGTGCTGGGACGATCATTATGACTGGCCTTGGTGGCCGATCCCGTTCTCTATCAGCTATGATGATGTGGGAACTTCTCTTTCAGGACACCATGTGGACGTCCTCGCCTTCGACAGCTGCAGCGCGGGAATGGCTGAGGTGGCGTACAAATTCGGACAGATGAACGCGTGCGGCGATTTGAGCGTAGACTACATGCTCGCAAGCGAGCTGTATGTGCCCGTTTTCGGCTATCCGTATGACAGGATGCTTCTGCAGATGAACTCGCTTCCGGAGACTACGGATGTTCCGGACGTCGCAGCTGTGATTGCCGCAGAGTACGCTGATTCGTACAGCGCAGAAAGTCCGGAGAACGGTGGAAACACGGCGAACCTAGCGGTAATCAGCCCGAGTGGCATGGTCGAATCCGTTGACGCAGTAAGCGATCTTGCCGCCCTTCTTCAATCCCGCCTTGAGTCGGACTACGCTACCTACAAACCGCTTATATCCGACGCTCGGGGAGAGGCGAACCTGATTTGGGGCGTACCTAGTGATTACGGCTTCATCGATCTTCCTATGTTCCTACAGGGCTTGTCAAAGATGCCCAGGGATAGGGAGGTGAGGTCGTGCGCCGAGAATGCGCTGACAAGCCTGCAGTCTGAGGCCGTCCTGTATGTCGGGAACGCGGATGCCGCGGAGAGCGGTTCCGCGATGGGGTTGGGTGTGTGGCTTCCGCCGACGATTATCCATTACGAGTGGGTCGCGTTCCAGCTTTGGTATGACTTCGATTTCGGAGAGGACACGGGTTGGCTTGACTTCGCGTACGCACTAACAGATTTCGAGCCGCCGTGGGACCCCTGACGGCCTGTTCGCCGCCTGTCTCAGGTCCCCTGCCTGGCATTCTGCCCCAATGGCCTTTTCTCAACCGATAGAATACAGAAGTGGGGTAGGTCGGATTTGAACCGACGGTCACGTGGTCCCGAACCACGGATCATGCCAAGCTAGACCACTACCCCAGACTGGTTCAGGCGGAAAGGGATAGAAAAGGTGTCTTATATATGCATAGTGCAGCCGCATAATCAATGTCATCTCTGATTGTCGAAATGCCATTCGCTGCTTCGATTATCGTGCACGTCAACTTCATGGAACTCCCGAGACGCCTCATCGACGTTGTGATCGAGTCCGCTTACGTCCAGATGCTGCAGCAGCCAGCTTATTACGACTATTGCCGGTGGCTTAGTACGGCAACTATTTATAGCCGCAAATTGCTGCAGAAACCATGCGAGATCAGGTCAGGGAAAAGATCGCCGGCGAGATCTGTCTTTCGGAGGAGCCAGGCCGAACGATAAGGAAGTGGCGAGAGCAGTTCGTGATCTCTCAGCAAGACCTTTCAAAGCACCTCGGCGTGTCCCCTTCCGTAATAAGCGACTACGAAGCCGGGAGGAGGCGATCCCCGGGCATCGCGACGATAAGGAAGATCGTCGATGCGTTTCTGGAGATCGACGAGAAGACTGGGGCGAACGTCCTCAAGCAGTACTCGCTCGCTGGCAAAACCGACTCGATAATATCCATCAAGGAGTTCTCCGCGGAGATACTCGCCCCCGAGCTCATACAGAGCATCAAGGGAGACAATCTCACGCCTGCCATACCACTTGACAAGCATATCCATGGATACACAGTTATCGATAGCGTGAGGGCGATAACCACCCTCAGCTCCTTCGACTACCTCAAGATTTATGGTTGGAGCAGTCAGAGGGCATTGGTGTTCACCGGTGTACGTTTCGGGCGGTCTCCCATGATCGCGATAAGGGCGCATCCGCTCAAACCAGCCCTCGTCGTGTACCAGAAACCAGAGCACGTGGATGAGCTGGCGATAAGACTGGCGGAGCTGGAAGGTATTCCGCTGATACGGACTTCGCTTGCGATAGGTGACCTTGTGGACCGATTGCAGGCGCTCGGGTGATTGGACGGAGAGGTGATTCTAGTGAAAGGGGTTGGGATAGTCAGCTATGGCGCTTATGTGCCACATTTCAGGATTACCCCCGACGAGATAGGCAAAGTCTGGGGTGTAGATGGGAAAGCGATGGGAAAGGCCCTTATGATAAAAAGCAAGTCCGTGCCGGCGCCGGACGAGGACACAATTACCATCGCGGTAGAGGCTGCGAGGAACATGATGATGCGATGCGACGTCGACCCTAAGGACATCGGCGCGCTGTATGTCGGCTCGGAGTCGCATCCTTACGCGGTGAAGCCAAGCGGGACGATTGTCGCGGAGGCGATCGAGGCCGCCCCTGACCTGACTGTCGCCGATTTCGAGTTCGCATGCAAGGCGGGCACAGCGGCCATGCAGTCGTGTCTTGGTCTCGTGGGCGCCGGCATGGTGAAGTACGCG
>JAOTTD010000052.1 GCA_029864565.1 Thermoplasmata archaeon | reverse complement strand
AAGAAGGCGAGTGAAGAGGCGACAGACATGCTGTCAAGAACCGAGGCCCCTTTGACGACCCCTGAGGAGTCTGACGCCATGTCGGAGTTCCTGGCGGAGCTGAGGTGAGAAACGCCAAACATCTACATGCATAGAAGGGGGTGGGTTCCTCGGAGGATGGCCGTCTGGTTTCTTACCGTCAAAGAACTCCACCTTGAATGTTCAAGCTCCGACCTTTAAACACCGGTAGATTCCGGGCCAATGTCCGGGCCCTCGCACATTTTAATTTAGTGAAATATATTTATGTGCGTACAGGAAACCGGATCAGGGCTAATCCAATTCCACTCTCGTCATTGACGCGCCCACTGGCCTGCCAGAAGTCTCAGGGAACAGAAGAGTGGCTCCTACCCTCGAAACTAAGGAGCACAGACTATACCCATAATCTTGTCTTTCGACAGTCAACTAACTCGGAACAGGCACAGCTAGAAATAATCACGTCACTCATCTTGAACTGGTGAGACTCTTGGTCGGAATCGAGTTATATCACGCATCGAAGTTCGGAAACGGAGCAAAGGTTGCCGAGGAGTTGCGGCGGGTCATGGATGCCAGGGGCCATCAGATGAACGTCCATCATATCGATGGAGCAAAGCCACGGGAGATGCCACGTGCCGACCTGTACATCTTTGGCTCTCCAACGCGGTTCGGCCGGCCGATAGGGAGTATGCGCCGGTTTATCAAGAAGGTCTCTCTGCCGCCAGGAACGAAGTACGCCATATTTGCGACCCATGCAGACGCGGTGCCTGATAAGAAGACCGGGAAGATGCCGACGGAGGAGGAACTCAATCGCTTGAGGAAGACCATACCCAACCTGGACGAGGTCTTGAAAGGAAAGGGATTGGTGAAGGTTGCTGACGAAGTGTTCAACGTCTCCGCTGATGCTATGAAGGGGCAACTCAAAGAAGGTTGGCAGGGAAAGGCTGAGGAATTCGCCACCTCCATTCTAAGCTCAGGCTGAGGGGAGAAGACAGCTAGTGGACCGGACGAGAATGGGGCTCGGTTCAGCCGCATATTCGTCTACTCGACTCAGTCAGTTTGTATCTGCACCAAGGTGTCCCCAACTCCTTTTCATCCTTGGAACATGGGCAGCAGTGTTGTGGACCATTCTGCAATGATGTTTATGTGCGTCAATACGATATCCGATTCAGAGTGACGAATCAAGGGGGACACGGGACGAATGCATTGAGGAAGGCGAAGGGAATCGCTGATCTTGTGAAGCCAGAACTCCCCATTGCCGCAGGCATATGCGTCGTGGCGGGTGAGTTGCTGGCATTGGGAAACATGCCTGAGATCGACGTTGCGGTGCTGGGATTTCTGACAGGCTTCTTCGTCTCTGGCTTCGCAATGATTTCGAACGACTACTTCGATCTCGATGTGGACAGAATCAATCGCCCCGAAAGACCGCTTCCGTCTGGCCGAGTCACGGTATCTGAACTGGTTGTTCTGTCATGTGTTTTCACATTGTGTGGGTTCGTCACAGCCCTGCTCCTGGGCCCCTTGTTACTGTTGGTCGCTATAGTGGGTTGGGCCATCGCATTCTTGTATAACTGGAAGTACAAAGAGAGTGGCCTCCCAGGGAATCTAATGGTCAGCTACTCAGTTGCCGCGACGTTCATCTTCGGGGGATTTGCCGCAGGAAGACCGTTTGATGGGGTCGTATGGGTCTTTGGTGCTCTAGCATTCACGTTCGACCTTGGTGAAGAGATCGCGAATGGCGTCATGGATATGGAGGGCGATGCCAAGCGGTCTGTCAAGAGCATAGCCATAACTCGGGGACGGAGGTTCGCCTTGCGCTTGTCAGCAGCGCTATTCGCCGTTGTCGTCGCATTGAGCTTCCTTCCTTATGCTGCAGGCTGGCTCGAGGAGCTGTATCTCGCCCTTATCATCCCAACGGACATCTTGGTCGCTTATCTTGCGTTCAAGTTGTTGAGGAGTCGGACGCAAGAAGATGGGCGGCGTAGGACTCGGCAACTCTACCTTACGATGGTGTTCTTCGTTGTGGCATTTATTGTCAGCAATCTGGTGTGAAGCTTCTGTCAAATGCATTTTTCTGCGTCAACCACCTGCCACGGTAGCCAAGTATCAGCCTCGCCACTCACGCCTTCTGACTTGTTTCGACCTTAGTCTTCGGGGAGAGTGCGGCCTCAATACGCTTTCGAAGGAGCACTACCAGCATTATTACAGAGGTTGTGATCGGGCCGAATATAGCGGCATTAGGGTCCGGCTCTATGCCGTCCCATATGACGATAAACAGCAGTAGTGACATTGCGGTCGCGGTAGCCGTCATGTAGACAAATGTTCTCTTTAAGCCAGGAACCCCTAGAAGCCCGAGCGTTGCGGCCAAGTAGAAGACAATCGTGAGGGCCGTCATTATCAGTCCCAAGTTCCAGAGCGTATCGTCGTCGAGCGAACCGCTCAACAGCCACGACTCTCCTGACCACCCGAGCGCTTTGCCGTCCTCGGAATTCATACCAGGAACGACGGCCAAGTGAACGAACGCATGCGTGACAATCGCCAGAACCAGCGCAACTTTGAACAACTTCCATAGGTTCATGTTGGTATGCTTTCTCCCTTGTTGAGGCTACTGCAAGGGCATCATGACAGCGGCCGGCCTGGCTTCACGGCTGCTTCTGCCATAATCTCCTCGACTGCATTCCGAATCACTCTCCGTGGCTTAAGGGCTTCTCCACGTCTCTATGGCCTTTTCGCGCGGTGAGTCGTGGTGTGGCCAAGAAGCGCAGCTCATTTCTTTACCATCAAAGAATTCACTATTTGACGCCTCATGTCTGGCATTGAAGGATTATAGCTCCCATGGTTAATTAGGGGTAAATCCCGGGTCAATATCCGGGCCCTCGCACATTTTAATGCGCCAACATGAATTAATGTTTGGATATAGTCACGGCGAATGGACTATCTCTGCTGCTTGCTGATGAATGGTCATGTCTGAAGGAGGAGTCTCCACAGAGGAAATAGGGTGATATCGACGTCACCAATCTCCATGGATCCTTCCTTGTCCTTGGTGACGAGGAACGCTTTGTCGCAGCCATGCACATCGCAGAATCTCGCGAGTCCCTTGGCGTCCGATTTGTAAATGCTGGTCTGATACTTCAGCTCGATTGGAATCGGAGTCCGTTTCGACGGCAGCACAATGTCAACCTCGTTCCCCTGCGGATCTCTCCAGAAGAAGACTTGCGAAGTTCTAGAGAGATGGTTGTATGCGGCTGTCTCAGCCAACCTGCCAAGCTCCTGACTCCCGGTCGTCTCATCAAACCCGAGGAGGGCGCTGATCAACCCGGTGTCCGTCAGATACGCCCGTTTGGAGGACCGGGCCTGTTTGACCATACTCTTGGTGTAGTTGTAGCAGGTCGAGAATAGCATTGCCCGTTCCAGGATTGAAATGTACTTCGAGGCGGTCTGTGCCTTCATGCCAATATCCGGTGCAATGTTGGCGATCTCGAACATCTGTGAACTCATCGAGGCGAGTATCTTCAGTAGGTGCATCACGCTCGCGGGGTTCGCGATGCTCTCGGTCTCCGGGAGGTCGTGATACACCACTCTATCCAGGACAGATTGTCGGATGTACGTGTGCACCTTTGCGATCGGGCGCATGTCGACGGTCTCCGGGTAGCCACCCCTTACAAGATAGCTCGCCAATGCGTTCATGACCTCGTTCTGGACAAGCATGAATGACTCCGGAACCTCGGCGTCCGACCAGAAAGGAGGGATTTGAGGCACAACAATCCCTTTGAACGCAAGGTATTCCCGGAACGACAATGTCGGGATTGTGATATCGAACGCTCTACCAGCAAGGCTCTCGCCCATACCCTTCCTCACCCCGAGCGACGATGACCCCGACGCGAATATCTTCACGTTCGGTCTCGTCTCGTAGATGCGCTTGAGGATGGTGGGCCAGTCTTGAATGAACTGTATCTCATCCAGGAATAGGAATGCCGGAGCCTTCTTCGTCAGTTTTCCTGGGACAACGTTCCCGAGGAAGTACGACACCACATCCTCGAGCACGATGTGTTCTCTCGACAGGACTTCGTCGAACGAGAAGTACAGAGTCCTCTTGGGGTCGACGCCTCTTTCGAGCAACTCCTGGATCGCGCTGACGATGCCTGTGGTTTTTCCAGACCGCCTAGGTCCAGTGACGATTACAATCTGTCTGTCATCGGCGTAGCCAACCAGCTCCGCAATAGAGTCCCTCGGCACGATGTCGTCTATGTGTTCAGCAAGGGATTTCCCCCTCCATTGTGGGTTCGAGATCACTATCTGTCTTACGAGCCTTTCGTCCACGACAAATCAATGTAATTATGAGTTTATAATGATTTCCAATACATCTAAATCCGTATCGGATTCAGCGGTCGAACTGGTCGGCGACCTCGACCAGGTCGCCATCGATGTGGTCGTAGAGATGGCGGAGACAACCTTCGAGATCGCCAACGCAGCGGTTGACGGCGCTGAGAGACTCATTTCTTCACCATCAAAGAATTCACTGCTTGACGCCTCACGCCTGGCCTTTGAAGATTATAGCTCTCAGGTTTAATTGCCATCAAATTCCGGGTTAATATCCGGGCCCTCGCACATTTTAATTTTGTAGAGTGTATTAATTGCAGACAGGAAGCCAAGCCCGCGTCAATCCCTTCTCCGTCTTCGCCCGCCCCAATGGCCTTCCTCCAAGCCTGCATAGATGTGGCAGGCATCATTACTTGTACTTGAACATGTTAATCTCCTACGTGATGAGCACAAAATCGTGCTCACGCAAAAGGAGAAAGCGTAATGAGTTACGACAAGTACGGAGGCGGCAGCCGCAGATACGACTCTGGCCCAAGGGAGATGCACAAGATTAAGTGCTCTGACTGTGGGGCGGAGTCGGAGGTTCCCTTCAAGCCGAGAGAGGGAAGACCCGTTTACTGCCAGACCTGCTTCCAGAAGCACAGACCACCCCGAAGAGACACGTTCTGATCGTCCAGTTCATTTCGATGAATTATTCGTTCAATTCGTATTGACTCGAAAACCC
>JAOTTD010000015.1 GCA_029864565.1 Thermoplasmata archaeon | reverse complement strand
ACGCCGTATCTCTCGGCCTCGGACTTCCATTTCTCGATCATCTCTTCCGTCGGAAGATACACTGTTAGCGCTCTCTGTTTGATGGTCTTGGTTTTGCCCAAATTCGGTCTTCCGGGCGCTTTTTTCATTAGTAGGTGAATAAAAGTCTGGCCTATATAATATTTACTGGTAAAAAATGTGCGAGGGCCCGGATTTGAACCGGGGGACTCCTGCGAGAACAGATCTTGAGTCTGTCGCCTTTGACCGAGCTTGGCTACCCTCGCGCGAACCGCAGAAGACGCTGAAAGGATAATAAAGATTCGCAGTGCGAAATTGAACGAACGGCAGGCTAGTTCTCAGTCAGCGACGCACTCGTTTCGGTTGCCGGAGTTCAATCAGCAGTCTCACGACCTTTTCGCAGGCGTCAATACTATAAGACTCTGATATTACAGATGAAATGGATAGATTGAAGGTCGCACCAAAAAGGATTAAATACAGTGCCTCCAATGTAAGGTCTGGCAGGCGTGGGCATAGCCTGCCGATCTCCAACATGGAGAGGCATCACCAACACACCTCGCCATTTCCTCCAGAATTTCGAACCACCCACAACTTTTTCACAAAAGAGGTGTTCGTCATGCCTCTCCACCCAGCCTATTTACCCTTTAGTTCTTCGATTGGAATCCGTCGCAGAATCGAAGATATTCTCCAACAGATACTCGAATGACTCAGTCGAGAACAATCGATCCATATCAACGAGTCAACACGAGACATCCAGCTGCGTTCACAAGGACGGAATGCTCGGCCTGCGCGACGGCTCCTTTTCCAGCCTCAATGAGAATCGGATAGCTCATAATCATCCCCATCCTGACCATCTTGGGAAGGAGGGTTGACACCTGCGGATGCAAATCGTCGCACCATCTACCAGCGAACGGGAAGCCGCCGAACGAAGATTGGATTCTCGAGAACAGAGTGGAAATCTCTGGCGGGGCCCTGCGGTCGCGCATGAGCCTGTAAATCCCTCCTTTGGACCCACCGTCCACCTTGCCTTTCCCGGTTGTGGAGAATGGTTCGATGGCCAATATCATGCCCTCTTTTATCGCGGACCGATCCCGATTCTTGATGTTCGGGAGGCTCAGACCCGCGTGAAGGTTGAACCGCTCCATGCTGTGTCCCGTAAGGTTCTGTATGGGTTTGAAGCCAGCACCGGTTATGGCTCTCTCAATCACTCCACCCATGGCTGAAACCGTAGTTCCAGGAGAGACCATCTCGATGCACATCTCAAGGGCGGACTCAGCGGCTTCTACCATCGCGGAATGATTTCTCGTCCCCACCTCAACGGTCGCCGCTGTGTCTCCCGGATATCCGTCCACATGGGCGCCGATATCGATCTTGACGACATCGCCGATTCTAAAAGTAATGTCTGTTTCCTTCGACGGAGTATAATGGGCTGCGACCTCGTTCACGCCGATGTTAACAGGAAAAGCGCACTCCGCGCCCTTGGACCTGATGAGTTCTTCGACCGCTTCTACGAGTTCCAGGGCGCTGCCTCCCGTCCTCACGTTCTCAACAGCGAACTCCCGTGCTTCACCGGCTATCTTCCCGGCACGGACGAGCTTGTCCAGAATATCATCATTCACGCAGGGCGTTCTCAATCTCCTCCTGAGAGATGGCGCCTTTCCTGATTACCTCGACGGTGCCATCTGAGACGTCAACAATCGTTGAAGGCTCTGCCTTGACCGTTTTGCCGCAGTCAATGCATATCTTGACGGTGTCCCTGAGGTCCTTCAACGGCAGCCTGGAGTCGATGGGGTTCTTGTGCGAGTGGAGGTTCGCGCTCGTTGACGTTATCGGGCCGAATCTGTCTATTATCCTTATCGCGAGCGGATGGTCTGGAATGCGTATCCCGACCTGGTTCGCGCCAGACGTCAAGATGTCAGGGATGCTCGGTTTCCTGGTGAGCAGTATCGTAAGCGCTCCCGGCAGGAACGCTCGTATCAGCTTGCGCGCGTTGTTGTTCAGGACCGCGACGCTCTCCATCATCTTCTCGTTGCTGACGGCAATCGACAGCGGCATGTCAAACGGTCGGTTCTTCGCAAGAAAGACCTTCTTAACCGAGCTCTCGTTGAACGGGTCCGCCCCTATGCCGTAGAGTGTGTCCGTAGGGTATACGATGAGCTCGCCCGCCTTGAGCACGGATACTATTTCATCCAACTCCTCGTCCGACATCTTGCAGTTCCTACACACGCCCTTGTTGTCCGCACACTTGACCACTTTCATCAGTATGCCCTCTCTAAGTATTCAGCCGACAACCGCAGGTGATACTCGGCGTCTCCTTCCGCATACGACCCGTGGCCCGGATACATGTTCTTTAGTCCAAGCGTTTTAAGGCGTTCGAGGGACGACTTCAACTTCCGGAGGTCCCCTCCTGGAAGGTCCCATCTGCCCACGCCACCGTCGCAGAAGACTGTGTCGCCGACGATAGCGGAGCGTGACTCTCCATCGAACAACGCCAGGCTGCCTGGCGAGTGGCCTGGCGTGTGGAGGACCTCGAGAACGGAGGAACCGCATCGCAGCTCCTGCCCCTCTCTCAGAGGCTCCACGTCCATCTTGCCTATGGCCTTGCCAAACATCCTGCTAGCGGTCAACGACATATCTCCAGCCCTCATAGGGTCGGCCTCTGCCTCGTGAAGGTACAGCTTCGCCCCTGTGGCCTCGCACATCGCCTCCGCCCCGCCGATGTGGTCGTAGTGCGAGTGTGTGAGCACGATCCTCCCGATGTCCTCGAGCGGGACTATCTTGGACAGCTCTCCCAAGGTCGAGCCAGCGCTCATACCCGTCCCCGTGTCCACGATTATGGGGTCGTCGTCCTCCAGCAGATACACGTTGCTGTCGTAGGCCACTCCCGCGATATAGTGGACCTTCATTCTGTGAAGGGGATAACGCCGGCCTTTTAAAGCTTTAGCCTCGTAACAGTCGAAGGATAGATCGGCGGCAATATCCCGTCGAATCAACTGGCCGCGCGAGCTTAGTCCTTCGCCAAGACGACCATCTTCCTGCGTTCCTCGAGATTGACCAACGATACTGTCTTCGACAAAGACAGCTCCTCCGCCTTCGCAAGCCCCTCGATCGCTGCAAGAACGGCGTCCCTGTGTGGTCTGCGGATGTCCACGCCCGCCTCCTGAAGCTGGTGCTGGACGATCAACATGGCCTTCTCAAGGTCTCCGTACTGAGCGCAGAAATCTTGGACGATGAAATCGACTACCTCAGCAAGCGTCTTCGGGCCGTCGGATTCTGCCGGGGTCGGAACCGAGATGTCTTCTACCATCAGTTCTCCCAGCGTTGCGAATATGTTCTCGACGTTCTCCCCTGTTTTCGCACTGGCGATGAATATCGGATAGCCTCGCCGCTGCCCCTCAGATTCGAGCACCGTCGCGGACATCTTCTCCTTATCAGCTAGGTCTGCCTTGTTGCCCACGAGCACAGTCGGCACCGGCCCCACGATGGCCTCCGCCTCCTTCAGCCAGAATTCCATGAGGCTGTTGATGGTCTCCTCCCGCGAAAGGTCGCCCACCAAGATGAGTCCTTGCGCCCCGCTTAGGCTCGCCGAACGGATCTTTGAGTACTCCTTCTGCCCGAGGATGTCCCATATCATCATGCGCAGGTTGATTATCAGGTTGGGCTTGATTATCTGGATGTCCTTCCTGGAGACTTTCGTGCCTATGGTGGCTATGTACTTGTCGTCGAACTTGTTCACAACGTACCTGGCGATGAGAGAGGTCTTACCGACCCCGCCGTCCCCGAGCAGGACGACCTTCTTGAGTATCTCCCGGAGCTCCATCTCGGGCGAAATAGGTGCCAGGCAGATTAAAAGCTTTTACCACATGCTTTGGCCCGCCCGCACCTCATGCCATTCATCTGCGGTACTTGCCGCTGATGAGCTGTTTCATTACGTGGTCCACATCCCCGATCTCGGCCTTGTCACCGGACCACTTTGTCAGCCTCTCTCCGAAACGCTCCTCCAACTCTTCCGTGACCTGTCTTAGCTGGCTCCTCAGCCTCTCGGGCTTCTTCGTCGATATTATCGCGGCGACCACGACGCTTCTCGAATGAGATATGAGTATGTCGTAGTTCTCGAACCTGATTTCCTTGAGCCGCCCTCCGCGCTCGTCGAAGCTCTCCTTGATGAAGCTCTGGACGGCCGTCAGCATGCCCGCCATTATGTTCTCGTCCTGATCAGGTCTCAGTCTGCGGGTGTAATGCTTCAGCAACATACCGGCTGGCGTCATGAGAAAGATCTCGTCTATGATGGTCGGCGACGACCGCCATATCATGAAGAACCCGGCGACGTTGATTGAAGCAAGGGCTGCGGCGAGGCCAACGAAGAACACTCGCGTGAGGGTGTCCTCGAACGGGACCACGAACGCCGTAACGACGAGAGCGGCGAAGATGGACAGAGACATCAAAACCAGCGTTCCGACCTTAACATCCTTCTCCATCGAAGTGGTTGATTGCTGGGTCTTGTGATAAGGCTTTCGATAATTCCACTGTTATACTGCGTCTGAGGATTGAGAAACGGATGGAGTGATGTTATCCTTAGACAACGAATAAATACGTATGCGCCCGCTTCTTGCGACGAGGAAAACGAAGAAGGCGTTGGCTCATGAAACTGTTGGAGTACAAGGCCAAGGAGCTGATGAGGAGATACGGGATCCCTGTCCCTGAGGGGTTCGTCGTATCGTCCCCGGACGAGATAACCGAAATCGCGGGTCCGGTGATGGTGAAGGCACAGGTCCTCATTGGCGGCAGGGGAAAAGCTGGGGGCATCAAACCAGCGGACGACGTCGAGGAGGCGCGGAAATGCGCCTCTTCAATATTGGGCATGAACATCAGTGGATATACGACGAAGGAGGTACTGCTTGAGGAACGGATTGACGTGGCCAGAGAAATATACCTCGGACTCACGATTGACAGGAGCATGCGGTCCGTCCTGTTCATGGCATCGCCCGATGGCGGAATGGACATAGAATCGGTCCCCGAGGAGAAGATGCTCATGATTCCCGTCGACCCGCTGATCGGATACCAACAGTACATCGGCAGACGGATTGCATCATTCGTTGGACTGACCGGGAACCAGGCGGCACAGATGGCGAGACTGTGTGGCCATCTCTATGAATTGGCTGTCGGAGAGGATGCGGAACTCGCAGAGATCAACCCTCTCGTCGTGACAAAGGAATGCGATGTGATTGCTGGCGATGCGAAGGTCACGATAGACTCCGACTCAATGTTCAGACATGACGAATACTCCGGATTGAAGGAAGATCTCACCCCACTAGAGGAAAAGGCGAAGGAGTTGGACATCGCGTTCGTGCAGCTGGACGGCAACATAGGTGTGATAGCAAACGGTGCGGGGCTGACCATGGCGACCCTAGACAGTCTCAACATGTTCAACGGCAAGGCGGGCGTGTTCCTCGACCTGGGCGGCACCGACGATCCGAAGAAGGTCAAGGAGGCCATGCTCCTCATGGAGGAGGCTGAACCGGCGGTCATCCTGGTCAATATCTTCGGAGGAATCACCAAATGCGACACCGTCGCCGCAGGACTTCTTGAGGCGATGGAGGAGAGGCGGATTACGACGCCAATAGTGGCCAGAATAAAGGGAGTGAACGAGGAGAACGCGAGAGAGATGCTCAGGAACGCTGGTATGATCCCGGCATCCGGCCTGAGCGAGGCCGCCGAACTCGCGGCCAAAGAATCCCTGAGGTGACATGCTTGGCGGTCATAATCGATTCTGAGACCAAGGTCGTTGTCCAGGGCATCACGGGATATCAGGGAACATATCACACGCAAGCGATGATGGACTTCGGCACCAAGGTAGTCGCAGGCGTCACCCCAGGCAAGGGCGGGCAGGAGGTCCACGGAGTGCCTGTGTTCGACACAGTGGACGAGGCAGTCGAGAGGACTGGAGCCAACGCGTCCTGTGTCTTCGTGCCTGCCCCGTTCACCAAGTCGGCTGTTCTCGAAGCGGTCGATGCTGGAATCGGCACGATAGTCGCAGTGACCGAGCACGTGCCAATCCACGACGCGATCCAATTCGTCGCCGTTGCCAGGGCAAGGGGAGTGACTCTGATCGGCCCCAACTGCCCTGGCCTGGGAACGCCAGGTGTCGCGAAGATTGGCATATTGCCCAACAAGATATTCAGCAAGGGCGATGTCGGCGTAGTCTCCCGGTCCGGGACGCTCACGTACGAGATAGTCAATGCGATGAGCGAAAGTGGGATAGGCCAGTCCACCTGCGTCGGGATAGGCGGCGATCGCATCCCCGGAACTGGGTTCGTGGACGTGCTCAAGCTATTCCAGGAGGAGTCCGAGACCAAGAGGATAGTCCTCGTGGGAGAGATAGGCGGGACCGCCGAGGAGGACGCCGCTGAGTTCATCAAGGAAGAGGTGACCAAACCAGTGGTCGCTTACATCGCCGGCAGAACCGCGCCTCCAGGAAAACGCATGGGACACGCCGGAGCAATAATCGCAAGGGGAAGAGGGACCGCAAGCAGCAAGATGAAGGCGCTCGAGACGGCGGGAGTAAAAGTCGCGAAGCTGCCGACCGATGTTCCAGACCTCATCAATGGATGAACGGCGAAAGGACCGCACTTGGCCGCGCGGCCGCACATGTCAGCCCGCAGGGTTACATAGTATGACCTGATGATAAGGCGATTTCATGACAGAGGAACTGGACGGGATATTCTTCGACTTCGGGGGCACGCTCGTTGACACCACTGTACCCAGGGAGCAGATATGGTCCGAAGTGCTGCTGACCCACGGCCACGAGGTTGGTCGGGCTGCGATCGCAGAAGCGCTCAGAGCCGCGGACAGAGACCTCGACGAGCGGTTCGCCAGCATTCAGGGTAACGACGAGAGGCATTTCTGGCTTGGGTACGACAAGGCGGTCCTGACGAACCTGGGCATCGGACTTCGCGCCGAGGACGTCGTCCGAGACCTTTCCGACTCCATGGGCAGAATGGTGATGGACGATGGGAATTGGATGGATTTCGCAGATGCGAAGCCGATGCTGAGCGGACTCGGCCGTGTGGACGTCCATGTTGGACTCATATCGAACGCCACTGACCTAGCACGACGAGTGCTCCGACGGTTGGATCTGGAGAAGTACTTCGACACCGTCGTGATATCTTCAGAGGTCGGACATAGGAAGCCGTCTAAGGAGATATTCGACTTCGCCCTCGAGGAATCCAGGATCGCATCTTCGCGGGCGATATACATCGGCGACAAGCCAGCGGTGGACGTCGTCGGAGCCGCCAATGCCGGGATGAACGCGGTTCTCATAGACAGAGGTGACCTCTTCCCAGACAGTGACTGCCTCCGGATAAAAGACCTTGATTCGCTGAAGGCGTTCGTAAGGCTCTAGAAATCCTCCGGAGGCGGGAGGTCGAGCCCTTTCAAATGGCTTGAGTCGTTAAGGATAACGGGCTTGGAATCTCTCTGCTTGACCTTGAATACCGACATCGCGCACGGGTCGTGCCTTATCGTCCCGATTGTGTCCCTCTTCTGATGGAGCAGATAGGCGGTCATCATCTTAATCGGAATGCGGTGGGACACGATTACGACCGTGCCAGTTCCGTGCGTCCACATGACCTCCCTCAGCGCGCTGTTGACGCGCTTCCAGGCACGCTTCATGCTCTCGCCTCGGGTGAATCTCGACTTCGCAGGGTTCTCAATCCATCTCTCGTAGAGCTTCGGATACTCGCGCTGCACTGTCTCGACAGAAAGGCCCTCCCAGGCCCCATAGCTGATGTCGGAGAAGCCGTCAACCTCGCGGATGGCTATCTCGTGCGGCTTGGCGATCCTGCGGGCGGTGACAAGGGAGCGTTTCAGTGGGCTAGTGTAAATCGCCTCGAAGACCTTGGCCTCGAGCGCTTTAGCGGTGGCGTCAGCCTGGGTGATGCCTGCGGAGTTCAGCCTGATGTCGCGCCGTCCGCGAAACACCCGCTCGCGGTTCCAGCTGGTCTCACCGTGGCGTATTATTATTAACTCCATCTCGGACATGCTTGAGGCTTCGCATATCAATCCTGCTATTTATCTGCTGTCGCACCTTCCCGAGGGCATATCGGCCAGGTCGAACCTTACGGTGAACCCGGCTCAGCCCGCTCCGAGACAACGATCAGGTCCGAGAGGCCAACGGTGATCAAGACCTTGTCGGCGGGAAGGAAGCCTATTCTCATTATTTCGTAGACGGAGAACTTAACGGTGACGTGGCAGTCGTAGATTCCAGGCTCCGTGAATATAGCATGAACTTCTCCTATGGACCTGTCGGATTCCTCCTCCTTATCCGTCATCCAACCGATCAGGGCATCATCAACTGTGTAGAACGAGACATTCCTGAGGGATATGTCCGTGCCCTTGAACCAAAAACCGCCGTTATCCTCGGACATCTTGCTAACCATGACCTGAAAAACCGCATCCTCGTCCACTGTTGCGTTCGGGTCTCCCGACATGGAAATCGCCCATGTCGTGGCGCCAACGCTGATGAGGCCGGAGGCGATCCTAACGTTCTGCGTGAACGCCTCACTCCCGAGGTTCGCGGTCTCTTCCGATTCTGTATAAGTGGTCCCTGACACGGGCATAACTGATGGGCTTATCAGCGTCCACACCACCAGCACGATGATCACAGCGACCAGGACGATCCAACGGAGCAGACGTCTCGGTTCCTCGCGCTCCTTCCGCGGCTTGACCCGTCGGCCCTCGCGCTCGTACTCCTCGATCCACATCTCCTGCGGGTCGCCCACGAACTCCGGGGACGCGCCCTCCTCGAGCGTTGGCTCTGGAGAGGCCAAGGTTTCCCCGTTCGTGTCGTTCAGTCCATCACCTTCGGAAGCCAATGAGAACAACCATCCTTCTGACAAAATCAACGTCGTCGGCAATCAATCTTTCTATAGCACTTGCGATTCCCATCCCGGAGCCTCGGCGAATCCGATGGCGGCCGACGCCTCCACCGGAACCTCTGGTCCATCCGAGGGCCAGAGCAACGCTTTTATACAGGTCGATGCATAGCGGGAATCCCGACCCTCTAGAAGGACAACGAATAAATAACGTTGGCTTGCTAGATTAAGGGTTGGTCATGCACCCGTGCACACTTGTGCCCGGGGAAGATGGTTGAGGGGCAGCGGGGCAGGAAGGACCCGCGGGCCTCTGTGAGTGCCGATCATGTGCAATCCGGACGTGTGCTGAGTCGACATGCTAGCGGCTAGTTAAACCACTTGGGGAATGGCTCGGTTCGGGCGCCGAAGAAGGTCGTGCCAAGCTGCGATATGCACCGGGTAAGCGCAAGGAGCTTTTGATCCGGTGATTACCGAATGGGACTTCCTGCTCTTCGGAGCAATCCGTGAGGATAGGGAACCGGGGGAATTGAAGCATCTTAGTACCCTGAGGAAAAGAAATCAACCGAGATGCCGTTAATAAAGGCGATCGAACGCGGCGTAGGGCAAACTGAATCCTCCCGAGAAATCGGGCGGAGATGTGGTGTTGCAGACTCCTCTACATCTTAACTCGTCAATCCGAAATCGCCTGGAATGGCGTGCCACAGAGGGTGACAGCCCTGTAGGGATACGCGAGAAAGATGATTCTGGATGTTCTAGAGTATTGCGCCTTGGATCTGGCGTGAGAAGCTGGGAGCCATTTGCTTCCAACCCTAAATACGACCCGAGACCGATAGTGCAGTAGTAGCGTGAGCGAAAGCTGAAAAGCACCCTTAACGGGAGGTGCAAAGAGCCTGAAACCAGGTGGTGACATCATTATGCAGCGTGCAAGGGACGAAGCTCGAAAGAGTGGACCGACGTTGCATTATCCGTTTCGAATAACGGGCCAGGGAGTTCGGATCGATGGCGAGGTTAATCGGGAAACCGAGCAACCGTAGGGAAACCGACAAGTCCGCAGCCCGCAAGGGTCAGGGACGAGGTGGGCTCGCCTGTAGTCATCGGTGAGAGACCCGAAGCCAGTTGATCTAGGCGTGGATAGGTTGAAGCCCAGGGAAACCTGGGTGGAGGACCGAACCCGTGTTGAGGTGCAAATCACTGGGATGATCTGCGTCTAGGGGTGAAAGGCCAATCTAAACTGGATATAGCTGGTCCCCCCCGAAACTACTCGCAGGTAGATCTCGGACGAGGCAGACGATGGGGTAGAGCGACCGATCAGACATTTAGGGGGAGAAATCCCTCGGTGTCTTGTCAAACTCCGAACCTGTTGTCGCCGTAGACTCCGGGAGTGAGCGTATGAGGGGTAAGCCCTGTACGCAAAAGGGGAACAACCCAGCCTCAAGTTAAGGTCCCTAAATGCTGACTAAGTGTTAAAGGGTAAAAGGAGTCCTCAGTCTAAGACAACTGGGATGTGGGCTTAGAAGCAGCCACCATTCAAAGATAGCGTAACAGCTCACCAGTCAAGATTGTGGGCCCTGAAAATGGACGGGGCTAAGTCAGCTACCGATACTTGGGAGTACCGGAAGGTAATCTGGTAGGGGGGCGTCGTGTGCGGGCGGAAGTTCGGCCGTGAGGTCGAATGGACCGCATTCGAATGAGGATCCTGGTGGGAGTAGCAGCAAAGAGCGGTGAGAATCCGCTCGGCCGTAGGGGCAAGGGTTCCTCGACAATGTTCGTCAGTCGAGGGTTAGTCGATCCTAAGACGTTCCTTAACCGAGAACGTCGAAAGGGTAAGCAGGTTAATATTCCTGCACCGTCGCGATCTCTGCGCACATCCTGACGCATCTGGGTAAGCTGAACAGGAGCGCCAATCTGTTCAAGTGTATAAGCCTGGGAAGAACCGTAATGGTGAGAACCGGGCGAAAGCACGAGTAGGAGGGCGAAGGCCCTCTTCAGCCTATCCCTGGTGCCCGTGAAAAGGGGTGTGCTAAACAATTGCGATGTTCGTACCAAGAACCGACACAGGTGCCCCTGGATGAGAAGTCCAAGGCCTGTCGGCGTTAATTGACGCGAGGGAACTCGGCAAATTAGCCACGTAACTTAGGGAGAAGTGGTGCCAGCTCAGTGATGAGCTGGTCGCAGTGACAAGGGAGCCCCGACTGTTTAACCAAAACAAAGGTGGCAGCTAGTCCGAAAGGATGCGTATTGCCGCTGAATCCTGCCCAGTGACGGTATCTGAACACCCTTTTCAAGGGGAAGAAGGACCGTTAAACGGCGGGGGTAACTATGACCCTCTTAAGGTAGCGTAATACCTTGTCGCTTAATTGGCGACTTGCATGAAGGCCCAACGAGAGCTCTACTGTCCCCGCGTCGAGGCCGGTGAAACCTACTTTAACGGCGCACAGTCCGTTATCTTCCAGCTGAAAGCGAAGACCCCGTGGAGCTTTACTGCAACCTGTCGTTGTGGTATGAGTTCGAATGTGTAGTGTAGGCGGGAGACGTTACCAGGTGCCAGCCGCTAGGTTGGCACCGAGTCAAAATTGAAACACCGCCCTTTCGAACTCGTATCACTTACATCTTCGGATGGACACCGGTAGGTGGGCAGTTTGGGTGGGGCGCCACGCCCTCGAAAAAGTAACAAGGGCGCCCAATGGTCGGCTCAGGTAGGTCAGAAATCTACCGAAGAGTGCAAGGGCAAAAGCCGGCTTGACGTGGATCAGCCCAATAATGATCTACGATGAGAAATCAGGGCCTAGCGAACCACTGTGCCTCACAAATGGGGGCCAGTGATTACAGAGAAGTTACCCCGGGGATAACTGAGTCGTCTCCAGCAAGAGTTCATATCGACCTGGAGGCTTGCTACTTCGCTGTCGGTTCTTCCTATCCTGGTGGTGCAGCAGCTGCCAAGGGTGGGGTTGTTCGCCCATTAAAAGGGATCGTGAACTGGGTTCAGACCGTCGTGAGACAGGTTTGTTGCTTTTTGCTGGAAGTGTTTTGATGCCTGACGGTAAGGATCCTTTAGTACGAGAGGAACGAGGATCCGTCGCCTCTAGTCTATCAGTTGTCCGGCAGGGCAATGCTGAGCAGCCACGCGATAGTGGATAAAAGCTGAAAGCATCTAAGCTTGAAGCCACCCCGAAAACGAGGCATCTCACGGCCGCCATTACATGATGGCGTTGATAGAGCCGGGATGTAAGTGCCAAGGTTCGCCGAGGCATTCAGTCCGCGGCCACTAAGCGTCGTAGTCGCTATACACATGCCGATTTGGTAAGTACGGCTCAGCCGTTACACGGATTGCACATGAGATTTTCTGCTGCCTTCCTTCCACAATTTTCTCCATCTCGACGCGGAGTAGCGTGAGCTCTGAAGAGTCATCTGAACTCCTTCGCGCTCACGGCAATCAGGATGAGTGCAAACAGCCCCAGAAGCGATGAGATGAATAGTGGGCCGATGCTGAAGACCATCAGGATCGATACGATGATGACGTAGACTAGATGCGACCGCCGCATACAAAAAATCCATCCAGTGATGGAGATGATGCCCAGCACTATCTCGATGAATCCGCAGTAGGCGAATTCCTCAAAGAGCCATCCGTAGCTGCCGATCAGCATGCCGTTGATTAGGCAGAGTATGCCAGCGAGAAACAGGCTCGTGCCCGCAATGAAAGGGAGGGGAGAGCTCCTTCTCGTGATGTAATGGTCTTCCGGCAGCATTCTCGTGCAATGGGGGCACAGAGCGAGATGGTTGTCGTAACCGCGCCCGCATCGGTGGCATGTCTTGAACTTGGGTCTGTATCCCGGCCTCTCCGTGGAGGTCGTTCTCTGTGCCTGGCCCAGATCCTTGAGACCAGCGCCGCACATTCTGCAGTTCACGGCATCCGGGAGATTGACCACGCCGCACGAATGACATCTTCTCGATAGGCCGAGGTGCTCACCACAACGGAGGCAATACTCAGCATCACCGGCATTCTCCATCCCACAAGAATCACATCTCCCCATACGACCCACCAATCACACGAATGGAAGGTGCCGCATTTATCCGTTGTGCCCTCCACGCGGCTCGGCACACCAGCCTAAGATGCGTAATCGATTGACTCCGAATCGTCGTAACTGCTCATGTAACATGCAGGTCGGAGGAATGGCATGGGGCAAGATTAATGACACAAAAGCGCATGGACTCCTCGACAACAAGCTGGAGGCGTCCGTAGTGAAAGCGGTCGTGATCGGCAATAACGTCGCTGGGACCACGCTCGCGAAGGCGGTTCGTGACGTGGATAGGGACGTTCAGATAGAGATATTCACCGAGGAGGCTGTCCCGTATTATCCGCGGCCTAAGCTGATAGATTTCATAGCTGGTACTGTCGACGAGGGGAAGATACTCTTCTACCCGATGGACTGGTACGAGAAGAACGACCTGAGACTGCATCTCAATTCAAGGGTGGAGCGCATCGACGCTCCTGGGAAGAAGATATTCGTGGGCGGCGAATGGTACAGCTACGACAAGCTGGTGCTAGCTAACGGCTCGAAGGCGTTCATGCCACCATTCAAAGGCCTTCCCAAGGACAATGTGTTCACGCTGCGCACTCTTGACGACGCGATGAGGATTAGGAAAGCTGCAGCGAATTCGTCCAAGGTGGTCGTAATCGGCGGCGGGTTGCTCGGGCTGGAGACCGCACGCGCCTTGGCCACGGGCTTTCCGAAGTTGAAGATGACGGTCCTCGAATACGCCGAGCACCTGCTGATGAGGCAACTGGACCATCCAGGGGCTGAGATACTGCAGAACACGATGCGAAGCCTCGGTACGGAGGTTTTCACAAATGCTGAGACTCAAGAGCTTCGTGGCGACGGTGCCGTCAAGGAAATCGTTCTCAAGGATGGAAGAACGCTTGAGTGCGATATGGTGGTCGTCTCCGCAGGGGCGAGGGCAGACCTCACTCTTGGCAAGGGTGCTGGATTGGCCGTTGGCAGAGGAGTCATCGTTGACTCGTCGCTCCGTACATCGGACGAGAGCATCTATGCCGTCGGCGACGTGGCCGAGTTCGACGGCAAGGTGTGGGGGATGATCCCTCCCGCGCTGGACCAGGCGAGGATAGCTGCCAAGAAGGTGCTGGGCCTGGAAACGCCAGACTATGCCGGCACGATCCCCTCGAACACACTCAAGGTGATGGGCATCGACCTCACGTCAATCGGCGTCGTAAGAAGCGAGCACGATCCTCCCGAACCGAGCTTCGAGGAGATCAGGGCCACGAGCGCGGATGGCAAGACATACAAGAAGTTCGTCATCAAGGACGGCAAGATGATAGGGGCAATCCTGCTGGGTTCTAAGAAGGAGACGGCGAAGATCACGAAACTCATCAAGGAGGGATCGGCTATCGATGGGCTCCGCGACAAGCTCGCCGACCCCGAATACGATTTCACATGATTGAACCGTGGCGGCCACACCCCTTGGGTGGATGTGCCGCTCTTTCAGGCGGCGTCACGAAAACCGTTAAATCCTGAAGACCCATGCAGAATCTGGATGGAGCCTAAGGATTACGAGCTCGAGTTCTTCAAGAGCAACGGCTTCCAGCGGAGGCAGTGCAGTGGCTGCGGCAAACACTTCTGGACGCTCGGAGAGAGCGATACGTGCGGTGAGGCACCGTGCGTCGAATACAGCTTCATTGGCAGCCCGCTGTTCAAGGAGAAGCAGAGCGTCCATGAGATGCGCGAGAGCTTCCTTTCTTTCCTCGAAAAAGAGGGGCACGAGAGAGTCGCGCGATATCCGATCACGGCGCGATGGAGAGACGATGTGTTCTTCACACAGGCAAGCATCTACGGTTTTCAACCATGGGTAATCGACGGAGTCGTGGACCCCCCGGCGAACCCCCTGGGCATATCACAGACTTGCGTCAGGTTCAACGACATCGACAACGTGGGCAAGACTGGATCGCACTTCACCATGTTCGAAATGATGGCCCATCACGTCTTCAACAAGAAGGGGAAGATAGTCTACTGGAAGGACCGGACCGTCGAGCTGTGCCACCGGTTCCTGACGGAGGTGCAGGGCCTCGACAAGAAGGCTGTCAACTACTCGGAGGCTTGGTGGGAGGGCGGTGGCAACGCCGGCCCGTGCCTGGAAGTACTCCTCGGCGGGGTCGAAATAGCCACACTGGTGTTCATGCAGTACGCCACCGGAAACGGGGAGTCGAAACCCCTGGACATGCAGGTCGTCGACACTGGATATGGCCTCGAGAGACTCACATGGATGTCGCAGGGAACCCCTTCTGCATACGAGGCGGTGTTCGGCGATGTTCTCCATGAGTTGAAGACTCTCTCGGGGACCGAGACGGACGAAACAGTCCTTGCAGAGTACGCCAAGGTAGCTGGCTCGATGAAGATAGAGACCGCAGCGGACGTCAGGGCATTGCGGGCGGACACCGCTGCTAGGCTTGGCATAGGCGTTGACGATTTCATGAGGCACATCAAGCCGTTCGAGAGCATGTACGTCATATGCGACCACACTCGTGCGCTCATGTTCATGCTCAGCGACGGCATCGTGCCATCCAACGTTAGACAGGGTTACTTCGCAAGGCTGCTCGTGCGTCGGGCGCTCAGGGAGATGTCACAGTTGGGATTGACCTCCAGACTTTCGGAGATTGTCTCCCAGCAGATCGAGTACTTCTCAAAGGACTTTCCCGACCTGAAGGAGAACAGGGAGGGAGTGCTGAAACTGGTGGACGTCGAACAGGACAAGTACAACGACACGCTCGTCAAAGGACGGGGGATCGTGCAGAGGCTGGAGGCGGCGCTCTCCGAAACAGGAAAGACCATCTCCGACAGCGAACTCGTGGAGCTGTACGACTCTCACGGGTTGAACCCCGAGGTTGTGGCGGAGTTCGCCGAGGGCACTGTCAACGTCCCGGACGACTTCTACAAGCGCGTTGCGGCGAAGCACGCGAAGGCACGTGAGGAGCATGAGGCTGAGCCAGAAGTCGCGCTCCCGGAAGGGTTGCCACCGACCAGTCAGCTGTTCTACAAGGACCCGCGCAAGCTCAAGTTCAGGGCGAAGGTGCTGGCCGTCGTGGATGATCTGGTCGTCCTCGACAAGAGCTATTTCTACGCCGAGAGCGGGGGGCAGGAATCCGATACTGGCTTGATGAAGGACATGCGCGTCGCTCACGTGGACAAGATCGGCAACATCGTCGTGCACAAGGTCGAGGGGCCGATGCAGGCGGTAGTCGGAAAGCTGATAACTTCGACCATAGACGAAGCTCGGAGGAAACGGCTGCAGAGGCATCACACTGCGACTCATATTATCAACGGCGCCGCGAGAGCAGTCCTCGGGAACCATGTGTGGCAAACCGGCGCACACAAGTCTGAGGATATGGCGAGGCTTGACATAACGCACTACGCGGACATCGAGGCGGATGAACTCGACAAGATTGAGAGACTGGCAAATGAGACCGTCCTTGCAGGCATCAAAGTCGATTCCAGGTTCATGAAAAGGGATGACGCTGAGAAGCGTTATGGGTTCAGACTATATCAGGGAGGCGCGGTCCCGGGCAAGGAAATAAGGGTGGTGAAGATCGCGGACTTCGATGTCGAGGCCTGTGGCGGCATACACTGCAAGAACACCTCCGAAGTCGGAGCCATAACGATATTGCAGGCCAAGAGGATACAGGACGGGGTCGTGCGACTGGAGTTCGCCTCCGGAATGGCGGCTGTCGAGAGGACCATGGCATCGTCGCGGACGCTATCGAAAACCAGCTCGATGCTCATGACCACCACGGACAACTTGGTCGGCGCTGTCGCGCGGTTACAGGCAGAGAACAGGAGCCTGCGCAAAGAGATGGAAACAGTCAAGAAGAGCATCGTCGGCGAGACTGTGGAAGAGCTTGTGGCCAAGGCGCCACGGGTCGCTGGTGTGGCAATCGTAAGGCATGTCCAGTCGGAGGACATGAAGCACCTCGTCAAACTGGCCAAGGAAATAATCGCGCATCCGAAAACGATTGCAGTCCTCGCTTCCGACGAGAACGGCGCCAAGATAGTCCTCGCCCGCAGTGCGGACGTGGACGTTAACTGCAGGCCGTTGCTAGGCGATGCCATGATAATAGTGGGCGGCTCGGGAGGAGGCAAGTCGGATTTCGCCCAGGGAGGAGGACCGGACACAAGCCGGCTAGAGGAGGCCGTGGAGTCCGTGATGTCCTCACTGAGAGACGTCCTGCAGAAAGAGAGATAATGAAGATGTCCAGACTGAAGGATTGGCTGAAGGAACTCAAGTATCTATTTGAGCTGACGAGGTCTGCCTCTATCGCCCGACGGTATTTCGTCATTGGTGCGTTCGATGGCGCCCTCACGATCCTAGGCGTGATAATCGGGGCTTATGTCGCCGAGTCCAGCGTCAACCCCGAGATAGCCAAGCAGCTCATCATCGGAGCGGGCGTTGCGGGAGGCATTGCGCTGGCCGTTTCAAGCGCTGTCGGAGCCTATGAGGCGGAGAGAGTGGAGCATATACTCAGCCACAAGAGCCTCGAGCAGGCAATGCTCACGAGCGTAGATGGCACGAGAAGGGATGCCATGACAGTCAGCATACTTGTTAGCGCAATCGTGCACGGGATGGCCCCGCTGGTGGCCGCTCTAGTGCCCCTCATACCATTCTTCTTTATGCCCTTGCACGACGCGGTCATAACCGGCATTGTGGTCACGATGGTCTTCCTGTTCGCGCTAGGCGGCTTTCTCGGAAGCTTGATCAAGGAGACTTTCATCTACACGGGCCTGAGATTCGTCATTGCAGGACTTGCTACGGCCATCATTCTGATACTGATTGGCGGCCAACCGTGAAGGAGCAGGAAGTTGGAATGCGCCCATAATTTGGCCATTTCTGCCATTATGCAGCGTCAACATTGACAATATTGGACCAAGCTGTCTTCGACGACCTGCACTACAGAGGTGATGTCACAAGCTTGAGGTCGAGCACGCCCTTCTGCGACCGGAAGACTCTCGCCAATGAACGCACCCTGCCGGCATCGCCGTTGAAGGCTATGATCTCCAGGCAGACATGCTTGGAGAGGTGAATGTGCATGGTCGCCGTGACCACATCTGGGTGGTCGTGCTGCATCTTGGTCAGCGCCTGACCGATGCCTCCCGCGTGATGATCGTAGGTCAGGAGAATCACGCCAGGCACTTTGCCCTTGCGCGTGACGTCCCACTTCTTGTTCGAGAGGAACTCGCGCATCGCCTCGCTGACAGCTTGGGATCTGTTGGGGTGTCCGATTGTCTCCGAGAGCGTGTCGAAGTCCTTCAGCAATGCGCTTGGCACGCTCAATGAGATCCTGGTATTCCGTGGCATCAATGGAGTGGAACGGGTATCGTCGAGAAATCCTTTGCGGAAGCGCCTCGGACAATCGCTACCAGCGGCCGGCGCATGAAACACAAACTCGATATACTCAAAGTCGATACTAGCCTGCACACCCCTGGCTAACGTGCTATGGACTCACTTGCAGCGTCGTGGGACGAACGTAAGTGTTTTATACACCTTAGTGTGTGGGGGAGTTTGCTCTCCAGGAGATGCCATTTGTCTGGCCTGGAGGGCGCTAATAGGACAATCACTGCAAGTGGAGGTTGCCATTTGGCCGAGGAGAAGACCGTGAAGACGAAAGGTGCCGCGAAGGGCAAGCGCAAGGAGACCAAGGAGGAGAAGCCCGCCAAGGCGCCGGAAGCCGAGAAGAAGAGTGATGATTTCAGATACATAGTGAGACTCGTCAACACGGATCTCGATGGCAACAAGGACATAGTCATCGCATTATCGGGCATCAAGGGCGTCGGCTTGCGAACTGCGGAGATAATCACAAGGATGGCCGGCATACCGCGCGAAGTCAAGATCGGTGACCTCCCAGAGGAGAAGACTGAGGAGCTCGAGAAGCTCGTCCAGGAGTATTCTGAGAAGGCCCCGCACTGGATGGTTAACCGGCAGAACGACTGGTCGTCCGGGGCGGACCTGCACCTCGTCGGAGTGGAGATAGACCTCAACAAGAGGGACGACATCAACCTGATGAGGATGATAAGATGTTACAGGGGCGTGAGGCATGAGACCGGGCAGAAGGTCAGGGGGCAGCGGTCCCGTGCTAATGGACGGTCTGGACTCACGCTCGGTGTCATGAAACGCAAGGATCAGCCGGGCGCCGCACCGCCGAAGAAGGAGTAGTGTAACTGATGGGCGACCCGAAATTCTCCAGGAGGAAGTACGAAACGCCAGCCCAGCCTTGGGAGGGCGAGCGGATCAAAGCCGAGAACGAGCTGATCCAGAAGTACGGCCTCAAGAATAAGAGGGAACTCTGGACGGCGCAGTCAATGGTCAGACGCCTGCGGGCACAGAGCAGGGAGCTCCAGGCGAGGCTCAGAACAGGTGATCCTCAGGCAGACAAGGAAACGGGGGAGCTCCTGAAACGCTGCGCGAGGATGGCATTGCTGCCAAAAGAAGGAGCGACACTCAACGACGTGCTGGCACTGAACACTGAGGCCATCCTCGACAGGCGGTTGCAGACCGTCGTCTACAGGAAAGGCCTCTCGTACACACCGAGGCAGGCGCGCCAGATGATAGTCCATGGCCACGCCTCCATCGAAGGAAGGAAGGTGACCATTCCAGGTTACCTCGTCAAGAGGGGAGAGGAGGAGCAGATAGAGTACTACGTCTCCTCGCCCATGACCAACGACATGCATCCAGCCAGGCCGAAGCCCGAGGACCTCGAGCGGCACAAGCTCGCCGAGCAGGCCAGGGAGGAAAGGGCTGCCGCCGCCAAGGCTGCTACGTCCCGAAGAGGCCCACCGAGGGCACTGCCCAAGAAGGTGAAGGCGATAGTCAAGGTCGACAAGGAGAAGGAAGAGGATGTCCCTGAGGCCGAACCACCCAAGGACGATGACGAGGGCAAGGAGTGATTCGAATGGTCAGATGGGGCATCGCACACATTTACGCCAGCTACAACAACATAGTCATCACGGTGACAGACATCACCGGGGCAGAGACAATCACGAAAGCCACCGGTGGCATGGTCGTCAAACAAGCCAAGGACGAGGCGTCACCGTATGCGGCCATGAGGGCTGCTGAGAAGGTGGCAGAGATAGCGAAGGAGAAGGGCATAGACTCGATTCACGTTAGGGTCCGCGCGCCGGGGGGGAACAAGTCGGTCTCGCCTGGCCCGGGGGCGCAGGCGGCAATCAGAGGCCTGGCGAGGGCCGGTCTCAGAATAGGCAGAATCGAGGATGTGACTCCGGTTCCGCACGACGGCACCAAGAAGAAGGGCGGCCGCAGAGGACGCAGAGTGTAGAGTGATCACCGATGAAGATCGATGTGCTGGAGATGACGCCTACAAAGGCGGAGTTAGTCATAAGCGACACCAACCCGACTTTTGCCAACGCCATACGCAGAACCATCGTCGCGGACGTGCCCAAGATGGCGATAGACAATGTCGAATTCCACCTCGGCCCAATCATGGACGATGACAGCAAGGCATATGAGAGCATCTCGCCACTGTTTGACGAGATAGTCTCTCACAGATTGTCACTGGTTCCCGTCCCGACCGACCTTGAGAATTACAACTACAGAAGCAAGTGTTCATGTGGCGGCGAGGGCTGCCCATCATGCACAATCATGTACTCGCTGAACAAGAAGGGGCCGTGCACGGTCTACTCCGGCGACCTCGAGCCTCTGGGAAGCGAGCAGTTCAGGATCAAGGACGACCTAATACCCATCGTTAAGCTGGCGGAGGACCAGGCGCTCCTGGTGTACGCCACCGCTGAGCTTGGCACCGGCAAGAACCACGCGAAGTGGCAGGCGACCGTGGGAGCGGGTTACAGGTACTCCGCGAAAATAGAGATCGACACCGCCAAGTGCGACCCGGGATGCTCTTGCGTCGACATCTGCCCGAAGGATGTCCTCGCCAAGGACGGACGGAAGCTCGTCGCGAAGCATCCAGAGAAGTGCAACCTATGCAATTCATGCGTCGAAATGTGCGAAGTAGACGCCATCAAGGTGACAGGCGACCCCTCTAAACTCGTGTTCAGGTTCGAGACGGACGGTTCAATGGATGCGAAGGACATACTGCTCAAGGGACTGAGCATACTCGAGGAGCGATTCGAGCACCTGAGGAATCAACTGTCCGCTCTTGAGTAAGCGTATTCAGAAGAATTCATCCAGCTTCGGGTTCTTGGCCTTGTCGGATTGGAACAGCGAGTTTATCGAGTTCTCCAGCAGAGAAATGCGCTGGAGCGTATATTGGGAGACTTGGTAGGCGTTGCCTATCCTCTTCGCCGTCTCGAGATACTTGGACACGCCGGCTTCGTGCACCGTCAGGGTTAACTTGTTGCCGCAATAGCAGCTGCCCCTTAGCGGCATGCGCCTGTACTTGGTATTGCACTTGGCGCACCTCAGCTGCTGGCCGGTGAACCTCCTGAGGCTGCCCTGGGTGTCTGGGAGAAGATGCCTCGTTATGATCCTGTGGACGACATCGGACACATCCACCGCCCTTATCCTCGCGCCCAGGGCTATCTGCGCTTCGAGCTTGTCGTACATGGATTCCAGCGCTGTGTATGCCGATGACACGGGCCCCTCCGAGATGTCCGCCGTGTTGTGCGTGCATTGCAGGCCCTCGTACTGAAGCACTGTGCCGATCCTGCCCGCAACAAGGTCCATGATCGGTTCCACTTCCTTAGGGTGGGCGTACCGTTGCGTCGCCTTGTAGAACTCCAGCGGGTATGAGGACGACGCGTCGATGTTGTGCGCCTCCTTATCTATCTCGTTTGGGTCGAGCTTGGTCGTCAGCACGAGCGGAGCGTCCATCAGCCCGCCGCGCCGCTCTGGCAGGAACGACCTCGAGAAGTTCAGCAGGCAGTCCATGAGCATGATTATCGAATCCTCGTCGCCATCGCAGTTCCTCCGTTTGGCAGCGTGGAAGAACGGGTGTGCGTAGCCAGCGTGGGCCTTGGAGAAGCCTACGATCCTTGACAGCACACCCCCCGATGTGTGCGGAGCGAGGCCGACAACCAGATGGCCAATCATATCTTGCCTGGTTCTGATCCTGTAGAACGGCTCGAGACCGTAGAACTTCACCAGCAGCTCGTCCACGAACTTCGAGACGGATATGAGATACTCCACGCATGAATCGGGTATGATGACATCCTGAACCTTCAGCTCAAGTAGGTCGCCGGGTGACTCGAGATCATTTCCGGACGACGTCTTCTCGTAGCCAAGCGACTTCGCGGTGGCGACATCGATTCCGACCTCAGACGGCTTGAAATGAGTCAGTGGCACATCCGTCGCGTCCACCCTGATCGTACCATCCTTGAACACGAAGACGCCGTTCCTAGACCTCAACACGCCCTTCTCGATCGCCTCGGGTGTCTTGCTCTTCGATATCATCCCCTGGACGCCTTTGACTTCTGTAATCTTGCCGTTCATCAGCTCGATGACGGACTGAAACATATCGCCGATTGGGATGTTCTGGGGAGCGACCTTGCCTGTGAACACCGTGTGGGCGCCGCATTGGCACTTGCAGGAGAAGGTCGTCTTACCACACATGGGACAGGACCGCTCCCCCAAGATTGTCTTTATGGTGCCCGCGTTGGCCGCCTCGTTTACCAGCCGCTGAGCTCCACCGTGGGAACCCACCGGGAACAGACAGTGAGGTGGCGGCTTCATCCGCCTCTCCCTCGCCTTCTCTGGTCGGGCGACCCTCGCACCTATCCTCGTGATGGCCCGCGCACGGATCTCCACGCCGGACAGGGATGACACCAGCTCCATAGGGTTGGCCGTCTCCGGGATCTGGACCTCGCGGAGAAGGACCTTCTGACCGTCCGTCTCAAGCCCCAATCCCAGCATGAGCGGCTTAGCCCACGCATCCACGCGGATGGCGTCGTCTCGAACGCTGTGAAGTGCCCCGAGCCGCTCAAGCAGGGCTTTGCACGCGCTATTGGCAGAGATTACGATTACCCCGTCGTCCATCGCCGCCGAATTCGCCAAGAGGTTTCTGAGAGACAGGATCTCTTCCGTCGTGAGGTCGAACCAGAATAGATTGTAGTTCGGGTGAAGTGGCATCTTAAACTCATGGCACATCTTGAGAGCCCTGTCGAATGATGGGTTTCTCCAATCGGCTGGAGGGGAGGCACTCTTTTCTCTGAGCTCCTCCCCATACCACTCGAGCGTGAACCCAGCGGGCATGAGAAGATGATTGTTCTCGACGAACTCCCCGTATGGGATGAGTATCTCACCGACATCGACTATTTCTTTCACGCGGCCTCGGATGTCCATCGCTTCTGAGACGGTCTGTGTCTGTACCAGATCGCCGTTGTCCAGCAACGCCATCGGGCCCTCAATCGAGTCGCACGGCGTTATCGCCCCAGCCTTCCCAGGACGCTCAATCTTGATCTGCGTGCCTATTGCGACGAAGTCGTCCAGGAGCGTCATCGTGGCTGGGTTCAACGCGAGCGCCGCGAGCCCCGTTGCCCTGGTCCGGCCATATCTCAGTCTGAAACCACCGATTCTCGACGGATACGCGAGGACGGGCCTTCCCGCGAGCATGTCCTTGAGGAACCTCATGTTTGGCGAGATCTCCGTAGTCCCGTCCTCCTGTCCTTTGCTCTTGAGGTTGATGAAATCGTCGATGAACTCCCAGCCGTCTATGCCGAGTCGCTTCACGTGTTTCTGCAGCTTGGGCGCCTTCAGACACAGGCCCTCGGCGATTACCAGGCACGCGCCTCCCCTTACCCGGTTCGTGGCTACCCTCGGGAGGTCCCTGAAGCCGGATATCTCGGCGTCCTCGGTGCCCTCCCCGTCGACGCACACCGGGACGTTGCTGGCCATTATCTCGATCTCCTCGTTGGATGGGGTGTACTGAAGATGTTGACACGATTTGTAGAGAGGGATCTCCTCCTTCAGCCTCAGGACTTCCTGCCCTGATGGGGCGTACCTCCCCAGGCCGACCTCCCTGCGGACGACATCCGCGATCAGCACACTCATAGCCTGCCCGGTCCCGCCGGCGGATCTTATGGGGCCTGCGAAGTAGACCGTCAGATAATCAGAGCCGTCATGGTTCCTGTTTATCGATACGCTGGCGATCCCCTCCAGGGGAGCGACCAGTATCCCTTCGGTAAGGACTGCGAGCCCCAGCCTGATAGCGCGTTCGATTGCGAACTCTGGCGACCGCGCCGGCAGTCGAGCGTATTCCTTTGCTATCAGCAAGGAGACTTCTTCTCTGTTGTGCGACTCGCTGAACTCTCTGATCCTCGCGGCGACGCCGCCGACCTCCCATTCGAAAAGCAGCTTCTCCACCCTCGCCGCGAGGTCGGGCGCCTGGGGGATCTCCACATCAAGCTCGGGGTCTAATCCCTTCATACGTGCTCGTCTGGCTATGTCGTAGCAGCGGTCTACCTGACTTTGAAGCGTAGAGAAGTATTTCTCCATGGACTCACTGCATACGACACCCTTCATGCCTCGCCCCCATGCACGCTGGCGGGTTCGGAGAACTCGTCCCATCCCCGCTGCAGCCCAGGCTCTAGGTGCAATCCCAGGAGCGAATCGCCGCTTCGCGCTATAAGCGTTGCTGATGCTTCTGACTCCCGGCGAGCCTTCCCACGAGCTCACCGATGAGCTCAGGGAGGCCTTCTCCAGCGACCGCAGACATCTTCAACCGGTCGGATTTGGACCGCACGAGATCCGCTTTGTTCTCCACGACTATCATCGGCGTCGAGCCGAACTCGCCACGCAGCGATTCCAGCAGATGTTCCTGCTGCTCCAAGGTGTATCCGCAGGTCTCGCTCGGGTCGATGACAAATACTATCGCGTCTGCCAGGTGCTTCAATGCGAGGACCGCTCTGAGCTCCATGGTGTTCCTCTCCTCTAGCGGGCGATCCAGCAGGCCAGGCGTGTCGATCACCTGATATCTGAGGTACTTCCGCTCGAAAACGCCCAGGGATATCTCCTGCGTGGTGAACGGATAGACGGCTACCCTGGGCTTGCCTGTCGATATTTGCCCCACGATTTGGCTTTTGCCCACATTTGGTGCCCCTGCTATCACAATAGTCGGGATTGAAACGTCGACCGTAGGGAACTTCCTGATCGTGTTCCTTGCGATAGCCACGAACTTGAGCTCCTTGTCTATCTGTTTCACGATGGACGATATCCTGCCATAGGCTGCCCTCCTGGAGGTGTCAATGGCGTCGATCGAACGAGCTTTCGCGATGCTCCTTATCGCATCTCGAGATATGCGAGCGACGGCGCCACGGCACCAGTCTATCGCGCCCAAGGATTTCTTGAGCTTGTCCTTGCCGATCGTCACATCGATAAGTGCGGCGTAGAACGGGCTGAGACGCTCAATGCTCGGGAACGCCTTCACGTACTTGCCAAGAGTCGATGCGATGACATCGCTGGCCGACCGGACCTTCGAAATATTCGTCTCGCGGACAGTATCGATCCTGGTAAGGCCCTGATAATCCGTCTTCGAGGCCTTCCTGAATGCCTTGTCCAGCACCTCGTCGGCGGTGAGTATTGTAGGGATCTTAAGCATATTCTCGGTCCTCATGCGGCGTACATGAGATAAAGCCTCGCTCTCTACGGAGCATCCAAAAGCCTCATATCGCAATATCCGTCTCTTGTACGTCGAGAGCGATGAGAGACGTAAGGGCAGCGCGTGGGAAGGAGCTGACCTGCAAGGGGTGGAGGCAGGAGGCGATTCTCAGGATGCTGCAGAACAATCTGGAGAACGCTGAGAGACCCGAGGAACTTATCATATACGGAGGAACTGGAAAGGCTGCCAGGAACTGGGAATGCTATGACGCCATAGTCTCCGCCCTCAGAGTGCTGGAGGGGGATGAGACTCTGCTGGTCCAGTCCGGAAAGCCGGTCGGCGTGTTCAAGACGCACAAGCTCGCGCCCAGAGTGCTGATAGCCAATACACACCTGGTCCCGAGATGGTCCAACTGGGAGACATTTCACGAGCTCGAGGCCAAGGGCCTGATTATGTATGGCCAGATGACCGCGGGTGGATGGGCGTACATCGGCACACAGGGGATACTTCAGGGTACATACGAGACTTTCGCCGCTTGCGCCCGGAGTAGCTTCGACGGGACGCTCAAGGGTAGACTCGTGCTGACCGGTGGACTGGGGGGCATGGGTGGCGCTCAACCGCTGGCAGTCACCATGAACGATGGCGTCTGCATAGCGGTAGAATGCGATGTCAGGCGCATACAGCGCAGAGTAGACATCGGATACTGCGACCTGATGATCGATGACTTGGGTGAGGCCGTGAAGATGGCCAGCGACGCAAAAGGCGAGGGCAGGCCGCTCTCGATCGGGCTCCTGGGCAACTGTGCGGAGACACATCCGGCGCTGGCCGAGAAGGGCGTGGTTCCGGATGTCGTCACGGACCAGACATCTGCACACGACGAACTCGGAGGATACATACCGAGAGGATTGAATGTAGATGAGGCGGCAGCTCTCCGGAAGAGCGACCCTGAAGACTACCGAAAGAGGGCCATCGAAAGCATAGCACTCCATGTGAGAGCTATGTTGTCATTCAAAGCGAAAGGCTCGGTTGTCTTCGACTATGGAAACAACATCCGAGCCCAGGCCGTCAAGGGAGGTGTCGAGGACGCGTTTTCGTTTCAAGGGTTCGTACCGCTGTACATACGCCCGATGTTCTGCGAAGGGCGCGGGCCGTTCAGATGGGTCGCGGTATCGGGCGACCCCAACGACATACTGAAGACTGACGAAGTTATCGTTAAGGAGTTCAATGACAACCGACAGCTGGTCGACTGGATACGGCTGGCGCAGGAGAAGGTGCCGTTCGAGGGACTGCCTGCACGAGTCTGCTGGCTCGGATTCGGCGAGAGGGCGAAGTTCGGCAGGATCATCAATCGCATGGTCGACAGCGGCGAGCTGAGCGGCCCAATCGTCATCACGCGGGACCATCTTGACTGCGGCTCGGTCGCCTCTCCGAACAGGGAGACTGAGGGGATGCGGGACGACAGTGATGCCATCGCCGATTGGCCGTTGCTGAACGCGTTGGTCAACACGGCTGCCGGAGCGGACCTGGTGGCGATTCACAATGGTGGAGGCGTCGGCATCGGATATTCGACTCATGCAGGGCTCCTTGTGATAGCCGACGGGACGAAGGAGGCGGAGGAGAGACTTGAGAGGGTTCTCACCACAGACCCCGGCATGGGAATACTCAGGCATGCCGATGCTGGATACCGCGAAGCGGTGAAAGTGGCCAGACAAAGAGGCGTGAGAATCCCGATGCTGAAGTGAGGAAGCGGGGAGACGACCGTTCGTGTTTGGTGTTCGAAGATGACCGGTGAAATTAGGTTGCATCTCGGCTGTGGCAGCACCTATAAGCCGGGGTTCGTCAATGTGGACATGTTTGACGGCAAGCTGGCGGATGTTTTAGGCGACGCTAGACGGCTGCCGTTTAAGACGAAATCGGTCGACCGCATAGAGACGTTCCATCTGCTCGAACATTTCGATTATGTGAGCTGCAGGTACGTCCTTTCCGAATGGTATCGTCTGCTCCGGAACGGCGGTGCACTCGTCTTGGAGACTCCGGACCTGCTGACGACCCTGAAGAAGTTCGGTCGCTCGGACATAGACACACAATATCGGATGCTCCAATGGATTTACGGGGTCGATAGCCCAGGCATGGCGCATAAGACAGGTTTCTCGTATGATCTTGCGCGCCACCTTCTAGAAGAGTGCGGGTTCCGCAGGGTTGAACAGCGCGATCCCGAGACTCATACGTATGAGCCTGGAATGCGAATAGAGTGCGTCAAACCAGACGACGGAGACGCGCGAGCGGACTTCATCTCTGCATTCAGACTCAACCTGTGTCGAGAGCTAGGCGATTTCGACTCATATGTCATGCTGCCGCTCGAGAAGCATCTCCGTAGAGTCTTGACTGAACTACCGCCTTCTGGAATGCTCAATCAAGATAGCATGGTGAAGCTGTTGTCAAAGGCCGCGGCCGTCAGCCCCAGAGTTGCGTTGGCGGCCGTGAAGACCATCAGGACCACGCACACGGATGGCATTCAGAATCTTGATTCGGTCGAGTCAAAGCTTAAAGGACTGAGAGACGGGGAGATTCACAAGAAAGCGTTCACCCTTTGGAGTCAGGGGAGAAGAGGCCTGCCCGTCGCAGCCTATTTCGAGAAGTTCATGGCCACCCTGGAATCCGACATCGCAGCGGAGCTTCGACGGGACGCCAAGAAAGGGGAGAACCTCTCATACTTGTTGGGTCTCGACCCACGCGAGATAGCCATATTGGATCTCGACCTGGTGCTGTTGCAGGCGAAGACCTGGCTGAATCGCGGGATCAAGGAGTTTTCTCGCGGGGAACTTCATCACGCAAGGAGCCTGATAGAACAGGCCGCGCGCACCAACCCAGGAGACCCGCTTGCCTCATGGAATCTTGCGAGATTGGAGCTGGCAGACGGATGCGGCCTCGAGAAGGTCAACGCCCGGTACCACGAGACGCTAAAACTGACATCCGATCGCCGCTTCGAGAGGAGGATATCGAAGGAGGCAAAACTGGCGAAGAACGGCCGAGAGAAGGAGATCCAGTACGGCCCCGTGTCTGAGTGAATGTCCAGCATCATTGACGCCTGAGTCAACGCCAAGCAAACGATTATATGCGCTCGATATTATTGAACAGGTGATGTCGGCGAAGCTGGAGGATGCGAGGGCAGGTCTGGGCATCTGCGAAGAGGATATGGACAGACTCCGGAAGGCAACCTTCCGAAGGAAGCTCCTCACGAGGACTTTCGGCCTGCTCATGCCGCTGCTGTCGTTCGTAGCAGGATTCGCGACCGCAGGCGGACTTGCCCGACCCGAGGTGGCCCCGACGAGTTCGTATCCGTACGTTGCCGCAGCCTCCTCGATGTTCAACTACAAAGCGTTCTCAGCCAAGACGAGATTCACGATATTCGGCACGACCGTGGCATCTGCCATAGCTCTCATCGCGGGATTCGTGCTCGGAGGAGCCTCACCGGAACCGGAGCCTTCCGTAACCCTTTACGGCGTGTTCGATGCTGGGGGAACGGCGGATGCACGATGAGTTGAGGAAGAGCTGCAAAGCCATTGACATGAGTGAGTTGGAAGTCGCCGCCATCAAGAAGCTCCGATTCCGCGAGAGAATCGTGCGTTTTCTATGTTCGTGGTGGGCTCCGTTAATCTCGGGTGTAGCTGGGTTCGCAAGCGGCGCCGCAATGATGCTCGCATCAGGTGACAAGGAGACATACGAGTACACGAGCTACCCCTATGCGGCAGCAGTCGTGGGATTGTCCATGTCCCGCCGACAAGGAGACGATAAAAGAAGCATTATGCTGGCCGTGTCCATCGTAGTGTTCGTACTCACATTCATCGCGGGCATAGGCTTCGGAGACGCCGCCAGCGGCGAAAGCCAGCTCGGGGTGACCCCCAGATATGGCACATACTACGAACGGGAGTAACCACATGCAGAAAGAGGCGACAGAGCCCAACGACCGTCTCGGCATAAGCAACCCCGACCTCAGCGCGATCAGGAAGCAGAGGAGGATGGAGAACTTAGCAATGCCATTGAGGGCGGTCGCAGCGGCAGCCGCGGGATTCATTCCAAGCATTACGTTGATGACGCTCGCAGATGGCTCTTCTTCCTCTTACCCATATGCAGCAGCAAGCGTCACCAGCGTCGTTGCGCCGAAGGATGGTCGGAGCGCGCGCAGGCTGTCGCGCATTGTCTCTTGGCCATGGCTGCTGTTCGGGATCGCACTTGGCTTGGCAATCGGCTACGGACTCGTGCACAGTTCTTTTGGAATAGCACCAGAGTACGGCGCTTATAGAAGGACTTAGATGAGGGGGGGACTTCAACTTGGCGAATATCGGTTCTCTGGATTGCGCAGTATGGGAATTCACCCTCGGATGCAACCTCCGATGCTCGCATTGCGGATCCTCCGCGGGCAAGGCCCGGCCTGACGAGCTGAACACCAAGGAAGCTTTCGAGTTATGCGAGATGCTCGCGTCTGTAATGTGCAAAGAGGTCTGTGTAATGGGGGGCGAGCCACTCCTCAGAGGCGATTTCGTTCCCGTATCGAGGTGCGTGAAACAGCTGGGGATGAAGCTCAGCATCGTGTCCAATGGAACTCTCGTCGAACAATTCGCTGAAACGCTACATGGACTCGAGCCTGAAGTCGTCGGCATCAGCTTGGACGGCATGATGGAGACTCATGAGAAGATCAGAGGACCGGGAACCTGGGAAGCGACGATCAAAGGCATCGACAGCCTCAGGGCGTTGGGAATGCAGACGACGGTCATAACTACGGTCAGCAAGCTCAACTTCAGGGACCTCCCACAGATGAGGGAATTGCTGCGAGCGAAGGGCGTCAACTGGCAAATACAGACGGCTATGCCGTTCGGCAATTTTTCAAGGGAGCATACCCTCGACCCAGAGGAGTTCTATGCCACCGCCCTCTTCATCGCAAAGGAGAGAATTAGGGAGAAGTCTCAGAGGCTTCGCATAGCTGGCGCGCATTGCTACGGTTACTACTCGAAGGTGCTCCCTGGATGCTCGTGGGACGGCTGCACGGCTGGGAGGTCGACAATAGGCATCACTAGCAACGGCGGCATCGTGGGGTGCTTATCCATGGGAAACGACAGCCACATTGCGGGGAACGTTAGAGAACGGGCGTTCAAGGACATCTGGGAAGATCCCGACGCCTTTCCTTACACCAGACGCTTCACAGAGGACGACCTTGGCGAGAACTGCAGAGGATGCAAGCATGGCCCCAAGTGCGGCGGGGGATGCAGCTCAGTCTCTCTTGCACTGACTGGCAAGCTGCACAACGACCCCTATTGCTTCTACTCAATCGAGAGGAAGAGCAAAGCTCGCACATGACTCATTACTCCATGACTCAAGCGTCATACTCCAGGATTATGAGAAAAGAGTAAGTACGCGGGAACGGAATTCGCGTCGACACACCCATGTACGATCTCAAACTGAAGCTTTGGCTCGTCGACGGAGACCGTTTCATCGTTAGCGATGGGCGAGCGGCACTGATGAGGAGGATAAAAGGCCTCGGATCAATGTCCAAAGCCGCCAAAGAGATGGGCATGTCGTACAGGCACGCCTGGGAAGTGCTTCAGAGAATCTCAGAGAACGCCGGTGGCGATATAGTGGCTTCCGCAAGGGGCGGAAAGGACGGGGGAGCGACCACGCTCACCGAACTGGGCGAGACCATTTTGCGAGAGTACGAGAGCAAAGCCCGCTCCGTATCAAGCCAACTGGAGAACCATTGGAGAAAACCTTCCGTAACCGCTGATGGATTGGTCACCAAGGACGCCAAGATACTGCTGATCCGCCGGGGCAAGGAGCCCTTCAAGGGCATGTACGCACTTCCAGGGGGGTTTCTGGAATACGGCGAAAAGATGGAGGATTGCGTGATTCGCGAGGTCAAGGAGGAGACGGGAATCGCGACGGAGGTCCTCGGACTGTTTGGGGTTTTCTCCGAGCCGGGCAGAGACCCAAGGGGCCATTTCGTCACGGCGGTGTACCATCTGCGCATGACTGGTGGCAAGTTAGTGGCTGGTGATGACGCCATCTCCGCCAAGTGGGTCGACCTCGACGACCTTCCGGAGATGGCATTCGACCATGCCGATATCGTGAGAGAATTTGAGGAGAGTCGGCGCAGAGTCTGACGTCAGAGAGCTGGCACTATTCCTCCCGGGCCGATGCCGAAAGGTAGATACACCATCTTCGTGCCGTTGACTGTCAGCGTGTAGTCGAGCCTCTGAAGCACCCCGGGTTTCTCCGCCTCCATAGTCACGACAACGAAATCGGCGAGTTCCGAAGCCTCTTCGCGAGACATCGTGGTTGGCATCCTGCGAATGCTCCCGAAGTTCAAGCGAGTGCTGTATTTCGGAGAAGTCATTGTGAAATCGATCGCCATGCGCTTGAAAGTGGCTGTGTCGAAGTCGGCCGCTGGGACGTATATGAATAGCGTTCCACTACCGTTCTCTCCCCTCATCCAAGAAGCGAGTCTGAACACATGGCCGCCCTCTACGCTCTTGGACCTTATGATGAACGAGCAGTACAACCTCCAGAAAGGCACATAGACTCTCTCCCCCGGTGGAGTGCTGCCGAATTCTGCAATCTCGAAGTCTATCTTGTCGACTCCGCCATCTCTGACGTGCATGACGTTGCACTTGTCGCAGTAGAACATCCTGTCGCGCTGCTTCGAGTGTATCGGCGAGTTGCACGACGGGCATCTCACCTGGACCACCTTCATCGGTACGCCTCCTGCAATGTCCTTGCCACATCCTTGAGCTCCTTCATCGTCTCAGATACGGATGCGGGTTTGTGCTTGAAATCCCCCTCGATTATCTCAGAACCGTGTCTGAAGAATCTGTATGTCAGGTAGAGCATCGCAGCACCAGCGACCACTCCCACAGCCGTCAGTTCGATGGCCACTCCGGAGAGCATGATACCAGCAGCCGCCAGCAGCCCGCCGACCGAGGAGCCTGCCGTTATCGCGAGACTCTGGAAAAGTGGGTCCCCTGGGGCACGACCGGACAGCAGCTGCCCTGTGACGCCATCTACCGTAGTGAGATACATCCTCTCTTTGTAGTTGTACCTTACAACCCAGACGGGGTAGTAGACCATCGATAGCCTCCTTGGGAGTATGTGTAGCCGTTCCATCGTCACGCGCGGCACTCTGGCAGAAGATCGAGCACGGGACAAAGCCTCATTCTTGGCATGGGAGACGGCGTCGTCCTTGCTAGTCGTTGCCTCGAACGTCGGTATCATATCGAAATCGGCGAAATTCGTCTCACCTGAGAAGTTCCTGAGACGCCGTATGCCGAGGTCGCCTGGGTCTGCGGCGATCTCCGAGAACTGGTAATCGTTTAGGACCATGACCTCCTTTGGCACCTTCTGTTCGTGCACCCTGCCCTTGGAGTCCGTGTGCCGTCGAATCTCGTATCCGCATATCCATCCTGCGACTCTCGTCGTCGCCCTCCAGAACGGCAGATAGATTGGATAGACCTCAGTGGCCTTCCCTACGCGCTTGAGGTCCCTGGCCTTCCAGCCTCTGGACCACCAGCTGCGGGAGGCGCCAATCGCGCCCTGCTTCGTAAGGCGGTTCTTGAAAGCTATCGTTGCGACTCCTTCGTCGCCCTCGATGAAGAGAGTCGAGCTGCAGTACGGGCACACAACTGTGTCCTCGCCCTCCACGATTGATATCGCCCCTCCGCAGGCAGTGCAGTTCAGGCCAATCGACACATCGGCCATGTCTACAGCCTCCTAGCGACGTAATACGAAGCGACGAATATCCCTGCAACAGTCATGGCCATCAAGATGGCAGCCATCGTTAGTGAGCTGAGGGCAAGAAGGCCTTCGAATGCGAACGCGAAGAATCCGAAGATGGCCACGAGCATATAGGCCGCCGAACTCCTGGCGGGGAAGCTCGCCGAGAATACTTCTCCAGTTGACGCATCCACGACAACTTCGAAGCGCTTCTGGTCAAAAACATAGACAAGTCGCCAAATCGGCAAGTATACTAGCGCCTGCTCCTTGGGCTCGCCCGGAAGAGAGTCCATGTATGAAAGCATCTCGATGTCTGGTTTGATCATCTCTGCGCCACTCGTGTCGAACGACGCGTCGAATATCTTCAGGTCGCCGGCAGGGACCTTCAGCGTGTGCAGGCCGGGAAGGGTGGTCGATCCTGCGGGTTCTATGAGCACTTCCTCCCTTTCCTTGACGTTGCGCTTGAACATGTAGACCGGGAAGTACTGCTTGCTGATGCCTGCGACCTGGGCGCGCTTGTCGAGATCTTTCGCCCTCGTCGGCCCTGCAGCCCATCGTTTGAAGAGCCCGATGGCGTTGGCTTCATCGACCATGAACGGCGCTGCGTAGAAGAATCCTGCCCCCGATCGGTCAATGTAGATCTGCGAACTGCAGTAGGAGCACTTCGCGAACTTGGTGCCCGTGTCGAACGTCACGGGGGCGGCACACTTCGGGCACTTGATGGACGCCAAGATCTTCCAGTCCCGAGAAGCGTTACTAGCCTATCAGGCTTCCTTCCCACACTCGGGGCAGAACTTGGAGGATTCTGAGACCTCAACGCCACACGAGGCACATTTCTTCGTGGTCGTCGCCTGCGTCCCACACTCGGAGCAGAACTTCGATGTTGCGGTCATCTCGGATCCGCACTTGGCGCATTTCACGGTGGGGGCCGCCATCTGCGCCCCGCACGAAGAGCAGAACTTGTCAGTCGGTTGATTCGCAGAGCCACACTTGGGACATGGAACTCCTTGCGCCGCCTGGGGCGTGGCCGAAGCAGGGCCTTGCTGAGGCTGCTGCCTCATCGCGTCCATCATCGTCCAACCCATGCCGATTCCCGCTCCGACGCCCACGCCAGCACCGGCCGTGCCGCCCTCCGGGTTCTGGGCCGCCTCCCTCATGGCCTGCCCGGTCTGGTACTGCACGTAGTTGGCCCCGAGAATCTGCATGGACGACCGCGTGTCGACCGCCTTCTGGACCTCCTCCGGAAGCGAGATGTACAGCCCGGATATCTTGTCGACAGTGAGCCCGTACAGGTTGAAGTGGTCATTGCATCTTGCGAGCACCACTTGCTCGATAGTAGTGAGGTTGCTCGCAATGTCCGCGACACCAAGGCCGTCCTTCTTCATATCGCCGACTGAGTCGTAGACGAGTACGACCATCTGCTCCTTGATGCGGTCCTCGACCTCGGCGCTTGAAGCGAAATTCAGCGTCCCTACGAACTGATTGACGAAGTTCTCCGGAGACGATACCTTGTATCTGAACTCCCCGAATATCCGGAGGTTCACCATGCCGAACTCCTGATCCCTGAACTGATATGGCTGCTTGCTGCCGAACTTGGCATCGAACACGCGCTTCTGAAGGTACACGACCTCGGCCTGTTGCTGCACGCCGGAGAGGAACTTCACTATCTTCCCGACTATGGGGGCGTTCAGTGATGTGAGTGCGTACCTGTCGGGCCGGTCGATGTACGCCAAGGCCTTCCCGTCCCGGTAGAAGACCGCGATCTCGTCTTCTCTCACCACAATATTGTCGTTGAACCTGATGTTTCGAGGCATGCGAAACATCACGTTCGCACGCTTGTTGGCATCCTCCCACTTGAATGTATCCGCACCTATAAGACTCATGAAGTCACACCTCCGTACCTTCTATGGCTCTCAGGCGGCTGTTGAACTTGTCCTCGAAATCGGTCATCCTAGCCTTTATGTTCATCATGTCCCTGAATATCGTGGAATCGTCCGCAGCCATCAACGCATTCTTGAGAGACTCGACACTGTTCGTTACAGACGTCATGTGGTCCAGCATGCTGACGTCGTACTCGTAGAGCCTGTCCAGCTCACCCTCCTTGACGCTGATGTCGGCCGCTATCCCGGAGTATCCAGATGCAGCGTGCGAGACAAGCCCTTCCACCTTCTTGAACTGGCTTATCAGCCCTCCAATCATATCGAACTCCTTCGTTCCCGGGCTCTGTATGAGTATACCCCTGCATTCCTCCAGACCCCTCCTCTGAATGGCTATCTTTTGAGCCAGCTGAGCCCTGAGCATCTGATCGGCGTCTCGGATGTCCTCTCGCTGGCGATAGCCCTTGAATCCCGGTATGTAGGTCTGTATCTTCTTCAGAAGACCTCTGTCCTCCTCTATCCTCTCCCTGATATCAGCCATCCTGGATGCCTCCCTGAGGTGTTTCAATATCGCCTGAGACTACTAATAAACGTGTCGTTGGATGACCGCTCTTGAGGAGGCTAGTTTATGGGCTCGAAAGAGATTCCATCCTAGCGATAGAGATGATCATGGTGGGAGTAATCGGCGCCAGCAAGGCGGACAGCACACTCTGCGCCGTCGCGGAGGAAGTCGGGGAGGAGCTTGCGTCGCAAGGGGCCGCAATCGTCTGCGGCGGGCTCTCTGGGGTCATGGAAGCCGTATGCAAGGGCGCCCGAAAGAATGACGGCATAACTATTGGAATAATCCCATCGGACCGGAGAGAAGACGCCAATCCGTACGTGCAGATACCGATAGTGACGGGTATAGGCATGGCCAGGAACGCAATAATCACAAGAACCGCAGACGTGGTAATCGCAATCGGTGGCCAATTTGGCACACTCTCAGAGATGGGGTATGCCCTGAACATGGGGAAAAACGTGATCGCCCTCAACTCGTGGAGGCTCGAGAAAGCGTCCGATCGCCCGATACCGAACCTCATACACGTGGAAGGGGCAAGGGAGGCTGTAGATGCCGCTCTCAATGCGATTGAGGCGAAAGAGTAAAGTCTCCGGCGACGAGTGGATGAAACGCCACCTATGACTGGATCGGCAGAGGCGTGTTGAATGGCTGTATCGAAGGTCGCCGTCATGTTGAACCCAGACCGCAGGCTCGCGACGGAGAAGGTAGCCTCGGAGATCGGATTGCCGGACTTGAATGGATCCGAGGTTTTCATCAAACCCAACTTCAACACGGCAGATCCTGCACCTGGTTCAACTCACAACGACACGCTGGAGGCGATCGTCGAGCTCGTGAACCGAGGGCGCCCTAAGAGGGTGACCGTCGGCGACAGAAGTGGTCCTGCCAAGACTCGGAAGGTGTTCGAAGAGAAGGGCATATTCAGGATGTCCAAAGACCTCGGATTCCAATGCTCTGTCCTGGACGAGCTGCCTGGGAGCGAATGGGTCAAGGTCAACCCGCCCGACTGCAATTGGAGGAACGGATTCCTGTTCGCCAAACCACCCACCGAGGCCGACGCGGTGATCGGATTGTGCTGCCTGAAGACGCATCAGTATGGCGGGCATTTCACGATGGGGTTGAAGCTCGCCACGGGCTTCATACATAGGAGGAACATGGCCGAGCTGCACTCGTCGCCGATGAAGCAGCGAAGGATGATAGCGGAGATGAACGTCGCATACACCCCGTCGCTGATGATCATGGACGGCGTGGAGGCGTTCTACAAGGGCGGGCCAATGAGAGGGCCGCGCTGGGCGGCGAACTTGACATTTGCGTCGTCCGACCGTATCGCACTAGACGCCGTGGGGGTCGCGACCCTCAAGATGCATGGCACAACGAAGCGCATAGAGAGTAAGCGCATCTTCGAGCACGACCAGATCAAGAGGGCTGTTGAACTCGGGCTCGGTGCTAGGTCCCCCAAAGAGATTGAACTGGTACCTGTTGACGCCGCCTCCGAACAGACCTGTGAGAACATCCAGGAGATTCTCTCAGAATAGCACGTTCATTCAAGAGAATTCCTTCTGAATGAAGGGGCTATATTATCGTAGCTAGCTTTTGACTGTGCCTCGTTTGCGGAGCGCGCGAGAGCCTGCGAATGTACACCTGGCAGACCTCGAATCGCACAGCTGGACAGGCATTTCCCTGTCAACATTTAAGTATCAAGCCACATATGAACGACCAGACGGAGAGTGTTTATTGGCGCGCAGAAGCGGGAGATTCAAGGCACGAAAACGCCACGAACCTAGACGATACACGGGCAGCACCGAGAGAACCTCGATGCTCAACCTCTACAGGATCACCCCCTTCAAGTATGACATGAAAGAAATTATGAGTGCCTACCGCGTCGACGAGGCGGTCGCATCTTCGGTAATAGCTTCAGTTGTTGCCAAGGCATCCCGCATCTCGATAACCTCCGCCAGAGACTACGTGCGTGTGCAGCAGAAGGAGGGGTTATACTCCAAGGACGTCTCTGACGAGATCTGCGACCTGCTTAGCAGGTACACCAAGTACAGGTGACGGTGCCAGACCAAGCTGGTACGACCTTTGCATGTCTATTCCCCGTGATCTTCCTTCCGCCCCGTTTGCGTTTTCGCGCTCTTGGGACCGCAAAAGCAAACCAAAATGCTTCTTGAAGAGCGAAGATAAAGACCGCGCTAAGAGCGGAACTGGGTGTGCCCTATTGCGTTTCAGAAAATGTGAGCGCGATGCCCAAGACCGATGCCAGCAGTTCAAGGCACTTGATGGAATGAACATCCGGAAACTTGCCGTCAGTTGTGCCTGATATCTCTATCCATCCAAGAAGCACGCCGCCCTTGCCGAGAATTCTCACATCGATATAGTCGCCTTCTATCGTTTCGTCCAGAGATTTGCGCGAAGACTTCAACATCAACTCTCTGTTGAAGGTGCCCTCCTCATCTTTATCGTAAGGATTATCCTCTGCGAGAAACAACCGTGTCCGGTTGCTTATCTGCGCGAACACATACCGCTCTGGATCTTCAAACTGCTCAAGAGTATAGGCGAGTTGCCTATGAGCTTCCCATGAGGCGTCACTCAGACCAGACATAACCTCATACCTGTACAACCCGTCAGATCGGCTCCTAAGGCCCATGGTGACTTCCTTGACCCAAAACCTATCTCGGATCACATCGGCAGCGCTCTGGAGAAACTCGGACATACTCAACTGAGAGTCTGCAAGAGCTTCAATCAATGAATGAACACAATCGAGGCGCTCATTCGCAGGATTCGCGCTGTCATACTGATAGCTCAAACCCATCCTTTTCTTAATCAGTTCAGGATCAATGATCTTGCTTTCCATAGCTAACCCAACTCGGCGTAGCCCTTAAGCCTCCGCGCGGTGAAGAGTGAATGGGCCTCCTATGATTTGTTCTTTCTCTGCAATTGAGGGCCTTGTTGCCATAGCCCAACCAACGCTCGAATAGGTTCAGAATCGGATTCTGGAGAGTGGAACGGCACTGAGAGAAAGAACCGCCTATCAATCCGAGCCAGTGTGTGAATGAATGCGCCACCTGAAGGACATGAGCCCATTTGAACCCACTCTTTAGATTGGCTTGGTTGTATGCCTCATTGATGCAGGTAAATAGAGAAGTCCGATTTTGACAGTAGCATGCCTCTCTGAATCAATCACCGGCGGAATCGGTTCCCGAACCCAATCTCGCCTTGTTCACACCCAATCAGGGAAACGATCGTTCAAAATGAATCCTTCGGACACGTCCTGAGGCGGAGAACCCCGAGAGTAAATCTTGCCTGCCGGGGTAAATCGTCTCCCGACAGGCCCTGAGAATGGGTTTTCTTCCTGCTACCGTTTATCATCGGCTCTACTGTGCACAGCATGGGCAGTCTACGCATATGCAGTCCTCAGAGCAATCGCAGACCCCGTCACAGTCGCTGTCGCAGACCCCATCACAGTCGCTGTCACAGACCCCGTCACAGTCGCTGTCACAGACCCCGTCACAGTCGCTGTCACAGACCCCGTCACAGTCGCTGTCACAGACCCCGTCACAGTCCTCGGACGCGTCTTTGAGCTGGAGCCGTACCCGATCCTGGTCGTATGCTGCGACGGCTGTGACTGCCACCGCCCCGCTGACTAGCGTGACGGCACAGAGCGCAACCATGACCCACGCCTTGCTGTGCCTCCTCTTCCCTGACACCTGTCTTGCCAACTCGCTTTCAAACTCCTTCCTCATGTCCTCACTTCCCTGTAATCTATGTATCCCTGCCATTCGCCTGATATTATGGCAGTGTTCCTCATCATCCCTAACTGAATCAGCTATGTCTTCTTGATTCGCTACCAGGATTAGGGGGGTAAGTGCTTTGTGGAACAAGGGTAGATGAATGGTTCAATCCTCGAAACGTCTCCAACGGCCCAAAGAGTCCTTTCCAGTCCGACATACCCGCAGACTGGGAGGCTCACGGGGAAACAGGTTCAGAGCCCTCTGGCACTGGAGCTTCTCGCCCTGAACTGCACGGAGCAGGTGAAACCTCTTCATACCTGGCAATAATCCGGGATATTCGACTCGAGGCGATCAATGACGCCAAGAATCCCTCTGTCTTTGTTAGTTTCTCCCGTCTGCCCCCATGCCCTTTTCTCAAACCAGCCTTTCAAGAGCTCTCAGAGTCTTTGAGTACATTCTGCGGTACTTCTCCTTGTTCTCCGGAGTCACTGTAGCATCTTCACTCCACATTTCGATGTTCTTTAGCCTGTTCCTTATGTGTCTTAGAGCCTTAGTTGATGCTGCGAGTTCGAGTTCAATCTCAGTAGCTTTCAGATGGGCATCATCCACTTTCTCAAGGTTCTCAAGAATGACATCTTTCGTCAGGGATAGGCCCATCCTTTTCACATTCTCTATCTCGACAAGCTCATGGGCTACTATCAAAGGGTTCGTCAGTATCTCGTCAAGCCCAGGATCTCCTTCGAACGGGGTGTCAGCCTCAAACCAACACACAAGATCTTCCGTAGTCGTAGCGCACTCGTATCCATGACTCTTGAGAAGTCGTCTGGCCTCTTCCACAGCCTGATTGATCTCAGAATTCAGAGCCATCGAATCACTGTCCACCCTCCTCGATGCCGCTCCGCCCTTATGGCAGTTTCTAATGGGAGTTGAACGGAGATTTGCCCCCATCTCTTCCTTTTGGCATGCTTCCTCTGAGTTCCTTGTCGCAATGCTCGAATCAATCTGAGGTTTCCAACCGCTATGCATTCTCTATCTCTTCTTGCAGAGTGTAAATCGACAGCGGCAAGGGGAACCTAGTCTCTGGAAGCTAGTAAGCTCCCCTTCCCCCCAGACAAGAGAAGTGTCAGGGCATCATCCGACTCTTTTCGACATATCCTTGAGGGGATAAGGAGGGGAGCTCCTCCGCACTCCATGCAATTCTGTACAATTCATCGCCATTCCTTGGATGGCGACCTCAAGGGGAATTCGTCATTCCACTTGGGGAGTTCCGTCCACATGACCACTTCTCAAGCTCTCGGAGTGAGATGTTGATAATGACACTCTGGACAGCAGCCGCCCGCGAGTCTCACACGCCTCTTGACCTTCTCGCACTCTGGGCACCAAAGAGTCTCCTTCTCATCGCGTTTCATGCAGTATCTCCTTGCAGCATGCCTTGCCTTGGTCTGTAAATCCGTGACGAACGGATATTGATTTCGCCGTTCCTTCGCCCCTGGCCTTTTCTCCAAGGGCTATAATCACAACCCGCCTTTCCCCCAGAACACCATCAGCATTATCAAGAGAGTCAAAAGAGCGCACCATATAGTTATTGCCCACGCGGTCAGCTTCTTGGCTTTATCCGCCTCCCACCACGCGCGAGGTCTCACTCCCTGAGCGACGAAGGTGATGACTCCCGCGAGGTTGACGCATATGAGGTTTGTCGAGAAGAGAAGCATCGCATCGACTGCCAGGTCGAAGTTGCCCGAGCCTATCAACAGCCCGAAAGTCACCAATGGCGGAAGGATAGCCACCGCCAACATTACGCCGACGAGGGCCGTGGATATGCCTATGGTGAGGAATAGCGCCCCTGCGCTTCCGGACGCCAAGGCCAATCCGACGTCCCCAAGGCCGACGTTCGTCCTCGAGGCGATCTCGGGTGTCGTTGGGTCTACTTCGAGAGCGTATCCGAAGGCCAGCGCCAGGGCGGTGGTGAGCACGATGCCCACTGCCAGGGTTCTCAAGGACAGTCCTGCCAGTCTGACGTCCGCAAGGGTGGTTGCCAGGGAGAGCGCCATGTTGGGCCCGAGCAGCGGCGCGATAACCATCGCACCGATTATCACCGCGACGTTGTCCTTCACGAGCCCTATCGACGCTACGATTACCGATAGTGCTACAGTGACGAGATACACCTTTGTAAGCTTCGATGTATCGCCGACGCCACCGTATAACTCCTCGCGGTTTATCCGACCGACCTTCGCTTCCTGCTCCTTCTCCTTGTCGTTCCCCTCATCTCCTTCCTCATCTCCATCCTTCTCTCTAGGCAGAATAGCGGTAATCGAGTGCAAAATGACCCTGAAACCCTCAGTTCCCGCGAAACGAGCGTCCAATGCGTCCATGAGCGCCTCGCTTTCTTCGGACGATATCAGCACTCGTGACATCGTGCGCTTCTCCGAAACCTTGAGATGCCATATCTCCTCAATCTTCAGATCTTTGACGACTACTTCGACAATCTCCTCGTTGCCCGTCGGCAAGATTATCTCCGCTAATCGAAGCGCCATTCTGACCCCTCATTGCATTGACGTCTCCTCCCTATTACTCCTTCGTTACTGGAGACCGCGACGACGACAGCTGAACTCCAACTCGATGCATATCGGCCTAGAAGTGTGTCTGGGCCTTGGGGGGTCATTGATCTCATCAACCGCCAACATGCCGTCGTTTAGCCCGAGGAGCGCGGCTCATTTCATCACCATCGAAGGATCTCGTAGTCACCGGCTTTCTACGGGACTTGAAGATTATAGCTCGCATGTTTTATTAGGAATACGTTCTGGGTCAAAATCCGGGCCCCGCGCTTCGCAACATGAGTTTGGCAATAGTGCTCAATACTCGCCTTGCGGAAGCGATGTCGTTCTTTCAGGCCAATAGAGTCGGCAGAATGTCGGTCTGGAGCCCTTGAGCTTGAGCTTCACACCGACAATCGCACGATTTCCATCTTGATCTTGCACCACTCGTGCTGGTCGAAACGCCGGACACGTGAACATAATTCACTCAGATTTGAACAAGCTCTTTTCCAAGGTTAGTCAAAGTCTCTCTTCCTCCGACGGTTACCAGAACATCGTCTTCTATTCTTATGCCAAACTCGCCTGGAAGATTGATAGTGGGTTCTATGGTCATAACCATTCCTGGTTGTAGTGCCAATTCCATGTTCTTGTATTCGGTCAAATGGGGTATTTCGTGTGCCTCGAGGCCCAAACCATGCCCAATCCCGAAGGGGTAGTATTCTCCATATCCCCCCTCATCAATGACTTTCCTCGCCGAATCATTGACCGCACCCGCTCTCACTCCATCCCGAACCGCGTCTATGGCATTCAATTGTGCGTCCAGGACAACCCTATGAACTCTCTTCTGCTTCTCACTAGGTTCTCCGACGACAGTCGCGCGCGTGATGTCTGCATGATAGCCATTGTATGTTGCGGACAAATCCATTAGGAATATATCGCCTTTCTTCACGCGGTTTTCGGAAGGAGGATCCCACGAAGCCGTCTTAGCTCCAGTCTGAACTACGCAGTATGATATGCTTTCAGCTCCATGTCCACGCATCGCTCTTTCAACTTCAATGGAGACCTCCTTCTCTGTAATGGATTCCCGAATGAATTCCCTTCCTACCCTCACACCCTTTTCGACTATTCCAGCAGCTTTTCGCATAGATTCGATTTCTTCCTCTGATTTGACCATTCTAACGTGGCTTAACATATCAGAGGCGTTCTTGATCTTGATGTGTGGGAGGGCAGCAACGAGTTGCTCATGGATTTTGAACGGCAAGTGATCTTCCGCGCCGAGCGTTCCACTCACCTTGCCCAATAAATCCTTGAAGATTGCATTTCGGTTCTCCGCGCCGGAATAGCATCGAATGTCATCTATTCTCGAGGTTTCTCTTACCCAATCCTCACTGATTCTCGGCACTACAAGAGTCGGGTCGCCGTCAAGTGGGATTATTCCCGCCGTGATCATATCCCAGGTGATTATTGTATCCCAAGCATCACCAAGGTAGTCATAATGTAGACCAGTTAAGTATCGTTGATTCGGTCCGGGTGATATGAACAGGCATTCGTACCCTCCTTCTTCCATGAGTGATTTGACTTTCCTGAGTCTGTCTACGGACATATCTAGACTCCCCTCTCTCTCGCATTGACAACTTGATATTTAACGACTCTGGCACGTCCGTACGTTCAAAGTCGTCCGGTGTGGAGAAGTGAGCTGTCACAGGACACCGGTAATGATGACACTCGAGGTCCAATCAGCCCTTTGGATCCGAGATGCCATGAGACTCCATTCGAAAGCGTCAGATACATAGGCTAGTTATTCGTTCGGGGTCATAGGGTGCAGCGCCTTGCAGGCAAATGAGCCAGTCGGCAGACAATTCGAGGTTTTGTCAAGAGATGACCTTGACAAGATTCATGGCGCGACGATGGAGGTCTTCAGACGATTGGGTATAAGGGTAATGGAGCCGGATGCGTTGGAG
>JAOTTD010000051.1 GCA_029864565.1 Thermoplasmata archaeon | reverse complement strand
CTCGTCCATGATGGACTTGGCGCACATATTGAAGGTACACAGGAGAGGTGAGATACGGCTCCACGAGCACCCCGAGAAGATACCTGACATGGACACCAAGTCCATCATGGACGAGACCGAGGGCCTCGTGCCCGCGATGGACATCGAATTCCTGAGGAAGTACATCGCCTTCAGCAAGCGCATCACGCCAGTACTCTCAGCGGACGCCATGAAGACACTGGAGACTTACTACGTCAACATCAGGAAGCTGGGCGAGGGTGAGGAATCCTCGGTCCCGATAACTGCGAGGCAGCTCGAGGCGCTCATACGACTCGCGGAATCGGGCGCCCGCGCCCGCCTGAGCACCATCGTCATGGCGGAGGATGCGGAGAGGGCGATCAAGATTGTCGAGTACTACTTGAACAAGGTCGCAAGCGAGGGTGGCAGGAGGGACATCGACCTGATTGCGACCGGGACTAGCAGGAGCCAGAGGGAGCAGATCTACGTGTTAAGAGGCCTCGTCCAGCAGCTGGCGGACGAGCGCCGCGGCGTCAGTCTCGAGGAGCTGATACAGAAGGCTGCCTCGGACAACATCTCCGAGGAGCGCGTCAGGGCCCTTGTGAAGCGCCTGAGCGATGCGGGCGAGGTCTATTCCCCGCAGCCAGGGTATTACAAACTCGCCAGCGAGGAGCGCATGGCATGAGGATAAGCATCAAGGTCCACAAGAGGGGCAAGGAGCTGCTCGTGGCCGCTTGCGATGGTGACCTGATAGGAAAGACCTTCAGGGACGGCAAGATGAGACTCCATGTGTCGAAGGATTTCTACGATGGAGAACCCGTCGACGAGGAGATACTAGTGAACCGCCTCGAGATGGCCACCGTTGCCAACCTCGTCGGCAAGATGACGGTGGAGATCGCAATCAGAAACGGCTTCGTTGACTCTGAGTGCGTTATCGTCATCGACGGGATACCGCATGCACAGATGGCGAGGATGATCTGAGTTGTTCTGCGTCGAATGCGGTAGCGAGGGAGAGCTGATCGGGCCTCTGTGCCTAGAATGCTACGCTAAGAGAAATGTCGTTGCCAGCATACCTCAGTATGTCGATCTGACGCTCTGCTCCCATTGCTCGTCATTTCTGTTGGAGGGTCGGTGGACGGAGACGGGCTCGGTCAAGGAGGCGGTGGAGCGCGTCTTGGAGACGGAGCTCGTCGTCTCAGAAGGGCTTTCTGTGGAGGAGATGACCTTCTCCCTGGCAGAGAAGGACGAAAGGACATACGCTGCGAACGTGACGGTCGCGTTGGCCGCTCATGGGCACAGCTTCTCCAGAGAGGTGACGACGACCGTCAGGCTCGGGCGCGGGTCGTGCAAGGAGTGCTCCAAACAGAAGGGCAGTTACTACGAGGCGATCATACAGCTCAGGGGAGACGACAGAGCGCTTGCAGATGGCCAAGAGTTGCGCATGGAGACACATGTGAGGGAACGGTTCGACTCTTTGCGCGCGAAGAACCGTGAGGTGTTCCTGACGAAAGTGCTGCGTGTCAGAGGCGGCCTCGACTTCTACACCAGCACGGTACAGTCCGCCCGAGCCGTCGCGAGGGAGCTCCAAGAGCATCATTCTGCAGAGTTCAAGGAGTCGTCGAGCCTGTGGGGTCGACAGGACGGACGTGATGTCTACCGGGTGACCTTCCTCGTGCGACTGCCGCACTTCGAGGCAGGGGATGTCCTGACGTGCGGGTCGAAGGAGTACTATGTCAGGAGCATGTCGAGAGGAGTGATACGATGCATCTCGCTGCCCTCGGGGGAGGAGCGGCAGATGAAGATGCGGGACCTCGGGTCGTGCCGTGTCGCCTGTCCCGCATCGGATATCCGGAGCGCCGTCGTACTGATGGAAGGGGGTTCAGAGCTTCAGGTCCTCGACCCTGTAACGATGGCCCCTCTCGATGTCATCAAGCCCAAAGGATTCCAGCGGGACGGAGAGCAGATAAGGCTAGTCAAGACGAACCTCGGAAAGTACGCGCTGAGCGACAGCTGGTAATCGTCTTGCGATCGACTGGTTCCATCAAAAGGCATTAATCCCCACGCCCCATTCCCGAGGCTGTGAGGTATCGGTAATGGTCGCGGAAACCGATGTGCGGAACGCAGTCGTGGAGCTGCTACGGAAGACCGTCGTCAAGTTGCCAGCGGACGTAAGGAGTGCCCTCGTGAAGGCGATGGACACCGAGACCGCCGAGGTCCCAAGGATGCAGCTGAAGGCCATATTGGACAACATCGCCCTTGCGGAGCAGGGCAACACCCCGATGTGTCAGGACACGGGTGTCACAATCTTCTACGTCACGCTGCCGAAGGGTTGCGAGGTGGACGTCGAGAAGGGGATTATCGAGGGCGTCAAACAGGCTACGAAGGAAGTGCCTCTGAGGCCGAACGCGGTCCACCCGCTCACGAGGAAGAACCCGGGAGATAACGTCGGCGACAGGATGCCGTACATCAACTGCAAGGTCGGCGACAAAGATTACATCGAGATCACAGTCATGACGAAGGGCGCAGGGTCAGAGAACATGAGTCAGTTGGCGATGCTCACTCCGAGTCAAGGGATCAAAGGGATAAAGGAGTTCATCCTGAACACGGTTCTGAGGGCTAGCGGGAACCCCTGCCCTCCGATGGTGTTGGGCGTCGGAGTCGGCGGCTCGTCGGACATCTGCATGAAGCTCGCCAAGGAAGCGCTCCTTCGCCCTCTCGACGAAAGGAACAAGGACCCCGAGGTTGCCAACCTCGAGACTGAGTTGTTGCAGGCGCTGAACATGCTCGAGATAGGCCCTATGGGCCTCGGTGGAAAGACCACCGTACTCGGTCTGAACATCGAGTACGGATATTGTCACACTGCGAGTCTGCCCGTTGCGGTCAACGTCCAGTGCTGGGCGGCGAGGCGCGGAACCGTAAGAATACATCCGGATGGAACGCTCAAATTCCCCACGCACGAGGAGGCCTAACCATGACGAAGAGACTCAAGACCCCTTTGTCTGAAGAAGATGTCCGCGCGCTCAAGTTCGGCGAGACAATCTACCTGGACGGAGTCGTGTTCACTGGGCGGGACGAGGTGCATATCCACGCACTGGAGTACCTTGAGAAGGGCGAGAAGATACCTGTTGATTTCAAAGGGTCCGCGCTGTTCCACTGCGGGCCGATAATGAGGAAGACTGGAGACGTGTGGGAGGTCGTGGCGGCAGGCCCGACGACGTCCTCGAGGATGAACTCGCTCGAGCCCGAGTTTATCGAGAAGTTCGGACCAGGGGCCATAATCGGCAAGGGGGGCATGTCCCAGCCTACGGTGGACGCGATGAAGGAGCACGGCTGTGTCTACCTCGCGATCACCGGTGGTGCGGCTGTCCTGGCTGCGAAGGGGCTCAAGACCGTCTCTGGCGTGGAATGGTACGAACTCGGCATGCCTGAAGCGATATGGATAATCAACGCGGAGAACTTTGGCCCTCTGACCGTTGGCATCGACGCCCACGGCAACAGTCTATACGCTGTCGTGAACGACAAGGTCAAGGAGAACGAGCCCAAGGTGCGTGAGCGCCTGGGCCTCAAGAAGTGAAGGTGTGGAAGGTCGGAGCCCACAGCTGGCTTGAGAGCGCAGGTCAACCATCACCATCAGCGGATTTGTCATCGTCGTCCTCGCTGCGTGTGGAGGAGTCGTCGGACTTCTCGGTCGCAGCGGTAGGCGCCTCAGCCTCTTCTTCCTCGTCGTACAGCTCGTCGTATATCGCCGGAGCCTTGTCAGGGGATTCGAAGGTTCTGATTCTGAGAACCACCGCCAGAGCGAGGATGACTATCGTTAGAAACAGCGCAAGGATCATCATCGAGTGTGCGAGGTCGAAACCGAATATGAATCCGCCGAAGCTCTCCCTCGTCTCCTCGAGGTGTATTTCTCCCATTTGGGCCATCTCCTCGTGGATGATGACTATCGGGCTGATCTCAACCGGTCGGTACCCTTCTAGTATGAACCGGATGGTGTAGTTGCCCTCCTTCAGGCCCGTGAATTCGAACTCCCCGTTTATGTTTGTGACAGTCTCCCTCTGGGGCAGCAGCGTCACCTTGACTCCTGACAAAGGCTCGTCCGTAATCGAGTCCACTACGATTCCATACAGGCCGCCGGGGAGGCCGGTGAGATTGAAATTCAGCGTGAGCACCGCTCCCCTCTTCACCTCCACGCCGACGATAGTCATGTTGAGGTATCCCTGGAGTGCCGCTTCAATAGTGTAAATTCCCGCTGGTATGCCATCGATCTCGTACTTGCCTTCTATTGAAGACAGGTCAAAGTGATTCGTTCCCCAGACCGACACGTTGGCACCCACTAGGAGGATTGACCCAGACCTTACAGTACCCGATAGCTTGGTTGGCTTCTCTTCGAGGTATATATCGACTCCTTCTGTGGCAACCCCGCTCTCCACCTCGACGTCTGCAACGGTCGAGGTGTTGAACCCTTCGAGCGATGCTGTGACCGAGTACGTCCCTGCGGGAACGTTCGGCAAATAGAATGAGCCATCTGCGGCGCTGGAGACGGTTATCGTTACGGGCGTGACTCCCTCGACTCTGACCGAGACGTTCACTGCCTCAATCGGGTCCATCGTCGCTGCGTACATCACCGTTCCCGATATGCTGCCCGTCAGAGAGGAGAGTGCGAAATTCTGAATGACTATCTCGCCAACGAGCAGTGGCACGAGCTTGATTACGGGCTCGTGGTTGGGTGCCGTAGCGGTCATCGTGTAGTAGTACTGCGCAGCCTTCAGACCATCAATCCTGTACCAGCCATCGTTTGCGGTTGAGACGTTGATGGAGAGCTCCTCCAATGACACATTGGCCCCGGCCACTCCTCCATAGACATCGGTCACGATGCCCATGATCGTTCCGCCTCTTACAGTGAGGTTGACATAGGAAGTGTTGGACGGGGTGACTATGACGCTCACGGACCCGAGTTCGAGGTATCCAATGCAATAGGCCGACAGGAAATACTCCGTCCCGTTCGAGTCGGCCAGGAGACCAGATATAGTCAGCATGCCATCGTCGTCCGCATACCAGCTCTGGTTGCCTTCAAGAGTGACTTCCGCATCGGTAACGGGTCTGCCGGCGTTGTCCGTGACATTGACGTGTATCGATCCAGTGTACTCCTCGAATG
>JAOTTD010000038.1 GCA_029864565.1 Thermoplasmata archaeon | reverse complement strand
ACCCGTCCCGTGGACTGGTCGACAAGTTCCGGAGGAGCGGCTATGACGTCATCCTCAGCATAGGCGAGCTTGAGGAAAACAGGATCGGCAGCAACTGCGGGCAGTTCATCCAGCGTGCGATCGACGCCGAGGATAGGCCGCACGAGAGCTACGAACTCGACCGCTACTGTGTGAATGGCACCTAGACCGGGCGAACGCTCCGCACTCCGCGGATCAACATTTCGGACAAGAATGAAACCCGCGCAAGCAAGGAGCGTTGGGGTTAGAAACAACTTCGGGTGCGTTCTTCATCCGCAATGAGCACGCATCTCGGAGGCTTCCTGTCAGATTTGAAGAATTATTGTCGGCAGTTTTGATTACCATCAAATTCGGGGTCAATATCAGGGCCCTCGAACATCTGAGTCTTCTTGAAATGGATCGTTGTCAGAATCACGCCTTGAACATCACGAATCCCCTGTAGTCCAGCCTGTGCTCTACGAACTCGGGCCAGTCCCACTTCTTCGATGTCACGAGCTGCGTGACCTGCCTTGTGAGGTCGATCTGATGCGAGATGATTATCCCGACGGAGAGGGTGAGCGTCGAGAATTCGGCGACCGTGATCGCGCCGCCGACGCATGCCTCCCAAGGCTCGTCCTCGCATTTCTTCCTCGTCCTGAAGGCGTCGGATAGGACTATCTTCGCTCCGGACTTGGCTATACGAGCCATTTCCTTCATTCCTGCGTTCTTATCCGGTAAGAGATTGAAGCTCGCCTGGCTCAGAATGACGTCCGCGCATTTGTTGACGAGAGGGATTCGCTCGAGGTCGCCGAGGACCGCCTCGAAATCCATCTCAGCGAATGCTCGAGTGTTCGCGACCGCCTTTGAGACGCGCAGGGCATGCGACGAGAAGTCCACGCCGACCATCTTCTCCGGGGGGCTAAGCTCCATCGCGCGGAAGGCGAATCCACCCGTCCCGACGCCGAGGTCCACCACCGTCTTACCAGAGAAGGGCATGATCATCCTCAGCAAAGGGTCGGCGACAGGAGAGTTGTTCAACCGACGATCGGCGGCGGCGCGCTCATCATACTGTTCCCACTGTTCCTCGTACTTGGCCCGCGTCTCTCCCTTGACATCCTTCTTTGAACAGCAACTACATGAATGAGCGTCCATGGGTCATTCCTTCTCAAATTGTAGCTAGAATAGCGTATCATCTTGGCTCGTAAAAGGTTTGCTTTTAATATCACACAAGAATTGCCTCTCTGGATTTGTAATGAGGAATCAGAGGAAGCTGATAGCGGCGTCCAGGTACGTCCAAGGCAGAGGAGCCATTGCATTGCTCGGGGAGAACGTCCGCAAATTGGGCAAGAGAGCCTATATCATCGGGGGCAGCACGGCGCTCTCCATCACCGAGGAGAGGATTCGGGCGTCACTCGATGCAAGCGGCGTCGATATTGCAGCCATCGACAACGAGGTCAAGGACTGTACATATGCAACTATCGACGAGCTCGTGGACAAGGGCAAACGAACCGAGCCGGATTTCGTAATCGGCGTCGGAGGCGGAAGGGCAGTCGACACCGCGAAGGCCGTCGCTTGGAAGCTCGGGGTTCCCGCAGTGTCAGTCGGGACGCAATGCGCGACTAACGCTGATGGAAGCGCGGAGTTCGTCGTGTACACGGACGACCACAAATTCCTTGATGCGGTCATCCTTCCGGACAATCCGGCGGTCGTCATAGTCGATACGGACGTAATTGCCTCCGCGCCAGTGAAGTATCTCATCTGGGGCATGGGGGACGCTCTGACGGCCAAGTTCGAGGCGGAGGCGCACGCCGAGGCGATGAGAAGGAAGAATGCTATGGTGCCGACCAACACGGCCCTGGCCCTCGCAAACGCGACTTTCGAATCGCTCATGAGATACGGATTCGAGGCTGTGGAGGCATTGAAGCGTGGGGAACACACGGATGCTGTGGACGAGGTGATAGAGGCGGTGAAGCTTTCCTCGGCGATTGCGTTCGAGAACACCGGCTGCGCATTGGCGCACGCACTGCATAACGGGCTTACCCAAACGGGCAAGATGAAGGCGGAACACGGCGAGATCGTCGCATACGGGACCATCGTTCAGGCGACATACGAGGGCAGACCCGAAGACGAAATCCGCGCAATCATCGAATGGTGCGACGGCGTCGGCCTTCCCACGAAGCTCGCCGCGATATGCGACCACGACGGCGAAGCGCTCAGGAGGGCAGTCGAGTACGCATGCGGCGAGGACGCGAACGCTGAGAGCATGCCCGAGAAACCCGATCCAACCAAGGTGTTGAAGGCGATAGGTCGGATTGAAGAGGGATTCTGACACGGTTCCGGACCATTGCCGATTCGCTTCGCCGAGGAGCAGACGATTGCAGCTATGACGGCCGAAGAGACGACGACTTCGTTGACGCGCCTGCGTGCCAGAAGGGTAGCTTTATAGCGCTCACGCGGTGCCTGGAGATTATCAACGCTGCACTTGTGACTCCGGCGATATCGAACATGATATCGCCAACTGTGTCGATTCCGGCATGAAAGTTCGTCCAACCTAGAAACGCATCCGTGAAGAACTCCAGCAGCTCGAAGGCCACGGAGGCCACGAGCATCCCGCCAACGGCGAGTATCAACCATACCCTGGAATAGTCAGCGCGATCGCCGTCCGTCCTGATCCAAGAGAGCACGGACCAGAGAAGTACCGTGAGGGCGAGCGCCCCCAGGTAGTGCGCGGTGAGGTCGTACCATGAAAGGTCGGAAGTGGAATACCCGAAGTACTGCGGGAGGCCTGCCGCTATGAGGGCGGTGATTGAGAACAGAAGGATTGCCGCGCCCGTGATGACCGCCCTGCGTTTCACCTCTATCGCCACCAGGGGCACCATGATGCCGAACGAGATCGCATAAGTCCAGCTGGACCAAGTCCAGCCTCCCAAGTGCATCGACAGGAGGAACATGCTGGTGAGTATCACGAGCATCGAGATGGAAGCGTAGGGAAAGCCATCCGAATCCAACAACGACCTTCGTCTCCTGCCCACAAGAATGACTGGGGCGGAGCGAGACTGCTGCTGCGAAAGCATCCTGCCGAATCGCACTACGTATGGCTCATCACGTGGCGTCTGCACTCGGTCGTAAATCTTGCTCATGGAACCCTTTCTCGTACCCGTACTGACAGACCGATGGCGACGCTGCGATAATAGGATTTTGGATGATATACGGGGATTACACCCCGAGCTCCTTCTCGTAGGCCGATATGAGCTCGTCCCCCTTGCGAAGTGTGTCCGCATCGATCGGAGGCACTCGGTGATCCTTCAGGGTGCGTCGCACGACCTCCCTAACTTCGGGGATCATGGCATCGGATTGTGTGGCCTGCCACTTCTGCTTCGCCGGATCCCGGAATATCAGTTCCTTCCTGAAGTTGCGGGCGGTGTGTAAGTGGTTCAGGAACGAGTTGCCGTGACCGACTTCCCGGACGACATCTAGCGCTGCGGTCTCCTCGGTGATCTCGTACTTCTTCATCATGGCCCTGACATCCTCCCACATCGTCGCATCGATGACGACCTGCTCCAAAGACGCCCCTTTTGCAGAGTCGAAGCTACCTGCGCCGGATATCATGTCCGAGCCGCAGAACGGGCTGAGCGCGCTCGCGAACACCTCGCTGAACGACAGCAGCAACCCCGGACGCTTCGTCTCGACGCCCCAGCTGGCGACCATCGTCGGCAGGCCGTACCTCTTCGCCATCTGTGAAGCGCCCGCGCATATGACCGGGAACGAGAGGGACGAGTAATCCATCACACCCGTCTTCATATCGATAGGGGCGGATTCAGAACTGTAGACGAATGGCGCACCCGCGGCGGCCGTCTGCGAAATCGTGAGGCTCGCTAGGTTCTCAGTGTTGATGTTCACGAGCGTGCCCGCTAGCGTGACCGGGGCTGACATGCCGGACAGGGACATGGACATCGCGACCACGGGTATGCCCGCCTTCGCGAACTCCACCTGTGCGTCGACGGGCCCCTTGTCGAAGGAAAGGGGGGCGATCGGGCAGCTGATGACGGAGAACAACGGCCGCTTCCTCAGCTCGTCCTCGCCGCCTGCGACAAGGGCCGCGAGCTCCACCTGCTTCTTGGCGTCCTTACCGTCCCTTGCGGCAGGTATCACCTGAACATGCTTGCTGCAGTTCTTCATCGCCGTCCAGAGAGACCTCAGGGCGAGCGTCTCCTGGTTCACGTCCGTCGCTGTGACGGTCGTCCAACATATGTCGATTGGGTCGATCGCGTCTGCAAGCTTCGAGAAGTTCGCCAAGTCGGCATCCGTGGTCGTCCGCCTCTCGCCCGTCTCGAGGTCGGTCGTGTACACAGCGAGGCCGGTGGTCGCGAGAAGTGCGTACGTCTCGACCGGCACCTTCTTGTCGTGCTTGGGATCACGCGCGCCCAACACGAAGCTCTTAGGGGCGTTCTTCACGGCCTCGTTGACCATGTCCTCTGGTATCTTGGCGATGCTTCTGCCCTCGTCGATCGTAGCGCCTGCATCACCGAGCATCTTCAGGACCCTGGCGTTCTTAACCATGACTCCGAGAGTTCCTAAGCTCTTCAGACTCTGTTCGTGTACAAGCTCCTCCTCGTTTTTGCTCAGGCAACTGAGCCGTGTAATTGCCAATGGAGAACACCTCCAGCCCCGCCATCACTCCATCAACTGGGGCTGTGAGGGGGATGCATGGCATCATTGAAATCGTTTTCCCAAGACAACCTGCCCTCTTCCCGTCGAAAACCGTCAAATATTAAGTACGGACGGCGCATTAAGGCAGAACATCTCGCGCAAGCGCCATTGGCGCGCTCGCTTAGGAGAGAGCCGAAGGAGACCCGATGAACCACATGGTCAAGCGCTGCAGGACGAGAAGTCCGACGCCGCACATGGAGCAGATATGCCGAACGGACACCGCGTTCGTCCGCCTGCTGCTGCACTCGGGGGCGGGCCTACAAGCTGGAAACTGCTGCTGATTTCTACGACACGCGCGTTGCAAACCTATTTTGACGATATAAAGGCGGATTTTCTCGCCTTTCACCGGGAATTGAAACATAAAAGGTGGAATGAGAGATGGCCGGAGATGCGGAGAAACAATCGATAATAAGTGAGCTTGAGAACAGCGTGAAGACGCTCCAGGAGGAAGCCGCCGTCGAGGCTGCGGGCAAGGCGGTGGCCGCGGGGGTCGACCCTGTCGTGGCGATAGAGGATGGTCTCGCCGCGGGCATTCGCGAGGTCGGGGAGAAGTTCGCGAGGAAGGAGATGTTCGTCGTCGAGTTGATCTACGCCGCTGAGATCATGGGGGCGGCGATCAAGGTGCTCGAGCCCGAGCTCAAGAAGGCCGCCAGCAAGCGCAACGTGTTAGCGCAGGTGGTCATCGGCACCGTTGCGGGCGACATACATGACATAGGCAAGAACCTCGTGAAGATCATGCTCGAAGCGGGCGGCTTCGAGGTGCACGACATGGGCAAGGACGCCGCGAACGAACTCTTCGTCAACAAGGCGAAAGAGGTCGGCGCTGGCATAATCGGCGCGTCATCCCTGATGACCACGACCGTCGGCATGCAGAAGGAGGTCGTGGACGCTCTCCGAGCAGCGGGCATCGACGCGCCCGTGATGATCGGAGGCGCAGCGGTCACCGAGGAGTGGGCGAAGGAGATAGGCGCGACCTACTCGGCCGATGCTGGAACATCAGTCGACACGGCCAAGCAGCTGGTCGGTAAGGGGGCGTGAGAATCATGGCGGCAAAGAGCATGCCTCGCGGCCTTTTCGGCATGAAGCGACTCGAGGTCATGGACAAGACCGGTGCCGAGGCGATACACGTGAACTCGCTGTACCTGCTAGAGAAGATGGGCATCAAGGTCGTCAGCGAGAGGGCCAGGGCGCTACTCAAGGAAGCGGGGGCGGAGGTCGACGAGAAGACGCAGATATGCAGAATACCGAACTATCTCGTTGCCGAGCAGATGAAGAGGTGCAAACGCCCCGTCAGGATGGCCGCTCGCGACCCGAAGAAGGACTTCGTCCTCGACGGCAAGCACTGCTATGCATGCACGGACGGCGTCGGCCTGTCCACCATAGACCTTGAGACGGGAGAGAGACGCCCGTCGACCAAGAAGGACGTCGGCGAGTCCGCGAAGATCGTGGACTACCTCCCGATGATGCACATGTACAACCCTCTCGTGACGCCACTGGATGTGCCGGAGCACGCGCACACGGTGCACGAGTTCCAGGTGTCTATGGACAACTGCTCCAAGCACTACACGACCGGTTCGACATACAAGCGCGAGGAGGCGATCTACCAGCTGAAGATGGCCGCCGCAATCGTCGGAGGCGAGAAGGAGCTCAAGAGGCGTCCGATCATATCGAATCTCACGTGCACCACATCGCCGCTCGTACTCGGCATGACGACCGACGCCGCGATAGAGTTCAGCAGGGCTGGATGTCCGCCGCTACTAATGGCGATGCCGCTGATAGGCGCGACTGCCCCGATGACGGTGGCCGGCGCAACTCTACTCGGCAACGCTCAGGTCATCGCAGGTGCAACGGTTCTGCAGCTCGCGGCCCCTGGCTCGCCGCTGTGCTACAGCTCTGAACCGATGGCGATGGACGTCCAGACGGGGCTGATGGAGGGATTGTTCCCCGCAGCGAACATGGTACGCGCGGCACATGTGCAGATGGCGAAGTACTACGACATCCCGATCTTCATCGGCGGCTGGGGCTCGTGCTCCAAGGTGCCGGATGTGCAGTCGGGCTACGAGAAGGCGTTCTCCGCATTCATAGCGTATCTCTCTGGTGCGGACATGACCTCCGGACCGGGACTGCTGGAGAACTGGACCGTGCTGTCGTACGAACAACTGATCATCGACCACGAGATGTTCACGATGATGGCCGACATGCTGAAGGGGGTGCCAGTAAACGACGATACGCTCGCGTTGGACACCATCGCAGCCGTCGGGCAGGAAGGACACTTCATGGGCAAGAAGCACACGATCGACCACGCGAGGGAGATGTGGCAGCCCGTGGTGACGGATGGTCAGCCGTACAAGAACTGGAAGGCCGCAGGTTCGAAGAACGCAGCTGACCACGCGCGCGACAAGGCGATCGAGATCCTGAAGACGCACACCGTCGAGCCGCTCGCGGACGACATCAAGAAGGATCTCGCGGCGATCGTCAAAGAGGCCGAGGCGAACATACCGAAGAAGTGACGGGCCTCCGACCAGCAGCGACGACAAACCCCTTCATCACTGCTTTTCATTCCGCCCGATCATCTTTCAGCTTGCGCCCCGGATGGCTCAACCGGTAGCGACCCTCGGGCACCAGTATTTCGAACCGGACGCCTTTGCCGGGCACGCCGGACTCCCGGATGGTGATGCCGGTGATGGACAGTATCTCCCTGGTCAAGTAGAGCCCGTACGACTTCTTGCCTGGCTGAGTGCCCGGCTCGAAGATGGCCTCCTTGTCCCCGTACGGGATGCCTTTGCCATCGTCCTCGTAGACGATCATCAAGCCGTCCGGAGTCTCGCTGGAAGTGAACGATATCCTCGATACGCCTCCGCCGTGCCGAATGGAGTTGTCCACAAGGTTTCTCAACACGTTCTGGATCATCGGGTCGCAGTACACCTGGACATCTCCCAGGTCGTTGTGCAGCTTGAAATCGTAAGGGCCCATTCCGAACAGGCTATGCGTGAGCGTCCGATCCATCTGTAACCACTCGGGCTTCTTGATACCTACCTTCTCGTAGACCCTCGTGAACTCGAGGTTGGCGGCGAGGTTCACCGCGGCATTCTTGATCTTCGCCAGGGTTGCGAGCAACTCCTTGTCGTCGGTCGACTCCTCCGCCAGGGATATCCAGCCAGAGATGATGGATATCTGGTTCAGGGCATCGTGGCGGGTGATGGACCCCAGTAGCCGCAGCTTCCTGTTCGCCTGCTCTACCGCCCTGGTCCTATCGGCGACCTTTCCCTCGAGGTCCGCCCACAGCCCGCTCAGTTCGTCCGCCATGAAGTTGAATGATTTGCCCAGCTGTCCTATCTCATCGAAGCCTCCGGTGCTGACCCTCTTGTCGCGCTCACCAGCGGAGAACTCTTGGGCGGCCCGTGCCACTTCTCTGACCCTCCTGGATAAGGAAAGGGCGAATAGGTAGGAGACCGCCACCGACAGGCCGATGATCGGGAACGCGACGGTCATCACGGACGAACTCAGATTGTCCACAGCGCTCAACACCTCGGAGGCCTTGTGGTCGACAACGACCATCCATTCGTTTCCAGGGTACAGGAGATAGCCTGTCGCCGTGGAGTAGGAGTACAGCTTCTCGTTCTCACCCTCGCCGAACAGGAAGTAGCCCGATTGGCCGACCATCATCTCGAAGTACGGCTCTTCGGATGCGTTCTCGAACATGGTGAACGCCGAGGAGGAGAATATGACGAGGCCATCGCTCCTGACGATCTGCATCTCCGTAGTCTCGTACGGCTTGCCGAGGTACACGGTCTGCTCCACGAGCGAGACGATGTCCAAGTGCCCGATAATGGCTCCCGAGAAAGCCCCTTCAGAGTCGCTGAGCTTGACGGCGACGACCATGGTGTGAATTCCCAGCCAGGGGTCGTACTCGACCTCGCTGAATAACCGTCCTTCCTCCATGAAGGTCGGCCACCACGCTGCAAGATCCTGGCTGTAGCTGGCGGTCGACTTGTCCATTCCGGCCACCACACCATACTTGTTCGCCACCACGACACTGCCATATATGGCGTATCCGTGCTCCTCCGAGTAGTGATGGACCAGCGTCTCTCTCACGGACACGCTGATGTTGTTCTCCAGAATCTCATCCATCAAAGGCGTCGTCTCTGTTGACGGCGTGGACGACCATTCCTCCTCGACGGAGTCGATGTAACCTTCGGGGTCGGACATCGCGTCAAATTCAATGTTCGACAGCATCAGCTCCATCTGGACGAAGTCGCCGGAGCCGAGGAGCCACAGCTCGTGATACTTGAGGTAGACCGACGTGTCGACCGACACGGCGGTGGATTGGACCAGGTGCAAGGAGTCCGTGCCTATTGAGGACACGAGCGAATCACGTGCCTCCCGCAGAGCAAACACCGCGAGAGCGGTGAGTATCGCCACAACGACAAGGAAGATGGCCACTACTTTGACGCCTATCCGCGAGGATATTCTCTCCCTGACGACGCTGATCACAGATATCGCAGTTCCCCCTCAGATATGACAGCGGGGTAAACGTCGAACGAAAAATCTTGGACCCCCTCATCGACCCTTATGATGCCGAGCACGCCAGACAAGATGAAGCCTTTGTCCAGTTCCTGCTTAAGGTTCTCTCTCGTGGGCTCCATTCCCTCAAGCAATCCATACACCAGGTCCACGAGGTCGTGGGCCACTGCTCCATGATGGGTCGCTGATATGTTGTAAGTGCTCTCGAACCTCAAGACGTATTCCCGGGCGTTGACGTTCTCAGGTTTGTATATCAACGGGGCGGAGACATACACATCCTCCCCTTCGAGCACGTTCCACAACAAGGGTGTCGAGCCGCAACTAGCAGTTATCTTGTAACCGTAGAAGCCGCCTTCCTGCAACGCCGGGAGAATCGCAGCCAACTCAGAGCACGATCCTACGCAGAAAATCGCCTGGTTGTCCGACAGGTTCGACACCTTCTCCGGGAGCTCGTCCTCCGTCGCGAACCCCTCCGACTCGTAAGCTATCCCGGTGTCAGCCAGCCCGTCGACGACGGTGGAGAATATTCCGCAGCTGTGCGGACTTAGGGAATGCAGTATCCCGACCGAGGTTATGTCCAGCTTATCGAACAGTCTGACGGCGGAAACGGTCTCAGCGGTGGCGGAGATGGTGAACCTGTAGACCCAGTCGAAGCCTTCCGTCAGCCCTGGTGTCGATCCCATCCCTATCAGTGGCACCTGGCTCTCCTCAGCCAACGGACCCACAACGTTTATGAAATCGCAGCCGGCGGTGATGACCAACAGCGGGTGATGGTCTCGCTCCGCGGTCAAGAACGCCTCAGCTATCGACGCGTTGTCGACAGGGGTTTTCTCGATGATGAGCTCTATCTCTGCGCCGCCCATCCCACCCCATCTGTTGACATCGCCCACAACCATCTGCAAGGCCCGCTCTATCTCATTCGTATGCGAATATGTCCCTTCAGCAGACAGTATGGCGACGATCTTGACCTTATCTTCCGACTGAATCAGTATGCCCACTGAAGCCAACGCTGCAACGAGGATGACCGCGCTTATGACAAGCGCTATGCTCTTCCTCGCATCTAGCCGGCCAATCCGACGCCGGGCCTTGTTCATGGGGCGTTCTGTGCCGGAACCATTAGCCTTTGGCAGCTCGTGGACCATCGTCCCCTCCTTCCGAGTCATACGTTATCTCGATTGCCTCCTCTAATACCCGCGGTTTACATTTGGCAATCGCCTCTCCTGGCGTGCTGACAATAGTCGCGGCCGAGAGCAAAGGACTCAGAACTCCTTGAACAGTTCATTCTTGGCCCCACAGATGGGGCACGTGTCCGGCACCGTCCCCTCGACGGTGTATCCGCACACGGGGCAGACATGCAGCACGCCCATCTCGGCGTCACCGCCTGCGTCCACGGCCTCCTTAGCCTTGGCGTACATCTTGGCGTGTATCTTCTCGACCTCGAGGGCGAAGTGAATGCTCCTTAGGGCGTTCTTCTCCCCCTGGTGCTCCGCGACCGCCTCGAACGCGGGATACATCTCGTCCACCTCGTGGTTCTCTCCCTCGATCGCGTGCTCGAGGTTGGGCGCGGTCTCGCCCACATTGCCGAGCGCACGCCAATGGTTCGCGGCGTGGACTTTCTCGGCAGCCGCGACCGCGCGGAACAGCCTCGCGACGACGGGCTTGCTCTCCCTCTCCGCCCTGTCGGCCCATATCGTGTACTTCATGAATGCCATACTCTCCCCGGCAAACGCCTCTTCCAGATTCTTCTGTGTCATCCTATGCATTGCCACAACCTCTTCCGATTCCATCTGACGACTTCGGTCCGCAACGCAAGGAGAGGAAGATAAAATAAATAGTCTGTGCCTGCGCGGTCTGGTGGTGCCATGACATGCCAAGCACGGGCGACCTGCACATGTTTGATTAGGCAGCAGCGCGTTTGCCGCAGACGACATGGACCCTTTCCAGCATCTGCTGCTGCCTCTGCTCTTCCTCCTCGCCATCAGGATGGACACGAGGAAAGCGCTCCTGTTCGCACCGTTGGCCGTCCTGCCGGACTTCGACGCATTGTTCGGCCTGCACAGGGCACTCGGGCACAGCATCATACCCATCCTCGTGGCCCCTATGCTGATACTCGCGTACGCCAGGTTCCGTAGGCCCGAATGGCTCCTGTCGGCGCTCATAGTCCAGTTCTACCTCGCGTCGCATGTGGTCCTTGACCTAGGCGGAGTCGCGTTCCTGTGGCCGTTCGTGACAGAGCAGCTCTACTTCGAGCCCGCGATAACCTTCGGCGTCGACGGCGGGCTAGACTTCACCATCGTATTCGATTACGGCGTGCGGGACCTGCCCTATATGGGCACGACGAGCTTCCTGTCGACTGCGGGTGCTGCTCTGCTGCTGCTGGGCGGGCTCATGGCAGTCGTGTTCAGGAGGGAGGCGAAGAAGACACTCTCTGATCTATGGACCGCCACGAAGGAGAGTTTGCGAGCGGTTCTCGTCAGGCTGCGCTGAGCGGCGACCACGGGTGGTATTTAAATGAAGCTCCGCAGGCAGTACTTCTGGCTCCACCATGGACGAATCCCGCCCAGAACGAGCTGAGGGCCAGAAGCATTATCAACTACGATAACCCCGTCTCGCCGTTATATATAGTCTCCAGGGGACTTGATTAGTTTCGCTCAAGGGTGAGCGAGGTCCAAAGACATGTCTCAACCGTACTCGAAACCGACGCACGTCCCTCCCCGGAGACGTGCGCACCCACGCTCTCATGCGATGTCGGTGATGCTAGTGTGCGCGGCGATGCTGCTTGTTCCCCTCCTCGCCCTTGTGCCCCACGCTGCTTCCGATCCTGTTGACGCAGACAATCCGGACTACACGAGGGACGTCACATGGGAGTTCGATACGCCTGGAGACTACGAAGTCTCTGGTGCGGTCGTCTCTGGAGGGATCGCGAGCCTAGAGATGCTCAACGAATCCGCCACCGAGGACTCGCAGGAGGACTATGCGGACGGGACCCTAGTAAACATCGACGCAGGCTCTTATCCGGGATCGCTTGTGCTCAGCGAGACCTTCACGTTCACGACCACCGTCACGATACAGCCGGATGCCGTCGCCGGACAGGACACACACATCTGCCAGGACAAGGCTACCGACAACTTCGGCACTGAACGGGACTTGTTGATCGACTCGGAAACGAACAAAGTCTACAGGATACTGATGAGGTTCGACGTCTCGCTGATTCCCACTGGCGCGTACATCGATGACGCCATATTGTGGATATACCAGAACTCTGGAGGAAAGGGCAACGATATCAGGCTCGAGATCCACCCGCTGGAACAGCCGTTCGTGGAGGATGAGGTGACCTGGAACAGACCATCCCTCTCAGAGCTCTGGACTACGCCTGGAGGGGACTTCTCTCCCGAGGTGTTCTGCGTCGGTACTTTGACGAACGATGGCGGATGGAAGTCGTTCGACATATCCGGCCTGGTCGAATACTGGGTCAGAGGTATGGCGACAAACAACGGCCTCATCTTCGTCCCCGACGAGGCTGCGAGCGACGCACCAAAGGATTTCATCTCATCGGACGAGGATACCTGGCCCGCGTTCAGACCGTATCTATCGATTGGCTACACAATCCAAGGCAACGAAGGGGCATACGAGTCAGAAGCGCTGGGGTCTGGAACGAACTCCACATTCACGTTAATGGATTGGGCCGACAGCACCACCTCGCTGATAACGGACGAGTTCTCATCGTCTCCGCTGGCTTCCAAGTGGTCATGGCTCAACGACCCGTTCGCAGGCAGCGGCACCTACAACGTGGGCCTAACCATGCCCGGATGGTTGCACGTGGTAGGCTCGCCGCTCTCCAAGAACGTGAACACGAGCCTCGGCTCCAACTATCTATACCAGAGGGTGACCGGAGAGTTCGCGGCCACAACCAGCTTGAAGGAGCTGTTCACCGCCGACAACATGGGCGCGGGCATCCTGGTCGTCGAGAACAACGCCAACTGGATATCCATCTCCAAGACGGGCAGGGCAGCCGACGGCAAGATAGAGGTCGTGCTCTGCGAGCTGGGCATCAGCAGCATCGTCGCGAGCGTCCCCTGGACGAGCGTGACGACTGCGCACCTGAAGGTCGTGAGGGATTCGACCGGGTTCTTGCTCTACGCCGGCACGGACGGCGTAGCTTGGAGCGAGGTGTATCATCACATCACGATCACGCCCATGGTACAGAAGGTGAAGATAGGCCTGTTCGTATTCTCCGCCTCCGCCTCTCAACCGACGGCAGAGTTCGATTACCTGCGCGTCGATCCGACGACAGACCCGACCTTCGAGATAATGACGTGCACCGGCAACTCGCCCATGCTGTCGAATCCATCGTGGACTGACTGGAGCTCGCCGCTCGCGGAGGGGGCGACGAGCCTTGGTGCGGTCGCCAAGTACATGAGGTACCGGGTGTACCTCGCAACGGACTACGAGTGGCTGACGCCGGCGTTCTCCGGGTTCACAGTGCACTGGGAGAGGCACTCGCCGACAGGGTTGATCGAGACTGACGATTACTCGCCGGCAGATTTCAGCTCGTGGCTGTCGTTCAGCGCGGTACACGACAGCTCCGACGGGATCATCGAATACTACTTCTCCGCCGATGGGGGCTCGTCGTGGGATTCGCTCGGGTCAGGGCCGACGACGACCTTCTACTCTCAGCAGCGGACATTGAGGGTAAAGGCGGTCATAACATCCACGGACACGCTCGGGACACCGACTATCGATTCCATCAGTTTGACCTATGGAACAGCCCTATCCACCTTCTACGTGACCGTGCCGACAGAGGTTGAGGTCGGCGAGCCGTTCACGATGGACATATGGGCGAAGAACAGCGAGAATGGGACCATGGCCAACTGGTTCGGCGAGGTCCGGCTGACCGCGATGGACGCAACTGGAACCGTCGCGACGTCGTCCGATCTGGAGATCACGTCGGAGGACATAATCAGCGCGGGCCACGTCACGATCGTCGGGCAGAGATATCTCACCGCTGAGACCATAACCATCAGGGTCGAAGGCGATGGTGTCGTTGGCTTGAGCGCGCCCGTAACGATGATTGCCGGGCCAATGGTCGACCTGAGGATACTGCCCGAAGATTTGGACACGATCATCGAGGAGACAACGGCGGTGCTCGAAGCCGCTGCAACGGACGAGTACGGCAATGTCTTGTCCGATATGGTGTACTCCTGGACCATCTCCGAGGCTTTGGGCGAGCTCAACTCGACCACTGGGCCATTGGTGACCCTCATTCCAAACGAAGCGCACTCATCTGGCTACGTCAATGTGACTTACGACGGGTCCTCGGCTTCGCGGTTCATAACGATCGTGTGCGTCGGCCATCCGCCGACATTCATCAGCCTCATACCAGACCAATACGCAGTGGAGGATGGCCCCACATGGACCTACGACCTCACTCCGCATGTGTACGACCAGAGCAACAGCGACGACGTGCTAAGATGGTATGTCACGGACGAGGACCTCGTCACTGCCAGCAACGAGAACAAGACAGGCAACATGATGTTGACGCTCACCCCCAAGCCCGACATGTACGGTGAGGACATGCTCCGCCTTTACGTTGTCGATCCTGAGGGAGGAAAGACCAATACGATGGTGATGGTCGAAATCACACCCGTCAACGACGCCCCGCGCATCGGCGCGACACCGCCTCTGGTGGTACGCTACGACAGCGCCTACGTCTACAACCTGAAATACTACATCGAGGACGTCGACAACGCCCTTGACGAACTCACCCTGTCGGTCGACGAGGCGAGCGAGCCGTATGTCAGAGTGGACAACCCGACGCAGTCGTTGGTGCTCGAATATCCAGAGGAGTTTATCCAAACGACCCAGGTCATCGCGGTGACTGTCAGCGACGGCAGCCTCGAGGGCTCGTCTGCCATATTCGTGACTGTATCCGACGATCAAGTGCCCGTACAGATCCTGAGCCTGCCATCGATCATGCTCTATCAGGGGGAGACGATCATGGGGGTGTTCGATCTCGACGATTACTTCATTGATCCTGATGGCGACAGCCTGCACTACGGGGTGGGTGAGTCGCATGTGTTCATCAACATCACCGACAGCAACGAGGTGAATGTCTATGCCCCTGTCGACTGGTCAGGCGAGGAGCGCGTGGTGTTCAGCGCCATCGACCCTCAGGGAGCGCGCGTGGAGGACCCGGTGCATGTGACCGTGCTCCCGATCAACCAGGCGCCCTCGATAGCGGATCTACCTGACCTCAAGGTGAGGTTCGACAAGGAATTCGAGTTCGACATCGCGAGGTACATCGGTGACGACGACGACCCCATCGACGCCCTGCTCGTTGCCACGAACGACACACACATAGCGGTCATAGGCACGACGCTGTCGATGCTTTATCCTGCATCGATGAACGGCGTCACCGTG
>JAOTTD010000014.1 GCA_029864565.1 Thermoplasmata archaeon | reverse complement strand
CCAGTCATGAGGCGAGCCATTATGAACCCGAGGGGGACAATGTCCGATGCCTTCTGTGCCCCCATCGTTGTTCGATATCCGACGGCATGCATGGGCTCTGCGGTGTACGCGAGAACCACGGTGGAAGACTCTACTCGATGATTTACGGTCTCGCATCGTCAATTCACCCAGACCCGATCGAGAAGAAACCGCTATTCCACTTCATGCCCGGAACAACTTCACTCTCGTTCGGATCGGTTGGCTGCAATCTCAAGTGCAAACACTGCCAAAACTACTCAATTTCGAGAGCCTCGCCATCAGCCATCCAGTTGACACCGGTTACGCCAGAGGATGTAGTCAAGCGTGCGCGTGATGCGGGCGCGAAATCAGTCTCATGGACTTACAACGAGCCAACCATATGGCACGAATTCACCACCGCGGCATCCGCCGTCGCCCATGACGCCGGTCTCAAGACAAGCTATGTCACCAATGGCTACATCTCAGAGAAACCACTGTTGGAGCTGAAGGGCATCATCGATGCGATGAACGTCGATGTCAAGGCCTTCAGGAAGGAGTTCTACAAGGATGTGTGCGGCGCCAAGCTGGCTCCAGTACTACGCACTTGCGAAGCCGCTGTCGATTTTGGCATCCACGTTGAATTGACGTACTTGGTCATCCCAGGCTACAACGACTCGGAGGAAGAGATCAAAGATTTCTCGGTGTGGGTCCGCGAAAGCCTGAACCCTTCCGTTCCGGTTCATTTCTCGGCCTTCCACCCTGATTTCAGGCTCACGAATGTGGAGAGAACCCCAATGAGCGTCATGAACCGTGCATACGAAACCGCATCAAGAGAGGGCTTGGCCTTCGTGTACATAGGCAATGTGTACGCTGGAGAAAAGGACGATACCTTCTGTCCGAGATGTGGTTCCTTAGCCATAAAAAGAGAGGGATTCGCCGTTGAGCGCATGGCTTTGGATGGCAGCAATTGCGGAAAATGCGGGGAATCCTTGAATTTGATAGTATAGGATAGTCTGAAGGGGTTTGCGTGAAAGCTCCTACAATATCTGATGTATGTCGTTGTCTAGAGGTGGAGTATGGCGACCCCGGCTGGTGGCCAGCGGAGACGCCATTTGAGGTCGCCGTCGGGGCTATTCTGACACAGAGAGCTTCATGGAGGAATGTGGAACTTGCTATTGAATCTCTGAGGAATGCAGGCTCTCTAACTCCAGCCGGGCTGTTGAGAGCACGAAGGGAAGAGCTGGAGCAACTCATCAGACCCGTTGGTTTCTACAGACAGAAGACCCGGTACCTTCTGGAATTCGCCTCGTTCATCGATCGTGACCATGACGGCAACATCACGAGCTTGTCAAGAATGACGGCCAGCGAGGTTCGCAAGGAGCTCCTGCGATTGCCGGGTATAGGTCCCGAAACCGCTGATTCAATACTTCTTTACGCTCTTGGATTTCCAACTTTTGTCGTGGACGCGTACACAATGAGACTCCTCGAAAGGATGGGCATAGACGCCGGTGAAGGCTACGAATCCGTGAAGAAGAGCTTCGAGGATTCTCTTGACGGAGATTGTTCAATGATGGCCAGGGCCCATGCTCTGATTGTTGTTCACTGCAAGAGCAGGTGTAAGTCCACCCCGGTGTGCAATGGCTGTCCATTCATTGAATCCTGCATTTCAGAAGCTGAAAAACAGAAATAGGAGATTGCCTACTATCGTGGCAAGGAATAGGCCTGCCAGCATGGGCACGATGAACGGTATCTTTGGAGTGACCCAGGCTCTTGAGACACCGATCTCCCTGAGCCTGTCGAGTTCTACTCTGAGATCCTCCTCCATCTTCGGCCTTGTGTAGAATACGTGGCTGCCGTCAACGGCTCTTTCCATCAGCCAAACGTGTTGATTCGCTATGCTTTCGATCGACATTCGATAGCCGACGAAGACTTGAGGGAATTTCGTGTCTCCTCTTACCAGGTTCGTCACCAAGAATGCCAACGGAAGGAAGACCACAAGTATAGCTGCATTCACAAGCACGGAAAGGGAGAATGGGAACAAGGTCTGCAGCGTCTCATTTCCCAATATAAGAGGAATCTCAGCTATGACTGGATAGAATGGAAACAGAACTGCGAGCGCAATCAGGGCTTTGGCGTCAGCCCCTCCCCGAATCAAGTCCAACATATAAAGAACGACGATTACGATCATTACTATTGGAATGGCCAGTAGATGCCTGAAGTACTCGTTGTCCGCCCAGGCCATGGCGAGGGCAACAGTTGCGATTAGGGCCACGCCGTATTTCAGCAAAGGCGTGTATCTGGACAATGAGCTATCATCATTGGCATCCCAGAAGACATCTGAGAGGATTGCGAGGATGGGAATCAGGATTAAGAGGTACTCTGCTGGCGCATCGTCTACAACAATTCTCATCGGAAGAAGCACCACTCCGAGCATGGAGAGCACGATCCAAGATGCATTTGACACTCGTCGAGTTCTCAAATCAAGTATCGAAGCGTGGCCTAGGATCGCAATTGCCACTGCCAATTGGAGGACTGCTAGTCCCTCCTGCGGATTCACGCGGAATGATTAAAATTGGTGTACTTAATGAATTCGAGAGCCCCTCAATCACAGAGATCGAGACCCAAGTCATGCGCAATTTCTATGGCGGACTCGAATTCAAGCGGACTTAGCGGACGCGATAATTCAGGGAATTGGCGTGCGATGTGAGCAGGCCCGTACTGCCCCATGACATTGACCTTCACTCCCTTGAGATTCTCCGCTATCCATGTAAGGACTGGGCGGGTGCAGCATTCGATGTGTGAGGGCAGAACGAGGTGGCGCACAATCATTTCCGTTTGTCTTCGCGCGATTATGTGATTTCGCTTCAAAATGGCCACATACCTGTCCACATTGGAGAGCCTCCTGGCACAGTCATCGTTGCCATATTTGAAATCGGTGAGATATACATCGATCACACCATCTAGGATTTGCATCGCGTGTTTCGTAAGATACATGTTCGAGTTCCATATCTGAGGTAGATTGGCTTCGCATTTTGAGAGGGTATCCAGTATGAATGACAGATTGGGTGTTGGGTCCCCGCCTACCCAGTTGATGTTGATGGAACGTATGGAAGTCCGTGTGAGGCTCAAGCCCTTATCTCTTGTGTATGCTCTTTCTTCTATCCTTCTTGAGAGTAGTTCAGGAGAAACGATCGTGCCAGCTTCTGGGTTGGAGGATATGTCATGATTCTGGCAGTATACACAGTCGAAGGTGCAACCCGAGAAGAAGATTGTGTGGGAGGGTATGAGCTCCGGCTCTTCGCCCATGTGCAGGAATTCGCTCGAGATCCTGGGTTCCAACACTCCGCAATGGCCTGCCATGCCTGAAGCTCTTTTTGCGTGGCAAGCCCTCTCGCAGAGGGCGCAATCGTCAAGCATCCGCTTGGATAGCTCTTTCTTCAGATCCAACAGAGGAGTCTTCCCGGTTGAGCTTCCATCTAGCATCACGCTATCGTGCATTCGCCGCAATGTCTCCGTATCCATTCCCAAGTCGACATCGACCATCCTGCGTTTTGCCAGTAGGTATTTTGCCTCAGCTTCGCCTGCGCGTATCCGCCAATATCGGAGGAGAGGGTCTGCCGTCATGCAGTCAGTACTTGCGTCTGCGCACATTTAATACTTGCACAGATGCTGACGATTGACAATGGCTCACGAGTCGATTGAGGACCTTCCGGACATGTGGAAGGAAACATACGATCTCGTCGCTCAGGTGCCCCGCGGCATGGTGACCACCTTTGGTGAAATCGCGAAGGCGCTAGGCGACCCAATCGCGGCGAGATTCGTCGGATTGGCCGTGAGTAGGAATATGAACACCCAGAGAACTGCATGCAGGAGGGTCGTCAGGTCCGATGGAGGGATTGGCGGCCATTCGAGCCCTGACGGAACCAACGACGATGTCGCTCTGCTAAGGAAGGAAGGCATTAGCATTCGCAATGGTCGTGTTCAAGACTTCGAAGAACACCTCTTTACGGACTTTCGCTCGCCCAGGCCATTGAAGGCTCTGAGGAAGAGACAAGAATCCCTGCGAAGATCTATCAGGGTTCCATCGTCTGACATCAATATCTCGAGTGTTGCTGGTGTCGACGTATCATACGCCGAAAATCGAGCGTACGCGTCCGTGGTGGTGTTCGACGCGGAGACCAAAGGGGTCCGGGAGAGTTTGCTTGCGGCTTCCGAGGCGAGATTTCCTTACATTCCGACCTTCCTCGCATTTCGAGAGTTGCCAATCGTTGCTCAGTTGATGAATTTGCTGGATGATGGCACAACCCTAATCTTCGATGGCCATGGGATTCTTCATCCGGAGCGCTTCGGCATCGCCAGCCACGCGGGAGTGGCCTTCGATTTGCCCACAATTGGCGTGGCGAAGAGCCTCCTTTGTGGCACAGCCGTGGGTTCAGCCCACAGGGGCGCGCGTGCGCTCGCGATCGGGGGAAGGGTTTGCGGGTACTCTTTCTCGAACAGTGGGACGAAACCCATATACGTATCGCCGGGACACGGCATTTCGCAAAGGCAAGCGCTCTTGACGGTGCGAAGGTTCACCAGATATCGCATTCCCGAGCCTACGCGAATCGCGCATGTGCACGCCAATGTCGAGCGTCGTTCGGCAACCAACAAATAGCCCAAGATCATGGTTGTATTGGTGCAATGAGAATCTGTGTGTTCGGTGCAGGATCGATTGGCAGCGCAGTCGGTGGAATACTGGCTGGAGACCACGAGGTCGTATTGATTGGCAGGAAGGCGAATGTCGATTGCGTGCGCGGTGACGGGCTGCGTATTAAAGGAGTGGTCGGGAAGAAGGTGAGAATTGATGCCAGGGAGAGCGTGTCAGGCCTCGCCCCTCCGGACCTGCTTCTCGTCACCACCAAAGCATACTCGACTCAGTCCGTTATCGATGCGTGCCGAGGCTGGGTATCTGAGGACACAGTCGTGCTGACGCTTCAGAACGGGCTGGGGAACCTTGAGAAGTTGCGTGACTGGAGGGGGGCACAGGTGATTGGGGGTACAACCACGATGGGCGCATTGTTGACTGAGCCTGGCGTGGTCGAATTGGCTAGCCTGGGCAACACATTCGTCGGCGCGGACGCGAACCCCGGTGCCGCAGAATCCTTGGCCTCGATGCTATCCTCGGCAGGACTGCCAACGGAGACTACGGCAGATATAAAAGCGGAGCTGTGGGCGAAGGCAATCGTCAATGCCTGCGTCAATCCCCTGACCGCCATTCTGAGGGTCGCCAACGGTGAGATCGTCAGAGTTAGGGCCCTGTCTATGCTTGTTCATGACATCAGCAAGGAATGCGAGGCCGTCGCGGATGCAAGTGGAATAAGGCTCCCTTACGATTCCATGTGTGAGCGGGCGATGACCGTCGCCAAGAAGACGGCTTTGAATAGATCGAGCATGTTGCGTGATATCGAGCTCGGCCGCAGAACAGAGATAGAGAGTATCAACGGATATATCTGTAAAGCAGGGCTTGCCACGCGGGTTCCGACTCCACTCAACAGAGCGTTGGTGGCCATGGTCGAATCGCTGGAGAATCACAGGGCGGAGAAAGGTTAATATCGTAACATTGTACTCTTCGAGGCTGGTGAAGAGATGGTAGATGTGAAAGAACTGGCTGCGAATGCCAAGATTTTGAGAAAGAAGGGGTTGAGCGTCCGCGAGGTCGCGGATGAGCTGCATCTTTCTGTTGACACTGTAAATTATCTTGTGGAGTACGGTCCTGAAGGACTTCCCCCATCAGATGTCAAGATAGGATGGCGTTCAGTCGGTGTGTCTGGATATAGAGTAGGTCTCATGGCGGAATTGATGGCTGACATAGCCCTTGAGGAGCTGGGCAAGCAGGATCAAGACGCAGAGGTCGTTCTTGGTGTATCGATAAACGGGATCCCGTTCTCCGCTAAGCTGTCTGAGATACTCGGGATCGATTTTGGAGTGTACCGTCCCCACGCGGAGAGTCAGAGCGGTGGGGCCTTCAGCTCCAACTACGCCTCCGTGGGCAATGGAAAGAAGATCATAATCGTTGACGATGTCCTGAGCACCGGAGCGACGATAAAGGGCGCCATAACAGATATAAAGGAGGCCGGAGGCGTCCCCGTGCTGACCCTCGTCCTTGTGAACAAGAGCAGTCTCAACGAGATAGACGGCGTGCCCTTGAGAGGGCTCGTCAGGGCGAGGTCATTGGGCGGGACGATCCTCGGCGGAGGAGGGAAGAAGAGCTTCCCTTATGGATAGACTCTCTTCGCAGAGGCTCTAAGCGCCTCGACAACTGGCATGGACTTGCCCAGAATCATGCGCTCTAGTGCGCCTCCGCCAGTACTTATGTACGAGAACTTGTCGGTCATGCCCAGCTTGTTGGCAGCTGCTCCGGAGTGCCCTCCACCTATCACGGAGAACGCGTCGGCAGATGCGATTGCCTCGTAGACTTCTCGGGTTCCCTTGGAGAAGTCCTCGAGTTCGTATACTCCTGGAGGGCCAGAGAGGAGTATGGTCTTGGACCGCAGTATGATCTCTCTGAAGGTGGAGATGGTCTTTGACCCAATATCCATTATCGCGGCGTCATCTGGCATGTTGTCCAATGTATACTCCTTTCGGTTCCCGTTAGCAGTCACGGCACCGTCGAGCGGCAGTATAATCTTCCTGCCGTACCTGCCTACAAGATCCTTCGCCGCATCCCGCGTGCTCACAGAAAGGTCTCTTTGGGCGATCTGCTCAGTTCCAGAGCCGACTTTCTTCCCTAAGATCATTTGACACGCGAATCCCGCAAGTCCTGCAATGAGTATGTTATCCACATGATCGGACTCTGCTAGCTTTCTCACTACAGGTAGTGCGTCGACGAACTTGGTACCGCCGAAAATAAAGGTCGAAGGCCTCACTGGGTTCTGAACGACCTCTGACATTGCTCTCATTTCTTTCTCCATGAGCCTTCCGGCCGCCGAAGGGAGCGCGGCGGCGAATCCGACCAAGGATGCGTGCGACCGGTGGGACGATGCAAAAGCATCGTTGACGAACAGGTCGAAATGAGGTGCAAGGGTGGAGACCATCTCTGACAAAGCGTGCTCGTCGGGAGACTTCTTGAGCTGCTCTCCGGAGTAGTTTCGGACGTTCTGCATGAGGATGCACTCTCCGTCTCCGAGCGCATCTATCGAAGTGATTGCGCGGTCGCCGAAGATATCGTTCACGTACCGAATCTTCCTGCCCGTATATTCGCTGAGATAATCCGCGTGTTCATTGAGCGTGATGAAATCGAAGTCCCCTGGCCTTCCCTGGTGAGCTAGAATCGACAGGCGTCCCCCCCTGTCAATAATCTCTCGGACGGTAGGCACCGCAGAAGCTATCTTGGAGCCGTCTTCGATTCGGAGGGTGTCTTCGTCAATCGGCGAATTAATGTCCACTCTGAGTAGCACTCTTCGTCCCCTGATGTCGAAGTCGTCCAATGTAAGAAATCCGAGTGACGATCTGGACGACGAAGAGTCTCCATCGTTGTCGCCTGAATCACTACGGTCATTAGCACTCTCCGGTCTGCTATTCGTCATCCCAGCCCCCAATTCAGCGGTTTCAGTGGATTGCGGCATCAAAATGCCGACAACTACCGGATTGAGAATAGCATATAAATCATTGACGAAGCCGGCCGGAGTTCGCCAGGTAAGCAAAGTATTTAGAAGAAGTAGCGTGATTGGTGCTTACGAGCATGAACAAGCAGGTCTGTTTCTCAAGCTACTGTCTGCCAGGATGTGTTTGAATTGAAGGCCACTGAGATAAGTAGGCTGCTCGTGAAGGACGTCATGGGCACCCCAAGAATGACCGTCAGCAAGGGAGAGACAGTCTCCGATGTCATCTCAAAGATGAAGAAGGGGCGCGTAAGGGAGATACCAGTTCTTGATAACGACAAGCCGCTCGGTCTTGTAAGCTACTACTCGCTGTTGTCTAGGAGAAATCTCCCGCTCTCGGCCAAAGTGGAGCACATAATGGTTCCATGCCCAAGGCTCGAGGAGGATATGACGATAATCAACGCCGCAGAGGAGCTGATGTCGACTGGCGTCAGAGGCGCTCCAGTCGTCAGGAACAATAAGCTCGTTGGCTTCGTATCGAGGACCGACATCATCCGTGTTCTCTCTGGCATGGACGAGCTCAAGGGAAAGAAAGTCGACTCCCTAATGAGCAAGGCTCCGGTTTCGGTAACCAAGGAAGAGCCAGTCAGGAAAGCTCAGATCTTGATGAAGGGGCTAAACGAGAAGACTCTCCCCGTTATCGAGGAGGACGCGAAGCTCATCGGAGCGATTGGGATGACAGAGATCATGGACGTTATCTGGTCTCCACGAGCGTCGAAGCCTCCAAATGAAGTCAGAGGGGACAGAGAGCCCGCTGATGTCAGAGTAGGGAGCGTCATGAACAAGAGCCCTGTGAACGTGGCTCCGAATGATCCTTTGAACAAGGCAATATCGATTATGCTGTCCAAGAACCTATCGACCGTCTTCGTTGCGGACGGTGGCAAGCTCGTCGGCGTGGTTTCACAGACGGATATAATGGAGCATGTTATCAGTCTCAGGCCACAGGAGGGAGTCTATGTGCAGATAACAGGACTCGACGTGGAAGACCCTGAAGTGTACGAAACGATGTACGAGCTGATTGGCAAGTCGATGAAGCGTATCGATAAGATCCAATCTCCGAAGGTATTCTCAGTGCATGTGACAGCATACCACCAGGACGGTCTGAAGAACAAGTACAGTCTGGGCGCCAGGTTGACGACCGACAAAGGCATGTACTACTCCAAGGGAATCGACTGGCATCTTTACAGGTCCTTGGATTCCGTACTCGACATGATGGAGAAGAACATAAGGAAGGACCACGAAAAACAGCGTGCTGCCAGGAAGAGGAAGCCGGATCTATAGATCCCAGTATTCGGACGCGTTCCTGGTGCACCTGTCAATCGCACCTCTGCCGAGACAGCTGTTGTCTATGATGTCAGTGTACTCCAGGGGAACATCGACTCCATTGATTGCACCTACGATGGCCGCAACCACCTCGGAGAGAGCGGGCACATCGTAGCCGCCTTCCAGGAAGAATGTCAGGCGTTTCCCGCATTGCATGGAGAACTTCAGCAGTTCTTTGGCAACTCTCAGGTGTGCATCCGATGAAAGGCTGAGCGATGCCAGCGGATCTCTGTAGTGTCCATCAACGCCGAAGGATATGAGTATGGCCTCAGGTTTGAATTGTCTTAGAATGGGAATGACGACCTCAGAATACGCGACGTCATAAGTGGAATCACCGCATCCAGATGCGAATGGCAGGTTTATTGTGAACCCTTCGCCGTTGCCTGTTCCGAGAAAATCCACGCTCCCAGTCCCGGGGAATATGCCGGATTGGTGGGTCGAAACATAAAGGACTTCAGCGCGGTCCTTGAATGCGTGTTCGGTGCCATTTCCGTGATGGACGTCCAAGTCCACTATCGCAATCTTCTCATCTCCCTCATTCAGGAGATGCTCTGCGGCAATCGCAATGTTGTTGAAGTAGCAGAATCCCATGCCATAGTCTGGCCCAGCATGATGGCCCGGCGGCCTGGTCAGCGCAAAGGTCGCAACGCCCTTATCTCTCGAGTGAATTGCGGCGTCGATGCCACACTCAGCGGAGAGGGCGGCAATTTCGAAGGTATCTGGATGAATGGCAGTCTCCATTGTGAGGCCGCCTTCGTCGCAATTCTTTATGAGTTCTATGTAGTTCTCTTCGTGGACCAATCTCAAGTGGCTGGGGTCACCGATCTCTGATGCGACTACGTTCCTCCATAGATTATGATGTCTGAGCATTTTGACTATTCCTCTCAAACGTTCCGGAGACTCCGGATGGAACGGTGTTTGTATGTGATCGTAGAATCGTTCGTTGAAGAATATCGTCACATCTACTTGAACTGGCTGGGCGTAGATAAGCGTTTTCCACTTCGGGCACATCCCAGTCGCAAGATTTTTATTCAACATATGGCTTTTTTATGCCGGAGAATGGCATGTCCGTTGCAGAGATTACCTACTTCGATAGACCTGGGAAGAAGAATACCGAGAAGCTGATGGATGTGGTGTCGCTATGTCTGAAGAGGACGGGGATAAAGACGATTGTCGTTGCCAGCAACTCAGGGGAAACTGCATTGAAGGCGATAGACCGATGGTCGAACTCATGTTCAAACCTGATCGTAGTGACATCGCACGCGGGTTTCTCGGGCGAGGGCGCGTTGGACATGGACCGCAGCATCGAGACGAAGATCGAACGCTCCAGCGCCAAGTTGGTCAGGGCATCGCATGTTCTATCTGGAGTTGAGAGATCATTTACCAAGAAATTTGGCGGAATATCCAGAGTTGAAGTGGTTTCGCAAACCCTTCGTACTCTTTTCGGACATGGAATGAAAGTCTGCGTCGAGGTCTCTGTGATGGCCGCTGACAGTGGTGCGCTTAAGTGCGGGGACGAGGAGATAATTGTGATTGGAGGCACCGGGGAGGGGGCTGATACCGCTTGTGTTGTCAGACCTGCACACGCAAACGATTTCTTCAAATTTGAGATAAGGGAGATACTCGCGATGCCTCGGAAGAAGCGTGCCTGAGGATAAGAATAAGACAATGATAGGCTATGGTGTTACAATGGATGCTACCGATATCCTTCTTCTGTGCGTCACGATTCTCATAGTGATTGTGGTGTTCTACATGAGCGCGGCTCTTGTTGCCCAAGATTGGTCGATGACCCCTCCATATTTCTTGCGAATCCTTGTAGTATCATTGGTTTTCGTTTTCGTGGTGCCTCTAGTGAGTGATTTGGGAAGGGACCACGACCTCTCAGGGCTGATGCTGTTAATTTCGTTCGTATTCCTGATAGCGGTTGTGCGGTTCGTGATGGTTGAGGAACTGGCGGTTCCAGATGATTGGCTCGCATCTATCTTCATATCGCTGATCGGTGTGTCTCTGATATTCGTGATTCAAGCTCTCTCCGACCACTTCTTCGAACTTGGACTGCCTTCGGTTGTCTAGATGCTGCGTAGCTCTTTTGGACATGATGTCAAGACACGGCAGCCACTCTTAGTTACGAGTACATCGTCTTCTATCCGGACTCCGCCGTAGCCCTTGATGTATACCCCAGGTTCGACCGTTAGAACCATCCCTTCCAAGAGAGTCATATCGTTCGCAGACGATATCGACCCAGGATCGTGGACAGATATGCCAATACCGTGGCCGGTGCTGTGAATGAACAGCCCTCTGAACTCACTGGAGTCAATCACCTTCCTTGCGGCGTCATCTACAGTCGCTCCGCTCACGCCGTCAACGATTGAGTCGATTGCGGCTTCCTGGGCTCTTAGGACTGTCTCGTGCATCTCCCGCTGGCGTTTCGTGGACGAATGGCATATGAAAGTCCTCGTGATGTCTGAGACATATCGTTTGTACGATGCTCCAAAGTCGAATAGGGCAAATTGCCCCTTCTTCAGTCGCCTCGTCGGTGAAGGAAAGTAATGGGGCTCCGCGCTCTTGGCTCCGAATGCAACATTCGAGTCAAATGCGGTTGCGTTGGCCCCCAACCTCATCATCCGGTAATTCAACTCTGCAGCCACTTCCGTTTCCGTCATGCCCTCATTGACCATCTCAGGTATCGCGACACATGTTTTCGAGGCGATGGCGCAAGCCTTCCTAATTCTAGCAAGCTCGTCTGGTTGTTTGATCATTCGAGCTCTGTACAGATCCTGTGAGACGTCAATGAGTTTTGCTCCCTTCGAAGCCTTCCTAATCTTCCTGTGATTGGCTACTGTGAGTTCTCTGGCGTTTATCCCAATCTTGGAGAATCGTGAGAGCTTCTTGGCCATCAGCCTCATGGATTCTTGGCCGTTCTCGAACACGGTTGTCTTGACCCCTGCCTCAGAGGCACTGAGAGCTTCCAGTTCCGAAGTGAGCACCTCCGTCCTCCTCGGCTCTAGTATGGCTACGCAGCCCTCGAAGAGCCCAGTTACAAGCCCAGTTGCGTAGAAGAAGCATGAGTCCATGCTTGGCTCAACGGCATTCATGAGGACTACCGCGTCGACCTCCTTCCTCATGCTCGAAAATATCGTTTTCTCCCTGGTTACCAAGAAATCACGCGCTCGAAATGACACTGACCGTATAAAGAAATGATGCGTGTCAAGCGCCTATCCAAAAGGATCCCGTAATCTTCTTTATTGCAGAGATCGCTGACATCGCCGCGAGGTAGCTCGTTTTCGGGTTCCTCGGGGAAGGCACGTTTCTAGTTACAACGTCAAGCTCACCGAACCTGCCTCTTGCCTGAAGGTGATGCTCGTTTGTTTTGACCTGGGGGTCGCAGACTATTCGTATCTTGGTTTTATCGAAGCCTATTCCAGCGAGTGCAATTGTCGCGGCTACATTGATGTTCTGTGGGAAGTGTTTCACCGCCTCACGCGCCGATCCTTCGAACAGCTCCGTCCTCACACGAATCTCAGACGGGACGACTCCTTTCGAGGCCAAGTACTGATTCTTGCCGAAGGCCGATGGAGGCTTGGTCGTGGTGAGCAGAACTTCGTCCATTTCGTCCAGCCTTGCTGCGGATAGTGCGTCGATTCCGCCCACTGCTCCACTGGGTACATGCACTTTCGCGCCCTTGCGCTTAGCGAGCCTATGAGTATCCGCCTGGAATTCCTCGTCATGCAAGACGCCCACGCTCATGATGAGCACATCGACTCCGGCGGATAGGGCTAACGGCACATAGTAGCGCGCCGCGTCTTGGCTGGCGGCCTCCACAACGAGCCCTATGTCGTTCAATATCGGCACGATATCGGGAACGTAGCTAACCTTTGCCAGCTTTTGCTGCAATCTTGTTGCACACTCTTGAGACCGGTCGGTGAGGTATACAGTGTCAATATTCGAGAGGTGTTCCATCTCCCTCGCGATTGCCGCACCAATCGCACCGCACCCAATGACGCAGATTTTCACGGTGAATTGATTGTAAGGCGCAATATAAACCCTTGCTTTCGTATTTGTCGTTGCCTGTGATATGAGCCATCATTCTTACCCACTGTCCGCATGCTTTTTGTGTGGGGGCGCACATGTTCTTTTCGCTGGAATGACCTTGGTGAAAGGTAGGCCACTCGGGAGCAATGAGAGGAAGGCGGAAGAGGTCGAGTCTCTGTTGACATCCGTCTACGGACGCAAGAAGAGGGCCAGAAATGAAGACCCAGTGGACACGCTTGTGGAGACAATATTGTCGCAGAACACAACTGACATTAACTCGGGCAGAGCGTTCTCTGCTCTCAAGCGCAGATACCCTGACTGGGAGGAGATGCTCGATGAACCTCCTGAAACCTTAGCGGAGATAATACGCTCTGGCGGCCTCGCTGAAATCAAGGCGAAGAGAATCATCGGAGCATTGAGATTGCTGAAAGCTGAGCGCGGGGAGATCACTTTGGACTTTCTCGCTGACATGACTCCAAAGGAGGCTGAGACCTGGCTCGCATCCATTGATGGCGTGGGTCCAAAGACAGCCGCTATCGTCCTCCTATTCTCGTTTGGAATGCCCGCATTTCCTGTGGACACTCACATATTCAGGGTTTCCAAACGCCTAGGCCTGATTGGAGGAAGAGCCTCCAGGGAGAGTGCCCAGAGCGAGCTCGGCCGCCTGATCCCTCCGAAGGAGTACTACAGCATGCACCTCAACCTGATTGAACATGGCAGGCGGACATGCAGGCCCAGGAATCCACGATGTAATGAGTGCTTCATTTCCGGATTGTGCGCGTTTCATCGCAATGATCCGAAGGCATAGCCTTGATATACCGACAACGGTTTTGTGAGGTCGATGAGGTATCGCTTGCTGGACCACACCGCTGATGCATTGATTGAGTCGTACGGAGAAACGCTCTCAGAGCGGTTCGCGAACGCCGCCTATGCGATGTTCGACCAGATAACCGATGCGAGCACCGTGCAATCGGTCGGCGAAATCACGATTTCCATCAGTGCAGATAACAATGAGCGGCTGTTGGTCGACTTCCTTCAAGAGCTCCTCTATCTTCACGACACCCAGAATCTCGTCTTCGGTGAATTCAAAGTACATATCCAAGGTAAAACGCTTGAGGCTATAGCTAGGGGAGAGGAGTTCGACGAGACTCGTCATCAGAAGAGAGCTGTGGTGAAGGGCGTAACATACCATGATCTGAAGATTGATGATGACCAACGCAGGATAGTCGTGTTGCTGGATGTTTGAGGTGAATCTCTGTGAAATCTTCGGCGAAATCGCATCCGATTCAGGGCCTCGTGAAGTATCACGGGCTGAAGGACGAGAAACTAAGAATACCATTTCACGACTCGATATCAGTGGCCACTGCGCCCACTGAAACACACACGACAATCGAGTTCGGAGATTTCGAGGATGACACGGCCTCCGTCGATGGATCTACGATGTCCGGGGCGGGGCTCGAGAGGATCTTGGCGGTCGTGGACGAAATCCGGACGAGAAGCGGGATCGATAGAAGATTCAGGATGGAGTCGAGAAACAACTTCCCATCGAACATCGGCCTGGGTGCATCAGCATCGGGTTTTGCAGCGCTCGCGGTTGCTGCATGCGACGCAGCGCCCCTCAAAATGTCTCACGAGCAGATATCAGTAATAGCCAGAAGAGGCGCGGGCTCGGCCGCGAGGTCGGTGACAGGCGCGTTCTCGCTTTGGAAGACAGGCCATGACGACGAGGATTCATTCTCTCATCAGATTGCATCGGAGGACTTCCAGATGGGCATAGTAGTTGCGCTGATTCCCGCCTACAAATCTACGGATGACGCCCATCGAGATGTGCTCGGATCCCCGTTCTTCCACTCCCGCCTGGCATACATCCACGGCGCCATCGCCGAGATGAAAAGTGCCATAAAGCACAGGAACATTTCGCGGATAGGAGAGATAGCGGAGAAGGACTCTCTCATACTTCACGGTATCACTATGACTGGCACAGATGAACTGATACTGTGGCGTCCGGAGACAGTGAAGGTCATACTGGAAGTCAAGAGGATGAGATCGGAAGGGATACTAGCGCACTTCTCGATAGACACGGGCGCCACCGTCTATGTCAATACTGATCCGGCCAATGTGGACGTGGTCGAGGAAAGGATCAAGTCATTGGGCATCGGGACAATGAGGTGCGGTGTTGGAGGAGCTGCGAGACTAACGGACGAGCATCTGTTCTAGCGATTACCCTGTCTCGCTTCTTGTTGCATCTTTATGGCTTCGTCCATAGAGATTTCCCCTGACGCGACCCTCGCAGCAAGCTCCTTCGATACGGTGAGCCGTCCTTCGCTATGTACGCGGCTTAGCCTCTGAATGTTCCGAATCTCTCCCGGTCCAGGCGAGACCTTCTGCCTCTTCTGAGGCAGGTATCCAGGTGTTAGCGCTATCTCGACCGCGGCGTCCTCGTCAGGCGTCTTCGACCTCTTGGTCGTATTGCTTTCGTCGACGAATTCGCCTACGTATCCGATGTCCCACAAGGCATTGAATATCCTATTGCGGTTTGTGCGGTCCCCGTTGCCGAGCCTTATGGTTACGCACGATGGCGAGTATCGGCCAATCAGCTCCTGGACAATGGTTCTAACGGCCTCAGGGGTCGGGGCCAAGGTCCTCGTTAACACCATTCCGTTTGAGAGTAGGGCAATCCCTGGTCTGTTGCCAGGGTCTATTCCGATTGTCAAATCAGAGACGACTCTCTCGCCTGCCAACACGCTCTTGACCTTGGTGACTACAACGTCCGGATCCGCGTCGGTTATGACATTGTCGAATGGCACCAGATGCCTCTCCCTCTCCGATGTTATGACAACGGATATGTTCGAAGGGAGGGGTTCGAAGAAATCCAGCGAGATCGGCCTCAGCCCTTCCTCACGGAGAGCTGTCAGCATCTCATAATAGGTACGTGGATCCTCAGTCATTATGCCGACGACTTTCATCACTTGGCAATCCGTATCATGCGAGATAAAATCTCTCCAGTCATCTCTTGCGTTTGAATCCCCCGAAACGGACCTTCTTCCGGTCGGTCTTGCCGTACTTGCCAACTGAATCAGTGAACTCTTTAATGAGGTTCTTTTGGTCCGAGGTCAACTTAGTTGGGGTGACGAGCTGAACGCTCACGAACTCGTCCCCGTCGCCATATCCTCGGAGGTCAGGCATGCCTTTGCCCTTCAGTCGGAATACGGTCCCAGTCTGCGTTCCTGGCGGTATCTTGACCAGGGCAGTCCCGTTGAGCGTAGGCACCTCTATCTCAGCGCCTAACGCTGCCTCTCCGAATGAGATTGGCACCTCAATGTGCAGATTTCTTCCATCTCGATCGAACAGGTCATGGGGCGCAATGTGGACAATGATGTACAGGTCTCCGGGTGTTCCACCGGTGGGGCTCGCCTCACCAGCACCCCTTATCCTGAGTTTCATGCCTTCTTCCGCGCCTTTGGGAACGGAGACCTTCATCTTGCTGGTGACGCTCTTTTGGCCCGCACCTCCGCAGGTGGTACACGGCTTGGCGATTTGCCTCCCCGCACCTCTGCATGTAGGACAATTAGAGATCGAGACGAAGCTGGTGTACCCCCGTTTCTGCCCCCTCTGCACCTGCCCTGAGCCCTTGCACGTCGGACAGGTCTTGAGATCCTCCGCCTTCGCGCCCTGACCCTTGCATGTCTTGCATTGGACACTGTGCGGGATTGTCAACTCTCTCTCAATGCCTTTGGATGCCTCCTCGAGCGATATCTCAATATCGTATCGAAGCGACCGTCCTTCTTGGGGTCCAGCTCTCTGTCTGCCGCCGAAGAACTGGTCGAATATGCTGCCCCCGAAACCGAAGCCTGAGAACCCACCGAATATGTCGCTTATGTCCTCGAAGTGTGTGAAATCCGACCAATCGAACCCTCCCTGCCTGAAGGTGCTCTCCACACCGGCGTGGCCGTACTGGTCATAGCGCACGCGCTTCTCCTGGTCAGCGAGTACTTCATAGGCCTCGGAGAGCTCCTTAAACTTCTCCTCAGCCTCCTTGGGCTGATTCTTGTTCTTGTCAGGATGATACTTCATCGCGAGCTTTCTGTAAGCTTTCTTGATTTCCTCGGCGCTAGCATCCTTTGAGACACCGAGGGTCTCGTAGTAATCTCGCTTTGAAGGCATCTTAAGACCTCATGGCCGGCTGCCAGCTGATACCGCTAGCTTCAGCCCAGGAAGACAGGAAGATGATGAAAGAGGTTTTGGTGGAGAAGGTCTATTTCTCGCCTTCATCGTCGTCCATGATCTTGTACTCGGCGTCCACGTATCCCTTGTCAGAATCCGATGGTTGTCCAGGGCCTTCATCTGGCGCTTGCTGTGCTTGCTGAGCTTGTCCCTGGCTAGCCGCGGACGCCTCATAGATCTTCTTGCCGATCTCCAGCAAGACCTTGTCGAGTTCGTCCGACTTCTGCTTTATTGCAGATACGTCGCCCGATGAAAGAGCTGTCTTCAGCTCCTCTGCGAGTGCCGTCACCTTCTCCTTGAGCTCCTGGGGGATCTTGTCTCCCATCTCCTCGAGGAGATGATCGACCTCGTAGACCTTCGCTTCGGCTCGGTTCTTCATGTCAACCTCTTCCTTGCGCTTACGGTCTTCGTCGGCGTAGGTTTCGGCGTCTTTGACCATACGCTCGATCTCACCATCATCGAGCTTAGTGGTTGCGGTTATGGTTATCTTCTGTTCTTTGCCAGTCCCGAGGTCCTTCGCTTTGACATCGATTATTCCGTTCGCATCTATGTCGAAGGTCACTTCGACCTGTGGGACGCCTCTCGGTGCGGGTGGTATCCCCATTAGGTGGAAGCGGCCGAGGCTGACATTGTCTACTGACATGGGCCTCTCTCCTTGAAGGACATGGATTTCGACACTTGTCTGGCCGTCGGCGGCCGTCGAGAACACCTCACTCTTCCGTGTCGGGATCGTGCTGTTCCTCTCGATCAGTTTGTGGAACACTCCTCCGAGGGTCTCCACTCCGAGGGAGAGTGGAGTGACGTCGAGCAGCAGAATGTCCTTAACGGTTCCTTCGATGACCCCTCCCTGGATAGCTGCCCCCATCGCAACACACTCCATGGGGTCCACACCTCGTTCAATCTTCTTGCCGACGACTTCCTCAACGAATCTCTGCACTATTGGCATCCGTGTTGGTCCTCCGACCAGTATGACTTTGTCTATCTGGTCCGGGCTGAGTTTCGCGTCCTCCAAAGCCTGTTTCAAGGGAGCTCTGCATCGTTCCACCGTAGGTTTCACAAGGTCCTCGAGCTTCGCTCTTGACAGTTTTATGGCAAGGTGTCTCGGTCCAGATGCGTCCGCGGTCAGGTATGGCAGGTTCAATTCCGTTTCCATCGTGGACGACAGCTCGATCTTGGCCTTCTCCGCGGCTTCCCGGATCCGCTGCACTGCCATCTTGTCCTTGGACACGTCTATCCCATGCTCGGAGTTGAATTCCTTCGCTATAAATTGCACCAGGGATTCATCCATGTCCGTGCCGCCCAGTTGCGTATCCCCGTTTGTCGATACGACTTCGAAGACTCCGTCGCCGAATTCCATGATTGTGACATCCAGCGTCCCTCCGCCAAGGTCGAAAACCATTATCTTCTGCTCCTTCTCAGACTTATCGAGGCCGTAAGCCAGCGCCGCGGCCGTCGGCTCGTTGATGATCCTCACAACCTCCAATCCCGCTATCGTTCCAGCATCCTTCGTCGCCTGTCTTTGGTTGTCGTTGAAGTACGCCGGTACTGTTATCACGGCCTTCTTCACGGGTGTTCCAAGATGAGTTTCAGTGTCTCGCTTGATCTTCTGAAGTATGAACGCTGAGATTTGTTGAGGGGAGTACTCCTTATCCCTGATCCTCACCATGTGGTCGGTCCCCATCTTTCGCTTGATCGCGAAAATGGTATTCTCAGGGTTCGAAACCGCCTGTCTTCTAGCCGGCTCCCCTACGAGCATCTGTCCATCCTTTGTGAACGCTACGTACGAAGGGAACGCTTTGCCCCCGAGGCTCGTCCCCTCCGCGCTTGGTATGATCACCGCTCTCCCGCCTTCGATCACGGCAGCGGCCGAGTTGCTCGTGCCGAGGTCGATGCCTACGATTTTCTCGCTAGATTCTGCCATATGCAATCTCACTCCTGCTATTGTCAAACTCCTTCATGATCGTCATTGTTCTGCAGTATCTCGTCTTCGTTCGAACCTCCACGCGAGACGTCTGTCGCGTGGTCCGATGGACCCACAGATACCTTCACCCTCGCGGCTCGTATTACTTTTTGGCCTAGCATGTAGCCCTTCTGAAACACTTCGAGGACCTGTCCGTCCTTCCCCTCGGCCGTTTCCTCTCTCATCAACGCCTCGTGTAGGAATGGATCGAACTGCCCCTCAGTGTCTATTTCCTTCAGCCCAGCACGTTGTAGGATGTGCATCAACTGCCTCCGCACGCCCTCCAGCCCCGTCTCCTCATTCCTCGGGTTCGCGCTGATCTGGCTGCTCTCGATGGCCTTGTCCAAGGTGTCAAGGACTGCAAGCAGGTCTACAATTACGCGCTCCCCAGCGAGTCTGGATTTCTCAGACCATTCGCGTTCGACGCGTTTCTTGTAGTTCTCGAACTCAGCCTGAGTCCTTTTCACCATGTCTGTCAGTTCCTCAACTCTCTTGTCCTTGACAGTAGGGGTCTCTCGCTCCTCTCTGTCATGAACCTCTTCGTTGGGCGCCTGCTCTGTTTCGTCTGAGGATAGGGTCTCCTCGGCCTTGTCAGGCATTACTCGTCACCTCCAGCCCGGCCACCACACATCGCGCTCGAGTCAGTATACGTCATGTTTGAAAGGAAATAAAGGGTTTGGGCTGTCAGGGTCTCTAATCGAACCCGCCGTCACCCATGTCCGGCATCTTGGGTCCGCCCTTGCCTCCTGAGTCTCCCCTAGATGCGATTACGTCATCGATTCTCAGGATCATGACTGCGGCGTCAGTGGCGGAGCTTATGCCTTGCTTGCTGACCCGGAGTGGTTCCAGCACCTTCTCCTTCTTCATGTCGGTTATCTTGCCGGTGAAGACGTTGACTCCTGCATTCTTCTTTCCCGCCTTATGAGCCTTCCTCAGCTCGATGAGCACATCGATTGGGTCGAGACCAGCGTTCTCAGCGAGGGCAGTCGGAACTACTTCAAGGGCGCTGGCGAACGCGTCAATCGCAATCTGTTCCCTTCCGCCTATCGATGCGGCGTAATCCCTGAGCTTGAGTGCCAGTTCCGTAGCTGTCGAACCACCACCAGTAACCAGCTTGCCGTCCTCGACTGCCACCGAAACGACGCTAATCGCGTCGTTGAGTGACCTGTCGGTCTCGTCAATCACGTGTTCGGTGCCACCTCTTATCAGTATGGACACTGCCTTGGGGTTCTTACAGCCTGTTACGAAGGTCATTCTGTCCTCGGCAATCTTCTGCTCCTCGACAAGGCTTGCTATCCCCAGGTCACCTGCTTTGAGATCGTCCAGCTTCGTTACGAGGTTCGCGCCAGTTGCCTTAGAGAGTTTCTCCATGTCGCTCTTCTTGACCCTTCTGACGGCGTACACTCCGGCCTTGGCCAGGTAGTGCTGAGCTAAGTCGTCGATGCCCTTCTGGCAGAACAGGACGTTCGCTCCGGACTTCTTGACAATCTCGACCATCTTCTTGAGCATGTTCTCTTCTTCATCGAGGAAGGCGTGCAGCTGGCTCGGATCGGTTATTTCAATCTTCGCGTCGATCTCGGTCTTCTTGACCTCCATAGCCGAATCGATGAGGGCGATCTTCGCCTTCTCCACACGCTTTGGCATGCCAGTATGGACCGCTTCCTTGTCCACTATTATGCCTGAAATCATCTGAGTGTCATCCATCGAACCGCCCTGCTTCTTGACGATCTGGATGTTGTCGTCGTCTACAACCCATGTCCCGTCGTCCTTCTTCTCGGCAACCGCACTCACGGCGTCTACTGCGACTTTCGCCAACATGTTCCTGGATGCGGACACACTCTTTGATATCATCGCGGTTTTCGCGATGTCCATCAGTACGTCCTTCTTATCAGGCGAGACTGGTATGGCGACGTCCTCGAGCAGGTCGCGCGCCCTCTGCGCAGCCATCCTGAAACCTCCAGATATGACAGTAGGGTGGACGTTCATCTCGATGAGCGCCTCCGCCTTCTTCAACAGCTCGCCTGCGAGTATGACTGCGGTGGTTGTGCCATCGCCGCATTCGTCATCCTGGGTCTTCGCAACCTCGACCAACATCTTGGCAGCGGGATGCTCGACGTCAATCTCCTTCAAGATTGTCACGCCGTCGTTCGTTATCACAACATCGCCCATGCTGTCCACCAACATCTTGTCCATACCCCTCGGTCCAAGGGTGCTTCGGACAGAATCAGCAATCGCCCTCGCAGCTGATATGTTGTTGAATTGGGCGCCTTTTCCTCTCTCTCTCTTCGTACCTTCTTTCAGTATGAGAATTGGTGTCTGACCTATCATGTCATGCCTCCATTCCAACCATTACGCGAACCCTGTTCCAGACATCGTCCTTCCCAGGGCTCCACGCCTGTATATGCCAGAACTTCTATATAAGTATTGTGCATATGGACTCGGTCCAGTTTACTGGCGAAATCCTCACTCAGGGCATTCATCGTCACGTCGACGTGCATAGATCCAGAAATGGCTTAGAACTGCTAGGCACTAGATGAGTGACCACGATATTTATATGCGATATCACTTTGCGCCAGAAGCCGATATGAAAATGGTTCCTTATCTGGTCATCGATTCCTGGATTCCTTTCCAGCACGGAGCGCAGAAGCGCGCGATGTCCGCCATAGTCTCAGAGCTGTCCAAGCGTTTTGACCGTGTCTACGTCGCCGATCACGATGGGATATTCAAGAACAAGCCGCAGCTGAACCTAGTCCAACACATCTGCGACGAGATGCCTACCATGTACGAAGGCGGTGTTCGATACTCGACCAACGTAATCGATATGCTGATAACAGGCGCAGAGAAGGCCGTCATCGGCACAGGGACTCTAGTCGATCTCTCCGAGCTTGGAGGAGCATTTAAGTTGTCCGAGAACATTACCTTCAAAGTAGACTTCCGGGATGGGATAGTGAGTTCTGACCCCGCAATATCGGGCAGGGCCATCTCCGACCTGTTTCGGGATGTCTCTGAGATTGGCATCGATGATATGGTCGTTCCCAGAGCGCTGGCGGAGGAAGCGTCATCGGCGAAGTCCAGACATGGGTTCACACTGGGTGTGATTGCGCCGGCATCAGAGCAGGCGAGTCTGGAAGCGCTCGGCATCGACTACATCGTATCGGAAGATTACAGGAGCCTGGTACAAGATGAGTGACCTACAGAGGAGCATCGCGGTGCTTTACAGGAGAAAGGGGAAAGAGACCCTGACCGAAAGGGAATTCGTCTTCTCGGCGTCGATGGACCTCAGATGGTTCTCTCCAAAGGATGCACAGAAACTACTGGACGCAGGCATAGCAGGCGGATACCTGAGGAAGATCGAGGGCAACCTCCTGCCGACATTCGACTTCGGTGAGATCGAGGTCCCCATCGATTACAGACCCACCCCTGAGATGCTCAAGGAGACTATCAGACGGCCTCAGAAGGATCTGTTCTCGGAGATCATCGACACGATCTCCAGGTCGAAGTCGGTTTCCAAACGAGAGGTCGTGTCCAGGGTCAACAAGAAGCAGGAGATGCTGGGCATCGACGTTGAACCCGCTGCATTGCTGGTTGCCTGTGATTATGGCATCGATGTGGATGGAGCCTATATCGACAGGGCAGCGAGCGAGGTCCTGAGCAGGGAATTCCACGGCTGCTGAAGCGAAGTTGCTCATTCCTTCTTCGACTTGATTAGATCTGCCAGCGTCAGAGCCCCTGATGTTGAGGATGTTGAGCGAGCCGCTATCTCTCCTGGTGCTCTTTCTTTGAGCACGATTTTCAACTCCTTCTGGAGCTTCTTGATCAGCTTTTCGTCCGGCCTCATAGTGCCAGACTCGACTTTGCTGATGATGGTCTGCTTCTCGTTGAGCTTCATCGCAAGTTCCTTCTGAGTCATCCCGATGCGTGATCTCGCATTCCTCACTCGCGCGGCATAGTCCTCGACGAGTTCCTCGGCGCCCCCCTCGGAGTAAACGTCCTTCGGCTTGGACCTCTTCTCGCGCCGCTCGAGCCGCTGCTCAATGATCGGTTTGGGACCCGGAATCGCCGTTTTCCCTTTTTCGGCCTCAGTGCCGAATTTTGCGCATTCGGTGCAAACTTCAAGAAGGACGCCTTCAATAATCACCTTCCTGCAGAAGGTGACGTTCTTACCGCACATCTCGCAGACCATTAAAACCACACTTTTGAACAGAGTCAGCAAAGGATAAATAGAGTATTTAACCTTATATCATTATAAATCTGGACGCGCCGAAATAAAACTGAGTAATGGGGTGCACCAAGGTGGAAACTGAACAACCCTCAGAGCTTTACGAGGAAATACAGAGACGGTTATCGGTTCTCGAGGAACGCAACCTTGAGCTCGTCGAGGAGGCTCGACGGGTGGAGGGCGAGAAGAGGTTCGTCGAGGGGGAACTGATACGGCTTCAGAAGGAGCTCAAACGCTTGAAGGCAGAGCTGGAGCGACTAAAGGCTCCTCCGCTGATTATAGGCCAGATCAAAGATGTTCTCGCTGATGGCCGCGTCGTCGTGAAGAGTTCGACTGGTCCCGACTTCGTGGTGAACACATCGGACTACGTGTCGCCTGAACTTCTAGAGGCGGGCGCACGAGTAGCTCTGAACAAGCAGACGCTAGCCGTGATGGGCGTGCTGCCTCCATCGCTGGACCCGATAGTCGTCGGTGCTGAGATAATCGCGAAACCAGAGACCGCGTACGAGGACATTGGCGGCTTGCAGGAGCAGATTGTGGAGATAAGAGAAGCCGTCGAGGATCCCCTGCTGAGACCAGAGCTGTACAAGCGGGTTGGCATAGATCCGCCCAAGGGTGTGTTGCTGGTAGGCCCGCCCGGAACAGGGAAGACACTCCTTGCTAAGGCCGTTGCCAAGCAGACCAACGCCACCTTCATACGTTTCGTAGGTTCGGAGCTGGTTCAGAAGTACATCGGAGAGGGTGCGAGGCTGGTGAGGGAACTGTTCGATCTCGCCCGACAGAAGGCACCATCGATAGTGTTCATCGATGAGCTCGACAGCGTGGGTGCCAAGAGGCTCGAGTTGGCCACATCTGGTGACCGTGAGGTTCAGCGTACGCTGATGCAGATACTTGCCGAGTTGGACGGCTTCAACCCATTGGGAGACGTCAAGATCATCGGAGCCACGAACAGGCCAGACATACTCGACGAGGCGCTTCTTAGACCAGGCAGATTCGACAGGATAATCGAGATACCGATACCCAGTTTCGAAGCCAGGGTGGAGATCTTTGGAATCCACTCAAGGCGTATGAACCTCGACGAGTCGGTGAACATAGACGACCTAGCCAGTAAGGCAGATGGTGCAACGGGAGCTGACATCAAGGCTATTTGCACGGAGGCAGGCATGTTCGCTATTCGCGAGAACAGGGACATCGTCGCGATGTCCGACCTGGAGAGGGCTATATCGAAGGTCCTGGATGATGGTGACCAGAGGGCTCTGGAATCAGGGCCGATGTTCGCCTGATTGCCCGTTGGCATGTCGAAGATGGACAAAACCCCTTCACGATTCTTCTTCGAGGTCCTTCTCGATTACAAACGCGCCGATGTAACTGCATTTCTTGCAGTGGTATTTATAGCCAGTAATCAGTGCCGCCTCGTAGTATAGGTCCGCGGAACCACACTGGGGGCAGACAAGCACTGAACGTTTGACGTTCTTGCGGCGCATGGGAGCACGTATGCCATTTTGCCTAATCCAATCTTCTGCAGCGAGGTCTTCAATACTTAGACATGTCCGCCTTCATGAACTCTCTAAGGAGACAAGTTGCGTAGCATCCCTTGTTGAGCATGAACCTGAACGCGACTGCTTGGTCGTCGAACTCGATGGCTAAGTCTTTCATCGGAGCCAGCAGCTCCCTTCGAGTGCCCTTTGATGACGCCTCTCTCAAACCGACAATCTGGAAATCAGAGGATGAGACCCCCTCGCTCTCTATGACTTTGCGCTCGATCTCCCCCATCTCTCCGCTGGCCAGCACCGATTGGGTGCCAAACAACGACCCGCTGACGAACGCCTTGCCCTCCGCGGCGTTCTTCGAAGCCTTGGCGATGTTGTGCTCGGTGACCTCTATGGGGTTGTCGTGATCTGGAACGCCGTTCTTGGTGAGCGGCAACACCAAATCTCCTTCTAAGGGTTCGTGTATGGGCAGCCCGCGACGTATCCTCTCGCTGAGAATCTTGTTGAACATGTACGACTGGTACGCGTGGACGAACATCATCAGGAGGTTCCTCGGCAGTCTCCTCAGAGCGCCGATGTAGTCATCGGGATTCTCTACTAGGTGGGAGATCATCACCCTCTCGAAGGTGAACTTGGTCGGGAACTCCGTCATCGCCTTCCTGAAATCCATTGATTGCTGGAGGGCCGATCTAGCATCATCTCCTTCCGAGTCGTTCTGCATCGGGTTTGCGACGTACCTCATGACAGCTCCTTCGGGGTCTCCCCTCGATAGGTCCTTGCCTATGAGGTGGGTTATTGGCCTTACTGACCCGAATCTCTGCACTCCGAAGTAATTGGGGAATCCACCTATGCCTTCAAGCCTCTCGCGCACGGCCTCGCACACCCCGCGTGTCTCAACGTCCTGGCCGACTTCGTTGACAACCACCGAGAACCTGTTACCTATGAGGTCGCCTATGGAGATGGACCGGTTCGACGTGTAGGCATCGAGGATCTTAACATCTGGTATCTCGAGCCCATTCACCGTCTCGATCTTCGCTCTGAAGGACATGAGCTGCGTCGCCACAGATCTCCCGTCCTTCGTGCCGGCGAAACCCACGCTCGTCCTGCCGATACGGAGGTTGTTGCCCAACCTCCTCAAGAGCCTATTCGCCTCCCAGTTCCTGTGCCAGACTATCGCAATGACGTACTTCCCATCAGGGTTCTCTGCTGGTCTGACGGATATCTCATCGACCGCGAAATCCTCTGGCGATACCCTGAGCTTCCCGCCGATGCCTGGTATGCCTTCGCTGTAGAAACACTCTAATCCGAGGTCCGCCTCGTTCATGGTCACATCAGCAGAATCTTCCGAGGACAGTAATACCTTTCGGACGCACCCTAACCAAGCTGCTTCTCTATGAGCTGCCTGGCCTCCAAGAACTGGTTGGCCAGCGATTTGGCTGCCTTCTTTAGGGCTGCCTGTGGCTTGCCGTCCTTCACAACGACCGTTAGGACTGCCTTGTCCAGCTGTGGGTGCCCGGTGGAATATCTGGCGTCCTTGACATTCTTATCCTGCAGCAGCTCGTGGATAAGTGGGTATATGAGGGTCTCATCAGAGTCCTCTATCTCTATCTTGATGAGGTCCTTCTTCTTCTCGACCAACTTGAACTCCATGGTGCTCGGACTTCTCGTATGGACAATTGGTTCATAAAGCTTGCTGCCAATGCCAACCTGCTCCCCGGGAGGGGCTGTCACGTTCTAACGTGGTCGTGCTCGTCCGAATCGTCACTCCTTGGGCTTATCGCACTTCTCCGCGTCCTTGTCTCTCGGATACATCGTGCCACAAGCAGAGCATACATCGACCTCTTCTTTGTCAGCGCTCTCGGTCATGATGACCTTAAGGATGCACGTGCCGTCGCACATGGGGCACTTCCTATCTGGCATTCTGAGCTTCCCCCTTCTCGAATCTCAGCCGTATCACAGTATGAATCCCATCGGCAATAACCCTTCCCACACCCTCGACCTCCATCAGCTGCTCCGGCGATGCGTCAGCTATCCCTTTCACGCTGCCGAAGCGTTCCAGAAGCCTCTGGGCAAGAGTGGCGGACACATTCGGCAGCCCCTGGACGAGGAACAGCTGCCGGCTTTCGGGGTCAAGGGTCGATTGGAATGCCTTGGGACCGCCGGCCCTTTCAATCTCCTGTTTGTGTAGGGCTATGAGAGCCGACACGGTTTCGGCCGCACTGATGGTGGAGAGCACGGGCATTCTAAACTCCGAAAGCAGCGACCCGAGCGCGTCGTATACCGCGGCGTTTCCCGCTTCCGCGCCCTTGCCCTCTGGAGGGCCTTGGACGATTAGTATCGGATGGAGGAACTGATGCTTCATCTTCGCCAGCGCAGTGAAGAGCCCCCCGTCCGATATCTCCTCAATGAATTCCCGGACGCTTCTCACCGTCACGCCAATCCTGTCAGATATAAGCAAATCTGCGCACTCCATTTCCTCGATTCTGACGGAGAACCCCGCTTCAAGAAGACCTTCATGCAATGGGCTCCCCTCCAATCTCCGCGAAATCGTCAATGCCGAGCGGGTCACGTCGCCGTTCTTGCCGTACTCGGAGAGGGATTTCTGACCATTGACATCGGCTGTTCTGCGAGACAGCTGCTCCCTCCCCGTCAATTCCTCGGGGGTCATGAGTTCTGATATCTCATTCCTCCCCATCGCACCACTCCGAGCGGGGCTTGCGGGCAGGCCCCTGCGCGCCCTCAACTTCTTCCTGAGGTTCTCGAGCTCGCGTTTCATCTGGAGTTCTTTCTTGCGGGATGACCAGAAGTACGCTTCGTCCTTGGTGTCACGGGTCATCATTATTACGACTCTCCCAGCCTGTCTCCTTCCCGTTCGGCCTCTCCTCTGGATGGTTCTGATTTCGGAAGGTACCGGTTCATAGAATACAACCAGGTCGGTCGCGGGTATGTCCAGTCCCTCCTCAGCTATGGATGTGGCGACCAGAACGTTGTGCTCCCCGCTCTGGAACCTCTCAATGACTTCCCGTTGCTCCTTCTGCTTGAGGCCTATGTCCTCACCCTTGCTAGACTGGCCCACGAACCGGGCTGGACGCAGGCCTTCGATGACTCCCAGGCGGTTGGTGATCAGATCGCACGTATCACGATAGTGCGTGAAGACAATCGCCCGGGATTCGGGCTTGGAAAGGAATTGAGACTTCAGTATCGGTATCAGCTTGTCCAATTTGGGGTGGTCGTTGGTCATCTTGTACAGTTGAGTTCTGGCCTCCTGGAATCGTGCGTCCTTAACGAGGCTCCTGACTGCCTTCGACCGTTTGTTCTCCTCAGCCTGTTTGACTTGCTTCTCAAAGTAGCTCTCGAGGGCGCCCCTGCCCTGCGTCTCCGCGAGCTCGATGCCGTGGTTGATCTTCATGGCAAGAGCCTGTACGCTGGCTATGCTGAACAGATTGAAGGACTTCTTGCCGGAGTTGAGCTGCGCCCTGATAGTCGCCCCTGCAGTGAGCAGGTCCCGCGTGGTGACCGGCTTCTTGGGGTCGATGAATCCCGCGGCTCGGAGCTTCACCACCTGTTCGTCCAATATCTGCTTCAGCAGCGCGACAATCCTTGCCATTCCCTCCTGTATGGGAACTCCGATGAACTCGGTCTTCACATCTTGGGTGTAGTCAACGACGTCGTCATCTAGCTCGGATCGAATCTCAACCCAAGTGATTCCAAGATTCTCACACACGTTGGCTATCTTAGACACATCCGAGCCCGGTGAGGCGGTCATGCCCAATATGAGGCAATCGTGCTCTAGCAGCGCCTTCCCGATGGGGACATAGGCGTAATCGCCCACGGCTCTGTGTGCTTCGTCGAACACGACCAGGTCGAATACGGAGATATCGACGATGTTCGAATCTATGTCGTTCGCCACCACTTGAGGGGTGGATACGACCAACCTCGAGCTCGACCAGCCGTCCTTCCTGTCCTCGGGCGGAACCTCCCCTGTGAAAACTAACGGGTCGAAGCCAACGAGATGCTCTCTCAGGAACTTCGCGTGCTGTTCCACCAGAGGTTTCGTGGGCGCCATAAAGAGTATGGCGCCCTTCTTGGTCTTGAGGACCTCCGCGATAACGGACAATGCTATGACCGTCTTGCCCATGCCTGTGGGCAGCACCACCAGAGTGGGCTCCTCCAAGGCAGCATGAGCAATGTTGGCTTGGTACTCCCTCAGCTCGATGCTAAATGGCTTGATTAGGTCGTGCTCCAGGAACACGGACCTTTGACAGCAGCTCCGGCATATCTAACTTTGCCGGATGGATCGATGAATCTAGTGGCATCCAGCGCAGGCACCGCCGCATGACGGTTCAGAAGGCTTCACCCTTACGACCACTCCCGGTCCCTGAGGCGTGTCTACAGAATCGATCGTCGCATCCTTCAGATTCTCCTCGAGCGACTTGTCATAAATCAAGGTAATGCCATCCTCTTTTAGCTCAACGTCCTCGTCCTTCTTCTTGTCAAAAGCCATCATGAAGGCGGGGCCGGAACACGAGTATCCAGCAAAAACTATCCTTATGGGATCGCCTTTCTTCTCTTCGGCCACTATCGATTTGATTGTCTCGCATGCCTTCGGCGTAATTGTCACCATGGTCTCTCGCCTCAGGTAGTTGTGAGGCAAGGACAATATTTAAGAGTTTTCGCCTAACAGGCCTATGTCCAGCCTGATGGCTAGTGTGGCTCTATCCTGTCAAAACCCGCGCATCCTACGGGTTTGGTGGCGTCGAGACCCAATTTCGCTGTCGTCTTGTCCGCACTCGGATCGAGGCTGCTGCCCCTGGCGTTCTTGACCAAGACCAAATCCCTGTCTCCCTGGAATCTGGTTGCGAGGGCCCATTCCACAGCTTTGTCATCGTAAACGTCTATGTCTTCGTCAACGACCGTGACCAACTTCATGGAAGTGTGTGATCCGAGGGCCGCGAGTATGGCGTTCACCGCGTCGCCGTCCTTCTGCTTTGTAATGGACACGACGCCGTGCAGCCAGCAGCAGCCTCCCTCGGTGAGCCGGACAGCGTGAACTTCGGGGACGGCCACGCTCACCGCCTTCTTAATGACAGGTTCCCTGGGCATCCCCATCATGAGATAATGTTCGTGCGATGCCGGCAGAATTATCTGGAATATCGCCTCGTCTCTGTAGTATATCCTGTCGACCTCAAGGACAGGTTGCTTCCTGACCGGGTCCTGAGTGCCTGTTATGTCAACGAATGGTCCCTCATCCGCCAACTGGTCGGTCAGTCTTCCTTCGAAGATGTATTCGGCATAAGCCGGGACAAGGAGGCCGCTCACGATTTTTCGAACTGCCACGGGCTCCCCCAGGCAGAGTTGCCTGAGAGTGTTGGCGATCCCCAATTCGTCCGTTCCCAGCTCCACGGTCATCGCAGCCGACAGCAGGATGGAGGGGCATAGTCCGATCGCCACCGCGACCTTGAGCTCCTCCCCTTTCGCTTTGGCTTTGCGGTGCAATGCGTGCAGGTGTCTAGGCACGACCCTGATCGCCAGGCGATTCTCGCCGATGAGCATCATTCTGTGAAAGGACATGTTCTTCTTGCCCTCGAACTCGGTGATGATCACTCCCGCCGTTATGTACCGTCCACCATCTCCATCGAAGAATCTGGGAATCGCCGACTCATTGAGGTCGAATTCCGTCAGCACATTTTGCTCGAACGGGGCCTTGTCAATCTCCTGCGGAGGTGTTGGGGACCCCATTGCTTCCAGCATGCGCAAGGAGAGCTGCTCAGAGGATGATCGGAGTGCGTGCTCTATCCTCTTCCGACTCGCCCAGAGGTTGCCGACAGCTCGGTGCCCGTCTAAGTTCTCGAAAAGAACGGGCGCATCACCCGCCTTCGCCAAGTATTTGGTGGCCTCGAGGTCGCGGGAAACCCTACCCTTAACAGTCACCGTTTCCTCATACTGGTCCAGTAGCGACCTGATGGACAGTGCATCACCTGACTCTGGATGACCGAGAGCGTATATCTATCCTTTTGTGGTCGAGCTGGCCTTTCTCCGTGCCTCTATTGCCCCTTCTGGCCAGTCATCAGCGCTGGTCCCGCTCATTGCCGATTCGTTCGGTACCATGCCGGCCGGCACTCTCTCAGGGACACCCAGGGCCGCGCTGGCCATTTTGCGCATCAACTGGTCCTGCCTTCCACCTCTGCAGCAGATCCTTATGAATCCTGTGATTACGAGGGGCTTTCCCTCGTCCCTCCAACGTGATATCAACAAGCTGCAACATTCCGTGGTCGCGCAATCGCTCATGGAAACTTCAGAATGAGGGTGTGCACGAAGTGAGATGACCCTTGTGGCTCGATGCGAACACGGCCTCATACCTTTTTTATAGATACCCATCCATCGAGAGGTCGTGGACCTCGAAAACCTCGTTAGGAAATATGCGCTTCAGAACGCGGTCGTCTACGAAGGAAAGGCAAGCATGGGTGCCGTCTTGGGCAAGGTCATGGCGGAGAATCCTGACCTCAGGGCGAGGGCCAAGGAGATTAGTCTCGTCGCGAAGGCAATCGTATCCGAGGTGAATGGCCTGCCTCTGGACGAACAGAGGCAGAGGCTGGAGGCGGTCGCGCCAGAGCTTCTAGTAAAGGAATCGAAGCCGAAGGACTTCGGGCTTCCTGATCTCGTCAACGTGACGGGGCAGGTAAGGATGCGCATAGCGCCGAACCCTTCCGGCCCTCTCCACATAGGTCACAGCCGGATGGCGATTCTGAACGACGAATTTGTCGAGCGATACGGCGGTGTCTGCTACAACAGGTTCGAGGACACCGACCCTGCGAGGATCGACCCCTCGGGGTACGACACGATCCCAGCCGATCTCGACTGGCTCGGTGTGAAGATACATGAGACAATCGTGCAGAGCGATCGATTCGAGTTGTACTACGATGCGTCGAAACGCCTCCTTCAACTGGGAAAGGCGTATGTTTGCACATGCAAGCCAGAAGACTGGCGCGAACTCAAGAGAGGAAAGAAAGCATGTCCTCACCGAGAGCATGAACTCGTAGAGCAGATGGGCCGATGGGACAAGATGTTCGATGGCACATTCGCTCAGGAGGAGGCGTCGCTGGTCGTCAAGACCGACCTGTCACACCCTAACCCGGCCCTAAGAGACTTCGTCGCTCTCAGGATAGACGAGACGCCGCATCCGAGGACCGGAACGAAATACCGCGTATATCCGCTAATGAACCTGGCGGTCGCCGTCGATGACCATGAGCTGGAATTGACGCACGTTCTGAGAGGTAAAGACCATCTCAACAACACTTACAGGCAACAATACATCTTCGACTACATGGGCTGGACCAAGCCAACTTACATCCATTATGGTCGCGTCTCGATGAAGGAGGTCCAGCTGTCGACATCCAATATGTCCGTCGGGATAGCAGAGGGACGATACACCGGCTGGGACGACCCTCAGCTCGGCACGTTGGCCGCACTCAGGCGACGCGGCATCAAACCGGAGTCGATTCGACGTTACTGGGTCGAGACAGGGTTGAAGGAAGTTGACATAGAGTTCTCTTGGAAGACGCTCTATTCCTTCAACAAGGAAATTGTGGACGACGGCGCGGGGAGATACTTCTTCGTAGACGATCCGGTGAGATTCCCTCTCAGGGCTGAGTCAGCTCTAAAGGGCAATGCCCCAGTGCACCCCGACCACCCCGAGCGCGGAGTGAGGCACCTCGAGGTTCCGTCCGGAGGGGCCGTGTACCTGAGCAGGTCAGACGTGCCTATCGAGGGCACGAGGGTACGCCTCAAAGATCTCTGCAACGTAGTCTATCGCAGCGGTTCGCTCGTTTACGAGGGCAATGACCTATCGGTACTGAAGAGCGGAGTTCGTATCGTTCACTGGGTCCCAGAGAAGGCTGTGGACGCAGAGGTTCTGATGACAGATGGGGGCGTGAGAAGCGGACTTGCGGAACCGGGATTGTCCAATGCGAAGGGTGATGTCGTCCAGCTTGAGAGATTCGGTTTTGTTAGAGTCGAGGAAACCTCCCCGAGAATCAGGTGCGTTTTCGCCCACCGATGATGCCCTCAAACGTCCCAGAAGGGTACGATGTCGCACGACAGGCAAGCGTGACACATGGTCTTGAACATCAATGGCGTCAGGCCGTATTGTCCCAAGATCTTCTTCTGACTACGAGCCAGGGCAAGCATCCTTTCCGGAGTGACTGGTGTTAGAGTTCCTAACGCCGCTTCCAGGGCTGAGGAGTTGTCGTTGCTCACCCTTAATCCCCTGAGTGTTGCGACCGCCCCCATGTTGGCGAGCACTTTGGCGCCATCTAAGACGTTGTCGTCCGTCTCACCAAGGCCGAAGATGATGTTCGAGCACACTCGATTCCTGCCAAATACCCCACCAGCGTGATTGATCGCGTGCAGGATCGCACCATAGTCTCTGCTGGGACACACTTTGTCGAATATCTCGGGGTCGAAGGATTCGATATTGATCTTGATTTCCGTGGCTCCGGCAGCCTTCATGGCATCAATTTGCCTCGGATGGGTAACGTACGGTTCGACGCCTATCGGCGCCTCGGGTAAGGCGGCTCGGATCCTGCTGATAAGCCCGACTATCCTGTCTGTGGTTTCCTCTTGAGACGTCGGAACCCCACTCGTTAACGCTACGCCCTGGAACCCCTCCGTCGAGGCAGCTTCAATAACCATCGTCAGGATCTTGTCGTCCGTCAAATTCTTGGTGACATTGCGCTCGAGACGATGGGAGTTGCAGAACGCACAGTTGAGCGAGCAGCTGCAGTCGACGTTGATGAATGCCTGAAATGGTGCATGGAAGAGGGTCGGCACCAGGTCGACACCGTCGACTATCACCTCGGTTCCTCGTGCCACTCCGAATCCCCTGGTTCCGTGAGTCAGTTCGAACTCGCCTTCGGTCCGGGATATGGCTTTCTTCGCCCTCGTCCCACCGAAAGACAGAACGATCTCTGCCAGCCCCGCTCCGGGTCCCGCAGTCGACCTGCTGGGGGAGAAGGGCAGTCTGAAATGCTCAGGGATTCTGATCGCGCCGCCGGCTAGCAGCTCGGCCTTCGCCTTGGCGGTGTCCGGGCTCACTTTCGCTTCCATACGGCACCATCTGGGGTGTCTTGTATTTCGATTCCGCGTTTCGCAAGTTCATCTCGGATCATGTCGGCCTTGGCGAAGTCTCTTGCTCTTCGCGCCTCTGCCCGCGCCAACAAGAGCCTACCTACCTCTCCATCTGTCAAAGGTGCGCTCTTGGATAACAGCGAATCGGTCTCGTCGGAGCTTGGAGCGTCAGCATCCCCCCGTACGATCTTCGTCTCCTTCGGCTCAGTGAGCACATCGAATATGTCGTTGAACCTCTCGAAAACCGCTGCGATGTTCTCGACGCCCTTCGCGCTGAGTTTCGCCTCTCCTCTCAGTCTATTGGCTTCGCGGGCCAAATCGTACATCACGGCAATGGCTTCGCGGGAGTTGAAGTCGTCGTCCATCTTTTCCTCGAACCTCCGCAAATGACTTTGGCAGATCTCAGATGCGTCCTCATCGCCCGCAGCTTTGCCAGCATTCGCCAAGAGTTCGTCGTATGCGTTCTGCAGTTTATCCAGGGCCTTCCTCGAGTCGTCCAGCGATTGTTCGTTGTACTCCAGGGGCTGTCGGTAGATTGCGTTGAGTATGAAGAACCTGACGACTTCGGGGGAGTATTTCTCCAGCACTTCACTGATGAGAAAGAAGTTCTTCATGGACTTCGACATCTTCTCCTCTTCGACGGTCAGCATGCCGTTGTGCATCCAGTAATTCGCAAACGGCGCGTCGTTGTACGCTTCGGATTGCAGGATTTCGTTCTCGTGATGGGGGAATATCAGGTCCGTTCCGCCCCCGTGTATGTCGATAGTCTTTCCCAGATGCTTCAAGCACATGGCCGAGCATTCGATGTGCCAGCCTGGCCTTCCCTTGCCCCAGGGGCTGTCCCAGGAGATCTCCCCAGGTTTGGCCGCCTTCCACAATGCGAAGTCCATCGGGTCTCGCTTGTCCTCTCCTGGCTCCTTGCGCGTGCCGGTGATCATCTGGTCCAGTGTCTGGCCAGAGAGTTTTCCATACTCCTTGACGTTCCGTACTATGAAGTACACAGAACCTGCGGATTCGTAAGCCATCCCTTTGTCGACAAGCCCTTTCACCATCGCAATGATATCAGGTATCGACTCGCTAGCCTTCGGGTACGCACCCGCCCTCCGTATCTTGAGCCTGTCCATCACGGAGAAGTACTCTTCTATCATCTGTTTAGACAGGTTGAGGGGGTCAATGTCGAGTTCATGCGCCCGTGCGATCAGCTTGTCGTCTACATCCGTGAAGTTCGTGATGTGGTCGACTTCGTAGCCCTTGTGTCGGAGGAAGCGAACCACGACATCGAAGTTGATCGCGGACCTAGCGTGACCCAGGTGGCTCTTGTCGTAGACTGTTACCCCACAGACATAGATGCTCACCCTGCCCTTCCGCAGCGGTTCGAACGGCTGCTTCTTCCTCGTCAGAGTGCTGTAAATGACCAGCGTCATCGCAGGCTCCGCCTCCTATCTCCCGAAAGGCTATTAATGATTCTCCTTGGTCGGACAACTCATGTCGGAAGACTTCTCGCTCGGCTTCGTTGGAGATATCCTCTTTGGAGCCTCTATCCCGAGCTTGCCCTCTATCGTTTCCAGCCGGTATTCCATCTCCGACAGACTGTGGCACAGGTCCACAAAAGCATTGACCACAGGATCTGGTAGTTCGTCGTGATGAAGGTCGATCGTCGTGGTTCCCACACGCTTGACTATCTTCGCGGGAATCCCTACAACAGTGGAGTTCGGTGGAACGGACTTCACGACGACAGAGCCAGCACCTACACGGACATTGTCGCCGATGGTTATCGGTCCGAGTATGGTGGCACCCGCTCCGACAACTACGTCGTTGCCTATCGTCGGGTGACGCTTCTTCTTCTCCGTGCTCACGCCTCCGAGCGTGACGCCCTGGTAGATCGACACATTGTTGCCGATTTCCGAAGTCTCTCCTATCACAACTCCAGTCGCATGATCTATGAAGAAGTCATCACCTATTTTCGCCCCCGGGTGGATGTCTGCACCCGTCAGCACACGCGAGGCGTAGTTGACCGCCCTCGCAGTTTTGAAGCGCCGCTTCTCATAAAGCCTGTGGGCCAGCCTGTGGAATCGAATGGCGTGGAAACCGGGACTGAACAGCGCGGCCTCCGACCTGCTCTTGACCGCCGGATCGCGGTCTATTACTGTCTGAACGTCGTCCTTGTGAGACTCAGTCATGGGATTTCCCCTCAAACAGGTCAGTGCTCAAATATCTTTCCCCAGTGTCTGGCAAGATGACGAGAACTGATTTTCCTTGCCCCAGGTCTCCGGCGACTATCAATGCGGCATGTGTCGCCGCCCCTGACGATATCCCGGCCAAAATGCCTTCTTGCTTCGCTAGCGCGCGCGTTGCGGTCAAAGCCTCTTCATAGGTCACTCTGATTATCGAATCGTAAACAGTCGAATCCAGCGTTTCTGGGATGAACCCCGCGCCAATCCCTTGGATGCGGTGGCTGCCAGGCTCTCTGCCTGAGAGCACCGCGGACTCCTCCGGCTCCACCGCGACGACAGATATCCCAGGAAATTCGCGCTTGAGGACTCTCCCGACTCCCGTTATCGTGCCTCCGGTGCCGACGCCCGCCACGAATGCGTCCAGGGAATCGAATTCGTTGACGATCTCAACAGCAGTTGTGCGCTCGTGGGTCTCTGGATTCGCAGGATTCTTGAACTGTTGCAACATGACTGAATTCGACGTCGATCTCGCAATCTCCTCAGCCTTGCTAACTGCGCCCTTCATGCCGAGTGTCCCCGGCGTGAGGACCAACTCCGCTCCCAACGCTTCCAGCAACATCCTTCGCTCCGCGCTCATGGTGTCGGGCATCGTCAGGATCAACCTGTAACCTTTGACTGCGCACACCATAGCCAGACCAACGCCAGTGTTGCCAGATGTCGGCTCAATCAGAACCGCACCTTCCCCTATCAGACCGCGTTTCTCGCCGTCCTCAATCATGCCTTTTGCGATCCTGTCTTTGACTGAGCCCATTGGGTTGAACGACTCCACCTTCGCATAGACCGCAGCAGCACCTTCAGGAACCATTCTCCTAAGGCGGACAATCGGCGTGCTGCCTATGGTGTCGAGGATGTCGAAGGTGGTTCTATCAGTGTTCATGGGCAGACCTTGACAGTGCAATAACAAGTCGTTATATATGTTCGTTGCTATTAAAAAGTACATTCTGAAGAAATCATACAGCAATCGCTTCTCAAGATCACCTCTTCCGCGTCAAGCACAATTCTACTGATATTGCACTTCTGACGGTCGGTGTCGGATGCCGGTTCTAAAGACGTACCAAAACCCTAATCTAAAAGCCCCTAGCTATATTCGGCCCACGGCTTCGGATGGGAGGTCAGTACGCAGCTCGACACCCCCATCGGACCTGGTAGGAGGGGGAGAAATGAAAGCAGCAAAGATGTGTGTGTCGGCGGTAGCTATGACCTTGATGGTCTTCTCCGTGCTGTCCGTTTCGGTCATCGCGGGAGAGAATGGCAACCAGAAAGACAAGCCCGACGTGATGGGGTTCGAGCTGAACCAGAATATCGCGTTTGGGGAGGTGGTCGACGGCGTCTCTGGAATATACCCAACCGGAGAGCTGTTTGACTTAGGGCCGTTTGCGAACGAGACGACTGGCAAGGAACTGATGGCTTACGGTGAACCTGTGGATGTGGTCGCCAACTGGTCAGACGACTTGGTCCTGCACCAGTTCAAGGCTGGTTCGAAGATACGGACAGAAGTGATCTTGTGGGACCCCGCTCGCGACGCGGCAGCGTACACCATACGCGCGCACTTCGCCATTCAGGAGATCGACCCTGTCTCGAAGGCTGTGGTCAGGAATGTGTGGGACGGTACCGTGGCAGAGGGACTCTGGGCTGACGGTCTCACCGACGCATACTCTGCGGAGGTCAACCAGCTCGGGATGCTATTGTATGGCTACAACTGGGACACGAGGGCGCTGAACTGTCATGAGGGGATGTACAGGCTTACCTTCACGATTGACGCAGCCCTGCCCGACAATGTCCCCTATCCGAACACCGAGGCCCAGGACCTGACGATCACGGGCGTGGACGATGTCTCGACTGATTTCACGAATGTGTTCTCCAGCTCGACATCAACCTGGATCGAGATGACGCTTCTGCCGCCTGGTGGGAGATAGGCCGCCGGTCTGCCTGAGTCTGAAACACAATCAGGTGGCTGGTTCGTTCATGGGCCAGTCGCCCTTAAAACCATTTTACAGTATTCTGACGCAAATCGCATATCAGCGCTTGCCGCATATCTTGCAGCCGCCGACGTTTGCCGCTATCTTGTGCATCTTGCAGAACTCGTCATCTTCACGTATGTCCTCGCATGCTATGCACAGAACGCTATACCATTGATCTTTGTTCTCCCCTGCCACAATCCTGTTGGAGATCTCCTCAGCGTAAGTCAGGATCTTTGGGAGCCGTTCGACTAACCTAGGGTCACCTGCCCGGGTCGAGCTCAGGTATTGACTTACCGAAGCCTGTGTAATTCCCAACTTCCTGGCAATCTCAGATTGCTTCATTCCGTGCTTCTTGGAGAGTTCCTTCACCACCGATGCCCTCAGCGATGGAAGGATTTTGCCAACCACTAGTTCACATGGTGTTTTCATTTTTCACACCGGAGTCAAATGTTTAGAGAGGCTGCCTCTGGGTTGAATTAGATGCCCCCTGCGAGTGCGAACGACAGCCCTCTCTATAAAGCTTTCAATCAAAAATGATAATCTGGGGCCGGGAAGGAGATTTGAACTCCTGTCTGCGGATCTGCAGTCCGCCACATGGCCTCTCTGTCACCCCGGCACATGTACGCATCAATCACGGATGCCGTATTTATGGTTTTCAGCAATGCCACGGTTCACGGCCCACTGGAGACAATCAAGCCTCAGCCAGAGGTTGTGCGGCCGCAAGAACATGCTATATACTCCGCTGCAGATTGCTCACCCCGTGAACCTCGACCCCATGAGCATGTTCAACGCGGTGACCGAACTTAGGCTACCTGAGAAGGTTACGGTCTACGACAGCACCCTCAGAGATGGAGAACAGATGCCGGGGGTGCGTTTCGACACAGAGCAGAAGATCGCAATCGCGCGCAAGCTGGACGAGATCGGAGTACACCAGATAGAAGCGGGGTTCCCTGCGGTATCGCAATCCGAATCTGAGTCGGTGAGAGCTGTCACATCTCTCGGATTGGATGCTGATATTCTATGCCTAGCCAGGACGATGGATGGGGACATTGACGCAGCTGCCAGATGCGACGTAGACTTGGTGCTGCTTTTCATCGCGACTAGCGAACTGCACCTTCGATACAAACTCAGGTCGACTCGTGAACAGGTCTTGGAGAAAGCCGTTCGTGCAACTGAGTACGCCAAGGCTCACGGGCTCAAAGTCAGCATGAGCACTGAGGACAGCACGCGGTCGGACCTGGGTTTCATGTTGGAAATCTACAGACAGTGCGAGGCTGCAGGGGCTGTGAGGATTGGCATGACCGATACCCTTGGCTGCGCTTCCCCCGAAGGTGTGTCACACCTCGTCAAAGGGATTAGGGCCGGGACATCCGCGCCGATATCGGCCCATCTTCACAACGATTTCGGGCTCGCGGTGGCGAATTCGATAGCCGCCCTGTCATCAGGAGCAGAGGCCGTCGCGACCACGGTGGGCGGGATTGGCGAGAGGGCAGGCAATGTATCCTTGGAGCAGTTGGTGATGGCCCTGAGAAATCTGTACAATAGGGACATCGGCATATCGATGGAGGGATTGACTGAGCTTGGCGAGCTGGTCTTCGGCTTCGCTGGAATCAAGATGCCGTTGAACCAGCCTTGGATTGGGCCGAACGCATTCTCCCACGAGTCTGGAATCCATGTTGCAGCCGTCCTCAACTGTCCGATGACTTATGAGTGCGTGTCGCCAGAAACCGTCGGCAATCGTCGTCGTCTCGTCCTTGGGAAGCACTCGGGAACGGCGATCGTACTGAATCGGCTGGCAGAGCGTGGGGTATCAGCTTCGCAGGAACAGATTTGCGATATCGTCCGCGAGATAAAGCGAATGGGCGAACGACAGGGCAGAGTCTCCGACGAAGAGTTCTGGAGCATCGTCGACAAGACTCTGTCCAAGAATCGGGATGCTCACGGCTGCCAAGAGTAATCGATACGTAATCACATCGGTCTTGAAATGCGAGGTCAGTCCAAAGGCACCCTTCTTCCTGAGATGCTCAAACGCGTCCGTCCCAGGTCCGTCAGGGATGCGAGCACTTCTCTCGAAAACACAGGGCCATCAACGCACACGTGTTTGCCGTCGATCGCGCAGGAGTCGCATACGCCTATTCCACACTTCATGTATCTCTCGAGAGAGGCCTGAAGCGGGAGCCCGCGTTTCTGAGCCAGGTCAAGTACGCCGGTGGTCATCCTCTCCGGTCCACACGCGCAGACGCTGTCGAAATCTCCGCCATCCAATACCTTCGCAGCTATGTCAGTCGCGAGGCCTTTCATTCCCGCGCTGCCATCATCAGTCGACACGTGGACTTTGGCCCCCGCCTCCTCGCATCGGCCTCTCATGATTAGTTCGGGTGCGGTCTTGGCTCCGAGCGCCAAGTCTACTTCAACGCCACTTTCGACAGCCTTCTCGACCAATGGTGCTATCGAGGCCATGCCCGTCCCTCCTGCAATAGCGAGCATTCGACGCCCAGTGATCTCAAATCCTCGTCCGTACGGACCACGTATCCCGATCTTGTCCCCGGGGTTCATCGCTGAGAGCGAACGCGTGCCGTTTCCGACGATCCTATAAGTCACACCGAAGTTGTCGCCAATATACGAAACGGACATCGGGAATTCATCTCTGCCAGGCACCCAAACCATCACGAACTGCCCTGGCTGCGCGTCCATTGCGCCATCGAGTCTCACCGTCCGGCAATCCGGCGCTTCGTCCGTCTGTCCCGTTATCGCGAGTATCCTATGTGTCGGCAACGTGCGCGACCCCCACCATGTCTGAGACTGATTTGTAGCCGTTCTCGCTCATGAAGTCGGATAATCCTACACAGACATCGGCGAAGACTGCCGTGCCCTGGGAGCGGATGGCAGTGCCAATCTGAACAGCTTGGGCACCAGCCATGATGTACTCTAGAGCGTCTCTTGCGGTCGATATGCCGCCAACGCCAATGACCGGGATGTTCACCGCCTCGAAGATCTCGAAGACGCATCTGACACCCACGCTCCTGATAGCAGGTCCCGATAGTCCCCCAATGCGGTTGGAGAGGACGGGCATCTTCAACTCCGGGCATATAGTCATCCCTTTCAAGGTGTTGATTGCGACGATGCCGTCCGCACCCCCTTCCTCAGCCGCGGAGGCCAGAGAGGCAATCGACGAAGTATTGGGCGTCAGCTTCGCGAATACCGGTATGTCTATCATTGATTTGACTCCGCCACAGACTTCTCGGACCTTTTCGGGGCTCGAGCCTATCTCAACGCCGTACCCCTTTGCGTGAGGACAGCTCAGGTTCAATTCGACTGCGTCCACGCCTGCGGCACTCAGGGCAACGGCAACCTCTGCGATCTCTTCGGGACTGCCTCCGATGGCACTCCCGAAGACCGGCACACCGCCGGCCTTTGCCTCCTTGATGTCATCGGCATACGCCTTCACGCCTGGATTCGGCAATCCCATCGCGTTCAGAAGGCCGCATTCAATCTCTGCGATGCACGGGTTCGGATGCCCAGATCTTTCGGCGATGCCCAAGGACTTCGTCACAATGGCGCCAGCTCCTGCTCTGGCAACTTCGAGCATGCTCTTGCCAGTCTCGTTCAAAATTCCTGAGGCGAGCATCGTCGGATTGCGAAGTCGGAGTCCGACAATGTCTACTTCCAAACTGGTCATTTGCCCCGAGCTTGATTGGACCTGCGCCTACTATAACTTTTCTTGGGTAGACGCCGCTCGTTCCATTCAGCTCTTGTGCTTGGCCTCGTAATCCTTTATGGCCTCGATCAGGGCGTCTGCGGCGAGGTTCGAACAGTGCATCTTCACTGGCGGAAGTCCGTCCAGTGCTTCCGCCACATCCCCTCTGGATATCTTCTTTGCCTCCTCGAGTGTCTTCCCCTTGGCGATTTCAGTTATCATGGAGCTCGTAGCTATCGCAGCCCCGCATCCGAAAGTCTTGAACTTGATGTCCGTTATAATGTCGTCCTTAACCTTGATGTACAGCCACATGACGTCTCCGCACTGTGGGTTCCCTACCTTTCCTATGCCATCGGCGTCCGGGATCTCCCCCACGTTCCGCGGGTTCGTGAAGTGATCCATCACCTTGTCACTGTACACAACTCTCACCATTGCCGCCCTGCATGGGCCTTTTGCTGTTGAAAGGAGAAATCTCCCTTAGCCTAGAGACCACTCCGGGAAGCACGTCTAGGAAATAGCTAACCTCTTCTTGATTGTTTTCCCGACCTAGGGTGATTCTGAGGCTGCCATGGGCCTGCTCATGCTTGAGCCCCATCGCCAGAAGCACATGGGATGGCTCCAGCGATCCAGTCGAGCACGCGGACCCTGTCGAAGCAGCGATACCAAGCATGTCAAGACCAAGCACCAGTCCCTCGCCCTCTATGAAATCGAACCTGAAGTGGGCGTTGCTCGCTAGCCTCCTCGTAGGGTGGCCGTTCAGGTAAGAGTCGGGGACGGTCTTCAGCACCGCCTCGAACATCCTGTCCCTTAGCCTCCTCATGGACTCGTTGGACTCCTTCATGTCTGCCATGGCTATCTCAGAAGCCTTGCCGAGACCGATTATGCCAGGGACGTTCTCGGTTGATGATCTGAGCCCCCTCTCGTGCCCGCCCCCGTGGATAATCGGCTCTATCTGGACGCCCTCTCTCACGAAGAGTGCGCCCACCCCCTTCGGACCATGGAATTTGTGTGAAGAGAGTGAAAGCAGGTCGATATTGCCCCTCTTGACATCCACTGGTACCTTGCCGATTGCCTGGACCGCGTCAGTGTGGAACGGTATGCCTTCCGCTCGGGCGATGGCGCCGATATCCTTTGTTGGCTGGATCGTGCCAATCTCGCTGTTGGCCATCATGACGCTTATCAGTACCGTATCTTTCCTGATGGCGGCCTCCACCAATCTCGGTTCAACGAAGCCATCGGGCGTGATCGGTAGTTCCGTGACTTCGAAACCGGCCCTTCTCAAGAACGCGCAGGGCTCCAGCACAGCATGGTGCTCCATCTTGCTGGTTATGATGTGCCCTCTGGATCGGCCCTCGTGCGTGGCGATTCCCTTGATCGCTAGGTTGTCGGACTCGGTCCCGCCGGATGTGAATATCACCTCGGAGGGTTCGGCATTGATCAACTTCGCCACGTATACCCTTGCCCTTTCAATCGCCCTTTTTGCCTCTCTTCCGAAGGAGTGAATGCTGGAAGCATTGCCGCACTGCTCGATGAAGTACGGGCGCATCGCCTCGACGACCTCAGGCAGCATGGGTGTTGTTGCGCTGTGGTCGAAGTAGATCCGGCTCATAGGCTTCTTTGACATGACGATTCAGGGTGATGCTTGGGGGGCGTTTTAAAGCTTTGCGGCTCGGCCAGTGCCTCTGGACCGACCAGCCGCGCTCACCTGGGCGCCTCGAAAAGTGAGAAATACACCCAATTGATATGGCTGCCTGTTCCATGGACGCCGATAATGTGAGAGAGGACTTCCCGCTGCTGGAAGAGCGGGAGGGGGCAAATCCGCCTATCTACTTCGATAGCGCATGCCAGACCCTTCGGCCGAAGTGCGTCATGGACGCGATGGCAGAGTACTACGACTTGTTCCCAGCGTGTGCGGGCAGGAGCGCACACAGACTCGCCACTGAAGTGTCGATCAGGTGCGACGATGCCCGGTCCAGGGCCGCATCGTTCTTCGGGGCGGACGAACCGTCGGAAATCGCCTTCCTAAAGAATGCGACGGAGGGACTGAACACCGTCATATTCGGATCTGGGTTGGGCCGTGACGACGAGGTCATAACCACCGATTACGAGCACAATTCCGTCCACATTCCCCTTATGCGGGTCTCGGAGGATCTCGGAGTCAAAAGGAAGGTTGTCCCGTCCCTGTCTGAAGGCACGTTCGACCTTGAGAGGTTCGAGGAGATGATGACCAGTAAGGTCAAGCTGGTGGCGATGTGTCTAACATCCAACGTGACGGGTTACACTCTCCCAGCGAAGGAGGTCGTCGACATCGCTCACGCCAACGGGGCGAAGGTGTTGTTCGACGCTGCCCAGGCGGCTCCAAGTATACGCCTGCGCTTGGGAGAACTGGGCGTCGACTATGCAGTTGTATCTGCTCACAAGATGCTCGGCCCTTCGGGCGTTGGCATCATGTACGCTTCCGGCGAGTCTGTGAGCGGCTTGAGGCCGCTTTCGTACGGTGGCCATGGCGTCACCGGTGCGACTTTGGACTCCTATGAACTGTTGCCGCCTCCGGAGCGGTTCGAGGCGGGACTGCAGAACTACTCTGGGATTATCGGCGTGGGAGCAGCGATAGACTACCTTGACCGTGTTGGTTTTGACGATCTCAGGGAGCACGAGATCTCGCTGAACAAGCGCATGACCAGAAGGTTGATGGACATCCCCAGCGTCGCGATCCTGGAGCCGCTCGATCCGAATCTCAGAGGTGGAATACTGGCATTCAACGTGAAGGACATCATGCATCACGATGTGGCCATCATACTCGATCACTCGCGCAACATAATGCTGCGCGCGGGAATGCTATGCTGTCACTCCTTGTTCCAGTCACGCCGCTTGGACGGATGCGTGCGCGCATCGGTGTATCTGTACAACACGGCCGCCGAGGCTGACGCTTTTTCCCAGGCAATAGACGACATTGCCGAAAGGCTGTGAGGGCGTAGTATCACTCTGCAATGCTGATGAATACCATAGTGGTAGCGACGCTTTGGACAAGCGCGGTTCGCATCTCAATCCTCAGGCGGTCTCCTGATTCTGACTCCAATTGGCTACAAACGCGGTCCAGCTCATCCACAATGCTCAGATTCAAGTCGGAGCCGTTCCAGTCCCAAAGATGCAGCGGATAACACGTCTCAGCGCAAGCAAGCGCGTTGTCAGAGCCGGCAATGATGCCACCAGGGCGGAAGGTCATGGCAATCGCAGAGCCACCTGGAAGATAAGGCACATGGTACAGATGATCAACCTCGCCTCCTACTTCAGCACAGGTGCGAAGGAGGTCATCGAACCGCTCGATGATACTATCCAGAGCGTCTCGATCGCTGCTCGATTCCGGTCCGTACAGCGATTGTCCGAGCACAGACATGACAAGGAGGGCGCAGATGGACAACCCCACCTTCGATATCACGAAGTCCATGGCCCGACCTCACATATTACTACGGTAACCAATCCCTGCAAACCAACGGTCAACCGCAAGGAGAACGCTTGGCTGCTGACGCTCAACCCCTCGAGGTCCGCAGATGTGATCCACACAGCGGGTTCCGTGGCAGTCCGTATCATCCTCCACCCGGATGTGAACTCTAGAACCGCGCTCGTCATGCGCGGCTCCGCCCATCCGTCGCCTATCGTGATGCTCGCCATCCGCAACCGCCCCTCCGACCTGAAATCCAGAGGGATGGTTCTGGCTGCCCCGCATCCCTCCATCGCCACCATTTGGCAGGTCCCGATGATTATGTCGAGCTGGACTTCGCATCTCTGGAGGAAGCTGCGGTCTCTGAGCGACTCCAGTGCCTCCGCTGCGGGGATGACAGATAGCCCGGCAGCGACAGCGATGACCAGCAGCCTCAAAGGCAGCGCCTCCAGGGCGCGATTGTCGTGTCTGAGCGCCAAGCACATCAGCTCGGGATTATGGGTATCTCGAAGCTGGAGTCTATTCCATAATCCCCCTTGGCGACAGTCACGGTGATCGTGGCCAGGGTCGGTCCGTAATGCTCCACTACGAGGTCGGTGAACATAGCACGTCCTCTGGAATCGGTCACGCCTCTGACGAGTTCGTCCTCGAAAGTCCTAATATTCGAACCTTCCAGGAGCACCGTGGCACCTTCCAACCGGTCTCCGCTCTGATCGGTCACTACCACTGTCAGAGTGAACCCTTCCCTGGTGAATATGCCGTCGCCGTCCGTGTCGAACACGACTATCTCGCCGGGGTCGACGAACACCTCGCCTATTGACCGCGGAGCAGATATCGAAGCCATCCACCCCATTATGATCGTCAGGCCCAGACCAGCCACAACCACCATGATCAATAGCTGGAGGGGCAGACCTTCGATCCCCCCGCGACAGTCGCCTGCCAATCTCGCAGTCCTTATCATGTCAACAGCTCCTCTCGAGCTTCCTTAGCTCCCGCTTACAGCTCGACGACCCCACGTCCCCATTACGCGTACCGCTGCATGTAGGCTACCGGGGAGTTGCCGCAGTCAGTATGGTTCAGATCCGTTATCATGCATGATTCTCAGATTGACATGTTCATATAC
>JAOTTD010000037.1 GCA_029864565.1 Thermoplasmata archaeon | reverse complement strand
GCTTCGCCACCATCTACCAGGCAAGGGCAACCGGGGGTTTCTACATAGAGGACGGGAGAAACATCCATGTCGACCCCGGGCCGGGGGCGCTCGTGCGAATGCGGTCGGTCGGGCTTAACCCGATGAACACACATGCGATACTCATTTCGCACTGCCATCCCGATCACTACATGGACGCCGAGATACTCATCGAGGCGATGACTGAGGGCGGCACCCGGAAGCAAGGAGTTCTCGCAGCCAGCAGGAGCGTGATCGAGGGGGACGGAGAGTACGGCCCGGCGATATCGAAGTACCATCTGTCCAAACCAAGGACCGTAAAGGTGATGTCGCCGCCGTCCAAGGTGACCGTAAAGCCGATCGAGGCCACCGCCACCCCATCCGCTCACAGCGACACCAGTTCGGTCGGCTTCCGCTTCGCGACATCCGTCGGAGTCATATCGTACGTCTCGGACACGCAGCTGGTCGAGTCCGTCATCAAGGCTCACAGGAAATGCCGGCTGATGATTGCGTGTGTCACCCGTCCGTTGGGCCAGAGGATCCCGCACCATCTCAGCACGGAGGACGCGGGGTATCTTATAGAGAAGGTGAGGCCCGAGATGGCGATCATAACCCATTTCGGGATGCGCGTCGTGCAGGAGAACCCTGAGACTCAGGCCAAGTGGATCGAAGAGCGGACCGGCGTGAGGACAGTCGCAGCTCGCGACTTCATGATGGTCGACATGGGCAAGGCCGAGATGATCGTCTCGGACCGGATGAGGAACGGAACGTCTGGATGATTCTCAGGTGTTGTCCGATGGCGTGAGGGACTCCTGTATTCCTTCCACTCTGTTCTCGTTCAGGGCGACGTACATCCTGCACTCGTCGCAAGCTCTTATCATGCCTTTGAACAATCTGCAATCCTTCTCAGAACACATGTTGATCCCATCCCTAGGCATCCGTATACGTGTGCGCGATAATCTATTTTACGTGCGGGCAAGGGAGTGCGGGCCCGGCGCGTTGACCGGCCCGGTGGGAAAAACCATATCTATTCCGTCGCGAATAGTCGCGCCTCATGTCCGGGCAGACGCTTTCACTTGCTGATATGGATTATGTGTGCGAGCACGTCCGTCGCTTTCGTATGACTTTGGCAGTCATCCGCTCTGGTGAGGCGCCGCAGCAGCTGAGGCATCTGTTCGAAGATGTGTCGGACCGATGCTCGCTCCCCCTCGTGAGGGTGATATCTTCCCCCCTTTCCGATTTCGGATTCGCCGAATTTAATTCGAACGAGAAGATGCTCGTTATGTTGTTTATCGGAGGAGAGCGTACGGAACTCGTAAGTGTCTCGGAGACGGACGAGCTGTTCGTCAAGGACATGGAGGATTCGGTGTCGTCATCCAACATCCAATCGTCAATAATCCGAGACGGTTTGTGACTTCTTACCGCCGTAATGCCTGAGGCGGCCCCAACAAGTCTGGCATGTATCCCAGAAAGCATATTATATCACATGCAGGCTAAGCGTCAGATGGTGTCTTAGGCTGGTGTATCAACTTTCCTCCTAAGCAAACAATTTTGACAATCCCCACCAAACCGGCCGAAAGGCACCATTCCCTCTACTTGTCGTTCGCTGCCAACGCCGATTCATGCACGCTCGCCCATTCGCGTCCCAACGGCAACGGATGTTTCGGAAATCGTACAATGAGCCCCAATCGCCTCATTTAATAGTCTGCGCATTCATCAAGGGCTCGCAATGCTGCCTGTTGAGCGCGAGGTGCTGTCGAGGATCAGGCCTACGGCCGAAGAGGACCGCAGGATGATGAAGGCGGTCGACGGACTGGTGAGAAAGGTGTGTGCTGCCGCTGCCGAGGTCGGAGCCCACATCGAGCCGAGACTCGTGGGCTCTGTCGCCAAGGGCACGCACATGAAGAACCCTGACATAGACTTGTTCATGATGTTCCCTGAGAGCACGGCACTGGATGACCTGAAGTCTCAGGGCCTCGAGATAGGTCGCAGGACTGTCGGGGGCGCCGAGCATTACGCCCAACATCCCTATGTCCGTGGTGAGTATGCTGGCTACCAGGTAGACCTTGTACCTTGCTTCATGGTGAAGGACCCGCGGAAGAAGATGAGCGCGGTAGACAGGACCCCGTTTCACACCGAGTTCGTCAAGACGAATCTGCCTTCGCGCAGCCGGGATCAGGTGCGTCTCCTGAAACGTTTCATGAAGGGCATCGGGTGCTACGGCGCGGAGGCCAAAGTCCAGGGCTTCTCTGGCTACCTGTGCGAACTGCTCATAATCCTGTATGGCGACATCAACGGCGTGTTGCAGGCGGCTTCCAGCTGGAAGAACGGTGTTACGCTCCATCTCTCAGATCATCCAGGGGAAGAGTTCCACGAACCGCTCACGTTCATCGACCCCGTCGACAGCGGGAGGAACGTGGCCTCGGCAGTGTCCTTGGAGTCCTTGATGACATTCATCGCTGCTGCTCGGGCGTACGGAGCGGGGCCCGGAGCGCAGTTCTTCTTTCCGCGCGGTGTCCGCAGCTGGAGCTCGGCGAAGGTGCGCGAGGCGGCAGGTGATCGGCTGGATGCTTTCGTTGCCGTGTCGTTCCAGAAGCTCGACCTCATCGATGACGTATTGTATCCTCAGCTGAGGAAGTCCATCGTTTCAATGGTCTCGCTTCTCAAGAGAAACGAGTTCGAGGTGGTGAAGACCACCTTGGAGGTTGGCGACGAGGTGGAAGTCCTGATCGAGATGGAGTCGATGGAGCTGCCCAGGGAACGGATCCACAGGGGGCCGCCTACTAGCACGCCGAACGCGCACGAGTTCCTGGCGAAATGGGATTCCGCTGGCCTGTCGAAGCCGTACAAGGAGCGTGGGAGGTGGTTCGTCGTCGTGGAGCGGGAGCACCGTCGCGCAGACAAGTTGCTCATGGAGAAGATCTCGTCGTTGACCCTTGGCAAGGATATCAAGAAGCTGCGGTCGTTCGAGGTTTCTTCTGGGCGCGGGCTTGCGGACGAGAAGAGATACGCCAGGTTGTTGACGAAGCACCTGGACGAGAGGATGCCCTGGGAGCGATAGTTGCCCTTCGAAGATGCGCTCAGGCGACGGCTATGCCCACGGCAGGCACGAAAGTCATTTCGTTTCCGTGGTCGTCCGCGGAGTGTATGAAGAACATCAATGGCGTACCGGAGGCGAGGCTCTCAGCGCCCAGCTCGTAACCGTACCTGTTGATGCCCTCATGCGTCATCTCAGTGTAGGGGCTGTTGACGGATCCAACGGCGATCTCCGCCTTAACCAGGATTCCGTTGTCGGATACGCGGGCCGTTATGTTGATGGTGTATTGGCCGCTCGCATGCAACGGCAAGGCCCCCTCAGTCCTGGGAACCCATGCGTAGCTTCCAGAGCTCGCAACATACTTGTAGTCCAGGCCCACCGTGTCACCAGTGGTCTCGTCCGTGACCCAGACGATGACATCCTCCACGGCTGGGTTGGCGTGGTCTGACACTGGATAGTTGAATGTGAGGACCCACACGGCTAGGAATGTCAGGAAGAACCACGCCACGTTGCCCGCCCAGTTCTTCTTCTGAAACTCTTCCGTCTTGACGTTGATACGGGGATAGAAGTACTTCAGGGAGTAGAGGCCGATGAACACTAGCAGGAACGATACGCCGATGAGCTTGCTCGATAAGTTCGCGAGCACTGCGGCAAACACGCCAAAGAGCGCGGCGTAGCCGACGGTCATCAGAACCGTCCTTGTGTCCCTGAGCTCCTTCTTCAGGAATTCCTTCTCGTCGAACTCGGGAGGCTTGAACTCATACTCCTCTTCCTTGCGTCCCTTGTCCTTCTTCCTCTTCTTCGCCATTGTGTCTCCTCGAAGAGCAAGGCCTATTTAATACCTTTTGGTGTTGGCCAGCCTGATGCCGCGTGGCCTTTGAGGTAGTGGTAGTGGACTCACTCGCTTCTCTCGGCCATTTTCGCGTACCTCCAATCAATACGCTTATATTGCGCCCAGATGGTCTTGGAAGTCACAGGTGTTGAGGTCAGATGTCGGAAGAGGAAATCTCGAAACTTCCAGGTGTGGGGCCCGCCATCTTTGAGAAGCTCAAGGAAGCTGGGTACACCGATATCATGATGATAGCAGTCGATTCGCCTAGGAACCTTGCAGAGCTATCCGAGATTGGCGAGGCGACGGCGGTCAAGATAATCGCCGCTGCGAAGAAGGTCGCTGACGTTGGCGGGTTCGAAACTGGCGATGCCGTTCTGGAACGCAGGAAGAACATATCGAAGATACCCTCGGGATCGAAGGCGTTTGACGATCTCATGGGTGGCGGCTTCGAGAGCCAGGCCATTGTGGAGTTCTTCGGGGAATACGGATCTGGCAAGTGTGTCTCGCCAAACACCGAGGTATTGTATACTCTGAGCGGTGAGACGCGGGTTGACGAAATATCGAGAATGTATTCGAGATTTGGCGACGGCATGGCTGTTCCGTTCGATTCCGGCCACGTCGTACCATTGAGTGAGGTGATGGTGCAAAGCCTGTCAGAAGGGCGTTTGGAATGCACCGCCGCCGCTGCGATATACCGCGAACGAGTCAAGCTGATGTTTGAGGTGTCTACATCAGGGGGTAGGTCATTGGAGCTCACAGGTCCTCACAGACTCCTCGTCTTGCGCGGCTCCAGCATCTCGTGGACGCCGACCTGGGACATCCGTGCCGGCGACCTCATAGCCGTGCCGGCATCGGGGACATGTTACGATCGCCCAGGCAGTCCGCCTGAACCGGAGCAGATATCTTGGGACGAGGTGCGTTCCGTGATGCCCTATACGCACGATGACTACGTTTACGACCTCGTGGTGCCAAGAACCCACTCGTTCGTCGGCGGCAACCTGCCTACGGTGCTGCACAATACTCAGATATGCCATCAGCTCGCGGTTAACTGCGCTAAGCCGGTCGAAGCCGGTGGACTCGACGCCCATACGATCATGATCGATACCGAACAGACCTTCAGACCCGAGAGGATCACGCAGATGTCAGAAGCCGCGGACATGGACCCTGACGCCGTGCTGAAGAGGATACACGTCGCACGCGCGTTCAACAGCCATCACCAGATGCTCCTGCTCGAGAAGGCGTTCGAGGTGGCCAAGGATATCCCTGTCCGTCTGCTGATAGTCGACTCTCTGACCGCTCATTTCCGGGCGGAGTACATAGGCCGAGGTGCCTTGGCAGAGCGCCAGCAGATGCTGAACAAGCATATGCACGACATGCTCCGCTTCGGAGATGTTTACAACGCGGTTATCGCAGTGACGAACCAGGTCGCAGCGAAGCCTGATGCGTTCTTTGGCGACCCGACGCGCCCCATAGGCGGACACATAGTGGGCCACACTGCGACATTCAGGCTATATCTCAGGAAGAGCAAGGGCGGCAAGAGGATCGCTCGGCTTATAGACTCGCCCAATCTGCCTGAGGCGGAGGCCGTGTTTCAGGTGTCAGAGGCGGGCATATCCGATTGATGCGAAGCATTATTTCGGGAGGCCGCATCTTCATCCGCTGTGAAGCTGCTGTTGGAGCTCTCGATGGAGTGCGAATCACTTGCGCGTTGCGAGGCGCTGTCAGTTGGGAGGACCCTTGGCTCAAGGGCAGAAGCTGTGGTCGAGGACAAAGGCATTCTCGTGATAGACACGGATGCCAACGCCAATGCGTTCGTTGATAGGATGGCGTTATGTCATGCGGTGTCGGAGTATATCTGTTCAGGCGGCCCTGAGGATGTGGAGGCGATCTCCTCCTCGGTCGCCGTCCCTGGACCGGTACGGGTGCACTCGACGAGGATCGGCACTTCCCATGAATGCGTCGACCTGGCACGCGTGAACCAATCGGTCGGCGCTGTCCTCGAACCTGCGGTCGGCGTCGACATACACAATCCTTCTTCAGAGGTGCGCATCGTCTTCTCCGACAAGGTGCATTTTGGGCGCTTTGTGGGATCCGTGGACCGAGCATCATACGAAAGGAGGAAGACGAAGAACATGCCATTCAACCATCCTATATCGCTGCATCCCAAGTTCGCTAGATGCATGGTGAACCTGACCGAGGTTCGCCTTGGCCAGCGGATGTTGGACCCGTTCTGCGGAACCGGCGCCATAGTCACGGAGGCTGCGTTGGTCGGTGCCGAAGCAATCGGGTCAGATGTCTCAGAGAGAATGATAGAGGGAACAAGGGCTAACATGGCGTCGGTAGGGGCTGAAGGACGACTACACGTTTGTGATGTCGGTTCTGTCAGCGCGGTGGTTCAGCATGCCGACGGCATTGCCACTGACCCGCCTTATGGTCGATCGTCCAGCACGAATGGGGAGCCCGTGTCCGATCTCCTATGCAGGGCTTTCGGATCGCTATCGGAAATTCTGGACAAGGGATCGAAACTTGCGATGGTCGTTCATGATCCATCTCTCGCCGACAACGCCGAGGGCTTCAAACTCCTCGGTAGTCACGAGCTCTGGGTCCATCGATCTCTGACTCGCCATTTCTGCGTCTTCGAGAGACTCTGAGCCAGTGCGGACTTCACGAAACGGTCAAGCCGATCTCTATCATCTCGAGGACGACATCGAAGTAGGTCGCCTGAATCGAGATCATCCGTTCTCCTGGGATGGCGTAGTCGGCGACGGAAACGAGAACCGTGAAGGTCGCGGAGCTGCTTGCAGGGACAGTCAGGTTGAGCCTGTATGTCGAGTTCTCGTCGAACTCATCCTCGTAGAGGTCCACGCTCGTTGATGCTGGCAGATCATATGTCGTGAAAGTCAAGGCGACATCCCCGTATCCGGTGTTGTTGACCTGTATAACCGCGGTCGCATTATCACCCGCAAGGACGGTTATGGCATCGTCAACTGCCCAGAACTCCAGCTCCGGGTACTCCACATCGAATGTGTACACCACACGGTCCTCAACTGGGTCGGCTTCCTGGGACGACTCGGACCGGGCGATTACTGTCAGCTGCTGTTCTCCCGGAGCAGATGGGCCGCAAGTCACGCGCATATTGAAGGTCGCGTTTTCGGATATGTCGAACCTTCTGTCAGCCGTGCTAGCGTATGCCTGGTCGTCAGACGCATTCGGCTTGAATTCAATGGTCCACGTGGTGGGCGGGCTCTCGGCAAACACGGTGATGTTGTTCTTCACGTTTCCGGCGTTCTCTACCCAGAACGAGAATTCAGCTGATCCTCCAGGTGCTATTGAAGCGCTCACGGCGTCTGCGGGTGACATCTCGACTGAATGATCGGGGACAAGGATGGTGATCGGTATGGGCATGAACGTTACGAAGAGTATGACGAAGGCGACCAGGCCAGCAGCCTTCCTCTTGGTGTCCAGTTTTGTGATGTCGTTCAGGGGTGGTGGATGCTTCGCCCCGAAGAATAGAACGAGCAATGCCAAGAATATCCAGCCCAGCCAGAAGAACGAGAGCACGATTAATCCCGCAATCATGACCCAGCTTGCGTATTTCGCGTTCTGTCCGAGTATTGCCCTCGCTATATGCCCTCCATCAAGCTGCCCTACCGGTAGAAGGTTGATGGCGGTCACAAGGAATCCCGCCCACGCGGCGAAGACTAATGGGTGGATGAAGAAGTCTCCCGCAATCGGAACGAACATCTCCATCCATTCGTAAATCAGCGGGAATGCTACATAGACGATGCTTCCGGTCTCGAAGCTGTCAGGAATAGGTCTGGCATCAGCATTCGTAAGGACGAGCCCAAGAAGGCCAATAGGGATGGCCATCAGCAGGCCCGCAATGGGACCAGCAATCCCTATTTCGAGAAGGCTCTTCCTGTCAGGTATCGGATCTCGAAGCGAGATTACCGCACCCAGAGTTCCGAGTGGAGGTATGGATGGGATGAAGAATGGAAGGGACGCTGCTACCTTCCTTCTCCTGGCCATGAAGAAATGGCCCAGTTCGTGAATGCCTAGAATGGCGAGCAGTGGAAGAGTGAACACCAGTATGCTAGTGCCTATGTTTCTGAGCGTGTAGACCTCGCTGCTGGGAACGTCTGCATACTCCGACCAAAGGCCGATGCCAGCGAAGGTCATTGCCACCAATGTGATGATGAACATTGCGAGGTTGACGTAGATACTCCTGTACCTCGCTTTTGGCTTCTTCCCAACGATTATGATATGCTCGCCCTTCTGATAGGTGACCATGGGGATGTAGCCTTGTTGCGCCATCTCTTCCCGCAACTTATCGAAGGATTCCTCCAGCATGGCCTCGTCGATTCGGCAGTAGAATTCCACAACGTCGTAGCTCACCTTGACGTCGTAAACCGGGAAATGGCGCGCCACCATGCTCTTGACATGTTCGATTTCCTTGGCAGCGTCTGGCGGCATGGGTGTCTGCATTGCAGAGCTGACCAACATAGCATCACTACATAATCCTTTTCCTTGGAGCCTCTCAAAATCCTTATATTCGTGCAGGATGTCCCAACCATAATGGCTTCGGTTGGAGCTACCAGAATTCTCAAAGGATGCATCACCATGGTCCGCCCCGGCAACTGTGCTATGGCGGCAGTAGCTGGTCTTCTCGCCGCGGTCATATGCTCCAGCTCGGAGACGGTGGTCGATAGAGCGTTCGAGGTGGTCGCCTCCATGGTCGTCGTGGTCGCGTTTGTAGGTGCGGGCAATTCGATGAACGACTTCTTCGACCGCGAATTGGACAGGATTGCTCACCCGTCGAGACCAATTCCCCTGGGAATCATATCGCCGAGGACCGCTCTGATGATAGCGGCGACACTGTTCGCGATAGCGGTTGGGTTGAGTCTGACTATCGGCTTGGAATCGTTTCTCATTGTCGTCACGTCGCTCGCTTTCATAGTGGCATACGAAGTCTTCCTCAAGTCAGAGGGTTTGGCCGGAAACCTTGCGATCAGCTGGTTGACGGCGGCCCTCTTTCTATTTGGAGGGGCCGCAGTGGGTGGACTGGAACTCGCCTGGATACTTGCTGCATTGGCCTTCATGGCTACTCTTGGGCGCGAGATTGTGAAGGACATACAGGACGTTGCAGGAGATGAACGCTCGCGCATGACTCTTCCGATGAGGCTCGGTCGCCGCAATGCCGGAATCGTGGCATCAGCTGCCCTCTCTGTAGCTGTAGTATTGAGCCCCATGCCCTACCTCCTCTCGCTGCTGTCAGCCTGGTACATCCCATTCCTGGCAGTGGCCGATACAGTTTTTATATACAGTGCCATGATACACTTCGCGGCACCGGAGCAAGGTCAGAAGACGATAAAAACTGCCATGCTGATTGCCTTGGTGGCGTTCCTGGTTGGTGGCATCGCATGAAGGTTCGCGCGTACATCGAGAAGACGCTGAAGCAGAGGAAGATGCACATGACTCTGCTCGACCCTGCCAAGCAGCCCGTTTCCATCGCCGGCGCCATAGCTGAGAAAGCCGCGGCCGCAGGAACCGACGCCGTCATGGTGGGTGGGTCCACGGGGATCACGCAGGAAAACCTGGATATGACTGTGGACGAGATCAAGAGGCGTTGCTCGTTGCCTGTCATATACTTCCCATCGGGCGCGAACGCGATCGCTCAAAGGTGTGATGCTATCTACTTCATGAGCATGCTCAACTCGCGCAATGTCCGGAACCTCATAGGCGAGCAGTGGAAGGGCGCCCCGCTGATCAAGCGTCTGGGCCTGGAGCCGATATCCATGGGTTACATCATTGTCGAACCCGGCATGAGGGTCGGCGAAGTGGGCGAGGCTGATGTCATCAAACGAGGCGACAATAATCGAGCAGTCGGCTACGCCATCGCCGCGGAGTTCTTTGGCATGGCCCTTGTGTACTTGGAGGCTGGATCGGGATCGCCTCAGCCTGTGCCGGAGGATATGGTCAGCAGTGTCAGGAAGAACATAGCGATCCCACTCGTGGTGGGAGGGGGGATCACTGATCCAGAGATTGCCAGAAGGCTGTGCAGGTCAGGAGCTGACATCGTCGTCACGGGCACATTGGTTGAGAATGGCGATTTCATGGATCCTCTGAGAGAGATGGTGGCGGCAATACAAAGCCTTGAGATCCGTTCCTGAACAGGAACGTGACAAGGCTTTTCCGTCCCCGGCTTGATTATCCATCGGAGGTTTGAAAGTGGGAGCATTGGATTATCACAGGAAGATCGAGGAGGACAAGGCCTGCCCGGAATGCGAGAAGCACAAGAAGCATGTTAAGCTGGTCGAGAACGAGGGCAAAGTCCTGGAATGCCCAGAGTGCCACTACATCCATTTGATGAGAAGATAGGCTGAAAATAGGCCCAAGGAGCGAGTTCCGCTCGGTATGCGCGCCTGAGCGCGCCCCTCGTTGATGGATGATGCTGATGGCTTCTTGTTGCATCTTGTTCAGGTCAGGTTCTACGCAGCATGGGCGGTAGAAGAAGTTCCAAGCTTCAGCTCAAGGGCGCCTACGGAAGATTAATAGGCTCACTCCGTACTTGAATACTCCGAGGATGATGTCAGGCGACGACACTACAACCTCGCTCGGTTCCCTCGTGAACAAACCCTCGCCGAAGGTCCTTTATGTAGACGACGAACAGGAGTTCGTGGACCTCGCTGTCCGAATGCTCGGTGCAGGGGGAGCCATTTCCGTAGATGGTGCGACGTCCGGAGAAGCGGCCTTCAAGAAGCTCTACAAGGAGGATTACGACGTCATCATCAGCGATTATCAGATGCCTGAGATGAATGGAATCGACCTCCTAAGGAAGTTGAGGGCTGCAGGAATCGACACCCCATTTGTCATTGTGACCGGAAAAGGAAGAGAGGACGTCGCTGTGGACGCGCTGAACAGCGGTGCCGACCTGTATATTCCGAAATCGCTGAACCTGAAGGCTCTGTTCGCAGAGATCTCGACGATGATAAAGTCCCTTGCTGTCAAGAAGCGTGCCGGGAGGAGCCTCTTGAAGGAGAGGGATTTCTTCGGCCGTATCATCGACATGAATGCCATGGGCATATCTGCCTTTGACGTGGCGAATAGGGTCGTCATATGGAATCCGGGCATGGAGATGTTCTCTGGTGTTATGAAGGAGTCAATTCTCGGACAGCCATTATCCAAGGAATTGTCCCCGATACTCAGTGCGATCATCGATGAGGACCATATCGCCAATGCTCTGAAAGGCGTTACTAGCATGCTGAACGAGCGGCTTTATGTCGAATCTGAAACCAGGGAGGAACGATACTTCGATGTGAGCTACTTCCCGGTCACTAACGATGATGGGGAGAGTATTGGTGGCCTCATCATTGTCGCGGAAAGCACTGAGCGCAAGAGGATGCAGAATTCCATCATCGATTCAGAGAGAGGGTTTCGTTTCTTGCTCGAGAATGCGGGCGATGGAATAGCCGTGCATGACCTGAATGGCGTCGTCATAGACGTCAACAATGTCATGTGCGATCGACTCGGCTATTCGAAGAAGGAACTGATTGGATTGCCTCTATCTGATTTCATCGTTGCTGAGGATCGGAAGGACCTCGCCAATGCTCTCAAGAAGGCGGCTGTTTCGAACAGCCTTATCTTCGAGTCTGTGTTTGCCTCGAGCGATGGCAAAGGTCTCCCCGTGGAGATCAATATGCGCCATATGGATTATCTTGGCCAGCCTGCCATCCTGAGCATATTCCGCGATGCCAGAAGGAGGAAGCTGGCTGAGAAAGAGCTGATCCAGTCACTCGAGAGCAGAGAAGAGTTCGAGAGGATTGTGAATGCAAGCCCCGTTGTCGTACTGCTGATGCGCCCAGATCCGCTATGGTCAGTGCGTTTCGTTTCAAAGAACATCACTCAGTTCGGCTATACACCAGACGAGTTCGAGTCAGGAAAAAGATCGTTTACCGAGATAATACATCCCGACGACTTGGGCACCTTTAAGGAGGAGGCCGTGAAGCGCGTAGAAGCGGGCGACCATTACATAAAGGCAGAATGTCGGATACTTACCAAGGCTGGCGAGGTAAGATGGATCGATTCAAGAGTCCTCGTCCGGAGGGACTCGGAAGGCAACGTAACCGATTTCCAGGGAATCGTGCTCGACGTAACAGAACGATCCAAATTTCAGGAGGAGACCGAGCGCTTGGCGCTCATCGTTGACTCTTCGCTCGACGCCATAATCGGAAAGGGACTAGACGGAACCATCCTCAGCTGGAACAAATCGGCAGAGGTGTTGTACGGCTACTCCGCTGAGGAGGCCATCGGCAAACCTGTCACGATCATTGTGCCAACGGAACAGTATCCAGAATATCGCAGGGCCTTCAGACAGGTCAAACGTGGCAAGAGGGTTCCGTGGTTCGAAACAGTTAGAGTCCGAAAGGACGGCACGAAGATTGATGTGTCATTGACCATCTCTCCTGTAAAGGACCGAACTGGTAAGATAATTGGGGCTTCGGCTATCACCAAGGATATAACCGGAAGAAAGCGAACAGAGAAAGCTCTTAGACAAGCCAACGAAAAACTCAGCCTGTTGGGCTCCATCACACGCCACGATGTAATAAATCAGGTCGCCGTCCTGATGGGCTACCTCTCGCTCCTTGAGGGGAACGACGATGGCCCTCGTTCCGGACAGATCGCTGCTGCGAAGCAGGCATGTATGACCATAACCGAGCAACTTCAGTTCGCCGGCAGCTATCAGAAGGCAGGGATGAAGCCTCCGGAGTGGGTGAGGGTGAGGCTGGAGCTGCTCGGAGCTGTGTCAATGCTCGACATGGGGGATATCGAAGTAAGCGAATCATTGGGAGACGTCGAGATACTGGTCGATCCATTGTTCGAGAAGGTCTTCCTAAACCTCCTAATGAACTCCAGGAAACACGGACAGAGGGTGACAAAGATAACCGCCAGCTACTCCAAGAAGGATGATGGCTTGATTCTGGTGTACTCGGACGATGGTGTCGGGATACCCGACGAGGAGAAGGACAAGATATTCGATCGCGGATATGGCAAGGATAGCGGTCTCGGACTATTCTTGATTCGAGAGGTCCTAGCCATGACGGGTATCAACATCTCTGAGGTGGGCACTTTGGGAAAGGGCGCCACCTTCCAGATGGATGTACCTCGCGGTAAGTTCAGGTTCGCAGCGGGCTCAGAGACCGACTGAGGGGAGCGGGTTGCGCCCGGTTCCGACAGGGAAAAAGTTAATCCTCTGGCCTAAGCATATTAAGAGTCGACTGCAAGTATTTCGGACCCAGAACGCTTTCAATATTCGTACCGCAGGTGTTAATGCTGTGAAGTCTCCCGTTAAGGTATTGTGTGTGGACGATGAGGCCAGCTTCCTGGAATTGGCAAAGCTTCTGCTTGAGAAGGGCGGCTCGGTCCATTTGGACGTGGCGATATCCGCCATGGACGCGTTGAGGGTTCTGGAGGAGAAGGACTACGACGTTGTCGTTTCGGATTTCAGCATGCCCGGAATGGACGGTATTGCGCTACTTAAGGCGTTGAGAGCGCGCGGCGACGACACACCATTCATCATGTTCACGGGGAAGGGGCGAGAGGAGGTTGCGATGGAGGCGCTCAACTCTGGTGCCGATCTGTATATTCAGAAGGGCACCAGCATCCGCGCTCAATTCGCCGAACTGACCATGATGATTCAGAAGCTGGCCCAGCACCGCAGAGCTGAACTTAAATCTAGAAACGAGAAAGGCATCGGCCACATTCTTGTAGATGCCGAAATCGTTGCCCTTGTCGGCTTCGACAAGGACCTGGTCATAACGATGTGGAATAGGGGAGCCGAGAGAGTATCAGGGTTTTCCAAAGATGATATGATTGGCACGTCAGTGTCAGAATTGCTGCCGTTCATCGAGACGGAGGGGATCCAGAGCCTTCTGGATGATGTTCTGTCTGGAAAGCAGGTCGGTGTCGGCGACATCAGATTCAGCGACCCCGAAACTGGGCTCAGCGGACATCTAAAGGCCTACGCGTCGCCTACTATAGACGAGAACGGTTCGGTTACCGGGGGATTTGCCGTGCTGGTGGATACCTCTGAAGAGAGGTCCTATCAGGACGCTTTGCGCGATACCAGAGAGGACTACGGCGCGCTATTCAACGGTGCAGCAGATGCGATTTTCGTACACACGCTGGACGGGAGGTTTCAGGATGTCAACGAAGCAGCGTGCAAATCTCTTGGATATACCCGAGAGGAACTGCTGCAGATGACTCCAGAGGATATCACTGACCCGGAGTCTGCATCCAAGGTTTCTGCGCGGATGCAAGAGGCTATCAAGAATGGTTACGCCTTCTTCGAGGTGAATCATATTGCCAAGGACGGTACAAGGATACCCACCGAATTGAATGTACGCGCCTTGCGCCACAGAGGCCAGACCGCATTCTTGGCGATAGCTAGGGATTTGACATGGAGGAAGGCAGCCGAGAACGCTCTGAGGCAATCCGAGGAATTCTCGTCGATGATATTCTCAAGCATCCAGGACGGCATCAGCATCCTGGACCAGGACTTGACTGTTCAAAGAGTTAACTCGTCGATGGAGGAGTGGTACAGCCATTCAATGCCATTGGTTGGCAAGAAATGCTACGAGATTCACCAACACCGCGATGAGCCTTGCGAGGAATGCCCAGCGAGGTGGACGCTCGAGACCGGGAAGGCGGGCACCGGCCTTGTTACTAAGATAGGCGCGAACGGAGAGGTTGTCGGATGGTTGGACGTTTTTACATTCCCTCTTTTGAGGGAGGGCACCAACGAGATGGAAGGAGTGATTGAGTACCTCAGGGATGCAACCGAGAGAATCAAGGCTCAAGAGGCGCTAAAGGCCAGCGAGGAGAAGTACAGGCAACTAGCACTTCTGTCAAGTGAGGGGATAGTCAGAACAGACGCAAATGGCGTGATAGTGTTTGCGAATCCGAGGATAGCTGAGATCACAGGATACAGCGTCGATGAGCTGCTGGGCAAATCGATATTCAATTTCGTCGACGCCAAGAATGCTCAGGTCCTAAGCGAGGAGATTGCGGCCAGGACAAAGGGGGGGCGGGGCCACTACGATGTGGAAATCATCCAATGCGATGGCACTCCAGTGAGCGTGTCCATCGGGGCTTCTCCGCTGCTTAACGAATCTGGCCAATACCTGGGCTCACTGGCGACTTTGGTCGACATGACGAAGCGGAAGGAGACTGAGGTTGCTCTGATGAAGGCGAATGAAAAGCTTCGCCTGCTCGACGCGATAACGAGGCACGACATCGTAAACCAACTCGTCGTTCTCTCTGGATATTTGGAAATGGCCTGGGGAATCGCCGACGAGGAGAAGCCCAAAGAATACCTCGCCCGGATGAAGGAGGCCGCAATGACGATAAATGACCAACTCGAGTTCGCCAAGGACTATCAGGCCGCTGGCAGCAAGGCACCCGAATGGATCGACGCCAAGTTGACACTCGACAGCGTGCTCGCCAGCATCGAGCTGGAGAAGATAGCGGTGGAATCAAACCTCGATGGTTTGGAGCTCTGGGCGGATCCGATGTTGGAGAAGACATTTCTGAACTTGGTGGATAATACGAAACGGCACGGGGAACGGGCAACCAAGATCCGATTCTCGTTCGCCATCCAAGACGATACCGCTGTGATAGTGATTGAAGACGACGGCTTAGGGATACCGGACGGAGAGAAGGAGAAGATATTCGAGCGAGGCTATGGCAAGAACACGGGTCTGGGGTTGTTCCTCATCCGTGAAGTCCTTTCAATAACAGATTTTTCGATAAGCGAGACAGGACAAGCTGGTGCTGGAGCTAGATTCGAAATCGTGGTGCCAAAAGGTAGGTTCCGGCTGCGGAAGTCATGATCCGGGGCCTGATCAGACAGGCGATAGCCACTTCCATAGCTCCCTCGAGGCCGGGACTGTGCCTGAGAATGCTTGTTTTGCCAGAGGTTTAATATACATCTGAGACTAACTTCTGGAATGCCTTTAACCCTTTCAAGGGTCCGAAGAGAATTTGTGGAGGTAGTCCTCATAAACGACAGACCCCGCAGGAACGACCGTGGTTTCAGCTCCAGGCCGAGGGAGATGCATACTGCGACATGTTCCGACTGCGGTGCCGAGACACAGGTC